>JAHZHC010000022.1 GCA_019420505.1 Ruminococcus sp.
ACTTTCATTTGTAATTTTCCTCTCTTCTTAAAATTTTGATATTGATTTGTTTTTTTGCCCGATTGTAAAACTTACCTCTGCATTGGAATCACCTCCAAGATCCAATTCATTTCTCCCTTTATTATATTAAATAACTATTTTATTGGTTTTGTGCAAATTATTTGTACATGCCTATTATATTTTGTATACTTCCACAGTTTTTGCTAACTGAATTTGTAAGATATGTACAGTCATTTCCTAATCATCACTCTCACGCATTATCTTATATTTTATTATTTTTTGTATGTTACTGGTTCTCAGCTTGTTGTCATAAATCTCATATTTTCCGCAGGGACAGCCAAGGGTCTGACATCCTTTCTTTTCTCCCTGCATAATTGCTTCCATTAAATCATTTGATGATCCTATAAGCTTTCTTCCATGTACTCCCGGACTGTACACATTGTATCTTTTTAATTTTTTCATAACTAATCATGCCCTCTTTATCAAATAATTTCGTATATTATCTATACATTTTATATGATATCTTTTTTATCCATTAAATGTATTTAATTTCAAAATTAGTTGAAAAAATATTTTTGAAAACCACTTTATGCATATAAATAACTGCCTAAACAAGCAATATGCAAAAACCTCGTATGGTATAAAACCACACGAGGTTCTTTATATTTGAAAAAATTTATAATAACCGAAATCCCAGATTATAATTTATATCACATAAATACCTTCTACTTCATTAATCTCACCGATTTCCGGTATTCATTCTTAGGTTTATATTCTCCGTCAGTACACGCCGCCTGAAAACGCACTCCGTTATTTTCAAGATGTATAATTCTCTTTGCTTCTTCCGATGAATTTTCCAATGATTTTAAAGATGTAGCCACAGGAAGTCTGCCTCCGCATTTTTTAAGAATTTCAGCTCCGTTCTGATTAAATGCAAGTACCCTCACATATGGCGGCGGAATAATGTCAGTCTTTTCCGTGCCTAAAATGAAGTGCATTACAACCCTGCGCAACCTTGCCATAATTACATCTTTACTTTTACAAAGTATAAAAAACTCACAAAGATTTTTCGGACATTCCGACATAGCTTTAATGATCTTATCTGCCAATACTGACGAACAATCCGGAAGCTTTTCAAAATCTGCCTTTTCTCCGCAACCAAGACGGAACAAAACTTCACGCTCCATTTTTTCAAGAAAAAATAACGGTTCTCCCCCGAGCGAATAAGGACAAAACTCATCCGCTCTCTTCCTATCAGAAAGCAAAGACCTTATATGTGAGGCAGAAGCAACCCCATCAAAGACCTTATCGCTGTCATGCTCGGCATGTTGCCTTTTTACAGTAATAAAACCTGCTTCCGGTAACAATTCTTCGGCCGCTTTTATATATTCAACAGCAAGTGTATTATTAGGGCTTTTCAGTATATCACCCACACTTTCCCCATAAATTTCACATGCCGACTGACATACCGAATCGGGATAGCTTAGACCTTGTATAAGCTTTTCACGGACAAGCTTGCTGTCCTTTAGGTTCACAGATGCTTCTGATGCTTTTTTCAGCAAACTTATGTCGTCACATTCACATCCAAAAGCCAGTTTATTTACAACAGTATCTCCTAAACCTGATAATATGCTTATAGCTGAACGTGCAAAAATTTCTCCGCTTGAACAAGAATAAGGAAAAGGCAGCTCAACAACTAAATCAACACCGTTTTTAACAGCTTTTTCAGCACGAAAATGCTTATCAAAAACTGCAATATCTCCACGCTGTACAACTGCACCGCTCATTACCGCCACAACATGAGTCGCACCTTTTTTACGAACCTGTTCAATCATATATTTATGTCCGCTGTGAAACGGATTATATTCAGCAACAATTCCTGCCGTAACCATTGACACTCCCCTTTCTCCGTTCTATTCTTAATTCTATATAAAAGATCGCTTATATAATTGTGCAAAATGTAAATTTATATACTTTCCCCTTGAAATCTAAAGGAAAAATTGATATAATAAAAGTATATTATATCAAGGATTAAAAGTCAACACTCTGTCCTTGATATTAAATAACCGAGAGGAGACTTTTATTAATGAAAATTTTAGTTGTAAACGCAGGTTCATCTTCGCTTAAATATCAGCTTTTAAACATGGACGACGAATCTGTTATCGCAAAGGGAAACTGTGACAGAATCGGAATTGACGGTCACATTTCTCATAAAACCGGTGATGGACAAGCCTTTGAAGCTGAATGCAGCTTTCCTACTCACACTGAAGCCTTTGAAAAGCTTGTGGAAGTCCTTACAACAGGTAATTGTAAAGTAATTGACTCAATGGCTGAAGTTTCTGCAGTTGGTCATCGAATTGTTCAAGGTGCTGAAGAATTTAAAGAAACATGCTTCGTTACCGACGAGGTTATAGATAAAATAGATGCTCTTGCTGAGCTTGCACCTGTACATAATCACCCCCACGCTCTGGCTCTTCGTGCGTGCAAGGCTGTTTTGCCTGAAGGAACTCCGCAGGTTGTTGTGTTTGACACAGCTTTTCATTCAACAATGCCAAGAAAAGCATATCTTTATGGACTTCCATATGAATGCTATGAAGAGCTTCATGTCAGAAAATACGGCTTTCACGGTACAAGCCACAGATATGTTTCTGCTGAGCTTGCAAAAGTAATGGGCAAAGACGTTAAGGACTTGAAAATTGTTTCATGTCATCTTGGAAACGGTTCATCAATTACTGCAATTAACGGCGGAAAATCCGTTGACACCTCAATGGGATTCACTCCTCTTGACGGTCTGGTAATGGGTACACGCTGTGGTTCCGTTGACCCGTCTGCTATTGATTATGTTGAAAAGAAAAAAGGATTTACTCCTGATGAGATGACAGAATATATGAACAAGGAATCAGGATTTCTCGGACTTTCAGGAATCGGTTCAGATAACAGAGATGTTACTGCTGCTGCTGAGGCCGGAAATGACAGAGCTAAAATCGTAGGAGAAATCTTCTGCTATCAGATTAAGAAATTTATCGGTTCATATGCCGCTGCAATGAATGGCCTTGACGCTGTTATTTTCACAGGAGGTATCGGTGAAAATGCACCTGACATTCGTGCAAGATCCTGTTCAAACTTAGATATATTCGGTCTGAAAATTGATGATGAAGCTAATAAAGCAAGAGGAAAGCTTACAAAAATCTCAACAGAAGATTCAAAAACACAGGTTTGGGTAATTCCTACAAATGAAGAGCTTCTTATTGCAAGAGATACGCTTGACTTAATCAGCAAATAATTAAATATTAATCCGCCTTAACAGGCGGATTTTTTACAAAAGTATTGATATTTTTTATAATCAGATATATAATAATATAAAAAATTAAGGAGAAGTTATGATGAGAATAGCAGTAACATATGAAAACGGAAATATTTTTCAGCATTTCGGCCATACAGCGCAATTTAAAATATATGACATTGAAGATAATAAGATAACAGATGAACAGGTTCTGGGCACCTTGGGGAGCGGTCATGGTGCACTTGCAAGTTTTCTATCAGATAATAATGTAAATGTACTTATATGCGGAGGTATTGGCGACGGTGCTAAAACAGCTTTAAAAAATGCTGGCATTCAGCTTTACGGCGGAGTTTCGGGAAACGCCGATCAGGCTGTACAATCACTTCTTGCAGGAGATTTAAACTATAATCCATTTGTTAAGTGCAGCCATCATGAACATGAACACACCTGCGGAAGCCACTCATGCGGCGAAGACAAGCACGGTTGCGGTGGAAATTAAAAATACCTGTAAAGTAATATTTATAATTTCATATGAATTACAAAACGGTATAGCTTAGCTATACCGTTTTGCTTTATATATATTAATTCATCTTTCGGGCATTTTAAATCCTTTAAGCGCCTTGTTTAAATAATCATTAAATGGTTTCATTATTTCAAAAAGCTTTACCGATCGTTCAATAAATTTTTCTGAATCTGATAATTCATCATCCTTTATCGGATATTCCAGATACCAGCTTTTGAATTTCAGAAATTCAGCCTGAGAATGCTCTTTATCATAGCCCTTGGGAACATTCTTTAATGACGTACCTTTTACCGTAAAATACTTTTTAAAATCCGGTGCATTAATAATATCATCCCATTCGTCGGGATTTTCACAAATATAATCCCTTACCATTGAGGTTGCATTTTTAAACATATCTGCAAATAAACCGCCGCCTAAAAACGACTGATTATCAGGCTTTATCATAATGTAATAACCTACAGGAATCGGCAGCTTACCCATTGATGAAATGTGTGCCCTGAACGCAGGATTATATGGCGATTTATCATGACTGAAACGTGTATCCCTGACAAGCTTGAATGTAAGATTTTTCGCAATATTATGTAAAACGCTGCTGTCAAATTTCCCGATTTCCGAAATCAAATTTTGCACTAATCCTTCAAATTCAGCATTTGCCTCTCTATATTCATCCTTATGACCATGATACCAGTCACGATTATTATTTAAACTTAATTCATGTAAATAATCCAAAATCAATTTAGTATTCATAAATATAACCTCCTCATGCGTCTTTTATTATAGAAAACTGTGCGGAATTTAAAAAGTCTTTAATAAACTTTTTTGTTCTTTCAGGGGATTTATAAGATTTACAAAAAGAAAATTCTTGTGATAAATCATCAATTTGCTCCATAGTATCTTTTACATCTATTATTGTTTGATCAGAAATTACATCAGCAGTCGTATAATCCAACTGTGCCGGATCAAGTCTATGATTTTGAATTGCATAATTCAATCTGTTTATGCATTTACATTTTCCGTATCCATATTCACCGCAATACTTTTCAAGAAATGATGCCATCTTTTTACGGATTCTTGAAAGTCTTTGCCGATACGCTTCAGGTGTCAGTCCCAATACTTCTCCCGCAATACGGCTGTCAAGCTTAAACATTGTTCCCAAAATAAAAATACACCGGCTTTCTGCATCCAGACATTGCAGCATAACATTTGTGCATGACATTTTCAATTCATCTGCTAAAATTGCTTTTTCCACATTCTGAGTCAAGTCAGGAATATCATGTATATTTCCGTTTTCAATGTCATTCCCGTAATATTCAAAACTCAATGGCATATGAGCAAACATATGCTTTTTATAATTCTTCAGATGATTAGAAGCAATACTGAACACCCATGTCGTAAACGAGCTTTGCTTTTTAAAAGAAGATAAATTAGTGATAATTTTCAGTATAATATCCTGTGCAGCATCTTCTGCATCAGCAAAAGTTCCCAGCATTCTTAAAGAAAGATTGAATATTAAATCCTGTACACTGAGTATAATTGATTCAAGTGATTCTTTATCACCTGATAAAGCTTTGTCAATTAAAATTGACATTTCTTGATTTGTTATTTGTTTCATTTCAGATCATGTTCATTCTAATGAACAATATACCCTCCCTTTTAAAATTTTAGTTTTATTAAACCATCTGCTCAAACAAAGTTTCCTCCTTATTTAATTAGACAATCCTGTTGCTGATTTGTGACAAATAAATTCGACAATTGAACAAAGTTTTTCTTCACTATAAATTCCAACAGTATAATCTCCACTGTTTTCAGAAACTTTTGCAGTAATCCTTTCAGCTAAACTCAACGGATTTTTGTACAATATTCTTAAAGAACTGAATTCCATATCAAGATAAACATCATAAGGAAGCGCTTCCAATGCATAAGTAAGGTATTTTATATTATGAACATGACCGTTGAAATCAATATCCGATCTGCGCTGTGCCGGATTAACCTCATAATCATATACATCAGGTTCGGTAAGACGTTGAGATTTATTTTCAAACACACTTCTTTTTTCAGGAGAATATAATTCAAAAAGCTCAGTTGAAATCCGTGCAGGTTTTCTTTTATTCAAATCAAATAAAGCAAACTTTGCCGTACCCTTAACTAAATTGCTGTCTTTACTGTCACTCAAAATAAAATTTCTTAAAACAGAAGCGGACGGAGCTTTTCCGTTAATCCAGGTCTGTACCTTAACAGGTTCACCGTATTTTGGCAAATCAATAATTTCAATGGTCCATTCAACAAAAATCCAAGCAATTCCATCAAGGCTGCCCTCAATAACTGAATTACTGACGCTGTCAGAATGATGACTGCCGATGTTTTCAAAAATCCTGAGCACTGCCTCCAAAGATAAAAATCCGTTTTTATCATAATCCTCTATTCTTGTCTGATAAATTTCATTGAAAATCATAAATCCTCCCGGTTTTGAGCAGCTAACACTATTATGGGTCAATAAAACCTACTGCAACTATTTTTATATACATTTTTTATTTTAACAGACTGCCGTAATAAAGTCAATTACATTTCCAGGCGAAATACTCATTGTTTCAATAAATCAAAAAGTCATTGAATAAAATCAATGACTTTTTTTCTTAAATATATCCTAACAGATCTTTCATATAATTTTGTTCAACATCTATAATTTCTTTAGCGAGCTTTCTGCTTTCAGGTGCCGCATCAGTATACTTGTTCATATACTGACCCACTGATTTAATACCCATATGACAACCGTCAAACATAATTTCAGCAATTTTTTGAGTGCTGTCATCATTAAACATTTTCATGTCAATACTCATCTTTGAAAAAGCAGATGCCAGCGGTTTCGGATCCTTTTCATCTGCACCATATTTATTAAGCATCTCATGGCACTGATCACCAAGCTTAATATGCTTTCCGTTGTATTCATCAATTACCTGCTTAAATTTATCGTTTCTTATGTGAGGGTAAAGCTGCTCCATGCTGTTTGTAGCATATTTACATCCCTGATTACAGGCTTTAAGCAATGAAATAGTGTTTTTGTTCATTTGATCACAACCTTTCTGAAATTATTATACAGAGAAAAATGTGTTTTATACTACAGCTTATTTTAAAGATTTTTTATATTAAAAGAAAATCCGACCTGGAAAAACCAAATCGGATTTTTTGATTATTTGAATTTTTCTTTCAGCTTGTCAAAAAAAGTCTGTCTTTTCTGATAATTCTTTTCTCCTAATGATTCATCGAATTTGCTGATGATTTCTTTTTGTTCCTTTGTCAGATTCTTCGGAACTTCAATGCCAACTCTGACATAATGATCTCCTCTGCTCTTCTGATAAAGTCTTTGAACACCCTTTTCACGCAGTCTGAATACAGTTCCTGCCTGAGTGCCTTCAGGAATGTTATATTTAACTTTTCCGTCAATAGTCGGAACAATTATCTCACTGCCTAAAACCGCCTGTCCATAAGTAATAGGAATATCAGTCCAGATATCAAAACCTTTTCTTTCAAAGATCGGATCAGGACGGACATTTACGAGAATGTGCAGATCACCGTTAGATCCGCCATTTAATCCGCAGTGTCCTCCTCCGGATACTCTCAATGTCTGACCGTCGTCAATACCGGCAGGAATCTCAATTTCCCTTGTGGATGCTTTTTTCACCATACCTTTTCCTGAACAGGATTTACAAGGTGAATCTATGATCTTTCCCTTTCCGCCGCATTTGTTGCATCTTGCAGTCTGTGCAATGTTTCCGAAAGGTGTCCTTTGAGTAATGCGTACAGTTCCGCTGCCTCCGCAATCAGGACAAGTTTTAGGTGATGTGCCGGCCTGAGCGCCTGTTCCGTGACAATCTGAACACTGTTCCATTCTGTTAAGACGAACAGTTTTCTTTATCCCTTTGCATGCTTCCATGAAATCAATGTTGATTCTTGCTTCAATATCATCACCCTGCCGTGGAGCATTAGGATTAGACTGACGTCCCCCTCCAAAGCCAAAACCTCCGAAGAAAGAATTCAATATGTCATCCATACCGCCAAAGCCGCCGAAACCTCCGCCTTGACCTGCACCAAAGTTAGGATCAACTCCCGCATGACCAAACTGATCATATTTAGATCTTTTATCAGGATCTGAAAGCACCTCATACGCTTCGTTTACTTCCTTGAACTTTGCCTCACACTCTTTATCATCAGGGTGCAGATCAGGATGATATTGCTTTGCCATTTTACGATAAGCTTTTTTCAGTTCATCATCAGAGGCACTCTTTGAAACACCAAGCACCTCGTAATAATCTCTTTTGTCTGCCATAAAACTACTCCCTTATACAGCCTAACCGCAGAGCTAAAAATAACTCTGCGGCCGGGACAATATCAAATTTTATTCAGCGTCTGTAAACTCAGCGTCAATTACATCATCTCCGCCGTTAGCGTTCTGACCTGCTGAAGCTCCTCCGCCCATGTTGTTAGGATCAAAGCCCTGACCGCCGGCAGCCTGCTGAGCCTGTGCTGCCTGCTGATATACATTAGTTGCAATCTTCTGGAAAGTTTCCTCAAGATCTTTGTGCTTAGCCTTGATATCTTCAAGATCTGTTCCCTTAAGCGCTTCTTTAAGAGCGTCGATCTTTGTCTGACACTGGCTCTTTTCATCAGCAGAAACCTTATCACCAAACTCGCCTAAAGCCTTTTCAGCCTGGAAAGCAAGCTGATCAGCGTTATTTCTTGTATCAACTTCTTCTTTTTTCTTAGCGTCTTCTGCTGCAAATGCTTCAGCTTCCTTAACTGCTTTATCAATATCGTCCTTAGACATATTGGTTGAAGAAGTAATAGTGATGTTCTGCTCTTTGCCTGTACCCAGATCCTTAGCAGATACATGAACAATTCCGTTTGCGTCAATATCAAATGTTACTTCAATCTGAGGGATTCCTCTCGGAGCAGGAGCAATTCCATCAAGACGGAACATACCAAGCTGCTTATTATCCTTTGCAAACTCACGCTCACCCTGGAGTACATTAATATCTACTGCTGACTGATTATCTGCTGCTGTTGAGAATATCTGTGATTTTTTTGTTGGAATTGTAGTATTTCTTTCAATTATCTTTGTGCAAACTCCGCCCATTGTTTCAAGACCGAGTGACAACGGAGTAACGTCAAGAAGAAGCAAACCGTCCTTAACATCTCCTCCGAGAACTCCGCCCTGATATGCAGCTCCCAATGCTACGCATTCGTCAGGGTTAATTCCCTTAAACGGATCTTTGCCGATAAAGTTCTTTACAGCTTCCTGAACAGCAGGAATTCTTGAAGAACCGCCCACCATGAGAACCTTGTTCAAATCGCTTGTTGAAAGACCGCTGTCAGAAAGTGCCTGACGTACAGGTCCCATTGTAGCTTCAACAAGGTCGGAAGTCATCTCATTGAATTTTGCCTGAGTAAGTGTAAGCTCAAGGTGCTTAGGTCCTGTTGCATCTGCTGTAATAAACGGCAGGCTGATTGTTGAAGACGGAGTTGATGAAAGCTCGATCTTTGTCTTTTCAGCAACTTCCTTAAGTCTCTGCATAGCCATCTTATCATTTGAAAGATCTACGCCCTCAGATTTTTTGAATTCCTCAACCATCCAGTTGATGATTCTCTGGTCAAAATCATCTCCGCCGAGACGGTTGTTACCTGCTGTAGCAAGAACTTCAGTTACGCCGTCGCCCATTTCAATAATTGAAACGTCAAATGTACCGCCGCCAAGGTCATAAACCATAACCTTCTGATCTTCTTCCTTATCAATACCATAAGAAAGTGCAGCGGCTGTCGGCTCATTTATAATTCTTTTAACATTAAGACCTGCGATCTGACCGGCATCTTTAGTTGCCTGTCTTTGTGCATCGGTGAAATATGCCGGAACTGTAATTACAGCTTCTGTTACAGTTTCTCCGAGATAGCTTTCAGCGTCAGATTTCAACTTCTGAAGAATCATAGCTGAAATTTCCTGCGGTGTATAATCTTTTCCGCCCATTTTCGCTTTATAATCAGAACCCATATGTCTTTTGATTGAAATTACTGTGTTATCAAAGTTTGTAACAGCCTGTCTTTTTGCAACCTGACCAACAAGTCTGTCACCGTTCTTTGAAACTCCTACAACTGAAGGTGTTGTTCTTGCACCTTCACTGTTAGGAATAACTACGGCTTCGCCGCCCTCCATAACTGCTACGCATGAATTTGTTGTTCCCAAATCAATACCAATAATTTTGCTCATAAGTCATTCTTCCTTTCAATTATCTTAGAATCTTTGATACTTTGTATTTTTTGAATTAATTGCAAATTGCTATGGGTTTGCTACGACTACCATAGCATATCTGATAACCTTATCTCCGATTTTATAACCCTTCTGGAAAGTCTGTGCAACCACATTCTCGCCGAGTTCAGGATCTTCAATCTGATTAACTGCATTTGCAATATTCGGATCAAAAGTTTCGCCTGTAGGATCAATAATTTCTACATTAAGCTTTTTAAGCGTTTCTTTGAACTGGTTGAAAATCATTTCAACTCCTGCCTTATAGCCTTCATCTGTGGTTTCGGTTTCCAATGCTCTTTCAAAATTATCAAACACAGGGAGAATTTCACCGATTATATTTCCTGTTGCCGAAGCGGTAATTTCTAAACGTTCTTTAGCTGAACGTTTTCTGAAATTGTCATATTCAGCCATAAGCCTCAGATATTTATCTTGTGATTCTTTAAGTTGTTCGTTTAACTTTTCCTCTTCTGTTTTTTCCTTACTTTGTTCTTCTTTCTGTACATCTTTTGTTTCTTCGGAATTGGATTCTTTTATTTCTTCGTTATCCGCCTCCTCAGACTGATTACATACGTCTTTCTGATTTTCGTTATCCATTTGTTTGTTCCCGCCTTTCCTAATCTTCATCATCCATGTCCCTTTCTGACAGCAAGTCGGTAATACGCTGGGTAAAGTACTCCAAATAAGGAATAAACTTTGCATAGTCAAGCCTCATAGGACCTATAAGACCAAGTGCACCAACATTTCTGCCTCCCTTAGAAAAAGGTGCGGTAATAATTGATGAATTGTGAATGACAAAGCTGTCTTGTTCGGGAGAAAACATAACCTGAAGTCCGCTGAAGGTGTCATCGATAAACTTCATTATCTCCCTTTTATTATCAAGGAAACTAATTATCTCATTCTGATTGAAGTCTTTACAGGTAAGAAGATTCTTCTCACCCTTGACCATTATATCCTGAGCAACAAGTTCCTTTGAAAGCTGTAATATTTCCGAAACCAACGGCGAAAGCGACATCATATATGTTCCTAATGCCGTTTTTATATTGTCGAACAGATCATCTGAAATGTCTTCAAGAGCCAATCCCTGTAGATTAGTCTGCATAAAGTTATCAAAAAACTCAAGCTGTTCATTGGTTAAATCAAACTCAAGCCTGCAAACCTTATTCTTAATAGTACCATTTGATGTTATCATTAAAATAACATACATACGTTTCCCCGTAGGAATAACTTCGACTTTTGAAATAAGTGAAAACCTTGGTGAAGAATTTGCTACAACAGTTGCACACTGAGTAAGCTCTGCTAATGCCATAGAAGCTGATTGAACCAATTCATCTTCAGTAACTGCTGTTTCAGGTATCATGGAATCAAGATACTTTTTCTCTTCTTCAGACAGTTGATTATGTTCCATAAGTGAATCAACATAAAGACGATAGCCATTATAAGTCGGAATCCTCCCTGCCGAAGTATGCGGCTGTTCGAGATATCCCTGTTTCTCCAGCTCTGCCATTTCATTTCTTATCGTTGCAGAAGACGCTTTCACATGCTTCATAACTGTTTTTGAACCGACCGGCTCTCCTGTCACGATATACTCATCGACAACGGCAAAAAGTATTTTTATTTTTCGGCTATCCATTTACTCACCTGCCTCTGTTTAGCACTTGAACATTTCGAGTGTTAGCACTCGTTTCTCTTGAGTGCTAATTATAGTTTAAACCTTTTATAGAAAATTGTCAAGAGGTTTTTTATATTTTTTTCACTAAATTTTAAAAATATTTTACCCTGTTTTTTGTATAAAGATACACTTTTCATTTTGTAATAAATAATACATACGAAAATAATATTTTGTTTATTAGTTTTAACAAATTAATAAAACAAAAATATATGCCCGCATTTTTATAGTCGCTTTTGCACAAATTAGTTACAAATTGATTACAACTGTTACAACAAGGATACAAAATTCTTTTAAAAGTGTATTAAACAGCAGCAAAATATGATAAAATGGTAACAGTGAAAAATATAAATCAATAAATCAGCAAACAATTTAATTCATAATTAAAATATACCGAAAGGATGATTTTTATTTTATTAAAAAAAGTAATTGCAGCAATTTTAGTAAGTGCTTCAATTTTAACTAATGCAGCAGGATATCTTCACCCAGAACAGACTGTTAATGAACAAAATACATTTTCAATAGGCGCCGAAGCTTCAAGTAATTCAATAAAAAAGCCTCAGGTTTCTATAAGAAATGCTTTTGCGGATAAAATCGAACTGACAGTTAAAAATCTTTCACAATATAAATCAAGCACTACATTTAACGTATATGTTAATAATAAAATCACGATGAAAAATGTAAAATACACATCAATAAAAAATAATTCCGGTTTTATTAGTATTTATAAAAGTGACAAAACTAACCTCAAAGCAAATACCAATTATAATATTAAGATCTATGCCGTATATAACAAAAATAATTCAGGTTACTCAAACACTGTAAAAGCTAAAACAGCCAAGGCCTCTTATTATTGTATAAAATCCGGAGCACCCATTTATACTTTGAAAAATTCTAAAATGGTAAAAAACACAAAAGCTTCTTCACTCATAAACATTAAAGGTACTTTTTCGACGGATAAAGGTGCTGCAATAGCAGGTAAAAACTCCGATACCTATAAGGGTACATACGTAAAAATATTAGAGGGTAAATTCAAAGGAAAATATGTTAAATTCAGCGACGGTAAAGTTAACAGAATATCTGAGGACGAATATAAAAGAAGAGTTGTTTCATCATATGCTGAAAGTATGAACGGCGGAAGATATGTATGGGGCGGCTCAAGCTATAAAGCTACTGACTGTTCAGGTCTTACTATGCTTTCATACAAACAGATCGGAGTTAATCTGCCGCATAGTTCGGGAGGTCAGGCAAAGGCAGGAAAATCCGTGAGCAGAAATAACATGAAAGCCGGAGATATACTTATTCTTAACGGCGGAGGGCATGTTGCTATGTATATCGGAAACAATAAAATTGTTCATGCAATGAATTCATATGATGGCATAAAAGTACAGCATGTTTCAAATTTGCAATACTATACAGTAAACAGCGTACGAAGGATAATATAATTTATGCAGGCGATTTATCAGTTTGATAAGTCGCCTGTTAAAATATTGTTGACTTTTTAATAAATATATGCCATAATAAAAGTATGTTAAACACAATTTTATTCTATTATAATTAAGGAGATATTATTATGAAAGATTGTACTCTGGTTATTATGGCAGCAGGTATGGGTTCACGTTTCGGCGGTGGAATAAAACAGCTTGCTCCGGTTGGACCCAATAATGAAATTATTATGGATTATTCTATATATGATGCGGTAAAAGCCGGTTTTAACAAGGTAGTTTTTATCATAAGAAAAGATATTGAAGAAGCTTTTGCTGAAATGATCGGAAACCGCATTTCAAAATATGTGAATGTCAGCTATGTTTATCAGGAAACTGACGATGTACCTGAACAGTTCAAAAACATCGAAAGAACAAAGCCATGGGGAACAGGTCATGCTATTTTGTGCTGCAAAGGCGTAGTCAATGAACCTTTTGTTATCATTAATGCCGATGATTATTACGGTTTTGAAGGCTTTAAAATTCTGTATGATTACCTTACTTCTGAACATAAAAGCGACAAGCTTGATCTCTCAATGGCAGCATTTATCCTGAAAAATACTTTGAGCGATAACGGTACTGTTACAAGAGGCATCTGCGTTGCAGACGAAAATAATAAAGTTACCGATATTGAAGAAACATTTAATATCATTCGTGAGGCTGACGGCAGAGTAATGGCAGATGACGGCGACGGCAGAAAGGAAGTCAGCGAAGACAGTCATGTTTCTATGAACATGTGGGGCTGCCCTCCTGAATTTCTTGATACTCTTGATAGTGAATTCAATGCTTTTCTTCAGGAAAACAGCAAGGATCTTAAGGCTGAATTTTTGCTTCCGACTATTATTGACAAGCTTATTAAAAACGGTGAGGCAGAATGTACTCTTCTGGAAAGCCGTGACAGATGGTTCGGCGTAACTTATGCAGAAGACAAAGCTACAGTTTGTGAATCAATTGCCAAGCTTATTTCGGACGGCGTATATCCGGCTAAATTATGGGATTAATTGAAATGATATAAGGAGATTTTCTTATGGTAGTAATTGAAATGGAAAACGGAAAGAAAATAAAAATTGAGCTTTATCCGGAGCATGCGCCGATCACGGTTGCAAATTTTGAAAAGCTTGTCAAAGAAGGTTTTTATGACGGACTTATTTTCCACAGAGTTATAAAAGGATTTATGATTCAGGGCGGCTGTCCGGAAGGTACAGGAATGGGCGGTCCTAAGGAAAGAATCAAGGGTGAATTTCTCGCAAACGGTGTTCCTAATAACCTGAAACACACAAGAGGCGTAATTTCAATGGCTCGTTCTCAGATGCATGATTCCGCCGGTTCACAGTTCTTTATTATGCATAAAGACGCTCCTCACCTTGACGGGCAATATGCAGCTTTCGGAAAAGTTATAGAAGGAATGGACGCAGTTGACGAAATTGCTGAAGCTGAAGTAAATTATATGGACAGACCTTTGGCTGATCAGGTTATGAAAAAAGTAACAATTGAATAGTTAAAAATAAAAGCATGCTGAAACTTCTGCAAATACAGAAACAGCATGCTTTTTAATTAATTCATCATCATGGATATGCCGTCCATAACATCACCGATGGCACGAATAGCCTTACCTGTTCTTGATTTAAGTCTTCTCTTGTCGCTTCTGCTGGCACTGGAAATTGCATATACTACTGCACCTGCTGTAAGTCCAACTGAAACGCCTTTCATAATTGAACCTTTATTCACTTATCTCACCCTCTCAATTTAAATTAAGCAAAATTTCTTTTACCCAATCTTATTTTTTGCATTTCAAAACAACTATATACAAGGAGATTATTACTTTAATTCATTGTAATTTCTGCTAAATAAATTTTTATAATCAAACTGAATTCATAAAAAATATTAAAGCTAAGTGTTTACAGTAAACTGAAAATATGATATAATAATATATGTATATATAAATTATTTTATTTAAATAAGGAGTTAATGTTATTATGGGTATGACAATGACACAAAAAATTCTTGCAGCTCATGCAGGACTTGACGAGGTCAAAGCCGGTCAGCTTATTATGGCAAATCTTGATTTAGTGCTTGGAAACGATGTTACCTCACCGGTTGCTATTAACGAGTTTAACAAAGCCGGATTTGACAGCATTTTTGACAGAGAAAAAATCACAATGGTTATGGATCACTTTACACCTAATAAAGATATCAAGGCCGCCGGTCAATGTAAACAGTGCCGTGATTTCTGCGGTGAATATGATATAACACATTATTATGATGTGGGAGATATGGGAATTGAGCATGCATTACTGCCTGAAAAAGGACTTGTTGCTCCGGGTGACTGTGTAATCGGTGCTGATTCGCATACCTGTACATACGGCGCTCTCGGTGCATTTTCAACCGGAATCGGTTCTACAGACATGTGTGCAGGAATGGCAAAGGGAAAAACCTGGTTTAAGGTTCCTGCCGCAATAAAATTCAACATTACAGGCAAGCTTCCTGAATATTCAGCAGCTAAGGATGTTATTCTTCACATAATCGGTATGATCGGTGTTGACGGCGCTCTTTATAAATCTATGGAATTTTCAGGAGAAGGACTGAAAAATCTTTCAATGGAAGACAGGCTATGCATGGCTAATATGGCTATTGAAGCAGGTGCTAAAAACGGTATTTTTGCTGTTGATGAAATAACACTTGATTATATTAAGGACAAGGTTAATAAGGAATATAAAATCTATGAGGCTGATGCCGACGCTGAATACGAGGCTGTTTATGATATCTGTCTTGATGATATCAAGCCTACCGTTGCATTCCCTCATCTGCCTGAAAATGCAAAAACTTTTGATAATATTGATGATGTTAAAATTGATCAGGTGGTTATTGGGTCATGTACAAACGGCAGAATTGAGGATATGAGATGTGCCGCAGAAATACTCAAGGGAAAAAGGATTGCCGACAATGTAAGGTGCATTGTAATTCCTGCTACTCAAAAGGTTTATCTTCAGGCTATGAAAGAAGGACTTCTTGAAATCTTTATCAATGCAGGCTGTGCAGTTTCAACGCCTACCTGCGGGCCATGCCTCGGAGGACATATGGGTATTCTTGCAAAAGGTGAAAGAGCCGTTGCTACTACTAACAGAAATTTTGTGGGAAGAATGGGACATCCTGAATCAGAAGTATATCTTGCTTCTCCTTATGTTGCTGCCGCTTCGGCAATAACAGGAAAAATTTCTCAGCCATCAGAGGTAATGTAATATGGTAAAACATATTATTATATGGAATTTTAAAGATGAACTAACTGACAAGCAGAAAATTGAACGCAGAAAAGAAATAAAAAACGGTCTTGAAAGCCTTAAAGGAAAAATAGACGGTTTAGAAGATATAAAGGTTTATACAGATTTTTTGGATTCATCAAACGGCGATCTGATGCTTTATTCACTTTTTTCCGATGAGCAGGCTCTTAAAGCTTATCAAACAAATCCGGAACATCTGAAGGTTGCTGAGATTGTAAGAGCATCCGTAAGTTCAAGAAAATGCGTTGATTTTGAAGTTTAATTTTAACATTGACCTATGAAAGGATAGATTTTAATGAAAGCTACAGGCAGAGTACATAAATACGGAGATAATGTTGATACTGACGTAATAATTCCTGCAAGATATCTTAATACCACCGACCACAAGGAGCTTGCGGCTCATTGTATGGAAGATATAGATATCAATTTTACCCAAAAAGTAAAACAGGGCGACATTATGGTTGCGGAAAGCAACTTCGGATGCGGTTCTTCCCGTGAACACGCACCTATTGCTATTAAAGCAAGCGGAATTTCATGTGTTATTGCAAAAACCTTTGCAAGAATTTTTTACAGAAATTCAATTAACATAGGACTTCCTATTATAGAATGTCCTGAAGCCGCAGAAAAAATCAATGATGGAGATGAAGTAGAAATTGATTTTGACAGCGGCATCATAACAAATAAAACTAAAAATGAGACATATCAGGGTACTGCATTTCCTGAGTTTCTGATTAATATTATTAACAAAAACGGATTACTCAATTCACTAAAGGATTAATAAAAAAGCACTCTCGAAAAATAAAATTCGAGAGTGTTTTTATTTGAATTAGACTTTTCCGTCATTTAAAAATCCGTCTGATTTCTTTAGTAACAGAAAAATCATTATTTGATCCGATAATATATTTTGCAGTTTCCTTACATCTTTTATGTGCATTTTCCATTGCATAACTATGCTCGACACTTTCCAGCATTTCAATATCATTCAGAAAATCTCCGAATGCCGCCGATTCTTCTCTTGTTATACCCATTTTCTTTTGTATTACTTTTAAGCCCTCGCCTTTATTTACACCGGCATTCATCAGATCTGTCCAGCACCTGCCGGAAAGAGCCACGTTAACCTTATCACCGAATTTTCCTCTTAAAATCACATTCCCGTGGTCTTCAATTCCCTTTTCCTCAAAAACAGCAATTTTAAAAATATCATCACTGCATGATGTCAAGTCACTCAGAAAAACAGCATTGTTATAATAAGTACCTATTTCGGTTCTGTATATATTGTCCGAACTGCTGTAATAAGTACCTTTTTTCCCGCAAAGCAATGCGGTAAGTCCATTTTCGTTACAGCACTTTATTATTTCACAGACGGTTTCGTGAGGTATAATTGAGATACTTATAAGTTCACCGTTATATACGATATAAGCTCCATTATCACAAATAAAAGACAATTTATGAGCATAATCAGCAAACTGAATTGAAAGTGCGCTGTAGCTTCTTCCGCTTGCAATAACAAATGACGCTTCTTTACTTTCAATCAGATCAAGCGTTTGTTCAAAATCAGGAGGCAATTGCTTTTTATCATTAAGCAATGTTCCGTCGATATCTGAAGCAATAAGTTTTATCATTTTTTCCTCCGATAAATTTTAAATATAAAAAATTACATCAATATATCAAGTTTCTTCTAAAGCTTCGTTAAACACTCTGAAAATATCCGGAAATTCTTTTTGGGTACGGATAGGTCTCATATTTTTATTAGTAAGACAATGTTCGGTTCTGCAAATTGCTGACAGCTTTTCACCGGCTGTAACATTGATAATTTTATATTCCAAAGTCATTTTACATCCATTAAAATATGTTACTGAGGAATAAATTTTGAATATGTCATCAAATCTTACCGGAAATTTATATTGACATTGTACTGAAAGGACCGGGATCATTACACCGTCCTCCTCCATTTTTTCAAAAGGATATCCGGCTTCTGAAAGCATATGAATCCTCGCTTCTTCAAGCCAACGAATATAGTTGGAATGATGAACAATTCCCATTTTATCTGTTTCATAATAATAAGCTCTGCGAGTATAAGGACTGATCTCACTTGATTTCATTATTTTAATGCTCCTCTCTTTTTACATATTTATTATATACCATTTTCATAAAAATAGCAACTTTTATACTCAATTAAAGAAATAAAAACAATAACGCAAATGTTGCCTTTTATTTTTTTTTATGATATACTATAATGTATATGTTTAATTCATAAGAAAGGATGGGTTGAATTGGATATATCCAAGGGAGATGTACTCATAATGAAAAAAAAGCATCCATGCGGAGATAATAAAATGCTTGTTCTTCGTTCGGGAATGGATTTCAAACTGAGATGCAGCGGCTGCGGACGTGAATTCATGATACCCCGCAGTAAAGCTGAAAAAAATGTGAAAACAGTTATAAAGGAAGCTGAATCTTAGCTGTGTATTTCACAGATGATTTTCGCTTAAAATTATTATAACAAGGAGAATTAACATATGTTTGAAAAACTTAAAGCTTTAGAAGATAAATTTAATGAGATAAACGAAAGACTTATGCAGCCTGATGTGGTAAATGATCACGGTCAATATACTGCGTTAATGAAGGAATACAGTAATCTTCAGCCTATTGCAGAAAAATTTAAAGAGTATAAACAAGCTAAAAACGCTAATGACGAGGCATTGGAACTGCTTAACGGCGGCGGTCTTGACAAGGATTTCAAGGAAATGGTTCAGGAACAGCTTGATGAAAGCAAAAAGTCAATGGAATCCCTTGGAGAAGAACTTAAGATTCTGCTTTTACCTAAAGATCCTAACGATGAAAAAAATGTAATCGTTGAAATAAGAGGCGGAGCCGGAGGTGAGGAAGCAGCTCTTTTTGCAAACTCCCTCTACAGAATGTATACACTCTATGCCGCTTCAAAGGGATGGAATATTGATATACTCAATGCCAATGAAACTGAGCTTGGCGGCTATAAAGAAATATCATTTTCAATAGAAGGAAGCGGCGCTTATTCACGTTTCAAATACGAAAGCGGAGTTCACAGAGTTCAGCGTGTTCCTGAAACAGAATCCCAAGGCCGTGTTCACACTTCAACAGTTACAGTAGCCGTTCTTCCTGAAGCTGATGAAGTAGAACTTGACCTTAATGAAGAAAAAGACCTTAAAATTGACGTCTTCCGTTCTTCCGGCGCCGGCGGACAGCATATTAACAAAACCTCATCTGCTATAAGAATCACACACATCCCAACAGGTATGGTTGTAGAATGTCAGGACGAACGTTCACAGCACAAGAATAAGGATAAAGCGCTGAAAGTCCTGAGATCAAGACTTCTTGATATAAAACAGGCTGAACATGACAACAAGATTGCTTCCGAAAGACGTTCACAGGTAGGAACCGGCGACAGATCCGAACGTATTCGTACTTATAATTATCCGGAAGGACGTATTTCTGACCACAGAATCGGACTTACTATATATCGTCTTGAATATATACTAAACGGAAACCTTGACGAAGTTATAGACGCTCTCGCAACAGCAGATCAGGCCGCAAAGCTTTCTCAGCAGGAAGAAGCATAAAATGAAATATAATACTGAAATTTTAGATAACAGCGAAATATCCATAGCTAAAGCTGCGGAATTTCTGAAAAGCAACGAAGTTGTAGGTATACCTACCGAAACTGTTTATGGACTTGCAGCAAACGCTTTTAATGAACAAGCGGTTAAAAAAATCTTTTTAGCAAAAGGACGTCCGTCTGATAATCCGCTTATAGTGCATATTTCTGATTTGGTGATGATAAAAGAGCTTGTAACTGAAATACCTGAGCTTGCCGTTAAATGTGCTGAAAAATTCTGGCCGGGACCTCTCACTATGATCTTGCCTAAAAGCGATAAAATTCCCAGAATTACAAGCGGAGGACTTGATACAGTGGGTATAAGGATGCCATCACACAAAACCGCAAGGGAATTAATCAGAAAATGCGGTTTTCCACTGGCGGCGCCTTCGGCTAACCTATCTGGAAGTCCATCGCCGACAACCGCAGAACATGTTTATAGTGATATGAAAGGTAGGATTCCATGCATTATTGACGGCGGATTTTCAGCTGTAGGAGTGGAATCCACTGTCATATCATTTGAAAATAACGGCATACGACTTCTTCGTCCGGGATTCGTTTCCGCAGAAGATTTAAAAGATATCACTGATAATGTTTTAATTGATGACGGCGTTTTACATATGCTAAAAAAAGATGCTGTAGCTGCATCTCCGGGCATGAAATATAAGCACTACTCTCCTAAAGCCGATGTAGTACTTATTGACAGTGATATTGACAAATTCAGAAAATACATCAGAGATCATAACGATGAAGGAATCTGGTGCATGACTTTTTCGGATAATGATCTTAATGGCATTGACATACCGTTTATATCATATGGAAATACTGATATTGAACAAGCTCATATGCTTTTTGATGTTCTCAGAGAATTAGATAAAAAAGGAGCAAAAAAAGTATTTGCAAGATGTCCCGATAAATCAGGAGTAGGTCTTGCTGTTTATAACAGAATTTTAAGGTCCGCAGGATTTCAGGTGATCAGGTTATGAAAAAGTGCATAATTACGGGACTTACCGGTCAAAGCGGAGCGGGAAAAACTATGGTAAGCAATGCTTTTAAAGAAAATGGATTTGCCGTTATCAACTGTGATTTAATTTCAAGAGATGTAACAAAAAGCGGCAGTAAGTGTAACAAAGAGCTGTCAAAATTATTTCCCGATTGTTTTGATGAAAATCTTAATCTTGACAGACAGGCGCTTGCTAAAATAGTATTCAGTGATAAAAGAAGTCTTGATCTGCTCAATAACACCATTTTTCCCTACATCACAAAAGCTATAATTACTGAGATTAATAAGCTTAATGATAAAAATATTAACTACATTCTTTTGGATGCACCTACTCTTTTTGAAGCAGGTATTGATAAACTCTGCAATGTAATAGTAAGCTGTATTGCAGACAAAGAAACAAGAATAAAACGTATTGCTTTAAGAGATAATATTTCGCAGGAACTTATCGAAAAAAGATTTGAGTCTCAGAACAGCGAACAGTTTTTTATTGAACACTCAGACTTTATTATTGAAAATAATAAGGATAAACACGCAGCTTTAATGCAATGTGAAGAAATAATTAAAATAATTAAGAGGAGATTTAATGACTAAAAAGAGAAAGAAAAATAAAACCCGTATCAAAAAAGCTCCTTTTGTTATAATATTTTTGATACTGGCGGCAGTTTTGATTTTTCATCATTTTGATTATATTTCGGAAAAAGCCAAGGAGTTTAGTCCGAACGCTTTCACTTACCCCACAAAATATGAGGAATATGTAATTAAATATTCAAATGAATTTGATATTGATCCCAGATTTATTTATGCGGTTATAAATACAGAAAGCCATTTTGATCCCAAAGCAACTTCAGATGTTGGGGCAAGAGGACTGATGCAGCTTATGGAAGACGCATATGATTGGGTCAAATTCCGACTTGATGATACACGAACACACACATATGATGATATGTATGATCCTGAGCTTAATATAGAATACGGAACATATATGCTCAAATATTTATATGATAAATATAATTCCTATGAGCTTGCTTCCGCAGCTTATCACGGAGGAATGGGTGCAGTTGATGGCTGGATAAGCGACGGAACGGTAAATCCTGAACAATTCAGTCTTGAAGATATACCATCAGATGTTACAGCAAATTACATATATAAGGTGACAACTGCCTATAATAAATATAAAGAAAAAACTGAGGAGGAAATTTATAATGGACAAAAAAACTGAAAAATCACAGGCTGAAAAGCTGGAGGAAAAATTGATTTCCAATCATAAAAATGCCGGTTTGATTTTAAGTGATGATAAACTTAAAAAAGCCGATAAATTTTCCGATGGTTATAAAGAATTTCTTGATAAGGCCAAAACAGAACGTGAAGCTGTATCAGAAACGGTTGCTATGGCTGAAAAATGCGGATTTGAAAAGTATGAATCAGATAAAAAATATGGCGAGGGTGATAAATTTTATTTTGTTAACCGAAAAAAAGCTGTAATTCTTACTGTAATGGGTAAAAGACCGCTTTCGGACGGTATACATCTCGCTGCTGCACACATTGATTCGCCCAGACTTGATCTGAAACAAAATCCTTTATATGAGGATCAGGAAATAGCTTTGTTCAAAACACATTATTACGGCGGAATAAAGAAATATCAATGGACGGCAATTCCTCTTTCACTTCATGGAGTTATAGTAAAATCCGATGGTGAAACTGTTACTGTAAACATCGGCGAGGATAAGAATGACCCTGTGTTCTGCGTAACAGACCTGCTTCCTCATCTCGCTTCTGCACAGATGAAAAGAACGCCTGCCGAACTTATCAAAGGAGAGGAACTGAATATTCTTGTCGGTTCACGTCCTTTTAAAGATGACAATGTTTCTAACAAAGTGAAGCTTAATATAATGGCTATTCTCAATGAAAAATACGGAATTGTTGAGGATGATTTTATTTCTGCTGAACTTGAAGCAGTACCGCAGTTCAAAGCTTGTGATGTTGGATTTGACAGAAGCATGGTAGGAGCATACGGACAGGATGACAGAGTTTGTGCTTATACTGCACTTGAAGCTATTTTAAAATGCAAAAATCCTAAACACACCTGCATGACTGTTCTGACTGATAAAGAAGAAACAGGAAGCGACGGAAATACAGGACTTAACAGTTCTTATCTTCCCTACTTCATTTCAAATCTTGCAAAGACTTACGGTCTGGACGGATATAACGTTATTTCTGCTTCACAGTGTCTGTCAGCAGATGTTAACGCCGCTGTTGATCCAACCTTTCCTGATGTAACCGAGTCAAGAAATGCTTCAAAAATAAACTATGGCGTAGTAGCTACAAAATTCACAGGCTCAAGAGGAAAATCAGGCACCTCAGACGCATCTGCGGAATTTGTAGGCAGAGTCCGCAGATTGTTTGACAAAAACAATATAATCTGGCAGACAGGCGAACTTGGAAAAGTAGATATGGGCGGCGGCGGAACCGTTGCTCAATATATCGCTAATCTTAATATGGATGTTATTGATGTCGGTGTACCGGTGCTCTCAATGCACGCACCTTTTGAGGTAACGTCAAAAATTGATATTTATATGGCTTATAAGGCATTTTCAGTATTTTTTGAGGACTAAAATTTATTAATCTCCCATATTTTTTATGGGAGATTTTTTATTTTAGCTGTATTATCAAATCGACAAATTCATCACAGATTTCGTTTTATAATTAATACAAGCTGATTAAAAAGGGAGACAGTTAGAAATGAAAATCTATCTTGATGTCCTTATTATTACAAATTGCATAATGACCATGATCTATCTTCAATGCATAAGCAGAATCACCCATTCAAAGATTAAACGGTCCCGCATAGTTATAAGCAGTCTTACAGGAGGATTTGCTTCACTGATAGTTGCCGTGAACGCAAAAAATTTTATTCAATCATGTGCAGTAACCACTGTAAAACTTACACTGATCGGATTGATCGTTTTTATATCCTTTAATATAAAAAAAATAAAGGATTTAGCAAAATACATATTTCTATATTTCTTTATTGAACTTATTTTTGCGGGAATTTCACTTTTATTATGGCAGATTACCGATAGCAAAATCATTTATATAAAAAACTATACTGTATATTTCGATATATCACTTGTTCATCTTGTAATTGCAGCTATAATAATTTATGGAATTATTTCAGTGTACGAATGGCTTTTGCGTCAAAAATTCAGTTCGTCGGAAAAATACAAGGCAGCATATTCAATTGGAAATTATGAAATTGAACTTCCCGCAATTGCCGACAGCGGAAATAAACTTTGTGACGCTTTTACAGGATTACCGATTGTAATTTTCTATTCAGGAGAACTGTTTGAGCATTTTAATCTTGATAACGAAAGCTCTTACCCCTTGGGAGGCTTTCATATTACTCCCTATTCAACTGTTTCAAGCGACGGAGTAATGCCTGTAACTTCTAAAGGAACGGTAACTATTACCGACAGCAAAGGCAATGTAAAATCACTGAAATGCTGTATCGGAATTATTCATAATCAAAAAAATAAGTCACGGGCAATTTTTAACCCATGTCTTCTTCAATAATTATATATAAACAGAAAGGAACTAATATTGTTATGAACATTTTCAGCGAACTGAAATTAAAGCTAAGCGTTATTTTGTCAAGAAGATTTTGGAAAGAAATTAATACTGTTGATTACATAAACGGAGCAGATTCACTTCCTCCGCCTCTTTCTAAAGAAGATGAGCAAAAAGCATTTGAACTTATAAAAACAGATGAAAAAAAAGCCAGAGAGCTTCTTATAGTTCATAATTTAAGACTCGTTGTTTACATAGCAAAAAAATTTGAATCCACCGGTGTTGGAATCGAAGACCTTATTTCTATCGGTTCAATAGGATTGATAAAAGCCGTAAAAACCTTTTGTCCTGATAAAAATATAAAGCTTGCCACATATGCATCAAGATGTATTGAAAATGAAATATTAATGTTTCTCCGCAAATCGACGCAATATAGAAATGAGATCTCCATTGATGAACCGCTGAATATAGATTGGGACGGAAATGAATTGCTGTTATCGGATATTCTCGGCACCGATGATGATACGGTAAATAAAGGTATAGAAAATCAGGTAGAAAAAGATTTATTAAGAAAAGAAATCGACAAGCTAAACTCACGGGAAAAACAAATCATGGAAATGCGATTTGGTTTGCAGAACGGAAAAGAAATGACGCAAAAACAAGTTGCAGATGTTGTAGGAATATCACAGTCATATATTTCAAGACTTGAAAAACGAATAATCAAGCATATCAGAAAAAACCTTGAAAAGATATGCTGAAATATAAATAACTAATACAAACCAATAATCTTTAAAAAATTTAATTTAACCGTTTACTAAATTTTTCATGTAAAAATACTGCATACGTGACATTCCCTTTGGTAATAATTATGTTATCAAAGTATTAGGAGTTAATATGCAGTATAATAAAGTTGAAATCAGCGGTGTAAATACCGATGATCTTATAGTTTTGAAAGAATCAGAGAAAATGGAGCTTTTAAAACGTTCCAAAAATGGTGACAAAAAGGCAAGAGAACAGCTTATAAACGGAAACCTAAGGCTTGTACTCAGTGTTCTTCAACGGTTTGTAAGCAGAGGCGAGTCCGCAGATGATTTATTTCAGGTCGGAGTAGTTGGACTTATTAAAGCTATTGATAATTTTGATATCAATTATCAAGTGAAGTTCAGTACCTATTGTGTTCCTATGATTCTCGGTGAGCTTCGCAGATATATGCGTGATTATCAACCGCTAAGAGTCAGCCGTTCTCTCCGTGATATGGCATATAAAGCAATGCAGGCAAAAGAAAAGCTGACAAACAAGCATCAGAAGGAGCCTACTATTGATGAAATAGCAAAAGAGATTGGGGCTAAACGTTCCGAAGTTGTTACCGCATTAGAATCTGTCAGCGATCCGATTTCGTTATATGAACCCGTATTTTCAGACGCAGGAGATACGCTTTTTGTGCTCGATCAGGTCAGCGACAGCAGCGATGCATCAGAATGGCTTGAGGAGCTTTCAATTAAGGAAGCTATAAATTCACTTCTGCCCCGTGAAAAAAACATATTATATCTGAGATTTTTTCAAGGAAAAACTCAGGTCGAAGTTGCAAACAGCATAGGAATTTCACAGGCTCAGGTTTCACGGCTTGAAAAAGGTGCACTAAACAGAATTAAAAATCAAATATAACAGAAAAAGCTGTTAGCGCTTATCGGAAAATTTTCGATAGCGTCAACAGCTTTCTGATTATATATTAAATTTTAAATATTATATCATCAAAGACATCAACATCATTATTTGACATAAACCGCAGTTATCTCACCAACATATGCAGTGTGATAATCTTTATTCGGATACCATTGTGCATCAGCTGATTTGTCTGTAAAGCATTCTGCGTCCATATTCTGAGCATACATTTTTCTGCAAACAATAATTGTTTCAGCCTGTTCAAAAGCCGTTGTGCCTTCTGTAAACAACGGAGTAAGTCCGGTTTCTTCCGCTTTGTCAACATCTCTTCCGCTGTATTTACCACAGTATGCCAAAGCCGCCCTATGCTCTTCGCCAAAAAAGCTAAGAGTGAAATATTCCGAATTATCAATAAATTCTTTTGTATATCTCTGCGGCCTGATAACAGTGACAGCTGTATTCTTTCCCCACATTACACCCATGAAACCCCATGAAGCAGTCATTGTATTCCATCCGTTTTCATCTCCTGCTGTAACAAGCATCCAATCCTTGCCCACCATTTTAAAAGGATTAATTTGCTTTTCAGCAAGATTTTCAGGCTCAATTCTTTTAAAGCCTAACTCTTCCATTTTTGTAATACTCATATCCATACCTGCCTTTCTGAAATATCTTTTATAATTATATCCCAAAATTTATGCGTTTTCAAGACGTATTAGATTATTTCTTAAATTATATGAACAGAAATTAATCTGACAGCTAAAACAAATAATACTTTAATTATCACTCTCAATGTATATGTAATAATATATAAAATTATTCTTATGCATAAAAGCACGCTATTTGTATAAAATACTGTATATTTTATTGGTATATGCAAATAAACCATTGAAAATATGTATAAAAATAAAATTATTATGCAAAAACACTTGACAATATAAAATAATAGTGTATAATTAAATAGTAATGTAACGTGAAACATATTCGTTATCATATAATTAAAATCGGAGGAATTTAAAATGGCAAAAGAAATTAAAAAAGTAGTTCTTGCATATTCAGGCGGACTCGACACTTCAATTATTATCCCATGGCTGAAGGAAAACTATAATAACTGTGAGGTTATCGCCGTTTCAGGTGATGTGGGACAGGGTACCGAACTTGACGGTCTTGAAGAAAAAGCTATTAAAACAGGTGCTTCAAAGCTTTATATTGAAGATTTAAAGGAAGAATTTATTCAGGAATATGTTTATCCTACAGTTCAGGCCGGTGCAATCTATGAAAACAGATATATGCTCGGTACTTCTTTTGCAAGACCTATTATCGCTAAAAGAATCGCTGAAATAGCTAAAGCCGAAGGCGCTGACGCTATATGCCACGGCTGTACAGGCAAAGGAAATGACCAGGTAAGATTTGAGCTTGCTATCAAAGCTTTTGCTCCTGACATGGAAATTATCGCTCCTTGGAGAGTCTGGGATCTTAAATCAAGAGAACAGGAAATTGAATATGCTGAGGCACATAATATTCCTCTTAAAATTAACAGAGAAACTAATTATTCTAAAGATAAGAACCTCTGGCACCTTTCTCACGAAGGTCTGGACCTTGAAGATCCTGCAAATGAACCGCAGTATGAAAAAGAAGGCTTCCTTGAAATGGGCGTTTCACCAATCGATGCTCCCGATAAGCCTACATATATTACTCTTCACTTTGAAAAGGGTATTCCAACAATGCTGGACGGAAAAGAGCTTAACGGCGTAGAAATGGTTTCTGCCCTTAACAAGCTTGGCGGTGAAAACGGAATCGGTCTTGCTGACTTGGTTGAAAACCGTCTTGTAGGTATGAAATCAAGAGGCGTTTATGAAACTCCGGGCGGAGCAATCCTCTATCACGCACATGAGGTTCTTGAAACTATCACACTTGATAAAGAAACCGCAAGAGTTAAACAATATCTTGGAATTAAATTTGCTGATATCGTTTATAACGGTCAGTGGTATACACCTCTGCGTGAAGCCATGACTGCTTTTGTTAACGAAACACAGAAAACCGTTACAGGCGATGTAAAACTTAAGCTTTATAAAGGAAATATTATTAATGCGGGCGTTACTTCTCCATATACACTCTATGATGAAGAGGTTGCAACATTTGACGAGGATAATGTATATAATCAGGCTGACTCCGCAGGATTCATCAATCTGTTTGGTCTGCCGATAAAGGTACACGCTAAGCTTGAGGAAAAGAGAAAAAACAAGTAACTTAAGCTTCAGCTAAATTGAAATAAAATTGTCAGGGCAGGATAATTTTGCGCTAATCCAAAAGTAAGGATTGTTTCGCAGGTTGTTTTGCCCCTGCATTTTTACATTAATATTGAAAGGAATCAAAATATATGGCAAGCAAAATGTGGGCAGGTAGATTTACAAAGGAAATTGATGAAAGAGTTAACGATTTTAATTCGTCCATTTCCTTTGATGCAAGAATGTATAAACAGGATATTGAAGGCTCAATAGCTCATGCAACCATGCTCGGTGAATGCGGAATTATTGATCTTGCAGAAAGCAAATCTATTGTTAAGGGACTTAAGGAAATTTTAGACGACATTGACAACGGTGATCTTCATTTTGACCCAACCGCAGAAGATGTCCATATGTTTGTAGAAGCTGAATTAACTTCCCGTCTCGGAGATACAGGAAAAAGACTTCATACCGCACGTTCAAGAAACGATCAGGTTGCTCTTGATATAAGAATGAATCTAAAAACCGAAATTAAAGAGATTGAAGATCTTGTTAGAGAACTTATTGAAACTCTTGCAAAGCTTGCAGAAAAAAATCTTACTACAGTCATGCCGGGTTATACCCATCTTCAAAGAGCACAGCCTATTACCTTTGCTCATCACATAATGGCTTATGCTCAAATGCTTTTAAGAGATTTAGGCCGACTCGAAGATACATATAAAAGAACCAATATTATGCCTCTGGGAAGCGGTGCGCTGGCTTCAACCACCTATCCGATCAACAGACAGCGTGTATGCGATTTGTTGGGATTTGATGAAATTACACAAAATTCTCTTGACGGAGTTTCTGACAGAGATTTCTGTATAGAACTTGCATCGGCAATTTCTATTCTTATGATGCATCTGTCACGTTTTTCCGAAGAAATAGTCCTTTGGTGTTCGTGGGAATTCAAATTTATAGAATTAGACGATGCCTATGCAACCGGTTCATCTATTATGCCTCAGAAAAAGAATCCGGATATAACCGAGCTTATAAGGGGTAAAACCGGCAGAGTATACGGTGATCTTACTACATTGCTCACAATGATGAAAGGACTTTCATTAGCTTATAATAAGGATATGCAGGAGGATAAGGAAGCTATATTCGACGCTGTCGATACTGTTAAGCTTTGCCTGACAACCTTCATACCAATGATAGAAACAATGAAAGTTATTCCTGAAAATATGCGAAACGCAGCAGCAAAGGGATTTATAAATGCAACCGACTGTGCTGACTATCTCGTAAAAAAAGGACTTCCGTTCAGAGATGCTTACAAAATTACCGGAACATTGGTGCATACCTGTATAGAAAAAAATCTTACTCTTGAAACTTTACCGTTGGAAGAGTATAAAGCGCTGTGCGAAACATTTGATGAGGATATTTATGACGCAATAAGCCTTGAAACCTGTGTTATGCAAAGAAAAGCATACGGAGGTCCAGCTCCTGAATCAGTAAAAGCTCAGATTGAGTATACAAGGAGTAAGCTTAAATGAAAAACTTTCTTTTCGGAAAGCCGCTTAACTCAGCAGTAACATTAATTATACTCTGGGCTTTAGTAAGCTATGGGATTTTCTACTCAACAACTGAATTAACTGTGGCTTTGCTGCCGTTTATTATTGGCTTTTTATTTGTTTATCCACTGGGTACTTTTTTTCTGTGCTTTAAATATTCAAAAAATTACGGATATAAATATTATTTAATATTGCCTATAATCGCCATGTCGTTAATTGCTTATTTATTATTGGGCTTTGACTCAGTAGAGCCTAATTTCGTGGTAATGACAATAATTGCAGTGCTTTTTGGCAGCGCAATAGGAAGACAGTTTTGCGATGAAGATAAAATCGTAACCTTGGAAGATAAATTAAATGCGAAAAAAGAAGCCAAAGAAAAAGCTGAAAGAGAATATAAAAGCATAATTGACGATAAAAAATAAAGGAATGTTATAAATGAAAACAAAAGTATTTATCGACGGAAAAGAGGGTACAACAGGACTTCAGATCTTTGATAGATTTGAAAAAAGAAGTGACCTTGAAATTCTTACTATAGATGAGGATAAAAGAAAGGATCTGTCAGAAAGAAAACGTCTTATTAATGAATCCGACATTACTTTTCTGTGTCTGCCCGATTCTGCCGCTGTTGAATCAGTAAGCCTTTGTGAAAATCCCAATACAAGAATTATTGACGCTTCAACTGCTCACAGAACTAATCCAAAATGGGATTATGGCTTTCCCGAACTTTCTGCACAGCATAAAGAGAAAATAAAAAATTCAAAAAGAGTTGCCAATCCGGGTTGTTATGCGAGCGGTTTTATATCACTTATATATCCTCTTGTTCAGAAAGGTGTCCTTCCTGAAGATTATCCCCTGACCTGCCATGCTGTTTCAGGTTACAGCGGCGCAGGCAAAAAAATGATTGCCGCTATTGAGGGAGAAAACAAAACAAAGGAAATGTATTCTCCACGTCAGTATGCACTGTCACAAGCACATAAGCACCTTCCTGAAATGCAATATGTTTGCGGACTGAAATATAAACCAATGTTTAATCCGATTGTAGACGATTATTATAACGGCATGGTCGTTTCTGTACCGCTTATTTCAAGAGCATTGACTAAAGCTTATACTCCAAAGGACCTGCACGAAATCCTGTCTGAGCATTATGCCGGTCAAAAATATGTCAAAGTAATGGAACTTGGCGGAAAAGATACTCTTCCTGATGGCTTTCTCGCCGCAAATACCCTTTCAGGTGCAAATGATATGCAGATTTTTGTATTTGGAAATGATGAACAGATTCTGCTTTGCTCACGCTTTGATAATCTCGGTAAGGGTGCAAGCGGCGCAGCGGTTCAGAATATGGATATAATGCTTGGGAATGAATAATGGAAATTTTAGATATACTTGATAAACTTGAAATTGAATATACAATGATTAATCATGAACCTGTTTTCACCTGTGAACAAGCGCAATTCGTCAAAACGCTCATTAAAGGCGAGGGCTGTAAAAACCTTTTCCTGAGAAACAGCAAAAAACAGTATTTCATGTATGTTCTGCCCGATGAAAAAAGAGCTGATTTAAAAGCCTTGGGAAAACAAAATAGTTTAGGCCATCTTTCATTCGGCAATGAAGAAAATCTCTGGGATTTACTCAAATTAAAAAGCGGCGGTGTTTCTCCGTTAGGTATAATTAATGATAAAGAAAACGTTGTTACTTTGTTGATCGACAGTGAATTGCAAAGTAAACTGCTGCTGTTTCACCCGAATGATAATACTAAAAGCCTTAATATCAAATATATCGATCTGATTAAATTTGTCGAATATACAAATCACAAGTATTTGTTGGTTTAAAAAGAGGTAGAAGAATGAAGAATTTTGAAGGATATAAATATATAGAAGGCGGAGTATGCGCCTCAAAGGGTTTTAAAGCCAGCGGAGTATATTGCGGAATAAAAAAATCCGATGCTCCTGACGGAAATGAAAGTCCCTTGAATAAGAAAAATGATATAGCTCTTGTTGTTTCAGACGTTATGTGTAATGCCGCCGCTGTTTATACTCAGAATAAAGTTAAAGGCGCACCAATTATAGTTACAAAGAAAAACCTTAATGCTACTGGCGGAAAAGCACAAGCGGTTATTGTCAATTCAAAGAACGCTAATACATGTAATGCTGACGGTGAGCAAAAAGCTGAAAAAATGTGTCAGCTTACAGCCAATGCGCTTAATATAAAGCCTGAAGAAGTTATTGTCGCTTCAACAGGTGTAATAGGACAGGTTTTGCCTATCGAACCCATTGAAAAGGCTGTGCCAAAGCTTGTTTTAGGACTTTGCGTATGCGGAAATGAGGATGCAGCAACCGCTATAATGACTACCGATACAGTAAAAAAAGAAGTTGCCGTTGAATTTGAAATTGACGGAAGAACCTGTCACTTAGGCGGTATGGCTAAAGGAAGCGGCATGATCCACCCAAACATGGCAACTACGCTTAATTTTATTACAACAGATTGCGCCGTTTCAAAAAACATGCTCCAAAAAGCTTTGAGCGAAGTTGTGAAAATTACATATAACTGCCTGTCCGTAGACGGCGACCAGTCCACAAATGATATGGTAGCGCTCATGGCAAACGGAATGGCCGGAAATAAAGAAATTACCGAACCCGATACTAATTTTGAAGCGTTTAAACAGGCTCTATATATTGTAATGATGAATATGACAAGAATGCTCGCTAAAGACGGCGAAGGCGCTTCAAAATTGCTTGAATGCACTGTTTCCGGAGCTGACGACCTTGATACTGCAATAATAGTTGCCAAAAGCGTTATATGCTCTCCCCTGTTCAAATGTGCTATGTTCGGTGCAGACGCTAACTGGGGCAGAATATTATGTGCAGTAGGCTATGCCGATGCTGATTTTGATATAAATAAGGTTTCAGTTTCACTTTCATCAAAAGCAGGTAAAATATACGTTTGTGAAAATGGATCAGGCATTGAATTTTCCGAAGATGAAGCAAAAAAAGTATTGCTTGAAGATGAAATTCAAATTAACATTTCTATCGGAGAAGGCGAATATTCTGCCACCGCATGGGGTTGTGACCTGACCTATGACTATGTTAAAATCAACGGAGATTACCGTAGCTGATCGTGAGGCGAGAATAAAATGAAGATAAGAGTGATGACTGCCAAGGATTACGATAAGGTCTACAAGCTTTGGATAAATACCAAGGGTATGGGACTCAATAATCTGGACGACAGCTATGAGGGCATTAACAGATTTCTTGAAAGAAATCCCAAAACCTGTTTTGTTGCTGAAGAAAAGGAAGAAATTATCGGTGTGATAATTGCAGGACACGACGGCAGACGTGGTTATATTTACCATACAGCCGTTTCGGAAAAACTCCGACGCCAAGGCATAGGCACAAGTCTTGTGGAAAGTGCTATGTCTGCACTGAAGTCTGAAGGAATAAAAAAATGTGCGCTGGTGGTTTTTGATAGAAACGAGGGCGGAAACAAATTTTGGCAAAAATCCGGTTTTTGTGAAAGAACAGATCTGGTTTATCGTAATAAGGAAATAGAGAAATTGATAAGATACGATACCTGATATTTTATAAAAAAGGAAGATGAAAAATGGAAATAAGCAATAATATAAGAAGTCAGATACTTATTGACGCTCTGCCCTATATTCAAAAATATCATAATAAAATTATTGTGGTAAAATACGGCGGTAATGCTATGACAAACGATACATTAAAAGAAGCCGTAATGAGCGATATCGTGCTTCTGACCGAGGTTGGCATAAAAGTAGTCCTTGTCCATGGCGGAGGACCTGAAATAAATGCCATGCTAAAAAGAGTAGGAATTGAAAGCAGATTTATAGGCGGACTGAGATATACCGATAAAGATACTATTGATATAGTCAAAATGGTACTTACGGGAAAAGTAAATAAGGAACTTGTTTCGGCGCTACAGCTTCACGGCGGAAAAGCTCTGGGATTGTGCGGCTGTGACGGCGAAATGATTTTAGCCGAAAAGCTTCAGGGTGATGTTGATTTGGGGTATGTAGGAGAAATAAAAAAGATAACAACAAAACCTATACTTGACGCACTGAATAATGGATATGTACCAATCATTTCTACAGTAGGTACTTCCGAAGACGGTCAGGCTTACAATATTAATGCAGATACCGCAGCTGCAAGAATCGCTTCTTGCCTCAGAGCAGAAAACCTTATTCTAATGACGGATATTGCAGGTCTTCTTCAGGATAAAGATGATGATTCTACACTTATCCCTACAGTCAATGTCAGCGATGTTCCCTATCTCAAAAAAGCCGGCATTATAAGCGGCGGAATGATACCTAAAATCGACTGCTGCGTAGAAGCCGTAAGACGAGGCGTTAGAAAAACTTCAATTATCGACGGAAGGGTACCGCATTCCATTTTAATAGAACTGCTTACCAATGAAGGCGTTGGTACACAGTTTATGTAGAGAAAGGACAGTTTAATATGAATACCATAGACAGATTTAATAAAAATGTCATGGGAACCTACGGAAGATATGATCTCGTTCTTGACAGCGGAGAAAACCGTACTGCTGTGAGCGAAAACGGCGATGAATATATCGACTTTGGTTCGGGAATAGGCACAAACAGTCTTGGTTTCTGTGATTCTGATTGGGTTGAAGCTGTTTGTTCCCAGGCAAAAAAAATACAACATACATCAAATTACTATTATACAAAAGTTCAGGCAGACTTTGCTAATAAGCTTTGTGAAGCGACCGGCTACAGTAAAATGTTTTTCGGAAATTCAGGAGCTGAAGCAAACGAATGCGCTATAAAGCTTGCAAGAAAATATAGTTTCGATAAATACGGCAAGGAAGCAAAAAGAAATATCATCATAACTTTAGTGAACAGCTTTCACGGAAGAACAATGACTACCCTTTCCGCTACAGGACAGGATGTTTTTCATAACTACTTCTTCCCGTTCACTCCGGGATTTGTTAACGTAGAAGCTAATAATATTCAGGACTTAAAGGATAAGCTTAATGAATATGACGGTAAAATCTGTGCTGTCATGTTTGAATTTGTGCAAGGCGAGGGCGGAGTTATCCCATTGGAACAAAGCTTTGTAGATTCAATATTTGAAGAATGTGAAAAAAGAGATATTCTCACAATAGGCGATGAAGTCCAAACCGGTATAGGAAGAACAGGAAAGCTTCTCGCTTCCGAACATTACGGCAAACAGCCAAATGTAACTACCCTTGCTAAAGGGCTTGCCGGCGGAGTTCCCATCGGTGTTTGCCTTGCAGATGAAAAATGCTGTGACGTGCTTACAAAAGGTACTCACGGTTCTACTTTCGGCGGCAATCCCATATCATGCGCCGGAGGAAATGCAGTTTTGAATAAAGTAACAAATCCTGAGTTTCTTAGTGAAGTTATGAATAAAAGTGAGTATTTCAAGAAAAAGCTTGCAGAGATCAACGAGGTTGAAGGAATCGACGGTTTGGGACTTATGATCGGTGTAAGACTTAAAACAAAAAATGCAGCAGATGTATGCAAACTTTGCCTGGATAACGGCTTGCTAATACTTACAGCAAAAACAAAACTCAGATTTTTACCGCCTCTTACAATAACCTATGAGGAAATTGACCAGGGATTGGAAATATTAAAAAAAGTACTTAAATAAATTATAGAAAGGACCAAACAATATGAAACATCTACTTAAAATGCTTGACTTGTCCAAAGAAGAAATCATTGATATTCTTAATCTTGCCGACCAGCTTAAATACGAGGTCAAAAACGGAATTCCTCATCCAAAGCTAAAAGGAAAAACTTTAGGAATGATCTTTCAGAAATCTTCAACCCGTACAAGAGTTTCTTTTGAAACAGGTATGTATCAGCTGGGCGGTCAGGCGCTCTTTCTCTCAAACCGTGACCTCCAGATCGGTCGAGGCGAACCTGTAAAGGATACTGCACGTGTGCTCTCACGTTACCTCGATGGAATTATGATTCGTACATTTGAACAAAAAGAGGTTGAAGACCTTGCAGAATACGGTTCTATTCCAATAATCAACGGCCTTACAGATTTTTGTCATCCATGCCAGGTGCTTGCCGACCTTATGACAATCCGTGAGTTTAAAGGTCGTTTTGATGGATTAAAAATGTGCTATATCGGCGACGGAAACAATATGGCTAACTCACTTATCGTGGGCGGACTTAAAGTGGGAATGGAAGTATCCATTGCCTGCCCTGAGGATTATCAGCCTGCACAGGAAGTTCTTGATTTTGCTGCACAGTATGGTGACAAATTCTCAATGACAGACATTCCGTTGGAAGCAGCTAAAAATGCAGATGTGCTTTTCACAGACGTTTGGACTTCAATGGGTGAGGAAGAAGAAACCGAAAAGCGTAAAATTGCATTTGAAGGCTATCAGATCAACGATGAAATTATGGCTGTTGCTAAATCAGACGCAATGGTTCAGCATTGTCTCCCTGCTCACCGAGAAGAAGAAATTACTGAAAAAGTCTTTGAAGCTCACGCAAATGAAATTTTTGAGGAAGCTGAGAACAGACTTCATGCTCAGAAAGCTGTAATGGTTAAGGTAATGGGCGATTAAGACAATTTTTATTGTTTCTATGTAAAGTAATAATTATTAAAATACAAACAGATATTGACTGAAAATTGGTCAATATCTGTTTTTTTATAAAAATATAAAATTTCCAAACATTTGTTCTTGACAAAACTAATGTTCTGTGTTATCATAATATATGAGGAATATATGTTCGATAAAAATGAAAAGGAAATTACCATGGATAAAAAAATTCTTCATGTAGATATAAATAATTGCTATGCTTCAATTGAATGTTTGTTTCACCCTGAACTTGCAGGAAAACCTGTAGCTGTGGCAGGAGAAACTGAAGAACGTCACGGCATCATATTAGCTAAAAATCAAATTGCAAAAGATTATGGCGTTAAAACCGGAGAAGTAATATGGCAGGCAAAACAAAAATGTCCTGGACTTATTACATTGAAACCTCATTATGACCGTTATCTCTCCTATTCAAAATCTGCCCATCTGATTTATGAAAGATATACTGACAGAATAGAAAGCTTTGGAATCGACGAGTGCTGGCTTGACGTAACCTGTACAAGACGTGATATAAAGGAAGTAGCCGACGAAATACGAGAAACCGTAAAAAAGGAATTGGGAATAACCGTTTCCGTAGGTGCAAGCTTTAATAAGATTTTTGCCAAGCTTGGTTCAGATATGAAAAAACCTGACGCCACAACTGTAATTACCCGTGAAAATTTCAAGGAAAAAATCTGGTGTCTTCCCGTTTCTGATTTACTTTTTGTCGGACGTTCTACTTCTAAAAAGCTGTATAATCACGGAATTTCCACTATCGGAGAACTTGCCAATACTCCATTGGGAGTACTTCAAAGCTGGCTGGGAAAGTGGGGAGAAAATCTCTATAGCTATGCCAACGGAATGGAAAACAGTGAAATTCCCCTGTTCACTGAAAGCTCTGCTCCGGTAAAAACCGTATCAAATGGAACTACTGCTTATCGTGATCTAAAAAATGACGAAGATGTCCGGATTTTGACCTTTGCCCTTGCCGAAAGTGTAGCAGCAAGACTGCGTAAAATCGGACTTAAAGCCGGCGGTGTTACCATTTCTATAAAGGACAGTAAATTCCGCACTCATTCAAAACAGTGCACCATTAATATACCCAGTGACGACGGAAGAAATATTGCTAAAACAGCATTTGGACTTTATAAAGAGCTTTATAACTGGAATGAAGGGATTCCTATTCGATCAATATCTGTAGGCACATTTAATCTTTATGAAAAGAATTCACCTATACAGCTTGACATCTATACCTCTCCGAAAATGATAAAACGTCGTGAAAGCCTGAATAATGCCATTGATAAATTGCGCCAAAAATACGGTTACACCTGTATAAATCAGGCAATAGTCATGGGCGACAGCGGATTTAAAAGCTTTGATGCACGATTGCATAACGAAATTCATCCTATCGGAATTTTAAAGGGCAAAAAAGCGGGAGCATAAGCCTAAAGAGAAAAAATCAGACGGATTTTTCACTTCCGTCTGATTGATTCTGATTAAATATTCTGTTATGTTATTCAAGGTTTGCCAGAATGGGATTTTGCCGTTCGGCAGCTATAAAACTATCCTGCAAAAATTCTTCATAAAAGCAAAATTCCCGCAAACGTAGTGTTTACAGGAATTTGGTGGCTCCCCCAACTGGGCTCGAACCAGTGACATCATGATTAACAGT
>JAHZHC010000023.1 GCA_019420505.1 Ruminococcus sp.
CCGGGGGTTTTTAGTTTTATTCTAACTTATCTCTATTTTCAAGAGGGTTATTTATTGAGGAAATTATTTTCATCGGCAGACTCTTTATATCTGTCAGCGTATTGAATAAGAGAAAAAATAAATTGTCTGCCTTCTATACTTTGTTTCAGCTTTTCTAAATCACAGCTGCATACGATAACATGCCCGAAAGACAATGGATATTCATATAAAAGACCTAATCGATGATTGCGTTCAAAATTGTCTATTGTCTGAATAATTATATTTTTATACTCATAATCATCGTCTAAAATTTCCGAACAGGAATTAGTTACAATTTCCCACCATTGCGGTGTAGAAAATTTTTCACAAGGGAATTGTGAAAACGCAGGATGCTCATTTTGAATCAGCAGTCCCATTGTTCCGATAGGTTCAGGCTTTCCCATACTTTGAGAAATGCTTTTAAACATCGGATAGCACCAGAAATCTGTGCAATAACATCCTTGTATTGATTTATTAACCTGTTGGGGATTGCGGAAAATTAGTATGCGCTTGCCGTGATTTAATGCTTCCTTTGCTTCGGTATTAAGTGTATTGAATATGTAAAAGTCATTAAAATCAGGAAGCTCAAGCCTGGGGTAAACGTAAATTTCATATGAATTTTCGGCGTGAAGGTCCTCTGATTTTAATTTTAGCGTTAATTTCTGAGGCTTTGTACATGAGGGAAGCAGGATGTTGATTTGGCAGATTTGTATGTAATTTTCGCTGTTCAATATGTGTATTTTCTTTTGTCCGCAGAAAATAGTTTTGTCTTGTTCGTCTGATATTCTCCATGAAAAATCTTTATTTTCCGCTGTATCATCACCGAAATATGTAAGGCAAATATCTGCACAGAAATTTTGGTTTTCTTCATATACAAATGTGTCAAAGCTTGCAGTTAAAACAGCCTCGGAGCAAAATCTACGCCATGTCTTATCCGAAATTATACCCTTGTTATCCATAAACGCATCCAAAATTCCAACAAGTGCAGTGCCTTGTCCGCTGAAATCCTGTAGATCCAAAAGCTGAAAGCCGGCAATGTTTTTAGACTTAAAAACTGCTTCCAGCTCTTGTTTATAACATTGTGCGGCAAGCTGTCCGGAACAGTGGAAAAAATCCTCGGACTGATAAAGCATACCTTTTTCAGATAAACGTTCCCGAAAAATTTCAAAATTCTTTGCCTTAATCGAACCGGTGTATTTTTTTATTTCCCTAAAATCAGGATAAGTTTCGTATTGCCCGATTTCATGCGTAATAATGGGTGTTTCAGGGTAGAAATTGATGTCATTATCCTGTGCTGTAACAGTTTTAACTCCCGTACCGAACTGTATTTTGATTTCACCGTCAGCAGAGGCTTCGCAGCATTTATTTTGCACCAGTTTGTCATAATTATTGTTTGATGATGGTTTTTGTACTTGAACATGACCTTGCGGAGCGTCGCACATGGCATATGAACCTCTTAAAAGTCTGTTTTCTGATAATCTTACCCCCACAAAAAAATCATCATTTTCTAAAACACAGGGACACCATTGAAAGTTATTTGAGCCTTGAGTATAAAGATGACGGTTGTCATAGGTCTTAAATTTACCCAAAATTTCGTTAAGCTTTTCTTTTGAACCCCAAAGCTCATTACCCAGCGACATCATGCAGAACGAAGGATGATTTCCGTAGGTTTTTAATATCTGAAAGCCTTCATTAATTAAAAATTTCTGTTCTTCGGAATTATGATTTTCGTCATTTTCATCTGTAATTGTTCCCCAGAATGGCAGTTCAGGCTCCAGATAGATTCCTAATCGGTCGGCTGCCTCAAAAGCTGCTTCAGGGGGACAGCATGTATGAAAACGATAGTGATTAATTCCGTATTTTTTTGAAATGCTCATAACCTTGAGCCATGAGTTTATATCAGTTGGTGCAAATCCTGTTTTTGGGAAAATCATACCATCATGCTTCCCACGTAAAAATATTTTTTTACCGTTAACGGAGAACTTATCTCCTTTGGTTTCAAAATTTCTTAGTCCGACTGTGACTTCTGTTTTGTCTTTGCCAATACTGAGAGTTAGCTTATAAAGGTTTGGACTGTATTCGCTCCAGAGCAGAGCGTTTTCACCCATATTGTATGTCAAGTCTATATAACCGTTACTGTATTCAAAAGCCTCCGGCTGAACATAATGATTAATTTCTGTATTATAGCTTTGTGCCGAAACCGTAATTTGTCCATTTAAACTGCCAACCGCATTGGCAGTAATTCTTAATGACTTGCTGTGAATATCAGAAAATATCATAATATCCTTGAGATGATTTTCATAGTATGCTCTGATTTCCATTTTGCCGGTGATTCCGTTCCAGTTTGTCTGGGTATCGGGAGATGTAAGATGACCGCCGGCAGTTTTATATCCGGTGTTTGATACGCATATATCTAACCTGTGACTGCCATTGGAAGCATACGGAGTGATATCATATATGTGGGGAGCACAAAGGCTTTCACAGCGTCCGATTTTATTTCCATCAATATAAAGGTGGGTTATTCGGGTGCGTTCAAGGAAAAGGAAAACCTTGCAGTTTTCCAGACCCTCTAAGCTTATGACCTTTGAAAACCATGCGTTCCCCTCAAACAGATAGGTATCAGTCAGAAAACCGGTCTCTCGTTTCGGATTATATTCTCCTTTCCGAGCGTTAGACGTGGTGTTGGGAAGTGTTATAGTATCATTGGGAACAGGCAAAATTTCATTGCAATATTTATCAAGATATAATCCCCATTCTCCGCTTAGATCTATAACCTTCTTCATTTCTGCTTCCCCTTTGCGCTTTATTTTTTTCGTTCTTTTATTTCGTTGAATATAGTTTCGGTAATTTCGTTTATCTTATCAAAGTCCATAGCCTCAATATAATATTTTTCAATTTCATCGTGTATTATTTTTGCATTGTCAAGAGTGACGGCAGTTTCTTTACATAGGTTTTCACAGGTCGTTTTATTTAATTTCAGCCTGATTTTTTTCTGTGCAACAGCTTTTTTATCATAAAATCTTGCAGCATTTATTATTTTACCGTTGTCGGGAGCTATATTTGTCATTGGATTTGAACCGACTATTGCGATACCTATTTCAGGTAAAAGAAGATGTTCATAGCTTTCACAGTTAAGCAGCTGACAAGGACAGCAGATAACGTCGATGTTTCTTGAGGACGCTTCTGAAGCGATAGCTTTTAGTATAAAATCCGAAGCTGCAAAATAATCGTCCTTTAAATAATATATATCAAAATAATCTTCTAAAGTTTCAGTAAAAGTCATATATCCGTATCTTGTGAGCGCCGAAAGCTGAAGCAGTTTTGTTTTGCCGGTTCCGTTACCTCTCTTCGGCAGAATTTTTTTCTTAAACCGTCCGATAAACGACTCGGTTTTTTTATACAGCATACTGTCAGAGCCTATTTGATATGTGTCTGAAAATATGTTTGACAGTGCAGAAGTAAACCGCTTCGCTCTGTCGAGAGCTGATTTGTTTGCAATAATGGCATCAACGATTTCATCTTTGTTTTGTATAAGCTTTTTGCTGTCCCAGTGATCTCCGAGATTTATTATTTTTTGATTTATTCCCGGAATTATCGGATCGAAGACATGAGGAGCCGTTCCGTCAACAATTGCAACTCCCGACTCGGTAAGAACAACAGCGTCAAGAGAATCGGGATCGGACGAACAGTGATATCTGATAACATGTTCATAGTTTTCAAATTCATTTGCAGCTTTTTTCATTAATGATGATTTCCCCGTGCCTGCTCCGCCTTTTAAAATATAAGTAAATATGCTTTCATCTTTAATAACATTATCAAAGGTTGTGCGAAATCCTTGTACGGTAGACGATCCTAAGAAATAAGTTTCTGACATAATAAATCACTCCTAAATCAATAGGGGAATTCCCCTGTTTGATATATTATTATGCATAATACTTATTATCTGTTAAAAAACTCCGCTTGTATGAAGAAATACTAAGCGGAGTAAGTTTTATCGTGAAGCATTGTCGGAATTTTCGGTTTTTGAATTGTCAGGTTTTGATGAATCGGATTTTTTTGAAGAATCAGTTTTTGAGGATTTATTTTCTGAAGAAACAGTTTTGCTCTCATTATTTAAAGAGGATTCATTATTAGATTCCGATTTGCTGTTATCTGTTTTATTGCCGGTTTTGGAACTGTCTGATTTTGAATCGGAAACAGAACTTGCGTCAGTCTTCAGCAAATGAGAATTATCTTCAGTAACAACCCACATGATATAACCGTCCTTGTTGTTGCCGGAGTATTCATATGAATATTCTGTGTCATTTTCCTTGAGAGGAATAGGCAGATTAGTAGTCTTTGCATTATCAGCGGCAACGTAATAAAGAGCATAGGTTATCTTTTCATCGCTCTCAAAAATCAAAGGCTTTTCAAAGCTGTAACCCTTGATATAATCGATATATTCTTCAAGACAAAGCTTGTTTTTTATCATGATTTCAGCGTTAGGTTTTCCCACATATCTGAAATGATTAGTTTGTGCCTTAACCCCTGTCACTTCGGCCTTATCTTCTGTATATCGCTGAATAATTCCGTATTTGTGGCAGTTTTCAAGAATCCATTTATATTTTCCCTCACCGGTAAAATCAGGGTAAGAACCTGTATCGGCAGTGTAAGTATTAAGATCAAAAGCATAACCGGTTTCATGTTCCTTGCTGACTGCGGTGTTTTTAGTATTGCTTTCATCGGATTTCTCATCATCTGCACTGTAGTAAATTGTATTTACAATTACATTTGAAAGCTTTGTTCTGCTGTAAAAATCACTCATCATTAAGTTAAGAGCCTTAAGAAGATCTTCTTCTCCCTTAACATCAGTGCTGCTTGCAGACATTATCTGCTCCTCGGATTTGTTGAACAGATAGTTATATACTCCGACGAGATTTGCAGGAGTTCCACCCCTGTATTTATTGTTCGAATCAATAAGTGTTAAAACACCTTTTCCTAAAGCTTCCTCATTTTTTATGCTTATATATCTGAAATTGTTTGTAAGCTGGTTTTTATCTGCCAGGCTTGAGTTTTCATTTTCAGAAACCGAAGATGGTGAATCTGTTGTTTTTGAAGATTTGTTATCTGAACAAGCTGTAGCAATTGAGAGAATAATCAGCAGAATTATTGCCATAGCAATCGCTATATTTTTATATTTATATCGGCGAACGGTTTTGGTAGCCACCGTTTATCATTCCTTTCTTTTTATCTAATTAAATTTATTATAACATATATTTTATCTTATGTGAACAGCGGTTTCAAATTATTTCTCGATATTCGTCCAATTGCACAAATAACAAAGCATTATTTTAAACACTACTTACAAATTTTTTATTGTTTTTCATATCTGATGTAAGAAAATGTGTATTGTTTAATCCGGCTTATTAATAAGATGTCATGCTGTTGATAATATCCTTTGCGGAATAAACGGGAATTGCTCCGTCACGAAGTAATCCTGTATTACCTTTATAATCATTTGAAAATATGTCATGGGGCGGGAGGACAAAAATATCTTTGCCTTGTGCCAGTGCATGAGAAGCTGTGTTTAGAGTACCGCTTCGTTCACCGGCTTGTATTACGAGTATTCCGTTAGATAATCCCGAAACTATACGATTTCTAACCTTAAAGTTTTCAGGAGCAGGAGCTGATGAAGGAAAATATTCAGATATGACTGCACCGCTTTGAGCAATTTGTTTTTTAAAGCTTCTGCTGTTGCGGGGATAGTCATAGTTGATTCCGCAGCCTAAAACGGCAATTGTCTGTCCGCCTGAAGCGATTGCAGCCTGATGAGCGGCGGAATCAATTCCCCTGGCAAATCCGCTGATAATAGTTATGCCCTGAGCAGAAAGCAGGGAAGATAATCTATTAGCTGCCAATATAGAATAATCGTCAGCATTTCTTGCTCCTATAATTGAAATAGAAGGCTTAATATGTATTTTTGTCAGATCACCGTAACAGAATAAAAGGTTAGGAGGATTGTCGATCTCTGAAAGTCTACGTGGAAACCCCTCATCATCAGGGGAGTATATCTTTATGCCGTTTTCAATGCAGCTATTATAAAGGTATTCAATTTGATCTGATGTTACGTTTTTAAGACTTTGTAATTCATTACGGTTAAGACCCTGTAATGATCCTTCCTGAAAAGCCTCATAGACTGCTTCCGGGAAAATATATTGGTCTAAGAGCTTGCTGATGCGTGTGCTGACAGGACCTAAGCCTATAGCAAGCCATAAACGGCATAATATGTGTTTTTTCATTCTGTTCACCGCATTTCAAACGTGTTATTGTAATTATATCACAAATTTCAGTTTAAATCAACCTGATTTGGTGTTAATAAATAGAAGAAGTGCAAATTATTTTATGTTGTTTTGCACAAAAAAGCATGAAAAAATTTGTTACATATTTACCGTGGTTTTTACGATTTTTTTTATAAAAAGCCTTGCAATTCATTATTTTATCTGCTATAATATAGAAAGAATTGAAGGACAATTCAAAAAATACATATGAATTAAATGGAGGAGATTGAAATGAAAATTTCAAAAATTTTAGCTGGCGTAGCTGCAACTGCAATAGCTGCTACAACTTCACTTACAGCATTTGCTGGTTCAGGTATCATTGATAAGGCTGATGGCTGGAAGCTTGACGAATCAGGTAACTTTGCAACACGTTTGCTTATCGGCGCAGAAGATGAGAATCCAATTTTTACACCAACTGATGCTGAAAAAGTAAAAACTATAACAACAATTAAGGTTACTCTTACCGGTGATGATTTCGGTAAGGCTGATTGGGGAACAACTGGTTCAATTGTTATTACAGGTAAAAAGACAAACTGGGATCAGCATGACTGGAGCATCGGTGCAGCAGCTAACAAGGCTGATGGTACTTTAGATGAAAGCAAGAATAAGGACCTTACAATTACAGCTGACGGCAACAAGTACACAATTGCTTATACAAATGCTGACGGTGTATACAATAAAGAAGATACATCAAATCCTGAAAGCTACTATGGTGTTGGTATTCAGAACTTTGGATTTGATACAGTTGAGTCACATTGGAGCATAGTTGGCTTACAGTGCTTGGATGCAAGCGGTAACGTTGTAACTGAAGAAGGCGAAGCTCCTGCAACAGGTAACCCTCAGGGCGGCGGTTCAACAAATACAGATTCGAACGCAAATAACAACACAGATTCTAAGGGAACTACAAACAATAACGCAGATTCTAAGGGAACTACAAATAACGGTTCTACAACAAACAACGGATCTACAACTAATACAAACAACGGTTCCACAACTGCTAACAAGACAGACAGCACAGCTAACACAGGTGCAACAGCAGGTCTTGCTTTGGCAGGAATCGCTCTTGCAGGTGCAGCATTTGTAGTTTCTAAGAAGAAATAATTAATTTCGTTACTAAAAGACTTCGCTTTATGCGGAGTCTTTTTTTTGACTGCTTTTATATGTGTTAATTTAATTTGTGAAAAGTAACCAATAATTCTTGTACAAATTGTGCAAATGATATATTGCGAAAATCAATTAGTTGTGATATAATCATAATGTAAATTAAAGGTTTCATTTAGGATTGAAACGACAAAACGGAGGTAATATTAATGAAGAAGATTCTTGCAGCTACTTTGGCTCTCGTGATGACAGCAGCAGTTATGGCTTCATGCGGAAGCGAAGATTCAAGCTCAAAGGCTAATGAGGAGTCAAAAGCTGACGCTTCATCTGCAGCAGCAGAGAGCAAAGCAGAAAGTAAAGCTGACGCAGCTTCAGCTACAGGTGATGAAAGCAATTCTACACCAAAGGACGTTTCTGAGATTCCAAGTGCATTGAATAATCAGGAAACAGCGTCATTTAAATTCACTAAGGATATGGATCCTGCTGACTTTGTTAAGACAATGAACAATAGTAACTATGAGGACGATGAGTCTCAGGTTAAGCTTTCAATTGAAGAGCTTGAAGGTATTCCAATGCTCAGAGTTGAAACACTTGATAAGAATGAAGCAGGTGATTATAAGGTTCCTAAGATTCAGATTGATATGTCTAAGCTCTTTAAGGGTCAGGAATCAGAACTGCCTAAGATTTTCACAATCAAGGCTGATATCATCTATAAAGCAGTAGGCGCTTTCCATGATGAGGAAACAGGCGAAGATAAGATGAACCCGGGTAACTTCCTTGGTAAATTTATTACACAGCCTGATGACGGTAAGGGAAGCAACTCATGGAATGAGCTTCAGGAATTCAGCTTTGCTGAATGGGTAAGCGAATGGGGTTATGCTGAACTTCAGATCCGTCCGGGTATCAAGGAACAGGCTGTATATAAGGATTCAACAAAGGCACAGTATCTCTCAATAATGAAGTGGTCAATTCCTAACCAGGCTGATTACTATATTGCAAACCTTACATTCCTCGATGAAGAGGGCAACGTTATTCCATGTAACTATGGTAAATAATTCATAAGATCGATAAAGACTGCGAGCCGTTTGGTTCGCAGTCTTTTGTAATGTTCGGTAAAATATACAAAATAAGCATGTATAAATTGTGCAAAAAAACGTTGTCTATATGTTTGATTTATGATATAATCATAATATAAATTCATGTTTAACGGAGGTATTATTAATGAAAAAAATATTAGCAGCAACTTTGGCTGTTATAATGACAGCAGCAGTTATGACTTCATGCGGAGATAATGATTCAAGCTCAAAAACTGAATCAAAAGCAGAAGCTTCTTCAAGCGCTGAGGTTTCATCAAAAGCTGAAGAAAGCAAAAACGAACAGAATAGTAACGCAAGCATAGCTAAAGCATTAAACAATCAGGAAACTGCTTCCTTAAAATTTACTAAGGATATGGATACAGCGGAATTTTGTTCAAGAATGAACAGCGATGACGGCGAAGCTCAGGTTGAGTTTTCAATTGAAGAGCTTGACGGTGTTCCAATGCTTAAAATCAAGGTTCTTGATAAAACTGATGCAGGAAATTGGAAAACACCTAAGATTCAGCTTAATATGGCAAAATTCTTTGCAGGACAGGAATCCGAGCTTCCTAAGATTTTTACAGTAAAAATGGATGCGATCTATAAAGCAGCAGGTGCTTTCCATGATGAGGAAACAGGCGAAGATAAAATGGTTCCGGGTAATTTCCTTGGTAAGGTAGTAACTCAGCCTTCTGACGGAAACGGAAGCAATTCATGGAATGAGCTCCTTGAATATAGCTTTGCTGAGTGGGAAAATGAATGGGGCTATGCTGAACTTCAGATCCGTCCCGGAATTAAGGAACAAGCAAAGTATAAAGATGTAACAACTGATCAGTATCTTTCATTGATGAGATGGGAACAGCCTAATGAGGCAGATATCTATATTGCTAATATTACATTCCTTGACGAAGACGGAAATGTAATTCCATGTAATTACGGTAAATAAAATATGTAATAAAAATCTGCGGACTTAAATAGCCCGCAGATTTTCACTTTTATGAAAACTTTGCTGTCAGTTCATTTGTAATTTCAAGTGATGACAGCTTTTTTTCTTTAAATTCTACTTTAAAATCCAGATCTTTGATTTTTCCGTTTTGAGTAACAGATTCACCGTCTTTTATGCATTCTAAATCCTGACGTTTAGCACATTCGTCCAAAGCCGATGTGACTAAGTCGATTATGCCAAACTGGGGAAGATCTTCTCTTGATGCGGTGTAGCTCAATTCCTTAAAATTTAACGTGCAGCTATCATTAAAAAGTGAAAGCTCCATTCCCTCAATGGTTTTGGGAGCAGTGAAAACAGCCTTCCATCCTGCTCCGTCAGCACGTTCTAAATCTGCCGAATAAGTTATCTCTCCTTGAGTTATGTCCGCATGACATTTAAAGTTTTCATCCAATTCAACCGGCTGACATTTTGATTTTCCGCATGAAGAAAAAATAAAAATAAAAGAACTGATTGCAGCTAAAACTAATGTGATTTTGCTATACTTCATATGTATCCCTCCAAAAAATACTGCCTTTCCTTGTTATAAAAACGAAGAAAGACAGCCTGTTTGCAGAAATTATTTTGTTTCCCAGCTTTTTAACTCCAAAGGAAAGGCGGAAATGATGTCACTGGCAATAATCCCTCGTTCAGATTGATTTTCCGCCAGCCGTTCCGCAGTACAACCCATTAAACAGCTTGCTAATAGACATGAATCTACAGAGGAAACTCCCTGTGCAATGAATGATCCGATCAGTCCCGCAAGCATATCTCCCGAACCGCCTTTAGATAATGCAGTGTTGCCGAAATCGGTGATGAAACAATGCCCGTCTGAAGCTGCCGTTATGGTCTGAGTCCCCTTGGCATGTACTGTTATATCATACTTTGATGCAAGTTTTAACGCATATCCTATTCTGTCGGATAGAATTTCATCAACGGTTACGCCGCAAAGTCTTGAAAGTTCAGCAGGATGAGGTGTCAGAATAATTTCTGTCTGTTTTTCTTCTAATACATCTATATGCTCAGACAGGCAGTTTATTCCGTCAGCGTCAATGATTACAGGACACAATGCATTTTTTATAATTTCATGAACTAAAGCTTTTGTATCTTCAGTGACTCCCAATCCACATCCGATTACTATAGCCGAACAGCCTTCGGACCGTTCAATAAGAAGTGCAGTGTTATCAGCAGTAATAAATCCGTTTTCGTCAGCTTGCAAGGCTGTGAAGGTGCATTCAGGCATTGCAGATACAAGTGATTGTACTACTGCCTTAGGTGTGCATAGATTAACGATCCCTATTCCGCTCCTTAAAGCCGCTTTCGTACAAATTGCCGCAGCGCCCATATATTGTTCACAGCCACAGATAAGCATTAGCTTTCCGTATTTGCCTTTATGACTGTTTCTCTCCCGATGCGGTAAAAGCTTCTGAATTTCCTGTTTTTCCGCTTTGTTTATAAAAAAAGATAAATTTTTCTCCCAGCCGTCGGGAATTCCGATTGAAGCAACAGTAATTTTACCACAAAAATCTTTGGCGGGATGTAAGTTCAATCCTGTTTTTAAACAGTGAAAGGTAACAGTTTTTTCACATCTCAGCGTACCGTCAGAGATCTTGCCGTTCAAGCAGTTAACTCCCGACGGACAGTCACAGGCTATTTTATATGCATTCGATTTTTCAATAGCCTTAAAATAAGGTAAAATATCAGATTTGATTTCACCATGAAAGCCCGTTCCGAAAACACAGTCGGCAATTATCTCTGCATTTGATAGAATGCTATCAAAATCATCAGAGCTTTTGTCTGTAACTTTTATAGATTTGTGAAGCTTATTAAAAGAATTTGCCGAAAGCTCTGTTTTGGGCTTGCCGCACATTAAAATAACAGTAGGAATTACTCCTGATTCAGCGAGAAAATTAGCGCATACAAAACCATCGCCGCCGTTGTTTCCGTTTCCGGCAAGAATGATAATGTTACGAAGCATATTTTCTTGTGCTGTTAACAAGATTTCTCTGCCGAAAGCTTCTCCTGCGTTTTCCATCAGTTTTTCTAAGGACACCCCCAGTTTTACTGATGACTGTTCAGCTTCACTCATTTGCTTCGGAGTAAGTATTCTTTCCATATGTCAGTCTCCTTTCCTGTATGCGATAACAATAGCTTGAGCAAGGCTTTTTGTATGGGTAATACTTACTGAAAATTCATATCCCTTTGACAACTCTAAAGCTTTTCCTGTAAGTTCAATAAACGGAGCGCCGAGTTCATCTCTTAAAACCGAAACTTCATTAAGTGCAAATCCCGAAACCCCTGTTCCTAAGGTTTTAGAAAAAGCTTCCTTTGCTGCCCAGTTTCCCGCCATTGACTGATAAGGCTGTGATTTAGCCGAAAAAAGGGCGATCTCCTTTTGGGAGAAAACCCTTTCAATAAATTTTTGGTTTTTTACGCTTTTTTCAATTCTTGATATTTCAATTAAATCAATACCGGCTTTGTACATACTTATCTCCTGTATTTCAGATTTCTCGGCAAACAATTCCTGACAAGCTCAAGCATTTCTTCGCTTGGCGAAAAAATAAGAACGGTGTTACCCAAAGATGAATGATTTAAACGAATATAGTAATCAGTCTGCCGTGAATCATTACCGGAAGCTTTAATAAGCGTTTCGTTAGGACCGATTCGAAGACTGCTGTCAGCGACTCCGAATTCAAGTGCAGAACCAAGCTCTAAAGTCGCAAGTCTTTTTCTTGAACGCTGAGCAACGATTTTGTCAATGTCAAGATCTCCGTTGGTAAGAATATATTCATATTCAACTATAAGGTTTGTAATAAGATAATATCCGCCGTAAATTATACCGCCTGCAAGAACTATACCGAAAATAGCCAGACTTGATCCCATAAAAAACAGAAAACAGAAAATAGCCAAAAGGCATGTAGCAAAAACGATCATAAGCTTTTTTATCTGATCATTCTTCTCAGGCATTTTTTTTACAAGCTGTTCCTTAAAAGTATCCATAAATTTCTCCTCAATTTAAACAATTATCAAACTATTTTATAATAACAATGTAATTATTATACCATGTTTTTCTGTAACTTTCAAGAGGCTATGCTATTGAAAAAGCATAAAAAAAGTGATATAATAATAGGAAAAGTAAGTAAAAAGGAAAGGAGAAAGCTCTTTCACGAGCGGGAAAATATACAATGACAATAGATTTCCATGTTCATGCCTTTAATCCTAAAATTGCACAAAAGGCTGTAAGCAAATTAGCTGAAGTGGCAAAGATAAAACCATATACCTATGGACTAACAGATGAAACCATAAATTGTTTTGATAAGTGGGGAGTAGATAAAGGAGTACTTCTGCCCATAGCTACAAAGCCTTCACAGCATAAGATAATAAACGACTGGGCAGCAGAACAGGACGGTAACAGATTTATATCCTTCGGAAGTGTTCACCCTGACGGGGAAGACGCTTTAGACGAGCTTGAGAAGATTAAGGAGAGAGGTTTGCACGGAGTAAAGCTTCATCCTGACTATCAAGGCTTTATGGTTGATGATAAAAAAATGGAGCCTGTGTATGAAGAAATAGAACGCTTGGGACTTCCGGTGGTTTTTCACGCAGGTTTTGATTGTATATCTCCGAATTTGATTCATTGTCCTCCAGAAAGATCGGTCAATGTGTGGAAACGTCATAAGCATATGAAAATGGTGCTGGCTCACCTTGGCGGAAATCAACAATGGAATGAGGTCTATGACATTCTTGCGGGTCTTGACGGTGAGATTTATTTTGATACGGCTTTCGCTATGGACTGCGATAATGCGCTTATGGAGAAAATAATAAATAAGCATGGTGCAGATAGAATTCTGTTTGCAAGCGACTGTCCCTGGGAAAGCGCAGGAAAGCTTAAAGAAAAAATTTTATCACTTAATATTTCTGATGATAAAAAGGAAAATATATTCGGCGGAAATGCTTTGAGATTGCTCGGAATTAACGTTTAAAGGGTGATGTATGTGAAAAAAATTTGTAAAGTTAGTATTATAACATTAACGGTCTGTTTATTAGCTGCTGCTACCGGATGCGGCCTGACTGAAGCTGACAGCTCAGAAGCAGAATCAGCACCTGAATCAAAGAGCGACAGATATATTGAAACAACGAAAACCGGCAGATATGCTATTGACGCTGACGGAGCTGATGAGGAATTAAGCGGATTTACGACAACTCAGGAAGAGCCGGCAGGCAGCCTGAAAAATCCTGTTCCTGATGAACCGGATCCTGATATTATTGCGACAACTACAACAACTTGGTTTACTACCACAAAAGAAACTACGTCAAAAAAGAGTAAAACTTCTAAAATTTCTAAAACTTCAAAAACAACTAAAACAACCAAAGAAACCGATTTTGTTGCGGATAAGCTTCATGCTCCCTTGAGCAGTGAAAAATTTAAACGCAAAAAAACATATAAGGTAACATCTGATACTACATATCTTAATTTAAGATTCGGGCCAAGCAAAAAGTATGACGTTCAGTTAAAGATCCCGGACGGAACGAAAATTTACGGTACTGCAAAAACCAAAACAAATGACGAGGGCTGGGTTTACGTTACATATAAGGGTACTTCGGGCTGGGTAATGGAGAGCTTGCTTAAAGCCGAATAAAGCATTAAATAGCTTTTTATGTAATATTTGTATAAATATCATATTACTCGAATTATCTGTTGACAATCAAAGAAAAATGTATTATAATTAATTCGTTGTATTGTGTTAAAATTTTGTGATGTAAATATAATAGTTAGGAGATAAAATATGACAATTCAAGACTTGTTTGCAATGTTAGTTGCAAAAGTGAAATTTATTATCATTATGGCTATTATCGGCGGAGTTGCAGCCTTTTGCGTTGCGGATTTTCTTATGCCGATTAAATATTCCACTGCAGTTAAAATTTATGTAAGCAGTTCAACAAATGCAAGTACAGGCGGTGATACTACTGCAACTAAACTTACTACTGCGAGAACGCTTGCAGAAACTTACATAATCATTCTTGATGACGGTTCAATTTATGAGCGGATTGCAGATAAGTTTATGGAAGAATATGAGGCAGAAGAGCTTCAAAGAGTTAATGTTCCTATGGAAGAGGATGCTAAGGGAAATCTGAGAGTATCTCCGTCATATATCAAAGGCTGTGTATCTATTTCATCAATAAATGAGTCAGAAGTTCTTCAGATAAGCGCAACAACTCAAGTACCTCAGATTGCGGCAGATATTTGTAATTATATGGTTGAGGTTGCACCTGATGTTTTGAGAAGAGTTACAAAAGCCGGCTCAGTTGAAGAGATCAGTTCTCCGAAGGTTCCTACATCACCATCTTCGCCAAATGTTAAGAAAATTACCGTAATGGGAGTATTGGCAGGCATTATCGGAACATCTGGACTTATAATATTAATCGGCTATTTTAACAATAAGATAATTTCATCTTCTGAAGTAAGAGAGAAGTTTGGAATTCCGATATTAGCTGAAATTCCTAACTTTGATGCTAAAACGAAGAAAGGAGTGTACAAATAATGAATAAGAAGAAAAAAAATACACACTCTCATACACTCACTTTGTTGGATAAAAACGTACCATTTCAGGTAACAGAAGCATTTAAAACACTCAGAACCAATTTAGTTTTTGCACTTTCTCAAAAAACAAGTAAGGTTATTGCTGTTTCAAGCGCTTTGGCTTCAGAAGGTAAATCAACTACCGCAGCGAATATGGCGATAACGTTAGCACAGGCAAATGAAAAGGTTCTTATTATTGATGCCGATCTCAGAAAACCTGTTCAGCATAAAATTTTTAAATTAAAGAACAAGCTCGGACTTTCAACACTTTTGAGCGGACTTAACTCATTTAAGGAAGTTCTTAATGAAGATATTATTCCGGGACTTGATGTGGTTACCTGCGGACCTATTCCGCCAAACCCTTCTGAAATGCTTGGTTCTGAGAATATGAGAGTTCTGTTGGAGGAGCTTTCAAAGTATTATGATTATATCATAATTGATACTCCTCCTATTAACATTGTAACAGACACTTTGACATTATTGAAATATATAGCCGGAGTTGTTTTGGTTGCAATGCAGGGTTCAACTTCTTACGACGCATTACAGGAGGCTATTGATGCTGTTAATTTTGCGGAAGACGCAGTTCTTGGAGTTGTAATGACCCACGTGGATATGAATATGGGTAAATTCAATCGTAAGTATAAATATAAATACGATACTAATTATTCTTATGGTGAAAATGCTGATGTTCAGTCTTTGGAGATTTAAAGAAAATAATGTATACAGAAGCGGTACAAGAGTTTTAATTGTACCGCTTTTTTGTACAATTGCAAGACGGAAATCGGCCTTTGGGCATTTATGCTCAGAGGCTTTTTTATATTATAAACATTTGATAAGAAAATAATGAATTTCATAAATTTTTAGTTTATACGGATTAGAAATTATCCGCTTATATATTTAAGCCAGTTTTTTACGCAATAATAGTATTTGCCGTTAAGCAGGATCTTGTACCACGTATATCCGTTTGCTGTCCAGCCCCAGCCTTTTACCACCTTTACTTTTGTACCGTGTTTTAAGGTACCTGCGAAAGTAGACTCAGAGACTTTGTATGTAGTACGGTAATTTAAGCCGTTTTTTGCGGTAACTTTCATTATCATATATTTTTCCTGCATTATCTCAGAAACTGATTGCAGACAAATACATCCTTGATAACCGCTGCGATTCATAAAAGCGGTTATATCCTGTTTTTTCAATATTCCGTCATCAGCAGAAAGCATGTTATCGTTATTTGAATTTGCTTCGGTATAAAAAACAGTATTGCCGGTAACATTCTCAATAAAAATCACATGACCGTATTTGCCGTTACGGAAACAAGCTATTGAGTTTGAAATCGGATTTTTTGACGTCTGAAGCTTTTTTGCTTCAGCCTGATTATACCATGTATTGGCGTTGCCTGTAATGCCGGTGTTTATGCTGCACTTTTCCAATGCACGGCACCGCACATACCAAACACATTGGGCTATAATTCCGTTATTGCTTCCGTAGATTTTTGTATTCTCAAAGTTGGCAAGACGTTTGCCTAAAAGTTCATTATAATTCAATTTTATTCAGTGCTCCGTTCATTTAGATTTTTTTCGTTTAATGCTTCGGTTTCATCACATTTTTTTTGATGCTGTGTACCGAAATAAAAAGCAATTACGGTAGCAAAGACAGTCATAAACTGTTCTGATGAAATTTTTCCGTAGATTGACAGCACACAGAAAACAACAGACATCATTATTGTGACAATGCTTTTAACATTTAGCAGTTTTATTAGTTTCTCTTTCAAAGTTATCACTCCTTTTTGGTTAGATGTTCAAGGTTATCTATTCGATGACCTTGTATTTTTATTGTATTCTCAATTACAGCTGTACGTTCTATAAGGTTGTTATGCTTATCTACTTTCTTTTCAAGCTGTTCAATACGATAATTCGTAAGCTTGATTCCTCCGAAGGTACCCATAGCTGTACCGATCAAAGAGAACAAGGCAACAAGGATTTCATTAGACATATTTACCCTCCTTTCAGATGGATTTTAAGACCGGTGCTGGAAGTCTTAAAAAAAGTCCCCTCACTTATAGCCTTATTCGGCGTTTTTTTGCACACAAACGTGCAACTATGAACAAAAAAATATAAAAATTTACTATTTGTTAATAAAGCTATATATTTCGGAGGTAGTTCTTATTAAATTCTTAAGCAAATCTTAAGTGGGTTGTTTTTTTAAAAATACTGTGATAACATATATTTGTGGAAAAAATCACATAGAAAAGTCTTAAATAGAAAACACGAATATTTACAGGCTTAAGAAAAGGAGGACACATAAGTGAACATAAGGAGGATAAACAGAGGTATTGCTCTTGGATGTGTTTTGGCTGTGGGAACGGTCAGTTATGTTGTATATGATCAGAAACAATTTTCTAAAGGTCAGGACAGCATAAAAAGCGTTATTGAACAATATTTTAATGATGTTGCTTCTGTTCAGGTAACAAAAAATCAGGAAAAGGCTCTTGATGCTTACAAAAACGTCATAGACAAATATTGGGTAAGCAACAATGATTGGTTTAAAGAGAATGACTTTGTTTTTGACAAAAGCAGTTTGACTGAGGGCTGGAATACGATCATTAAGGAATGGCAGCCTACGGGACATTTTGAAAAGTGTGAAATGAGAATTAGTGATATTTCCATAAATAAATATGGAAATAACGGTGCTTTTGTTACGATAGACTATGATGTATATTGTGAATATTTCGGCGCACCTTTAGATTTTTCGAATGTTTATGTAACAACTGCGGAACAGGATTATCACGTAGGAAATGAAAATGCAGATAAAGATGAGTCTGTAAAATATAAGGGTACAAAAAATTATTTTGCTACAGAATTATATCTTGAAAACGTTGACGGTGACTGGCGAATTGTCGGAGTTGGAAGGTATAGTAATGGATACAGCTCAAATATAAGTAAGGCTACCGAGGAAAATAACAATTCAAAAGCTGTTGATGACAGTATGGCAAATTCAGATACAGATTCTGATAGTAAGGCAGGTGTAGAAAATGAATAGCAACGTACTTTTTAAAGTATCGCACCTTAATAAAACAATTGGGGGAAGACAAATTCTTCATGATATAAGTTTTGAAACTTATGCGGGCGAGGTTTTTGGTTTTCTCGGACCTAACGGTGCGGGCAAGACAACGACTATTAAAATTGCGGTAGGAATGCTTTCTCTTGATGACGGCAATATTTTTATTAATGGAACTGATATAAAGAAAAACTTTGAAAAAGCTATGTCAAATGTCGGCGGAATTGTAGAAAACCCTGAGATGTACAAATACCTTACCGGCATGGAGAATCTTAAGCAATATGCAAGAATGAGAAAAGGCGTAACACCGGAGAGAATTAACGAAGTTGTGAAGCTTGTAAAGCTATCTAACAGAATTAACGACAAGGTTTCAAAATATTCGCTTGGTATGCGTCAGAGATTAGGTGTAGCGCAGGCGCTTTTACACAGACCTAAGGTTCTTATTCTTGACGAACCGACAAACGGTCTTGATCCGGCAGGCATTAAGGAACTCAGAGATATTCTTAAGGAGACTGCTCACAAGGAAAACATATGCGTTATTGTTTCTTCGCATCTTATGTCTGAGATGGAGCTTATGTGCGATCGGGTCGGTATTATCGCAAACGGAAAAATGATTGGAGTACACACGCTTGAAGAAATGATTTCCGCTTCAAACAGCAAGTTCTCTGAATTTATGATAAGGGTAGATGACAATGCTGCTGCACTGGCTGTTATTGATGTTCCGGAGGATAAAAAGAAGCTTGTTGACGGCATGATCGAAGTTTCACTTCCTACAGAAAATACAGATGAAATAATAAGCAGAATCAACTTTATGCTGATCAGCAATGGAATAAAGCTTTATACAGTTTCACAGAAAGAAAACAAGAAGCTTGAAGATGTATTTATCGAGCTGACGAAAGATCAGAAGGGAGGCGGTCAGATTGGTTAAGTTTTTTAAACTGGTTAAAAACGAATATATCAAGAATCTTAAAAAGATTTCTACCATAATTATGCTTATTGTTATTGTATTGTCGGCGATTGGTCTTTCCGCAGTAGGTGCTATAGCAAAGCACCAGAGACAACAAGATGAAGGTTTAGAAGTGCAGGACGGAGAAGTTTCTTATTATCAGGATCAGAATCAATGGCTGGAGGAAACAAAGCCTGATGGGTATGAGACAGATATTGCTCTTAACAAATATCTTGAGCAAAAGGGATTTGAACCTGACAGCTGGCAGGCGGCTTTTGCGTTCAATGTAAGAGAGAATTTTGATAAGGAAATTTTATTTCCGGTTTTGGATGACGTTATCGGGGGCGGTGACTGGAAAGCGGCATGCAGAGCATTGGCAGACAACGCTGAGAATAACGCAGAAAAGTGGGCTTATGAATATCGTTTAGAGAAAGATATTCCTTTTGGTGACAGCTGGAAGGATGAAGTAATAGCAAGTGTTGCTGAAGCTAAAGCTCAAATTGAAGGTTTGGGAGATGCCAACGATCAAGATTCAGCCAGCGCAATTTCCAAGGCTGAGGACACTGAAAAAATCGGACTTTACAGGCTTGAGAACAACATAAGTGAAAACACGGCTGATTTAATTTCATTTGACTCTGAGATAAAATTCTGGATGGTGTTTTTCCGATCCACTTCTTTAGTATCACTGATCGGTCTTTTAATTATCGTTGTTGCAGGAAGCTCGGTTGCCAGTGAATTTTCACAGGGAACAATTAAGTTCTTGCTGATTAATCCGGTTAAGCGCTGGAAGATTCTCATGGCTAAGTATTTCACGGTAATTTCATTGGGATATGTTATGCTTGCGTTACTGTTTTTAGTTATGATTCCTGCAGCAGGTTTAATTATAGGTTTTGACGGTATTTCTGCACCATATGTATATGTAAGCGGCGGTGAAGTACATGAGATATCGAGCTTTTTACAGGCAATAAAGCTTTATTTGCTTAACAGTGTCGAAGTGATAGTAATGGCTACATTTGCGTTTGCACTGTCATCATTGTTCAAAAGCGCTGCACTTGCTATTGGTTCAGGTGTATTCCTTATGCTTTCAGGTTCAATGATTGTACAAATATTATCTAACCTCAGACAGGACTGGGCAAGATATCTGATATTTGCTAACACGAATCTTTCGAATATCTATAATGGAAACTCACTGTTCCCGCAGCACAGTCTGACATTTGCATTAGTAGTAATTGTTTTACACATGGCGGTATTCCTTCTTACTGCCTGGGACGGATTTACCAAAAGAGAATGTTAACAAACAAAAAGGACGGCATATGCCGTCCCTTTTTTATAAATTATTTTTATTCAATTTTACCTGTTCTAATTACTTTTTTATGATAGAAACCAATAGCAAGTATTATTGCCATGCCAATCCAAACTAAAGGTTCAGAGATCATTACTCCTAAGTAACCTAATTTTGGAGCTAATGCCATTGCAACTGCAAATTTTCCTATAAGCTCTATTATACTTGATAAAATAGGAGTAACTTTATCGCCGATTCCCTGCAAGGCATTTCGGAACACAATTACGATATCCAAAACAAAATAAAAAGGTGTATTGATCCAGAGATATTTTCTTGTAATATTTATTATTTCAGCATTGTCTATGCCGGTGATCAGATGTGCTAAAAATGGGGTAAAGGCATAAGCAATGGCAATTACTATCAAAGACCACACCCATGTTATAATAGTAGCGCTGTAAACACCTTGTTTCACTCTATTTATCTTTCCGGCTCCGTAATTCTGTCCTGCAAAGGTTGCGGAGGCCATACCAAACACACTTATTGGCATCATAAACATATCGCTGATTTTTCTTGAAGCTGTATGAGATACAATAATATCAGTACCGAACATATTTATTGTACCCTGAATTATGACTGTACCTATACCCACAAGGGAAATCATCAGCCCCATGGACAAGCCGGCTGCATACATTTCTCCTGCTAATCTTGCGGAAAAAGTAAAGCTTTCCTTATCAGGAATAAGAACAGGATATTTTCTGAAAATGTACACAATACATAGGATCACAGACAAAAGCTGAGATATCAGTGTTGCATATGCGGCACCTTCTACATTACTTCCAAATCCCTTAATGAACAAAAGGTCAAGGACGATATTGACAAGCGTGGAGATTATGAGAAATACGAGAGGGGTAATGGTGTCGCCTACTGCTCTCAAAATTGACGCACAAATATTATAGCACATAGTAACAGCCATTCCGGCAAGGATAATGCTGATATATGTTTTCGCCTGTGAGAAGATTTCATCGGGTGTATTAAGCAGTCTGAGCAGCGGTTCAAGAAAAACAAGGCTTAAGAGTGTAAGCAAGGCAGCAGTAGCAAACCCCAAAACTAAGGTTGCCGCCACTGTTTGTTTCATATGTTTTTCGTCTTTAGCTCCGAAAAATCTTGCTGTCAAAAGAGAAAAACCATTGGTCATACCATTGAGAAAACCAATAATTACGGTATTTATTGCTGAAGTTGCACCTAAAGCGGCAAGTGCATTTTCTCCAAGAGTTTCACCCACAATTCTTGTATCTGCAAGATTATAAATCAGCTGGAAGATATTACCAAATAAAAGAGGGATTGCAAAGCTTATAATAAGCTTTATAGGACTTCCTTCAGTAAGTTTTTTCATAATTCAGACATGTTATTCTGCTGAGTCAAGCAGACTGACAGCTTTCATCATTATTGCACATTCAAGACGTTTTTTTTGTATCTGGCAGGAAAGCTTATGGGCGTTATGAATATCTCCTGCATAAATATAGTTGTTTGCGTTACAGCCTCCGCTGCAATAAAATTTAGCCCAGCATTCTTTACATTCAGGCTTTGAATAGACATGTGTTGAAGCGAATGTATTTTTTATGTTTGTATCAAACGTATCGTCATGGAGATTTCCCATTTTAAATTCATCAATGCCTACAAACTGGTGGCATGGGAATATGTCTCCGTCAGGAGTTATTGCTACATACTCATTTCCGCAGCCGCAGCCTCTCAGGCGTTTAATTGCACACGGACCCTGGTCAAGGTCCAGCATAAAGTGAAAGAAGTTAATGAATTTTCCTTCGTCACGGATTTTCTGCACTTTTTCAGAAAGAATTTCATATTCCTTAAAAATTTTAGTCAGATCGCCTTCTGTTATTGCATATGGTTCGTTTGGATCTGCCATAACAGGTTCAACGGAAATCTGGTCAAAGCCCATGTCATAGAGATGCATAACATCTTTCGAAAAGTCAAGATTATATTTTGTATATGTACCTCTTACATAATAATCCTTATCTTTACCACGTTTTTCCACAAGGCGCTTATAGTTAGGGATAATGCGGTCGTAGCAGCCTGTTCCGTCGACACGTTTTCTCATACGGTCGTTTACATCTTTTCTTCCGTCAATTGAAAGCACCACATTTGACATTTCTTCATTTATGAAGTTGATTATATCGTCATTCATGAGCATGCCGTTGGTTGTAATTGTGAATCTGAATTTTTTTGAACATTCTTCTTCTCGTGAACGGGCATATTTTACAATTTGTTTTACCACGTCAAAATTCATAAGAGGTTCTCCGCCGAAGAAATCAAGTTCAAGAAATTTTCTGTTTGCAGAATGCTTTATAAGAAAATCAATAGCTTTTTTACCTGTTTCAAAGTCCATAAGCTTTCTTCCTCCGCCGAAATCTCCGGTGGAAGCGAAGCAGTATTCACATCTTAAATTACAGTCGTGTGCAATATGCAGACACATAGCTTTTATTGGGGAAGCTACTGATGTAAGAGCAAATTTTTCGTAGTCATCTTCACTGAAAAGAATTTTGTCGTTATAAAGCTCAACAATTTCGTTATAGCACTCTTCAATTTGTTCATCTGGATAAGCCTTCGAAAGCTTTTCTATGACTTTTTCAGGGCATTTTTCGCTGAACGGCGGCTCAACATTATCAAGCAGGTCATAAGTAAGATCGTCTACAATATGAACTCCGCCGCTGTTTACGTCCAGCAGGATATTAAAACCGTTAAGTTTAAATTTATGTATCATTTAAATCACCGTACCTTTATTTTGCATAGGATTTTTTCATTAAAAGAAGTTAGACTTTTTTTGCTGAAGGTTGTTATTGAATAATTAAACAGCAAAAAATTAAAGGGACATAAATGTCCCTTTAAAGATAAATCACAAGGAAATTATGCTTCTCTTTCGCACTTCTGGTTAGCAACTGTGCAGGAAGTTTTACAAGCAGACTGACAAGAAGCCTGACATTTACCGCAGCCGCCTTTTTCAGCAGTTTGCTTTAAATTTGCTTTATTAATAGTTTTAATATGCTTCATAACTAATTCCTCCATAATAAATATTATTTATTATTATACCACAAGAAAAACAGGCTTTTATGAATGAACAGTTAACGCACTATAAAAATTTCTGCAACAAACTTAAAATCGGTTATTTTTCGAGTTAACGCCTACGATTCCACCTATTGCGCCGAAAAGAAGTGTAAGAATCAATTTCAGGGACGGAGAAAATCCTGAAATAGTCTGAATGAAAAATGTACTGACAACAAGTATTATAAAAAACATAAACAGGCCGCACAGTATGCCCATAAACAACCCGTTCCTTCTGCGTTTTTTTGCAGAAATAAAGCCTCCTGCATAAGCTCCTGCACAAAGTGCCGCAGAAGAAAGGACTGATACAACCTTATCCGTTACATCAATTTTAGTAATTATAAAAGCAAATGCAAGAATACAAACAATAATTATTGCGAATCCGGACAAAGCTGAAAATGCTGTATTGGTCAGAACTGACAATCTGCCGTTTGCAAACCTTTTTCTCTTCGACATAATCTTTCCTCCCGCATATTTTTATTCTCTTAAACATCAAATATCATATCAATATTTAATTATATTTTAGGTAGATTAAAAATATGCAAAAAAATAAAAGCCTGATTCAGAAGAATCAAGCTTTTATGGTTTTTTAGTTGTCATGCTGAGTTTCAACTTTAGCAATAGCCCACTTTTTAACACGGATTTTGCTTCTGTCACCGCCGGTTTCGATAACGACAGTATCATCTTTTATAGAAAAAACGATTCCTACAATTCCGCCGTTTGTTACAACTTCATCGCCGATTTCGAGAGCATCTCTCATTGCGGCATCTTTTTTCTCCTGCTTTTTCTGAGGACGAATGATAAAGAAATAGAAAAAAGCAATGATAAGAACTAACGGAATCAGAGTCATTAGTGTTCCTGCTGCGCCTGCATTGTTTGCTGATAAAACAGTTACTGTATTCAACATTATGAATCCTCCATATCTCAAATATTAATATAATGTTATTATATCATAATTAATCCTGCATTTCAATAGTTTTAACAATTTGTTTTCATATGTTTGGAATCAAAGAAAAAACGGTCGGATAATTTTAATCTTATCCGATCGTTATAACTTAGTCAAAGTGTTCCCCACCACTAAGGTGGCGGGGAACATTTTGTAATCAGTAGGGGATACACCCCCCACTGATTACAGGTTGACAAAAGTCAACCCTTGTTACTTTGAATGACGGGCAAGCCCTTATTGAACATTTTATTTACCCTGTATATATTTATCTATAGCTTCCGCAGCAGTTTTTCCTGCGCCCATAGCAAGAATAACTGTTGCCGCTCCGGTAACGGCGTCTCCGCCGGCATAAACGCCTTCTTTAGTTGTAGCCATATCATCCTGATTTACAATCAGACAGCCTCGGTTATTTGCCTCAAGACCTTTTGTTGTACTTCTGATAAGAGGGTTCGGCGATGTTCCGATTGACATAATAACTGTATCCACATCAAGTACAAAGTTTGAAGCTTTAACTTCAACAGGACGTCTTCTTCCGCTTTCATCCGGTTCGCCTAATTCCATTTTAACGCATTCCATTCCTGTGACGTAACCATTTTCATCACCTATGATTTTTACAGGATTATTAAGCACTAAAAACTCTATGCCTTCTTCCATAGCGTGGTGAACTTCTTCACGTCTTGCAGGCATTTCATCAAGGGAACGCCTGTAAACTATGTAGACATGTTCTGCACCTAATCTCATAGCAGATCTTGCTGCGTCCATTGCTACGTTACCGCCACCGACAACGGCAACGGCTTTAGATTTCATGATAGGCGTATCGTAATCTTCCATATATGCTTTCATTAGATTGATTCTTGTGAGATATTCATTAGCGGAGTATACACCGACAAGGCCTTCTCCCTCAATTCCCATAAATCTTGGAAGTCCTGCGCCTGAACCGATAAATACAGATTCATATCCCATATTCAGAAGTTCGTCTACCGAAAGGACTTTTCCGATAACCATATTTGTCATGATTTTTACGCCCATATCCTTCAGACTGTCGATTTCTTTCTGTACAATGGCCTTAGGCAGCCTGAACTCGGGAATACCATACATTAAAACTCCTCCGGCAGTATGGAAAGCTTCATAAATTGTAACATCATAGCCGAGCTTAGCCAGATCTCCGGCACAGGTAAGGCTTGAAGGACCGGCACCGACAATTGCGACTTTATGACCGTTTGAAGCCGGCTTTTCAGTTTCGACTTCCTTATCCATCATATAGTCGGCACAAAATCTTTCAAGACGTCCGATAGCCACCGGTTCGCCCTTGATTCCTCTGACACACTTACCTTCGCATTGATTTTCCTGAGGGCAAACTCTTCCGCTTACGGCAGGAAGGCTGTTTGTGGATTTAATGATTTTATAAGCTTCTTCAAATTCTCCAGATGCAACCTTTTCAATAAATTCAGGAATTCTTACGCTTACCGGACAGCCGCTTACGCAGGGCTTATTTTTACAGTTAAGACATCTGGTTGCTTCCTCCATAGCCTGTTCTTTAGTATATCCCAAGCTTACTTCTTTAAAATTTCTTGCTCTTATTTTAGGCTCCTGTTCTCCGATAGGAGTTTTTGTCATGCTCATATTCGCCATTATCTTACACCTCCGGTCAATCTGCAAATGTGCTTAGATTCATGCTCTTTATATGTTCCGTTTCTTCTCATAAGCTCGTCAAAATCGACCTTGTGTCCGTCAAAATCAGGACCGTCCACACAAGCATATTTAATTTGTCCGTCAACTGTCACACGGCAGCCGCCGCACATACCTGTACCATCAACCATTATAGGGTTCAGTGAAACTGTAGTTTTTATGCCGTAGGGTTCTGTAGTTTTGCAAACAAATTTCATCATTGGAACAGGTCCGATTGCAATAACCTCGTCATATTTAACACCGCTCTCAATAAGTTCTTTCAGCTTATCGGTAACAAATCCGTGGAAGCCGTAAGAACCGTCGTCTGTACAAATGTGAAGATCAGTGGAAACAGCTTTCATCTCATCTTCAAGAATCATAATGTCTTTATTTCTGAAGCCTGCAATAAGGTCAACATGGACACCCATACCGTGAAGCTTTTTTGCCTGAGGATATGCGATTGCGCAGCCTACTCCTCCTCCTATAACAGCGACTCTTTTACAATTTTCTTCATATTTTGTCGCAACACCCAAAGGTCCGGCTACATCTAAAATTGCATCTCCTTCATTCAGTGATGCCAAAGCTTTGGTTGAACCTCCGATGGTTTGAAAAATAATTGTAATTGTTCCTTTTTCTCTATCATAATCAGCAATAGTGAGCGGAATTCTTTCGCCTTTTTCGTCAATTCTATAAATTATAAACTGACCTGCTTCAGCTTTTTTAGCAATAAAAGGAGCGTCAATTTCCATTAAAACTACTTGGTCGTTCAAAACTTTCTTTGTGACTATTTTATACAATTAAATCCCTCCTAATTAAATCAAAAGAAGTCTTTATTATTGACAATAGATAATATTATATCACGACTTCTTATAAAAACACAGGTTTTCTGTGATATCAACTAACATTATACAACAATCAAGTTAAAAAAGCAAGCAGTTTAATGAAATAACACATATTGCACAATATTACAGTACACTTTATCTTTTATTTTTACATATATAAAAAAGTTATATATAGCTTTTGAAAAACAGCGGCTCAGAAAAATTCGGATTCAATCGGATATAGCTTCTTTAATACAGGTTAATTCTGCAACTGTTCTCTCGGCAAGTTGATCATCCGGTTCAAAAAGATTTATATAATTATAGAGCGCAATTCCGCCGCAGTTTTTAATATTCTGGGATATATTGATTTGATCGCCGATAATACCGGTTGTTTGTAAGAATTCATCTTCCTGTCCGATTTTGTAAACGCCCAGTCCTATCACTAAACTTACATTATCACAGGTGACTATATTGCTCCATTCTTCTGTTGTTCGGGTGAAAGGCTTGGCGCTGTTTTCAAAGCCGAAATAAATCTGAGGTACAATGTAATCAAGGTATCCTTCTTCACTGCACCATTTTTTCACGTCCGCATACATAAGTTCATAATTGTTTTCCATATTCCCCTGTGGAGAGACTCCGAAAAGCACGTCAGGATTTTGTTCTTTTATACTGCTGTAAATTGATTTCACCATTTTTGACACATTATTTTTACGCCATTCGGACAAGCTTTCTTTAACACCGTTTTCAACATAAATTCCTGCATCAAAATATGTGTCGGTTGTGGGATAGAAATAATCGTCTATGTGTATTCCGTCTACATCATAGTTTTTTACAATTTCGGCAGCTCCGTCAGCAATAAGCTTTCTCACAGCTTCGACGCCTGGATTAAGCCAGTAATGATTATCGGAATCAACTTTTACAAGATATTCATCATATTTTTCGCTGTTTGAATACCATTGTTTCAAGTCATAGCTGTCCGGAATTTTCTCCATGTTTTCTTCGGTTTCACATCTCATAGGATTGATCCATGCATGAAAGGACAGTCCTGAGCTATGTGCCTCCTGTATCATTATTTCAAGAGGATCAAAATCAGGTTCAACTCCTATTTCACCTGTTATTCCCTTGCTGTAAGGATAAAAGTTAGAGCTATAATATGCATCACCGAAGCTTCTGACGTGTACATAGACGGTATTGCACCCCAGATCCTTTATTTCCTTATATGCTTTAGATATATTTTCTTTAAATTCGGTTTTACTTTTTCCTAAAATCATGGGCTGAAGATCAATATATGATATCCATACGGCATTTTGTTCTTTAAAGTTAAGAGGAGTATAATGATTTGCACTACGGTTTTCTTCTGTTTTTTTATCCTGCTTGTCCTCTTTGCTTATTAAATTAAATTCTCCGTTTAAAGGCATGGGAGAGCTTTGGTGTATAACCGGCATCCCGTCAGTATTTGTACATGATGAACAAAAAAGTATTGATAAGAGTATACAGATTAATTTTTTCATTTTATGTCCTCCTGAAAATGTTTTTCTTTTCTATAATATATTTTTATAAAAATATAATTATTCACATTTATTCTGTTGACATTTTTTCAGTAATTAATCCATTTTCGATTACAGCTTATAAATTATTAATAAAAATTTTTATATTCATACTATTGTTCATAAAAAAAGTGCTGCAGTTTTTCTGCAGCACCTTGTTATCATGTTTTAAATTGACTATTTCTGTGTATCCTTATCGGTTTTCTTCGGCATTTTCTTTTCAATAAATTTTAAAAGTTTATTTACTAAAAATCCAATTAATACTCCCAGCAGGCTTCCGAATAGCACATCTGTCGGGAAATGAACATAAAAGTAAAGCCTTGAAAAAGCTATACATGCGGCTAATACATATGCACCTATTCCCAAACGTTTATTGTGCAGAAATATTGCTGTTGCCGCCGCAAACGATGAAGCGGAATGACCTGACGGAAAAGAATATCCTGAAGGCTGTTTTATTATGGTTTCTATTCCTGTCCGCTGTAAAAACGGCCTTTCCCTTGCGATGATACTTTTGATTATTCCGTCATTAAGGATTACTTCAACAATTAGTGTTATGGCAAGGTATATTCCGATTTTTCTTGTTTTGGGAATACAGAGAAGTATAATGCAAAAGGCTATCCAGACATATCCGTTGTCACCTGCATGTGTAAAAATGCTCATTATAGCATTCAGAACTTCATTATGAAGCGTTTGTAAAAAATCCAATATTCCAAAATCAATGTTGTGTATCGCTTCCATAAAACCTCCTGATGATTTAATATACAATCGACTGATGACTTTTGGCTCTGTGATATGGCGGGCTTTTTTATGATTTTCGTAAAACGACATGCTCTTGATGACACCATAGAGATCTGTCCTTTTTCAGTCATATCTGAATTATTGTAGTATACCACAATTTATATAAAAAATCAATGAAAATGTTGCTAATATCATTTGTTTTGTGTTATAATAAACCTATATGACATATTACAAAAGGAGTAATTTTAGTGTTCAAGTTGTTTAAATATTTGAAAAATTATAAAATAGAAAGCATAATCGGGCCTTTGTTTAAAATGATTGAAGCGTGCTTTGAGCTTGCTGTTCCTATTGTGGTTGCAAGAATCATAGACAAGGGTATTTATAATAATGATAAAGGCTATATTTATTCAATGGGTGCGGTCATGGTTTTGCTTGGACTTCTTGGTCTTGCATGTTCTTTAACCGCTCAGTTTTTTGCCGCTAAGGCTTCTTTTGGTTTTGGTACAGCACTCAGGCGTGATTTATTTCATCACATAAATATGCTTTCACATACTGAAATTGATAAGCTGGGAAGTTCTTCGCTTGTTACAAGAATCACAAGCGATATAAATCAGGCACAAACAGGAGTTAATATGATACTCCGTTTGTTTTTGCGATCTCCGTTCATTGTTATCGGCTCAATAATTATGGCGTTTACGATTTCAGTCAAGCTTACTCTTATCTTTTTAGTTGCGGCACCAATTCTTGCTTTTATAATTTATTTTATTATGAAAAAGACAGTGCCGATGTTTAAAAGAATACAGAAAATGCAGGACAAAATAACTTTAATGACAAGTGAAAACCTTGTTGGTGCAAGGGTAATCCGTGCATTTTCACGGCAGGACAATGAAGAAGAGGATTTTTGTGAGAATGCTGAGAAATTGAAAAAAATGCAGGTTTCCGCAGGACGAATATCCGCACTAATGAATCCTGTAACATATATAGTTGTTTATGCTGCAATAATTGCAATTATATGGGTCGGCGGAATAAATGTATATTCCGGCAGTATTACTCAGGGTGAAGTCATAGCGCTTTTAAGCTATATGAATCAGATACTTCTGGCGCTTTTGGCAGTTGCTCTTCTTGTAACCTCTATTACTAAAGCTCAAGCGTCGGCTATAAGGATCAATGAAGTTTTTGATATAAAATCATCTATTGCTGACAATAATAAAGAAGTTAAAGATAACAGTGATTCCGTAAATGCAGTGGAATTTAACAATGTAACATTTTCGTACAGCGGCTCAGAAGAACCGGCTCTTGCAAATATCAATTTTTCTGTGAAAAAGGGCGGTACAGTGGGTATCATCGGCGGAACAGGCTCAGGCAAGTCCACTTTAATTAATTTGATTCCGAGATTTTATCAGGTTCAAAAAGGTGAGATTCTGATAAATGGTACAGATATATCCGAATATCCACTGGAACAGCTGAGAAAAAAAATAGGAATTGTGCCTCAAAAGGCAGTGCTTTTTAAAGGAACTGTAAGGGAAAATATGCAGTGGCGCAATAAAAATGCGTCAGATGAAAATATAACCGAAGCCTTGGAAATTGCACAGGCTTTGGATTTTATACTGGATAAACCGGAAGGCCTTAACCATATGATTTTGCAGGGCGGTAAAAACCTTTCGGGAGGACAGAGGCAGAGGCTTACAATAGCAAGGGCTTTAGTCGGAAGACCGGAAATATTGATTCTTGATGACTCGTCCTCAGCTCTTGATCTTGCGACGGAAGCAAGATTGAGAAAAGCAATCAGAGAAAAAACAAAAGGTATGACAGTTTTTATTGCGTCACAAAGAGTTTCCTCCATTCGCCATGCAGATAAGATTATTATAATGGATGATGGTGAAATAGCAGGGATCGGCACACACGAACAGCTTATAAAAACCTGTGAAGTTTATCAGGAAATTTGCCGTTCTCAAATGTATAATGACGGAGAAAAGGAAACAGAGGAGGAGAAAACAAATGCCTGATATAAAGAAAAAACAGCCTTCAGCAATAAAACCATTGCTTAGATATATAAAACCATATTCATGGATGCTTGTTATTTCTTTGATATTTGCGGTGATTTCTGTTGCGCTTACCCTTTATGCGCCGATTTTAATGGGACATGGAATTGACAAAATTATTGCCGAAAGGCAGGTTGACTTTGACGGAATCGCTCCAATTCTCATAAAATTAGGCATAATTGTTGCAATAACGGGAATTGCACAGTGGTTGATGACCTTGTGCACAAATAAAATTTCCTATCTTGTGGTAAGAGATATCAGATGCGATGCTTTTTCAAAACTTCAAAGGCTTCCGTTAAAGTATATTGACGGACATCCTCACGGAGATATTATCAGCCGTATAATAACCGATATTGAACAGATTTCTGATGGTTTGCTTATGGGATTCACTCAGCTTTTCACGGGATTGGTTACAATTTTCGGAACACTTGGTTTCATGGTATCTATAAATGTAAAGATTGCACTTATAGTAGTGGTAATAACTCCGTTATCATTGTTTGTTGCAAGATTTATTGCAAAGAACACCTTTAAGCTTTTTAAAATGCAGTCGGAAGCAAGAGGCGATATGACCTCGCTTGTAGAAGAAATGGTAGGAAATCAAAAGGTTGTAAAGGCCTTTGCTTATGAAAAAGAAGCGGAAAATAAATTTGAAGAGGTCAATCTTCATTTACAGGAGGTCGGAGTTAAGGCAGTCTTTTTTTCTTCTCTGACTAATCCTTGTACAAGGTTTATAAACGGTCTTGTTTATTCTGCTGTAGCAATAGTTGGTGCATTTTCTGTAATTAACGGAGGGCTTACCGGTTTTACTGTTGGTCAGCTTAATTGTTTTCTGACTTATGCAAACCAGTATACAAAACCATTCAATGAAATTTCAGGTGTCATTACAGAGGTTCAAAGCGCTTTTGCTTCTGCAAGAAGGGTATTTGATATTATTGATCAGCCGGCAGAACCGGCTGACAAAGCTGAAGCAGTGAAACTAACACATGTTGATGGAACATTACAGGCAAAAAACGTTTATTTTTCATACGATCCTGAGATTTCGCTTATAGAGAATCTTAATCTTAATGTAAAATCGGGTCAGAAAATTGCAATTGTAGGACCGACCGGATGCGGAAAAACCACTATAATTAATTTGCTCATGCGCTTTTATGATGTAAATAAAGGCGAAATTATTATGAGCGGTATTCCTATCAAAGATTGTACGAGGAATTCGATGCGTTCTATGTATGGAATGGTACTTCAGGAAACTTGGCTGAAGACAGGTACAATATCTGAGAATATCGCTTACGGTAAGCCTGATGCAACAGTGGAGGAAATTACGGCCGCCGCAAAATCTGCTCATTGCCATGGGTTTATAAAACGTTTGCCTCAGGGATATAATACAGTTATTTCCGAGGACGGAGGAACATTATCTCAGGGGCAAAAACAGCTTTTGTGCATAGCCAGGGTAATGCTTTCGCTGCCTCCTATGCTTATACTTGACGAAGCCACTTCGTCTATAGATACAAGAACGGAGATTTTAATTCAGCGTACATTTAATGAAATGATGAAAGGACGTACAAGCTTTATTATAGCACACAGGCTTTCAACAATTCGGAATGCAGATTGTATACTTGTTATGAATGCAGGTAAAATTATTGAGCAGGGAACTCATGAGGAGCTTATGAAGAAAAACGGATTCTATACGAATTTATATAATTCTCAGTTTGCAGGGAATTAGCGAACGGAAAAAGCAGGTTTTATGTCAGAATATATTTTAATGATAGATGCTCAAAGGTATCTATCATTTTTTGTGCTTAACAAATTGTTTTCAGGAAATAAAAATGCCGGTCAATATGAATTGTACCGGCACTGTTTATTAATATAGGTTGTTAAACCATTTTGCTTTAAATCTTTGTGTTTTTGTAAGACAATTATCAAAAATTTCACTTCTGATTTTCTTTAGTATTTGTCTTGCTGCTGCGCAGTCGTCAAAGCTGATATTATCATCACTCATGCAGGCTTTTAAAGCAATATCGGTTAGTATCACAAAGCTTTTTCCTGCGTCAGGAATATTTATTTTTTCACATAATTTTTCAGCTTTTAATGCAAATTGCTTATCCGTAATATTTTCATCATGTGAGATAGAAACCAATTTGAGATAGTTTAAACAGCAAGCGTATATATTTTGCACACATTTTCGTTTGTCAGGTTCATTAATTGTTTTTCGCAGTTTATTTAAATTGTATTTTCGTTTTATTATACAAAATAAAACAATTGATATTAAAATGATTATGCTGACGGTTATTGTCAATATAGTATGAAGCATTGTTTTATCCGGCATATTCTTGTTGATTGCATCATTTGATTTAATTGTGTTATTTGGTTTGCTTTCTGACTTTGAGGAGTTATTATTTTCAGGCATGTCTGATTTTGAAGAACTGTCTTCATCCGGCCATATCTGATTATCGTATCCGGGAGTAAATTCACAAGGAATCCAGCCGATCTCTTTTATAAAAACTTCTGTCCATGCGTGTGCAGATTTATCTTTCACGGTGATATTATAAAGACCGTCCTCATTGGGATTCTTTAATTCAGTGGGAGAAACAGCGTAACCTTCGACATATCTTGCCGGGAAACCGAATTTCCTCATAAGCATTGTTCCGGCAGATGCGAAGTAGGTACAATAGCCTTTATCCTGTTCACTTAAAAAGTAGTCGATAAAGTCTTCACCACCGGGAGTTTTTCCGGGAGCAAGGGTATATTGATAATTCTCCTGAAAATACTGTTTAATTGCATTTTTAACTTCTAAAAAGTTAGAAAATCTCTCAAACGGTTCAGGCTCGTGATTAATAAGATTAGTTTGTTTGCGAATGATATCATAGACGTTGTCAAGAGCTTTTGATTCAATTGTATCCATATATGCAGATGAAGCATAAAATTCATATTCATCTGACACGTTTATCCGTTCATCGTCTGTAACCAAGATCAGGTCGTTAAAAGAATCGCTGCCATAGGATAGCTTGTCTTCCAAATAAGCAATATTATAAAAAGGCAGTTCATATTCTTTATTAGTTAATTTGATATTTTCCCATGACTGAGTAATTATTTCATCTAAAAAATAATTGCTGTTATATGAATACATTGCCGCATATGGTGCATATACATATTTTTTATTTGCATTTTTGACAGTAATATTGATAAAATCAGGTTCTTTTATTCCGTCTTTAGTACGGTAAATTTCGGTTTGCTTTGCCTGAAAAAAGTTAAAGTCCTGGATATACATATTATTATCATTAAAAATGTTCATCAAGGATTTAATGCCGTCGGGATTTTCATTCGAAATCCAACGGTTATTTTTATATTCTCCGGCGGTATAACCTTTAAGATATAGCGTATCTCTAAGCAAAGGAACTGTTATTTCCAAGGCGGTTGAACCGTTGAATTTAATTTCATCCTTATCCCCTAATTTTCCTTCGTTTATACCTCCGTAAGCATTTGAAGAAAAGGGATTTATATTATTCAGAATAGTAATAAAATCCTGATAGGTCAGGTTTTTGGTAAACTCCGAAACATCATCTCTGACCTGGTTTAATTCCTGAGGTCGCTGATAGCCAAGTAAATATGCCGAGCCTGTTACAAAAGTGAAGGTTCCTATGCAAATAATAGAAACAAACACTATAAAGGTCTGAAAAAATTGTTTTTTTAATATGCCTGAAGTAAGATAAAATGCTTTTTTTCTTCGGTTGATAACGAAGGTATTTTTTCTGCCTGCTTTATTGGAATTATGGTTGATGATCTGGAGAGAAAGAGTTATGATCCAACATGAGATTACTCCGAAAACACATATTGTTGCAGGTTTGAATCCCCAATATACACCCATTTCAAACAATGGGAATGTAGTGAGGAACAACATTGGAAAATCTATTCGAATTATTAATGCAATGAAAAGTAAAAAAACAATTATTATTGAAAAGGCAGCAAAGAAGTAGGTTGCGCAGTGAGAATAGGTTTCGGGATTAATATAATTTATGTTAATGTTATTGGGTAATTTGGCATTAATCATATATGCTTTTAAAACCAAATAGAATCCGTTTGTTATACTGGACATGTAATACAGAAAATAAAGACATGTGAATGCAATATATACTGCGGATAAATAACGTATGATTCTTTTCCGGCTTGTGAAGCAATAAAATGCCAAAGATATAGTAACAGTTACGAAGCCTATAACGGTCTTATCTGTTTCAATATTCGGAAAAAATGATATAGCCATAAATACTGAACAAAAGGCAGCTATAATGAAAATTAAGCATCGTATACTATGAAAGTAATTTCTTTGATTGCTTTTTAAAGATAAAAATTGTATGTCTTCACTGATGATTATTCCATTGGAGTCAGCAGTTTTATTTTTATTGAATTGCAATTTATATTTTCTCATAATTGCTCCGTTCTCATAGAATAATTTTGTTAAGATCAGAAAACAGTGATTGGGGTTTAACAGAAATTAATTTTATATGGTTTTGATTCTGAAGATTGAAATGGACAGGCTGTGAATTAACATAAACAACAGTTATAAGAGGTGTTTGATTTATGCTTTCCAGTATTTCTATTAGCTTGTCCGACAACGTTGAGGTAATGAAAATCCAATGAGCAGGCTTTGGCAGATTATTGAGTTTAGAAAAGATTGCACAGTCATCCTGATGTATTGGAGTTCCTAATATCTCATATATAATTTGACTGATATCATCGGCATTCTCTGCACTGACATAAGTATTTTCCTGTGATGATTCATTGTACCAGCATATGTTGTGAGTAATTTGTTTTTCCGAAAGAAAATATGCAATTGAATAGGCAGAAGTAATAACGGCGTCATAAAAATCAGTATTCTTAAAGCTGAGATTAAGCATAAGTGTAATTTGATTTGTTATGGGAAAGGAAAAATCTTTGACCATGGTATTTCCTTGTTTTGCAGTAAGATTCCAATGAATTCTATTAAGCTTGTCACCTTCTGCATACTCCCTTATATCAAAAATCTCTGATGGGTCATCTCCCTTTTTGGTTTTTGAATATACATTATCGTCTGAGTTATCATAGCTGTAACTAATTATTTCATTATTTAAATACAAAAGTTCCGGAAGCACTGTAACAAGGGTGTTTTTCTGAGTTTTTATTTCAGACGGGCGAAGTTTAGTTTTAAACAGTCTTAAAATATCAAAAATTTTAACCTTTGTTATTTCAAGCTTTACAATGCCGCAGTGTTTGGAATTAATATTAAAAGTAAGCGTCTGCGAATTCTTAGGGAAAACAGGCGTATTAATTTTTAATTCTTCTTTTTTATTTGAAAAGTGCATAGAATAAGACAAAGTTATTTCAGCGTTTGCTACAGGAAAAACAGAGTTGTTTGTTATTTTAACAGTAATCGGTGTTTGTTTTCCGCAAATGGTTGTGCAATGAGGTGTTATGAATATTACTTTAATTTTTCTTTTCTGAACAGAAGTAATTATTATTAAAATAACAGGAAGCAGAACAAGAAAAGCGAAAAGGTAAAATGACAGGTTCCCAACATATAGAATGTAAAAAGCAAAGGATATAACAATTAAAACTGAATAAAGAAAGATCATAATTTATCTCCGATTATTGGTTTATATGAGGAACGGTGACAGAATGAAGGATATCTTTCAGGACATCTTCACCGGTCATGTTATTAATTTTAGAATTGGAATTAAAAATAATTCTGTGCATTGATACATCATTGAAACAGTATTTTACATCATCAGGTATAATAAAGCCTCTGCCTTTTAACAGGGCGGTGGCTTTTGTCATTTTGAGAAGCGCTATAGTTCCTCTCGGGGAAAGGCCGAGTTTAATAAAAGGATGATTTCTTGTGGCTTCAGCAAGTTTTGCAATATATTCAAACATTATATCCGAAGCATACACCTTTTCAACTTCACGTCTGGCATGTATTAGTTCCTGTTCGGTAACAATTGAATTTACATTATCAATATTAATAAGGTGATGTTTTGATTTGAGTATATTAATTTCACTGTCAAGGCTTGGATAACCCATAGTCAGACGTATGATGAATCTGTCCATTTGAGATTCGGGAAGCATCTGGGTTCCGATCGAACCAATGGGGTTTTGAGTAGCAATAACAATATACGGTTCGGGCATCTTATAGATTTTTCCGTCAACTGTAACTTTGCCTTCTTCCATAACCTCGAGAAGAGCCGATTGGGTTTTGGAAGAAGTTCTGTTAATTTCATCTGCAAGAAAAAGGTTAGTCATCGCTGCACCTGATTTATATTCAAACTGGTGAGTTTTCTGATTATAAATAGTAAATCCTGTTATATCTGATGGGAGAACATCAGGAGTAAACTGCAAACGTTTATAATTAAGGGATAAAGCTTTTGATAATGCAAGCGCAAGAGTTGTTTTACCTACACCGGGAATATCTTCAATAAGAACATGACCGCCGGCAAGTATAGCCAGAAGTATTTTTACAATAACTTCTTTTTTACCTATAATAACTTTTTCTATTTCATTAATTACATTTTGGGAAAGGCTGAGAACATTTAATTGTTCGGGAGAAAGATTATTTTTCATAGTTATGATCATGCTCTGTCAGGAGCATATCCTCCTTTCAAATTTAAAGGCTTTGTTTAGAATAAAATTGTGGTTTTCTGAAAAGTGCAGGCATAAATAAAATAATATTTTTTAATTTACACTTCAGATTATATTAAGGGACATACTTATTTAATATTATAATAACATATGAATCGAATTTTGACAACATATAAATGCAAAAAATATACAGGAAATATTAGATGGAATACAAAAGGATAAGTCAGCATAGTATGTTTTAGGACAAGTAAGGGAAGTGACAGAATGATTCGTGAAAAAAGCAAACTTAACTATGCGTATGAGCTTCTTACTCCAAAAATCAGATGTGCTGTGGCGGCAATACCGGAAATGGAGCGTGAACGCATACAAGAGATAAGAATGAGGCTTGGAAAAAAGCTTACGGTCAGTCTTTTTGGCAAGGAATACTTCGTTACCTGTGACGGCAGGCTTTTAGCTTACGCTAAGAATGGTGTGGATGTCTGTTTTGAAGATATTGACGTTACATTCAAACGTGCTTTTCAAAATTCACTTCACAGCTATCACAGAGAAATTGCATGCGGATATATTACGGCCGGCGGCGGAAACAGAATAGGTTTTTGTGGGACGGCGGTTCTGAATTCCACTGATAATTATTCTGTGGAAACGGTCAAACATATTTCTTCAATTAATATTCGTATTGCAAGAGAGGTTTACGGTGCGGGCGATGATATTTACAAAAAGGCTTTTTTAAACGGTCCTGCTTCATTAATAATCGGAGGTCCGCCGTCTTGCGGGAAAACAACAGTATTAAGAGATTTATGCAGAATCCTCGGAGAAAAATACAGATTATCCCTTATAGATGAACGAAATGAAATATCAGCATCAAAAAATGGAACAGCGCAGAATCTTGTGGGGGATATGACAGATGTGTTTAACTCATACAACAAGCTTGAAGGAATTATGACAGCAGTTAAGGTTATGTCACCTATGATTTTAGTTTGTGATGAAATTGGTGCCAAAGGTGATGCAGCAGCATTAGAATATGCTGTTAATTCGGGAGTAAAGCTTATTGCGACCTGTCACGCAGGAAATTTTGACGAAATGAAAAAACGCCCTGCTATATCGAAACTTATGAAGGAAAAGGTATTTGATTATGCCGCTGTTCTCGGTACAGGGTCAATGTGCGGACAGATGATAAGCTTTTATAAATTATAATCTGAGGTAAATAAAATGATTAAAATTCTCGGTGAGGTAATGGTCATATGTTCAGGAATTGGCTTTGGATTTTCTTTTTCTTCAAAGGTCAAGCGGCATATAAGAGATATAGAAGCAATAAATCATATGTTTGATGAAAGTATAATGATGATGAAATTTAATGCGGTAACTTTTAAAGATCTGATTATACATCTAAGAAATTGTCCGCATATAAGAAGTTTTAAATTTCTTGATGTTGATTTATCGGCTTTTGATATACGAGAGAGCATTTTAAAATCTATTAATAATAATTTTGATAATTTAAATAAAGATGAAGCGGATCAGCTGTATAGTTTTTTCCTGCAATTGGGCTTGTCTGATTTGGACGGTCAGCTTTTAATGGCAGAAAAATATCATGAATTCTTTCAATTACGGCTTGAAAATCTAAGAGAAGAAGGCTTGAAAAAATGCAGGCTTTATAATTCACTTGGGGTTTTAGGCGGGGCGTTTATTGCAGTAATTTTTGTTTAATAGTTTTTCATGAAAGGACAGGGCAGAGAAAAATGGATGTTGATTTGATATTTAAAATTGCGGCAATAGGCATTATTGTAGCGGTTCTTAATCAGCTTCTCAAACGTGCCGAACGTGACGAACAGGCTATGATGACAACGCTCGCAGGACTTATTGTAGTGCTTATGATGATCGTAAATCAAATAGGCAGTTTATTCGACACCATTAAGTCTGTCTTTGGATTAGGTTAATGGACATCATCATGATTGCAGGTTTTTGCATTACTGCCTGTATAATCTGCAAGGTACTTGAAAAAAATGCAGGAGAAATCAAAGTAGTATTAGTGTTATGTACGTCATGTATTGTTATCCTCAAAATTATTGGTGAGATTACTGATGTAACCTCTGCGATAAGAGAGCTTTTTTTTCAAGCGGATATGGATGAGGATTATTTGACAATTATTTTTAAAGGCTTGGGTATATGTTATATAACACAGCTTAGCTGTGATTGCTGCAGAGATTGCGGTGAAAGCTCTATTGCATCTCAGCTTGAACTTGCAGGAAGAATTGCTATGCTTGTAATATCTCTGCCGCTTTTCAAATCTCTTATAGGAATAATTGAGGCATTGTTAATATAAAGGAACATTATGAAAAAAATTATATTATTGTTGTTTGTATTTATCTGTGTATTTTTTTGCACACTTACTGTAAATGCACAAAACGGTGAAGAAAACATTTCACAGTCAGAGGAATATCAGCAGATCGTGGAAGATTTAACTCAAAGCATGGAGAATGCGGCCGGAAGAGATGTAAATGAAATTTTGGAGGAACAGGATATATCACTTGAAAATCCTGAAAGTATTTCAGAAATATCTATAGGTTCGGTAATAGGCAGTATTTTTTCATCATTTATGGATGTTATTAAAAAACCTGCGGTAATGCTTGGTAAAATAATAGCAATAACGCTTTTGTGTGTCACTGCCAAAAGCATGGCTCCGGAAGGGTCTTCTGTCACAAAAGCGTTTAATATAATTGGTATTCTTTCAACTATAACTGTTATGTATGATACGGTATATTCAAGTATAGAAATTATCAGATCTTCTCTTGAGCGTTTAGCTGAATTCATGACGGCATACATACCTGTTTTTTCAAGCGTGGCAGCAGTAGGGGGTAGCGTAACGGCTTCAGGAAGCTATTATGCTGTAACTTTTATTTTATGTGAAATAATAGGATTTGCGGCAAAAAGTGTAATAATGCCGTTTTTAAGCATTGTTCTTGCTATATCTTTGGTATCGGCGATAAATCCTAATCTTCAGTTCAGCGGTGCGGCTGAATCGGTAAAAAAAGCATGTCATTGGATTTTAGGAGGAATGATGACTATTTTTGTGGGTTTGTTATCAATTCAGGGTCTTTCAGGTTCTGCAGCAGACACACTTGCTTCAAGAGCTGTAAAATTTGCTGCTTCAAGCTTTATACCTGTAATAGGCGGTGCGGTCTCAGAGGCTTATTCTACTATACACAGCAGCATGGGCGTAATCAGGACAGGCATTGGAAGTATTGGCATTATTATAATTTGTATTATGCTTTTAAAACCTGTTGTAACAATCATAGCAATAAAATTTATAGTATCAATAGCACAGATCATCAGCGGCATTTTTGAACAAAAAGAATGCAGTGAATTTCTAAAAAGTACCAATGCAGTAATGTCTATTGGATTAAGTGTGATAATATGCTTTTCTGTGATTTTTGTAATTGCTACAGCTGTGCTTATGATGACTGCAATGAATATAGGAGTGTAAAAAGTGGACATTCTGAAAACATCAATTTTTACTGCCTGCATAATTGGAATAGTAAGCAGTTTTACGGATATAGCAGCTCCGGAAGGAGCTTTAAAAAAACAGATGAAAGTTATCCTGACAATGATTTTAATTTTAGGAATTTTTACACCGTTTTTAAGCGGTGGCTTTAAACTTGATTTAAATGCTGCTGATAAGCTTGTTGATCAGGAGGAGTATGAAGATTTAAGCGAGAACTTTCAGGAAATGTATTTAAACCGGTCAACGGCGAATATCAAAGATGTATTAATTAATTTAATAGAACAGCAGGGAATAACCGTTAAAAAAACAGTCATAGATTCACAGCTTAATGAATATAATTCTTTAGAAATAAAAAAAGTAACGGTCTATCTTCAAAATTCATCTCAATCAGATCGTGATAAGATAACAGCAATTATCAGTGAAAATCTGCCTCAGACAGAGGTTGAGTTTGCTGAGGAGGACAGCAGTGAATATTAAAAGCTTAAAGAAAAAAATTAATGATTTTTGTGTAAAACAAAATCGCACCAAATTAATTGTAGTTCTTGGGATTTGTGGAATCGTTCTGATAATGCTTTCCGAAATAATTCCTACAGATAATGATAAAAAAACAGGAGTATCAATATCTAAAGACCCCGTTACTGAAGATACATATGAATATAAAAAGCAAATTGAAACAGAGCTTTCTCAAATATTAGGAGAAATAAAGGGAGTAGGAGAAATACAGGTTATGGTTACCATTGAGGGAACTACCGAATATGTTTATGCAGAAGAACTTGATACTGATACGGACAAGGACGGTGACAAAACATCTGAGCAATATAAAAATCAAATAGTTATGAAAGAGGAGAATGGAAAAAAAGACGCACTTGTTAGAAAAATCATTAAACCGCAGATTAGCGGAGTGGTAATAGTTTGTCAGGGAGGAGGAGATGCAAGCCTGAATGAACGTGTGTTAAGGGCGGCATCCACAGCGCTTAATCTGCCGTCCAGTAAAATTTGCGTTGAATGCAGAAAATAATTTTTACAACATGGAGGTTCTAATTATGAAAAAACCAACTTTGATTATCGGAAAAAAGCAAATAATTTTAGCAGGCATGACTTTAATTCTTGGTGTTGCGGTTTACATCAACTATGCATTTTCAGCAACGGGAAATCAGCTTAAAAAAACATCGAAAATTGAGAACGAAGCTGCGAATTACGGGGATACCCAGCTTGTAAGCAATGATTCTGCGAAAGATTATTTTGCACAGGCAAGAATAGACAGAATGACTTCACGGGATGAAGCTGTTGAAACGCTTAAAACCATTATGGACGGAGGAGATACGACTGAAGAAGAGCAATCGGTTGCATCAGAAGATGCGGCAACGATTTCGGGTCTTATTGAAGCTGAAAGCACAGTTGAAAATCTTATAAAAGCGGCAGGTTTTGAAGACTGCGTTGTATACCTTGACGGTCAAAATGCAAATATTGTAGTAAAATCAGACGGATTACTTGACAGTGAAGCAGCGCAAATTAAGGATATTCTTCTTGCACAGGTTGATGTGGCAAACGAAAATATAAGAATTTTTGATGTAACATAAATATAAGAAAGTCCGGTAAAATGGACTTAAAAAATCCCCTCCTATGGTAGAATAAAAAACTATCATAAGAGGGGATTTTTGTGTTCGTTTTATGGCAGAGAGGTTTGATTTTAGTAAGGAATATGATATTAATCAATATCCATAGCTTTTATAACCTCTGTCATGAGATCAGACGCTTTTTGCTTTTTATCAAGCGTTACAACAAAATGAGGCTTTGCATCGTCAATAAATTTAATACGGTTTTTATATTTACCGGAAAGAGCTTGTATTTGTGCTACTTCCGGTTGTTTTATATAAAACGTAAGCTTTTGTCCATGTTGAGAAACCTCGGTAATTTTTAGTTTTGACGCTATATTTCTTGTTAGGGCAATATTTATAAGACCCATAACAGCCTTTGGCGGATCACCATAACGATCGATCAGTTCATCAATAACATCAAGACTGTCTTCTTCTGTAACAATAGAAGCAATTTTTCTGTATGCCTCTATTCTTTGAGCAAGATTTTCAATGTATTTTTCCGGAATAAATGCGTCAATTGATATATCCACAAGACAATCTTCCGGGGAATGAGGCATAGCCTCTCCTTTTTGCTCTGCAATCGCTTCGTTAAGAAGGCGCAGATACATATCATATCCGACAGCTTCCATATGTCCATGTTGTCTTCCGCTCAGAACAGAGCCTGCACCTCTTATTTCAAGGTCACGCAAGGCTATTCTGAATCCTGATCCGAACTGGGTAAATTCTTTTATGGCATTCAAACGCTTTGATGCTATTTCGGTCAGCACTTTTCCACGTCTGAATGTAAAATATGCAAAAGCACGTCGGTTTGAACGTCCTACTCGTCCTCTAAGCTGATAAAGCTGTGAAAGTCCCAATCTGTCTGCGTCTTCTATAATAAGCGTATTTACGTTAGGAACATCAACGCCGGTTTCGATAAGGGTAGTACAAATAAGGATATCGATCTCATGATCAATAAGCTGGCGCCAGATTTCAGAAAGCTCGTTTTCAGAAATCTGACCATGAGCAATGCCGATTCTTGCATCAGGCAAAAGCTCATGTATTTTTGCAGCAGTTCGCTCAATGGTTTCTATACGGTTATGAATATAATATATCTGACCGCCACGGCGCAGTTCTTTTGAAATTGCCTGTGCAACCACTCCGTCATTATGCTCAATGACATAAGTCTGAACAGGATGTCTGTCCTGCGGCGGTTCTTCGATTACTGACATATCTCTTATACCGCTCATTGCCATATTAAGCGTTCTGGGAATAGGTGTAGCTGAAAGCGTCAGGACATCGACACCTTTAAAGCTCTCCTTAAATTTTTCTTTGTGTGCAACACCGAATCTTTGCTCTTCATCTATTATAACAAGACCCAGATCTTTGAACTCAACGTCTTTTTGAACAAGTCGGTGAGTACCTATAATTAAATCAATAGTGCCTCGTTTTAGTTCACGAAGGATTTCTTTTTGTTCTCTTGGTTTTCTGAAGCGGGACAATAGCTCAACCTTTATTGGAAAATGTTCAAAACGTTTGATTGCAGTCTGATAATGCTGCCATGCAAGTACAGTAGTCGGTACAAGAATTGCAGCCTGCTTTGAATCAAGCATACATTTAAATGCAGCACGAAGTGCGACCTCAGTTTTACCAAAGCCAACATCTCCGCACAAAAGTCTGTCCATTGGCGCAGGCTTTTGCATATCTTCTTTTATTTCTGCAATCGATCTTAACTGATCGTCAGTTTCCTGATAATCAAATCGTTCCTCAAAGTCATTCTGCCAATCGTTATCTTCGGAAAAAGCAAATCCTTTTGCCATTTGTCTTTGTGCATAAAGCTTTGTAAGCTCTTCTGCCATATCCTTGACAGCGGATTTTACTCTTGACCGTGTTCGGTGCCATTCCATAGAATTAAGCTTATTAAGCTTGACGCCGCTGTCGTCCTTCGGACCTATATATTTGGATACTAAATCAAGCTGTGTAACAGGTACATAGAGCACATCAGATCCTGCATACTTTATGGTAATGTAATCCTTAGTCACACCATTTGTTTCAAGATTTTTTATCCCTGCAAATTTACCTATTCCATACATTGAATGCACTACTAAATCACCGGATGAAATATCTGAAAGGCTCTTTATTTCTTCGCCTTTTTTCCTTTTTTTCGTGGATTTTTTCTTTCCGTTCATGGCTTTCATTTGCGTGATAGCCGCACATTTTATATCCGGATAATCAAAACCTCCCGAAAGGCTTCCTGTTCTTACATAAACCGTTCTTGGAATAATTTGTGCATCATTTTTAAGTTCCAGTGCAGGAATTCCCTGTTCACGCAAATCCGATACAATGATCGGCACGGTTTTTTCTGATCCTGCAAGCACAACTGTACAGTAATCATTTTCACAAAGAGTTTGCAGTTCTTCAATGAGGTGAGAAATGTTGCCGCCCCACGTTCCTGTCTGACGGCAATCAGAATTGATTAGCTTTTTGAATTTGATTCCATTATTTCCACGCATAAACGTATCAAGAAAAACCGCAGGAAGCTTCAGCGCTTTTGAAGTCAGTTCCGGTAAGTCCATAAAAAAAGCTTCAAGGCGTCTGAACAGAATACCGTCTTCATAAAGAAGCTTAATGTCCTCTGATAACTGAGAAAGCACAGCTTTAGCCTTTTCACAGCAATTCTGATATTCTGAAAAAACACATATGCCTTCGCTGAAATAATCAAAAACCGTGTAAACCTTGTCATATGCAAGGCTATAGTATTTATCAAGATTTGTTAGGGTTATTCCGCTTTGTACCAATTCAATGTCCCTCGAAATATGCTTTCTTATTTTATCAGTGTTCTTGCCTCTAACAGATTTTGAAAGTATCTCAAGTCTTTCAATTAAATCTTCATTAGATGAAAAAATAATTTCAAGAGCCGGAAAAATCTGAATCTGGTTTATGCTGTCCGTTCTGCGCTGGGTTTCCGGGTCAAAATATGAAATCATATCTACCTCATCGCCCCATAGTTCAATTCTTACAGGACATTTATCCTGAACAGGGTAAATATCAATAATTGAACCTCTGACTGCATACTGAGCCTGCCCCTCCACGCTGTCGGTTTTGACATAGCCTGAAGCAGTCAGCTTTTGCGACAGCAAAGATAGATTTATTTCTGTTCCTGTTTTTATACAAAATGAATATTTTTCAAGGGTTTCTTTTGGTACAGTGCCCTGAATACATGCTTCAACTGATGCAACGCAAACACGGCACTTTCCTGACATAATCTTAGAAAGCGCCTCTATTCGTTTATGTTCATATTCTCTGGACATACCCTCAAGATATGCAAAATTAAAATCTCTTGCAGGGAACAAGCAGGCAATCTCTTCGTCTGCCATTTCATTAATATCATTGACAAGCCTTAATCCTGAAGCTTCATCATCACAGATTAACAGCACCGGTTTTTCCGCCGAAAGCTGAGCGGTAATATGGGCTTTATGAATATTTGATACTCCCGTTATTCCGCATGGCGTATATCCGTTTTTAACAGTACCGGAAAGCTCCCTATATACCGGCAGCTGCCGACACATCTGACTGAAAATAGTCATAAATTCTCCATTCTACGTTTACATATTTAATTAAATTTATTCATAGCGTCGCTTATTTTTCCTTGAACAATCAGCTCTGCTGCATCGCATGATTTTTTGCAAACCTCGTCAATTTTCTTTTTATCATCTTCTGAGAACCTTCCCAAGACCCAGTCTGCAAGGTTATAATCAGGATGTGGCTTTTTACCCACACCGATTTTAATACGTGGAAAGTCTTCGCCGTCACAAAGTTCAATTATACTTTTAAGGCCGTTATGACCCCCGGCCGAACCTTTTCTTCTGATTCTCATTTGTGATGGTTCAAGAGAAATATCATCAAATATAACAAGCACATTTTCCAAGGGTATTTTATAAAAATTCATAGCAAGAGAAACTGCTTCGCCGCTGTTGTTCATATATGTTTCAGGCTTCATAACAAGACATCTTTTTTCTCCGATAACCGCTTCGCCGACAAGTGATTTGAATTTATGCGTTTTAACTGAGAAATTATATTTTTTCTCTAATGCAGAAATTGCCATAAATCCTGCGTTATGCCGGGAATTTTCATATTGTATTCCGGGATTCCCCAGTCCCACGATTATATTTTCAATTTTACCTATCTGCTGTTTTTCCTCAGACAGTTTATTAAACACGTCCCATATACTCATATTTATCTGCCCTTCATTTGAGTTTATTCAATAAAATACTCATACATGCATTATAGCATATATGAGCATAATTTTCAAGATCATCAAATCATTTTTTACTGTTTCATACCAATTTCAAAGGCTTTTATATTTGCCTCTATAAGCTTGGAACGGTTAGCAGGAACAATTTTTGTTATTGCTTCATTTATCTCTGTAGAATCTGCAATGTGTGTTTCGCCGAGAAGCTTACCCAATAGAATAATATTTGCCATTCCGTCTACGTTATTATCCAGTGCAAGCTGTGTTGATGGTACATAAAAAACATTAATATCATTTCTCTCACACTTATTGGGAACCATAGTGGAATCTATGACCACCGTACCTCCGGGTATCACTTTATCAATAAATTTTTCATATGACGGCTGATTCATAACAACAAGCAAATTCGGATGATTTACCTGCGGAAAACCTATTGGATCATCACTTATACAAACTGAACAATTTGCTGTTCCTCCCCTCATTTCAGGACCATAGGACGGAAGCCATGAAACTTCCTTATTCTTAAGCAACCCGATATACGCAAGCACCTTGCCTGCAAATAATATTCCCTGTCCGCCGAAGCCTGCCAGAATAATATCACATTGCATTGCTTCAAACACTCCCTTCATGTCAATAAAGCTAAATTATTTTAGTTCTTCTGTAACATCCTTATAAACTCCAAGAGGATAATATGGGATCATATTGTCACGAAGCCAATCAAGCGCTTCCAATGGTTCAAGCCCCCAGTTTGTAGGGCAGGTTGAAAGAACTTCAATCAGTGAATATCCCAATCCTTTTTCAGCATTTTCAAAGGCTTTTCTAATTGCTTTTTTTGTTTCTTTTATATGAGGAATAGTATCTACTGTTACTCTCTGAGCAAGTGCGGTTCCGTCCAATGTTGAAATAAGTTCACAAACTCTGACAGGATATCCTGCAATTTTAGGGTCACGCCCGAACGGTGTAGTCTGCGTTACCTGCCCGGGCAGTGTTGTAGGAGCCATTTGTCCGCCTGTCATACCATAAATAGCATTATTTATAAATACAGTAACAATATTTTCGCCTCTTGCTGCGCAATGCACCAGTTCTCCTGTACCGATAGCCGCTAAATCTCCGTCACCCTGATATGTAAACACATGCAAATCAGGACGGGCACGCTTTACACCGGTTGCAACAGCAGGCGCTCTTCCATGGGGAGCTTCAATGGCGTCGCAATTAAAATAATCATATGCCATAACCGAACATCCCACCGGAACGATCGCAACAGTTTTTCCCTCTATGTCCATTTCGTCCATAACTTCAGCGACTAATCTGTGTACTATACCATGTGTACAGCCGGGGCAATAGTGCGTCTGAACATCTGTCAAAGCATGCGGCTTTTCAAATACAACAGACATTACTCCTCACCTCCGTTCAAATAAGAATCAATCTTTTTAATTTGTTCAAGTACTTCAATCGGAGTCGGAATCACTCCGCCGTGTCTTCCGTAAAAGCTGACAGGTGTATTATACTCTACCGCTGCTCTTACATCATCAACCATTTGTCCTTTGCTCATTTCTATGGCAAGTATATGTTTGATATTTGAGCCTTTTCCTGCATTCTTTTTAATCACATCATCAGGGAATGGCCATAGTGTTTTCGGACGTATAAGTCCTGCATTAATGCCGCATTCTTTTGCCATTCTGACAGCTGATTTTACAACTCTGGCACAAGCGCCATACGCAACAACTGCAATTTCTGTAGCTTCATCAAAATGAAAAAGCTCGCTTATTTGTTCAGCTTCAATAATCTTTTCGTATCTTTTAAATCTGTCATCAACGGATTTTTCCAGAACATCAGGCTGTAAAAATAATGTATTGACCACGTTATGCTCACGTTTGTTCTCGTGTCCGTCAGTTGCCCATTTAAACTTCTTTGCAACAGGCTTGTCCTCAGGAAAAATCACAGGTTCCATCATCTGCCCCAGCAGTCCGTCTGCCAGAATCATAACGGGTACTCTGTATTCCTCTGCTTTGTCGAATGCAAGTACCGTCATATCCACAATTTCCTGTACTGAACAAGGAGCAAGGACTATCATCTGAAAATCGCCGTGGCCAAGGGCTTTAGTCGCCTGCCAATAATCCGACTGTGACGGTTGGATTCCACCGAGACCCGGCCCGCCCCTTTGGACGTTCACGATGACGCAGGGTACGTCAGAACCTGCTATGTATGATACCCCCTCGCTCATAAGGGAAATTCCGGGTGACGAGGACGAGGTCATTACACGAGTACCGGTACAAGCGGCGCCAAGAACCATATTTATAGCTGCTACTTCGCTTTCAGATTGTAAAAATACTCCGCCTCTTTCAGGCATATTTTTAGCGAGGTATGCAGAAATTTCAGTTTGTGGTGTTATAGGATATCCGAAAAAGCACTTACATCCAACTCTCATTGCGGTTTCCGCAAGCGCTTCATTACCTTTCATAAGACGCTTTTCCATTATAATTACCGTTCCTTTCTTTAAAATTCAAGCCGTTTTTTGTTAAAAAATGTCCGCTGACTTTACTGAGGCAAAGTTTCAAAATCGTATCTGAAAATTTGCTTTTCAAGCAAATCAAATCTTTTCAAAAACTCACTTCTCAACTGTGATAGCACAGTCAGGGCACATCATTGCGCACATTGCACAGCTTATACACTTATCCTGATCTACACAACGGGCATAAAAGTATCCTTTATCATTTCTTTTTTCTTTTTGTATTTCTACTATTTTTTTCGGACAAACTGCTGTGCACAAAGCACATCCTTTGCATCTTTGTATATTTACTGTCATTTTCTTTTTAATTTCGGACATTAAATCACTTCCTTATAATTGCTTTCTCATTCCCAAACAGGCTTAACATAGCGTTTGACGGGGATAAAATTCATATCATTCGGCAGGACAGCGGGATTGATCCAATCAGGATATGTGGTGAATTTCAATTCAAGGCCGCAGAGCGCTGCCGTTTCTTTTGCATAATCAAGGGAATTCATAACAGTTTCAATATTGGTTTCTGCCCCCAAATTAGAATTGTTGATAACAGCAGTAGCTTTTAACCTGCTGATTGATTCTATATCCCTCAGCAGGTTCAACTCCTTCTGAGGTTGTTCGGCTATATTTCTGTATTTGTTAATCACATAAAGCACATCTGTTTCTTCCTTAAATTTATCAAATACGCTTTTAAACTGTCCCAGTGCTACTGCGCCTGCATCATCTCCTCCTACGTCTATAATGACATTCTGATTATTTGAAACAACAGAATTAAGATCAAATGTAATTGCAGGGATATCCAGATTGCTAACGGCATAAACCGAAGAAGTCATGGAAATCCCCTTGTTTTCAAACATATTTTTAAAATCCGCTGTACGAAAATATGGATTGACTATATCAAGATCTACAATATTTGTCTTATATCCGGAATCGGCGGACTTTATTGCCAGATCAACTGCAAAATTTGTTTTGCCGCTGCCGTAATGCCCGATAATAACGCATATTCTTTTTAGTTTATAGTAATTCATTTTTTTATCCTCACTTTAATTTTATTATATCACTATCATTTTAGTAAAGCAAGGCTTTTGGCGGATTGTGATAATTTGCCCTGTGTTTTTTCATTTAATTTCATTTTTCATTTTAATGTAAAACAAAATATGTATCAGTTTAAGTTTTTTTGTTTTTTTCTTTACATTTAGTAAGAAATGTGGTATACTAATGAATAATTAGTGCGTTATAAATCTATTATATGTAAATAATAACCAATGAAAAATATAAACTTTATCCGAGGTGTTTTGATGCTTAAAGCAGATGTTCAGCAGGACTATAAAAATGACTGGATAAAACGTTGTTTAAATATAAAAAATGCAGATTATTCTATTTTTTCACAAAAAAGATTATGTTGGTTTTTTAATAATACTAACGCCGCTGATGTCATGCAGCAGGTATTTGACTGTATCTCTGATAAATGCAAAGGCTTTTCAGTAACTAAAAGCTTACCTGAAAGCTCTGACGATCTGATATTATGCTGGGATCTCAGCTTCTGCCCCTTAAGTCAGGACCAGTTAGCTGAAATTGACTGCCTTGAAAATGATATTCTGCTTGTTACTGACAAAACTGAATTCTCAGCTGTGACTGAAAAGCTTTTATCTAAAAAGGTTATTACTTTATATTGCGGTACTGTTTACGGTGCAGGCTATAACAATACTGAACCTACTGAGAAAAATTGCACAAACATTTTAGACTTTTTTGCTTCACAAGTTTACTTGATTGCCGGCTTTAACAATATTTCAAACGGAGTTTATTATGCAGGACATGGTGAATGTACTGATATTAATGCAATAAAGCTTCAGAACACAGGCTATTCATCCATGATTTCCTATGATGATGGAAAATACATGACGCAGTTTGCACAAGTAAGGCCTGATGAATTGTTTTACTTTGATAACACCTATAATGGTAATTTAAAACTTCTGCATCAGCTTTTATTTAAATGCTTAATTGAATTTGACAGGATATGCAAAGAAAATGAAATCAAATATTTCTTGGGCGGTGGAACTCTTTTAGGAGCAATACGGCATGGCGGAATGATTCCATGGGATGACGATATGGATGTTATGATGCTTAGAGATGACTATGAGAATTTTTTATCAGTGGTGAAAAAGGAACTAAACTGTGATATGTTTTTTCAATCAAGCAAAACTGATAAAGAATATCACAGCGTTTTCACGAAAATAAGACTTAACGGAACATCGTTCGTTACACGGTACTCACAGCAATTTGAAAATATGCATCAAGGCATTTTTATTGATATATTTGTGCATGACCATACGTCAAACTGCAAATTAGGGCAAAAAGTTCATGTTTTTAAAACGCTTTTTGCAAGATCGATGGTTTTTAATAAATGGGCTGAAACTCCTATGCATTTCTATGGAAGATTGAAGCTTTTATGCAAATTTGCCACTAAATTTATAAACAAATCCTCAATGGACAAGCTGGAAAATATTCAGGATAGAGTGATTCAAAAATATAACGGCAAAAATACCCGTTACCTTTATGACGGAACAGGTGAACATCTGCGCCACGGAGCTTTCCCGGCAGAATGGCTTGATGAAACGGAGTATGTAGAGTTTAACGGATATAGGTTTCCTGTTCCGAAAAGATATGATGAATATTTGAAATATTCATACGGAAACTATAACGAATGGATTCCGGCAAGCTTAAGAAAAGCCGGACATGATATTATAAAAGTTGATTTCGGATCATATTTACAACAAGGAAAATAAGGAAAAGGTGAATTACAGAATGTTAGATATTATATTGTTTAATACTGATAAAGAAAAGTCAGCAAAAACAATAAATTGCATAATGGAAGATGCTGCATTTAAACAGGGCTTGATTACCATATATTTTATGGACTTCAACGGTACGGATTTATTGGATGATCAGCTTGTTGATACCAACAGTGATAAAATACTATATATTGATGTGCATGAAAAGTCAACACCTGAAGTTTATAATTATGCAATAAAAATATCAAAAGGGAATTACATTTGTTTTATTACAAATAACGGAGTTTATCAGAAAAATGCGTTAAAATTTGCATTAAGTGCGTTAAACACCTCTGATATTATATCATTTAATCCTATTTATTCTAATGATGAAATTACACAGAATTATCTTAAATTTAATGTTTGTTTTGATTCATCAGGATTAATGAATATTGACCTGTCAACGTTTCCGGAAAGATTCCATTTATGCTTCTCATCATTTATTTTTAAAAAATCGTTGCTTGAAAATATAATTTTTGATGAACGAATGGAATATGACAGTGAATTAAAAGTTCTTTGCCAATTGCTTGACTATTCAAAAAAATACACTATTGTCAATAGTAATTATATTTATGATGAACCGGACGAAAACGACTATTTTAATTATCAGCCCCAATTCAGTAAAGAATGGTATATGGATACAATGGACTATTTCCTTATTGATGCTTTAAAACCGGGAGATTCTTACTTTAAACAAAGATTTATATTATATTTAACCGTGTGTCGTTATGCCTGCAATATGAACGAAAGAGACAAAACTATTCTATCACCTGATGAAGCTGATGATTTTATAAAAAAGACCGGTTTTGTTCTTCAAAATGTCGAGGATGTTATTATATGTAACAATAATCTGAATGGGAAGTCAAGAGTTCCTGCTTTTTTCTCACTTAATTTACTGAGAATGAAATATAATGATCCGACACTTATGCCGGATATTGTTTCATCCGGAAAAACGCTTGCTGCATATTACAAGGATTCTCTCCTCTGGACTTTAGGCAGCAATAAAATTGAATTTAAGGTTATCTACTTTGATGGAAATAATCTTACAATGGATGGATTCTTCCCCGGTATATATGTGTTTGATGAAAATGAAATCGAGATCACAGCCATGATTAACCAAACTCATGAATATCCGGTTAGAAGAAATCACATCTATGCATTGAATAAATTTTTTAATATATCAGCAAAAGGCAATTACACTTTCCATTTTTCTATTCCTGAATCGGAACTTTCTGATAATATGACAATATCGTTCTATCTTAAATATCAAGGACAATATTATGCAATGCCTGCAACATTTATCCGTGCGCAAACTAAGCTAAGTACAGTTAAAAACTCTTATTGGGTTTTTAATAACCACATTCTAACTTATAATTCTAAGACAAAAGAGTTCCTTATCGAAAATCTTACTAAAAAAAGATTTATAAAGCATGAATTGCTTTTTATGAAATCTATTGCAAAATCAACACATGGCATGTGGAAACTTAAAATGCTTGGCAACCGTGTTTTATATTGGATAACTAAACCTTTTTACCGTAAAAAAATATGGATAACTATGGATAAGCTATTTAAAGCCGGAGACAATGGTGAGTATTTCTATCGTTATGTAAAGAAAATGAACCCAAAAGGTATTAAAATTTATTATGTTGTTCAAAATGATTCACCGGATTATAAACGATTAAAAAAAGATTATAATACTATTGTCAAATTTAATTCCATTCATCATAAAATGCTGGCACTTCACGCCGATTTAATGTTAGCAACCCATGTAGATACCATGAATTGCAACGGATATTATCATGCTACTCAAAAATATTTTAAAGATCTTTATAATGCAAGAATTGTTTGCCTTGCACATGGTCTGACCATACAGCGGATTGCGCAGTATCAAAACAGAGTGTTTGACAACACAGTACTTTATTTCTTTGCTTCAAAATATGAAGTTCTGAATGTCAGTCACGAAATATACGATTATTATGACAAAAATGCTCTGCAGCTTACCGGACATGCAAGATACGACGGATTAATAAATAATGATAAAAAAATTATTTTGATTACACCAACATGGAGACGTGGAATAACAACCGGCAAAGCAAAAAAGGGTGCTACTTATTCACACAGCAACAGCTTTAAAAACAGTGAATATTATAAAATTTATAATAGTTTGATTAATGATCGGCGTCTTATAGAAACAGCCCAAAAATATGGTTATAAAATCGTCTATTTACTTCATCCTGCAATGTCTGCACAGCTGGAGGACTTTGAGAAAACAGACGGTGTTGATATTATTGCTGCCACAAGTGATATAAGCTATGAAAAAATATTAACTGAGTCAAGCCTTATGGTAACAGATTATTCGGGAGTACAGTTTGATTTTGCCTATATGAAAAAGCCGTTAGTATATTACCATCCCGACACTTTACCTCCTCAATATGAATCCGGCGGTTTAATATATGAAACAATGGGATTCGGACCGATTTGCACAAATCATGAGGAAATCATATCTTCATTATGCAGTTATATTAAAAATCAATGTATTATGGAAGACATGTATAAAAAACGTGTAGACGACTTCTTTCAGTATTCTGACAACAACAACTGTGCAAGAATTTATGAAAAAGTTATTGAATTTCAGCATAAATACGACAAGGTAAATAAGCATAATTATAAAACGGAGGTATAATATGAATATAGCAATAATTTTTGCAGGCGGAGCCGGAGTAAGAATGGGTGCGGGAATTCCAAAACAGTTCTTAGAGATTAACGGCAAGCCTATTATTGTGCATACACTTGATTTATTTGAAAATCATCCCGACATTGATAAGGTTTATATGTCTGTTCTCAGCGATTATATTCCCTATATGGAAAAACTAATTAAAAAATTCAGTATAACTAAAGTTTCAGGAATTGTTGCAGGCGGAGAAACAGGTCAGGATTCCATATATAATGCGCTTTCTAAAGCAGCTGAAGAGAATCCTGATGATTCAATTGTGCTGATCCATGACGGTGTTCGTCCCTGGGTTTCCTATGATACTATTTCCCGCAATATTCAGGGTGTAAAGGATAACGGAAACGCTATAACCTGTACCGCTTGCTATGAAACTATTCTTATGAGCAAAACAGGTAAAAAGGTTGAGACTGTTCCTTACAGAAAAGACACTTTTGCCGCACAGGCACCTCAGAGCTTCCGGCTTAAGGATATTCTTTCCGCTCATGAACAAGTAAGACAGACCGAAACAAGATATGATAATCTTGTAGATTCCTGTACACTTATCAAGAGTATCGGAAAAGAAGCATATATGGTTGAAGGGAATAGAGGTAATATAAAAGTAACTACCCCGGAAGATGTATATATGTATCGTGCTTTAATTCAATACAGAGAGAATGAACAGGCTTTCGGTATTGGACTTACTCCGAATATACTTCCGACAAATAAGTAATACAAGGAGGTAAACATGAGTTTTTTAGGATATAATTCTAAGAATTATAAAGATTCAAGAGGAAGAGAATATTATTTTGATAATGCAAAATTTATTCTGATATTTCTTGTGGTATTGGCTCATGCTGTTTCACCGCTGAAATCTGATATGCCTAAAGTCAAAGCATTGTGGACTGTAATCAACACTCTACATATGCCATGTTTAATTCTGATTTCAGGATATTTTGCAAAAAGCTATATAAAAAACGGTATTGTAAAAACACAGCGACTTGTAACTTATTTTGTTTATTATCTTGCGGCACAGCTTGCGTTTTCATTATTTGAATACTTTGTACTGGGTCATGGTGAAACAATGGCGAAAAGTGTGCTCGCACCAAGAGAATCCTTATGGTATCTGGCATGTCTTTGCTGGTGGTTTTTGGTATTGCCATATGTAAGCAGACTTCAGCCCAAATATTTGTTGCTTACTGCATTCCTGTTTGGATTTGCAATAGGATATGATACAAAAGCCGGAGATTTAATGAGCATTACAAGAGCTATAAATCACTTCCCGTTTTTCCTGATAGGCTATTATTTTAAACCTGAATGGTTTTTTAAGCTCAGAAATAAATGGACACAAGCGATATCTGTATTAGTAATTGCTGTTTTAAGCATTTTAACTTATTTTAATTTGGATATAATACCTTCAAGAATTATTACCAGTAACTATAATTATTATAACAGTAATCTGAAGGTGCTTGATTCTTATCCGACGATGTTTTTGAATAGACTGATATTCTATGTTGCCGCATTGATTTTATGTGCTTGTTTTATGCTGATTGTTCCTCGTGGCAAAGCATTTTTTACGAAATTCGGTTCGAGAACTCTTCAGGTATATATACTTCATAGATTCCTTTACTTTGTAGAAAAAGAATATAAGTTGTATGAACCATTTCGGTCAACTAAAGGTTTCTTTGCGATGTCAGCAATTGCACTTGCAGCAACACTGATTCTTTCTCTTAAACCGTTTGAATATCCTTTTAAATTATTGTCAAAAATTAATCTAAGACGATTCGAAAGACCTGAAATATCCAATTCAAAATAAAAGGAAGAAGGTGACTGTCCGTTCCTTGTAAATTCAAGGTTCAGACTATCTTATGAAATTATCTGATGATAAAATTTTACAGAGTGATCTGGATTCAATAATTAAAAACGACAGTATAGACTGGAATATGTTAAAAAACAAAACAGTACTTGTCACAGGCGCTACCGGACTTATCGGAAGTCAGATAGTAATGACTTTGCTTAATGCAAGCGCAGAAAAAGAATTGAATATTACGGTTTTAGCAGCAGTTAGAAATAAAGAAAAGGCAGAAAAGATCTTTAAATATGCAAACGCTGAATCTTTGAATTATATTGTTCAGGATATTATTGAACCTTTTTCTGTTGACAGTTCTATAGATTATATTGTTCACGGCGCCAGTATGACCGGTTCAAAGGATTTTGTGGATTTTCCTGTTGAAACAATAAAAACCGCTCTTCAGGGAACAGAAAATATTTTAAATCTTGCAAAAGAAAAAAACGTAAAAGGTATGATTTATCTTTCATCACTTGAAATTTACGGCGTAGTTGATTTCGGAATTGAAAAAGTGACCGAAGATATGTCCGGAACTATTGATTCAATGAGCGTAAGAAGCAGTTATTCCGAAGGAAAACGTATGGTGGAGTGTTTATGTGCAGCTTATGCTTCTGAGTATAATATCCCTATTAAAGTCGCAAGACTTTGCCAGACTTTCGGTCCGGGTGTAAGCTATAAGGATAACAGAGTTTTTGCCCAGTTTGCAAGAAGCATTATAGAAGGCAGCGACATTGTGCTTAAAACAGATGGAAGCACTGAGCGTAATTATTGCTATATCAGAGATGCAATAAGCGGAATTCTTACGGTTATGCTCAAGGGCAGTTCAGGTGAGGCTTATAATATCGCAAATAAAGACACTCTTATAACTATAAGAGGTATGGCAGAAATGCTTATTAAAATGTATCCCCAAAGCGGTTCTTCATTAAGATTTGATATTGCGGAGGATATAACAAAGCTTGGATATAATCCTAAAGTTAAAATGAATCTCGATACATCAAAGCTTGAAGCCCTTGGCTGGTCCGCAGAAGTCGGCTTAGATGAAATGTTTGATCATTTAATTAAAAGTATGCAATTCAATAAATAAAACTAACGAGCAGTGCATGATAATCAGCACTGCTCGTATTTATTTTAACCCTATTTCTTTTAAAATCCTTTCCGTTGCTTGTCCGTCACAGTAAGTCATGTGATGGTTGTAGCAAGCCTCAAGCTCCTTAATGTCACGGCTTTCCAATTCATATTTTACCGCATCCATCAACTCCCGTTCAGTTTTAGCAACGGTTGTGGGATAAGATGTTTCATAAGGCAAATAAAAACCGTGATTTTTTTCATATTCATCAAAGTCAGGTGCAAAAAGTACAAATGGTTTTTTATATGCTAAATAATCAAATACTATTGACGAATAATCAGTTATAAGTAAATCTGCTACGGGTAACAGCTTTTCGCTGGGAATAGGACAGCTTATTTTCTGTTCGTTTTTATTTTCAAAATGAGGATGCAGTTTTTTCACAAGAAAAAACTCCTGCATATTGTCAAAAACTTTGTCAATCTCGGCTTCCCCCACCAAAACAGGATTCGCCGCATTTCCCCTGAAGGTTGGAGTCCACAATACAATTTTTTTGCCTGCTGCTTTTGGATATGTTTTATAAAATTCTTCTCTGCAGGTCTTATTATAATCTTCATTAAAATAAATATCGCTTCTCGATATACCTAATGCTTTTACTACTCCTTCAGGCTGTCTGCAAGAGCTTTCAAATACTTTCACACAGCATGGAGCGCTGACAGTAAGAAGATCATAGTTTTTGAAAACATTGCCTTTATACATTTCAGGAACTGAATCATCAGTGTCATATCCTGCCTTTTTTAAAAGCCCTCCGGAATGCCATAGCTGAATTACGGTTGTTTCCGGTCGTTTATTGCAGGATGATACAGGCAGAAAATTATCACAAATAAAAACATATCTTGCTTTTGCAAATACCTTCATGAATTTTACAAGCCATAAAATCAATGACCCCATACCGTTTTTCTGAAAGTCAAAATACATATCATGTATTTCTAATCCCTTAATTTCTTCAACAGAATTCCTCATCTGTTTCATGCTGAAAGGGATTTCACTGTGATGAGCGTCTGCAAAAACAACTGAATTATCATTTATTTTTCCCCTTGAAAAAATAAAATACAAAAACGGAAGAAAGATATGCTGAACAAACATTTTTATATACTGTTTAATTTTAAACATAATTTTAATCACTCTTTCGGTCAAACACAAGTTTCGTTATTTTAATACTCATTCAATCCTGACAGTATTTAAATTCCATAACAATTATATAAGCAGCTTACGGTTTATTAATATTGTGACAAAATAGGAAATAGCCGTTGTGATTATAACAGCGAGCATATAAATGAATATACCCGGAAGAAAAGAAAAATATGAACATAATGCCCATGATTGTGCCATAGTAGGGAAAGGCGTATAATGAATCAACATAATTCCTAAAGAATTGTTGCCGATTTTTGATAACAATTTAAAGGATATCCTGCTGCTTAAAGCCTTGCATATTAATACTATAGCTAAAGATCCGAGTGTACCGTTAATAATGAAAACAAAAGGATCTCCTAATTTAAACAGATGCAGGTTGACTTGATTATCGGAAACAATTTGGATTAGAAGCATTAATAATGCCATTGCAAAGCCTGTGATTAAATACAAAATATCGGGAAAACAATTCTCCTGTAAAATTTTCATTAATAAAAAACCTATACAGAGAAAGAAAAACACCGGAAAAAATCTTGATAAAGATATGGCTGTATATTCAACAGGCACGTTTTTAAAATCAGAAATACTCTGTATTATGTTTGAACATAATACAGTCATTATTGCCGAAAAAATCAAAGCTATAATAAGTCCTGCGGTTTTATTTTTCACAAAGTAATGAAACAATAAAAATACAATTTCTCCCCAAAACAATGCCCCTAAAAACCAAATCGGAGCCCGTCCTCTGAAAGTAATAATACTCCAGAACCATTCTTCCGTATTTGGATTATGCTTAATACTGCTCAGAGAATAACTTATAAGACTCCATATAAAATAGCATAAAAGCAATCTTTTGGTGTATTTTTTGCATCTTTCTATTAAGCCTTGTAACGTAATTTGTGCAGTTCCCAAGGATAAGTAAAGGCCCATACCGCTTATTACAAAAAATATCGGCATATGAAAAGCATAAATCAGATTTGTCAGTTCTGTCCCATGGTCAATTATTGACGTCTTCATTTTTATCAGATGTCCGGCTACTACAAATAAAATAGCAATTCCTTTAGCAGCGTCAAGAAAAACAAGCCTTTTTTTGGCTTTTTCATTTATTGATGACTTAATATTATTCATTTAACTTCCACCCGGTATATTTAACCACATGAATTCTATATTAAAAGTTATTTTTAATATACCATATAAAAGCAGAAATTTCAACCTGAATCTTAATTTTTTATAGCATGACTGCCTCGTTCAGTGCAAAACCTTTTCCTTGACATATTTTTTTTACCGTTTTATAATAAATATATGCTTTCAAAATGGGGAGATAATAAGAAAATATTAAGAAATTTCTTAGTTAATGCTTAAAGAATACGTTATATAATATAATCACAGCAAAGGAAAACAGCCTGCTGTAAGAGAGGATTGATAAACAATGGAAGGAAACTCTTGTATTTTAGTCGTTGATGACGATAAGGATATTGTAGGAGCTATTGCAAAGCTGCTGGAGCTTGAAGGCTATGATGTAATAAAGGCTTATGACGGAATTGACGCTCTTGATAAGCTTGCATCAAACAGTAACATAAACCTTATATTAATTGATATCATGATGCCGAAGCTTGACGGACTTTCTGCAATGATGAAAATACGTACGACAAGGAATATTCCTATCATTGTTCTGTCTGCAAAGTCAGAGGATACTGATAAGGTTCTCGGACTTTCAATGGGTGCGGACGATTATATTACAAAGCCTTATAATCCTATTGAACTTATGGCAAGGGTTAAATCGAACTTAAGACGCTATCTTCAGCTGGGTTCGGCAGACACAACAAAAACGGATGTAATTAAAATAGGCGGGCTTGCACTTGATACCTCCGCAAAAATGCTGGAGGTTGACGGTGAGCCTGTGAAACTGACAGCAACCGAACTTAAAATTCTTGAACTGCTTATGCGAAATGCAGGACATGTTTTTTCATCGGAGGAAATCTATTCAAAGGTGTGGAATGAGGATGCCTATTCCGTTGAAAATACGGTTATGGTTCATATCAGACATATAAGAGAGAAAATCGAAATTAATCCGAAGGAACCAAAATATTTAAAGGTGGTGTGGGGAATTGGATATAAAATTGAAAAATGCTGACGATGTTCATAAATCAAAAAGATTTAAAGCTTTTCTGCTTAGTAAAAAGGTGAGGACAGTTGTTTGTATATTTGTTTTTATAATTACAACTCTTATATATTTGCTGAACACCAAATATATAGATATGCGCAACTCTTATCCTTATCAGGGAGATGGGGTATATCTTCGTGATTATTCCGACAGCTATCAGTTCAGCATAAAAAAACTTTCCTTTTATGAGGCTATGTGTGTAACATCATCTTTTTATTTGAGAAATACAGACGATAACTATAAATTTCTATTGAGTGATTCTACATTTCTCAACTATACTCAGAAAATGAAAAGTGAATATAACCTTGATATAAAATATAACAAGAACGGAAAGTGCGAGATCGACAGTGACTTCTGGGACTTTTTTGTGGCTTTTGATGATAAATATATAACTAATATAAAGAATCTTCAAATTAATAAGGATACTGATATTAAAGACTTGGTTTATGACCTGATGGATAATTATGATGATTATTGCCTGAGAGCAAATAACAGCATTCTTACTGATTTCACATCTGATGCTTACAATTACTATAACGATTTGATTTTTACTGATATTTTTGAAAGCTATGGATACAGCTCAGAGGGCTTTGATGGTTCAACTCTTCCCATCGGTGCGTCCGGTTATGATAATTTAGGAAGATTTATATTCCAGTATTACGGATATCGTGATGTCAGATTTTTTGATAATTCAAAGAAAGATAAAAAGTTTAACTTCCTTTCAGATTATAACGTTTTAAATAATATAATCGACAAAATATACAATGAATATGATGATGAATATTATCCCAATGATGATTATTACTATATCAGTAATCTGGAGGGATATGAATTCAAAACATATGACGATAGTCCTGTATCTGTGTTCTTTGCACCAAAACCGGAGCAAGCCGCAAAACTTAATGCTACCTTTAACAGCATAAAAAACGAATATAAATTTGTTTTTTTAAGCTTAATTTCTTGCTGGATAATTTTATGGATAATGTGTATTTATCTTGCGGTTGTCTGTGGATATAATGCTTCTGAAAAGAAAAAGTGGGGTTATTCGGTACTGTTCGGTAAGTGGTATTCTGAAATTCTGATAGCTTTCCTGATATTTATGATGGTAACAACCGCATTTCTTCTGACCAACACAGAATTCAATAGGTTTTTAAAATATTTTATAACTGAAGATCCAAAATATATAAAAGCAATATCATGCATTTCATTCGGCTTAAGCTTTATCTTATGCGCAGGTTCTGCCATGGGAATAATCTCAAAGTTTAAATCAAAAACATTCGTTAAGGATAGTCTTTGTCTGAGAATTTTCAGAAGTTTGAAATCATTTATAAAAAGACGAATTGTAAATACAAAGCTTTTTGTGCTTTTTAACAAGAAAACAATAGGACAAAAGCTGTATACCGTTACGTGGATATTTATAGCCGCTTCTATACTAATCTTATTATTCTTTCCGATAATGGGCGCTGCGGGTGATTTGGTAGTTCTATATTTAATTTTCTTCTTTATTTATATAATTTATGCAATATGGTATATTATAACGCTTTTTAAAGGCTTCAGTGATATTAATACACTTTGCGGTCAGATAAAGCAGCTAAGCGATGACGAAGATATTACCGATGAAATAAATGAATATTCAATTATCTATGAAGACTCAAAACGTTTAATGAGTATCTCTGAAAATGTAAAGGAAAACGTTGAAAAACAGCTTCAGTCTGAAAGAATGAAAATTGAACTTGTTACAAATGTATCCCACGACTTGAAAACCCCATTGACTTCAATAATAAGCTATATAGACCTGTTGAAAAAAGAGGATTTATCTGATGAAGCAAGAGATTATGTGAATATTCTTGATGTTAAATCACAAAAGCTTAAAAATATCGTGTCAGATGTATTCTCTCTTGCAAAAGCTACAAGCGGTATTGATGTTGAGCTTGAAGAAATTGACGGAGTAATTCTGTTAAAACAGGTTTTAGGAGATAATGAAGATAAGATTTCAAACAGCGGAAAGACTTTAAAAACGGAAATACTTTGCGATTCTGCATTAATAAAAGCAGACGGAAACAAACTCTATAGGGTGTTCCAAAACGTTATTGACAATGCGTTGAATTATTCAATGGACGGTACAAGAATTTTCCTTAGAATGGAATGTGATGCCTATAGTATGACTCTTTCTGTAAAAAATACAGCAAGCTATGAAATGAATTTTTCTCCTGAAGAAATTACAGAACGTTTTATAAGAGGCGACAAATCCAGAACTGATGGAGGAAGCGGTTTAGGCTTATCCATTGCAAAAAGCTTTACAGAAGCCTGCGGAGGAGCTTTCAAGGTAGAACTTGACGGTGACGTTTTTAAGGCAATTATAAAAATGCCGTTAAATAATAGCAGCCAATAAAAAATATATAAATGCTGTTAAAAAGAAAGTGAGACAACAAATGAAAAAAATAATAAAAAAAGATAAAATTCTGATCCTGATTGCGGTGATTGGAATTGCGGTAACTACAATTCTATGTTTATTTCACATAAAACCTGACTGGAAGTATATGCTCAGTCAAGTAATCGCTACTTCTGCCCGAAGCTCCGGAACGGGACTATCGGAAATAAGTGAATTGCCAACGGTGTCAATTAGTGTTTTGCCTAAAAATTCCGATAATATAACAACTGATCAGAGTCTTATGCTTGTGAACAAAAATAATGTTATTCCGAAAGGTTTTAAAGCAGACCTTGTTGATTATAATCAAGATGGTTTACAAATGAACAGATGTATGGCAAAAGCGTTTAAAGACCTTGCAGATGACGTTTGCAGTAAATTTGATGAAAATTTATATATTATGTCAGGCTACAGAACCGCAGAGGAGCAATTGGAGCTTTATAACGAACAAGGCTCTGCAACGGCTGAAGCGCCCGGTTCAAGCGAACATCAAACCGGAATGGCTCTGGATGTTTACGTAAACAATTATGCCGGTTATGCTTTTTTAAAAAGTGATGCTGGTCAATATGTAAACTCGGAATGCTGGAAACATGGATTTATAATCAGATATCCGTTGTTAAAAAGCAATATAACAGGTATCGACTTTGAACCGTGGCATATTCGGTATGTAGGTGTTCCCCATGCTGAAATCATCTCTAAAAAGGGGATAACGCTTGAAGAATATTTTGATTTATTTGATATCGGTAAATTCTATGAATACGGTGACTATATTATCTCACGTCAATCCGGTAAAGATCTGATCTTGCCCGAAGTCTTTTCAAGCTGTAATATATCTGCCGATAACACAGGGAACTATTTTATAACTGCCCGCAAATAAAAATAAAATCTACAGGATTAAATTTATTTCCTGTAGATTTTTTTATAAAAAGACTTGACAAGCGTTTAAAAATATGATAGAATAATTAAGTCGTAAAAGTTCAGTGTTTTATCTGACGTTATGGACAGGTGTCCGAGTGGTTTAAGGAGCCGGTCTTGAAAACCGGTGATACGGCAACGTACCGTGGGTTCGAATCCCACCCTGTCCGCCAAATATCCGGTTTAGGCAGTGCTTTTTTTGATGTCTGCACTCCTTGCTGTTATATCATTAATTTGCGGATCTGTCCGCATTTTTTATACAAATATGTTTGCGGAAATACCCAAGTGGTGAAGGGGCTCCCCTGCTAAGGGAGTAGGTCTCGAAAGGGGCGCGAGGGTTCAAATCCCTCTTTCCGCGCCATCAAATGGATACAAAAAAGATGTATACCCCAAAAAACCTTGGTATTACCGAGGTTTTTTTGCTGTCTATTGGGCAATTTTCAGAGGTTCAAATTCATAGGTGTAAAATCGCTGTTTTACCTTTGTGAGTAGAGTTGAACTTTCGAACAATTGAATATTACTAAAATCAGGCAGATAGAAATTTGAAAATCTATCTGCCCTTTTTCATTTTTAAAGTCAATCGTTTACAGATGCACAGAATCAAAAATGGTTGGCTCTTTTTTTATTGTGAAATAACAAGGTTTCGGGGTATTATACCATAGAAGGTGTCTTTTTTCTATTGTCCGTTTTTACTGGACTTGTTCAAAATCGTGTAGCAGTTTTTATATTTTTATCATATCCTATAATGGAGGTGAATAATAATGAAAGATAAAAAAGAAAACTGTGTTGAATTAAATATTCATGTTGAGTGTGATAAATGCCATAGACCAGAAACAGCATCATCATGTCAAGAGGATAAACATGATGAAGATGATTCTTGCGTTAGAATAAATGTATTTGTAGAGTGTGAAGATAAAAAACACAGATATACGATCTGACTTTGTAGTTAGAATCTAAAACCCAAAATATATTCAGAATATTTCTCAAAATTAAAATATCTGTCCGTCCCCTATCTTGTATAAAAGCAAGATAGGGGACGGACTTTTTATTTAAAATATATAAATACACAGAAAATATATTTTTTAAAACGGTATCTTATCCAACTGTTTATCTGTAAAATCATCTGATGATGTACAATCGTTAATAAATGATATTTGTAAGGAAGTTTCCGATATATAAAATAAATATTGCAGACACAGCTTCGTCAGACTTATGCCGGTCAGCTTTGTATATAGCAATAAAAACTTAATAATAAAATAGCTGTTCAAAATTTACTTGATGTATTTGATAAAGAAACCTCCTCGCTTGCTGATTTTCCTTATAGAAATAAACTCATGAAAGATGACTTCCTTGTATCCATCGGAATTAGAATTCAGATTGTTAAAACAGTTTAACTGTCACCTGTGCAATACTAACTTCAGTATCAAATTTTGCTGTGCTCAGTTTTGGTATTTCTCGTAATCAAACGGATATACTAATCAAAAAAGGAGGCAGCAATGAGTAACAGATTAAAAAACGAAACCAGTCCGTATTTGATTCAGCATGCTGAAAATCCTGTTGATTGGTATCCCTGGTGCAAAGAAGCTTTTGAAAAGGCTAAGTCTGAGGATAAACCGATTTTTCTCAGCATCGGCTATAGCACTTGTCATTGGTGTCATGTTATGGCCCATGAAAGCTTTGAGGATGAAAAAACAGCAAAAATTCTTAATAAACATTTTATATCTATAAAAGTTGACCGAGAAGAACGTCCCGATATTGACAGCGTCTATATGTCAGTGTGTCAGGCATTTACAGGCAGCGGCGGATGGCCTATGAGCATTTTTATGACATGGGATAAAAAGCCCTTTTTTGCAGGGACATATTTCCCTCCGTATTCACATTACGGAATGCCCGGTTTTTCCGATCTTATTAATGCTATTGCAAACCAATGGAATAACAATCGGCCTGAGCTTTTGAATTCGGCAGATGAAATTATAACACATCTGAAAAATAAGGAGTCGAACAATAGAAATTTAAACGATATAAATCTTATTGAAAGTGCAGTCAGAATATTTTCAGAAAGCTTTGACAGTGTTTACGGCGGATTCGGTTCTGCACCAAAATTCCCAACTCCCCATAATCTTTTATTCTTAACTCTGTATGCTAAGCAGAATGATAATTCAGACATATTGCAAATGGTTGAAAAAACATTGGTGCAAATGAGAAAAGGCGGTATCTTTGATCATATCGGATATGGATTTTCAAGATATTCTACCGATAAATATTTTCTGGCACCTCATTTTGAAAAAATGCTGTATGATAATGCCTTGCTTATAATTGCGTATTCAGCAGCTTATGATATCACAAAGAATAGCCTTTATCTGAATACTGCGGAGAAAACAGCAGAATATGTTTTGCGGGAAATGATATCTCCCGACGGAGGCTTTTATAGTGCACAGGACGCCGACAGCGAGGGCGTTGAGGGTAAATTCTATACCTTTACTTTAAGTGAAATTCTTGATATTTTAGGTTCTGAAAAAGGAAAAAGGTTTGCACAAATCTTTGATATAACCGCAAACGGCAATTTTGAGGGAGTGAATATTCCGAATCTTCTTAAAAGCAATGATTTAAATAATGATTTCAGCAATGAGATCCAAACGCTGTATGATTACCGTAAAAAACGTACCGAGCTTCATCTTGACGATAAAATCCTGATCTCATGGAACTCTTTAATGATTGCGGCATTATCTGTGCTTTATCGGGTGTCGCATAATGAAAAATATCTTCAGGCGGCACAAAATGCACAGGACTTTATTGAAAAGAATCTGTGTCATGATAAACAGCTTTATACAAGCTATCGTGACGGAAAAAAGTCGAATAAAGCCTTTTTAGACAATTATGCATTTTATACAGCTGCTTTGATCGAAATGTATAACTCTACTTTGGATAATATGTATCTTGATAAAGCACAGCAGCTTTGTGATGAAACGGTAAAACAATTTTCGGACGGTGAGAACAAGGGCTATTATCTGAGTAAATCAGAAAACAGCGAGCTGTTCATGAATCCGAAGGAAACTTATGACGGTGCGCTTCCAAGCGGAAATTCTGTTATGGCATATAACCTTGTAAGGCTATATCAGCTGACCGAAAAAGAGAAATATCGAATCCTTGCCGAAAACCAGATTGAATTTTTGTCTGCTCAGGCACAGAGTTATCCGGCAGGGCACAGTATGTTTTTGCTTGCCAAGCTGATATATGACGATCCGCCGGAGCATATTACTGTCGTGCTGAAAGACGAAACAGACTTAAAGAAAATTAAAGACCATATCCCGTTTTTTGTAAATATATCCGTAGTTTTTGAAAGTAAAAACTATCCGTTGTTAAATAACAGAACTACCTGCTATGTCTGCAAAAATCATTCGTGTCTGCCGCCGTCAAATATAATTTGACGAAGCATTTAGCTTCATTTTTCACAAAATAGCATAATATATATCAGGAGGTATCAGCCAATGATTCAAAATAACAAATATGGATATATGACCGACTGTAAAGAAGTCCCGATCTCATTTCCGCCTCAGCATCAAAACAGACAGCCCGGATTTGAATATGAAATGAAACCCAGACCAATGTCCGAATGCGGAGAAAAATGTAAAAGGCTTGAAAATAAAGTCGCTCTGATAACAGGCGGAGACAGCGGCATAGGCAGAGCCGTTGCTTATGATTTTGTAAAAGAAGGAGCAAAGGTTGCCATTGTTTATTATGATGAGGAACGTGACGCCAAGGAAACAAAAGAAAGAATAAGCCAGCTGGGAGGTAAATGTCTGCTCCTTCAGGGAGATTTAAAAAATCCTGCTTTTGCAAAACAATGTGTAGAAAAAACAATAGAATATTACGGCAAGCTTGATATTTTAGTAAATAATCATGCAGTACAGTTTATACAGAAAAGTATACTCGATATTTCCCATGACCAGCTTGAATTTACATTCCGTAACAATGTTTTCTCGTTTTTTTATTTGATTCAATACGCATTGCCTCATATGAAACGAGGTTGCTGTATTATTAATACTGCTTCTGTTACAGCTTATCAGGGAAATAAAGATCTGATTGATTACAGTTCAACAAAAGGAGCAATAGTTTCTCTTACAAGATCGCTTTCACTATCTCTGGCTGAAAAAGGTATAAGAGTAAATGCAGTAGCGCCAGGTCCTATATGGACACCCCTGATTCCTGCTTCTTTTTCTGCTGAGGAAGTAAAGACCTTCGGTACAAAAACTTCAAAAGTTCCTATGATGAGAGCAGGTCAACCCTGCGAGGTTTCACCCTGCTATGTGTTTCTTGCATCAGACGATTCAAGCTACATGACAGGACAGGTGCTTCATCCCAACGGCGGTACTATTGTTGGATCATAGCATAGAATAAATCGTAAGAATGTGGAAATAATATCTCTGAAGAACGGAGGTTATTTCTATGTTTAAACATGAAAAAATGTTATTTCATCCTGTTTCGGTTGAGAAACCGAATCCACAATATGCCGCACTTATGCAGGAACAGCTTGGCGGTGCAAACGGGGAATTGAAAGCGGCAATGCAGTATATGTCCCAAAGCTTCAGAATCAAAGACCCGGAGATAAAAGATTTGTTCCTTGATATTGCAGCAGAAGAACTTGGTCATATGGAAATGGTTGCACAAACAATCAATATGCTTAATGGCCATGATGTTGACGCCCGGACTGTTCCGGCAGGAGAAATTGAATCACATGTGCTTTTAGGTCTGAATCCGGGATTAATTAATGCGTCCGGTTATTCATGGACAGGAGATTATGTTACCGTAACAGGGGATTTGTGTGCTGATTTACTTTCTAATATTGCCTCTGAGCAAAGAGCAAAGGTTGTCTACGAATATCTCTACAGACAAATTGAGGATAAAAAAGTAAGAGAAACGATAGACTTTCTTCTCAACCGTGAAGAAGCTCACAATGCAATGTTCCGTGAAGCGTTTAATAAGGTTCAGGATACGGGTTCAAACCGTGATTTTGGAACAACCAAGGCAGCAAAAATGTATTTCAGTATGTCAGAACCTTCTCCCGCAAATAATCCATATTCAAAAACAAATATATCGCCGCCTTCCTTTAGCTGATTTCTATATGCAAAAAATAATACCTATGACTTTTTATTGTCATAGGTATTATATTAATATTTCATATTCATAATAAAATATAAAAATATCAACTTAAATTATATAAATTTATTTAGCAAAAATAAAAACTAATGCCGGTAATTTTTATTTTACCGGCATTTTTCTATAAATTTACTTTAAATAAGGATCAGCGTTCTCAGCAGGGAAATCTGTATACTGTCTAAGGAGGTGAAAAACATTAATTTTGAATATACTCTTCAATCTTGGAGAACACTTTTATATCTACCAAAGCATCAGCCAGTATCCCGTCAGCAGTGTATTCCTCGGAAAACACTTTACCATCTATTCGGATAGTATTAAGCAAACCTGCCTTGTCAAAAGGTAAAAGAAGCTTGGTTCTTATTGCTGACTGCGGCAGTGCATTTTGAATTGCTAAAAGAAGACGATCTATCCCCGTGCCTTCTTTTGCAGATATTTTAACAACATTTTCTTCAGTAAGAATATCATCGCTTACCGATACCTTATCACATTTATTCAGTACCGTGATTGTCGGTATGCCTTCACAGCCCAATTCAGCAAGCAGCTCAAGAGTTACCCTTGCCTGTTCTTCACAATTATCTGAGGATGCATCACATATATGCAATATTACATCTGCATTTGCTGCTTCCTCCAAAGTGGACTTAAAAGCTTCCACAAGATGATGGGGAAGCCTTCGGATAAGTCCTACGGTATCAACCAGCATAACGCTTCTGCCATCAGGCAGCTCTATTGATCTCGATGTCGTTTCAAGTGTAGCAAACAATTTGTTTTCAGCTAAAACTCCTGCTTCTGTCAGAGTATTAAGCAAGGTTGATTTACCAACGTTTGTGTATCCGACAATAGCACAAATTAAAACACCGTCTTTCTTGCGCCTTGCACGCTGATGATCCCGACGTTTTTCTATTTCTTTAAGCTCTTGATTAAGCGTAGCTATTCGGTTTCTTATGTGTCGTTTGTCAGTTTCAAGCTTTGTTTCTCCGGGTCCCCTTGTTCCTATTCCTCCTCCGAGTCTTGAAAGCTTTAGTCCCATTCCTGCCAATCTTGGAAGACGATATCTGTGCTGTGCGATTTCTACCTGTAATCTGCCCTCATGTGTTGTAGCACGCTGAGCAAAAATATCAAGGATCAGCATAGTTCTGTCAATTGTGTGCACTTTGCAGACGTCCTCGATATTTCTTATCTGAGTTGCAGTAAGTTCATGATCAAAAATTATCTGATCAATTTCTTCCGCCTCACAAATTTGTGCCATTTCCTCCAATCTTCCGGAACCTACACAAGTTGCGGAATCAAAAGAAGGACGTTTTTGAATTACCCGTGCGATTACTTCTCCTCCGGCAGTATTGGTTAATTCCTCAAGTTCGTCCAGAGATGTTAAAACATCATATTCTCCCGTGTCCACCGCTGCCAAAAGAATTCGGTCCTTTTTTTCAAGGTTATTAAATATTTCAGTCATATACTTTATTCCTCCTGATATTTATTAGCATTTGATTTTTTGTGATAAATATATCAGGCATATTATTCTACAGACCTGATCTCCTCTTGATCCGGGCATAAAAAAACACACCCCTTAGGCGTGTAACAAAAGTTATACGAAAGGTCTGAAATAAGCTGTACATATAATGTGTACCGCCTGATATTCAATTAAAGATTTGTCACCTTTATTCTCATGACTTCCACTCTCCTTTCGCAATTAATGGTTAAAGTATATCACAAACAATTGCTTTTGTCAACGTATAAAAAAATAAATTGTAAAAATAAAGCACATATACGGCTAATTTTAAATGCCGATATATGTGCTGTTCAAAATCTAATTATTTATTAAGCTGTTCTCTGAGTTTTTGCTGTTCTTCTTCCATCATTTTCATTAATTCTTCCAATGAAGCAGAAGCAGTCTTCCGTGTTGAAGAAACCGACTCCTCAGCATCTCTTGGCTGTGGTTTAACTTCAGGCTCCTGTTCTTCAATCTCTTCAGCTTCAGAAACATCTACATTCAAATCATCTTCATATGTTTCATCAGTATCAATATTGTCACCTTCAATATCTGTCTCTTCTGAATTTTCATCAGCCGCAGTGCCGAAGTTAATGTCATAATCATCTTCATCTGAATTTATATTCTGAGCTGCAAAACGTGCATCTTCATTAAGGAAATCTTCCAATGTGTCTTCCTCTTCATCATCTTCTTCATATTCATTATCATCGTCACGGGAAGATGAATGCGTTGCAATTGCAATGATTATTTCAATAATTGCTAAAAGAAGCAGCGGAATGATGATGCAAATTGCCATTCCTATGTAAGATGTTACAAACTTGATAGCTTTTCCGGCAGTAATATAATTAGTTGTTGCAACTCCTACAACATCCTTGGCTTTAACCTCATAAACGTTTTCAGAATCGTTTCCCTGATAAACCTTGTAAATAACTCCGTCAACATTATCGCCCTTTGCAACAACATCCTGTAGCCAGAATACAGATGTACCGATGCTGGGAACATTCTCACATAATACTGCTTTGCCGATTTTATCCTTGCTTGGGGAAACATTTTCAGCCAAAACCAAAGAATTTTTCGGAACAGCGTCGCCCATTCTGTTGGAATCCATTAAAAATACGCTGTAACCTGCAATACTCGGTGTTACATCATCATTTTTGAATACTCTTGAAATACCCACCATAGCCAATATTTCTATTATTATGATTACAGCAAAGAATATTGCAGCTTTTTTAGCGGCAGATGATTTCTTTTTAGTTTTACTCATTCTTAAACATCCCTCTCAAATTTAATTTACACATTTGTTATCTGTATAATAAATTATAACATATATCTTTTTAAATTTCAACAGTCTAACAAATTTTTTCAGAAAGCTATTGACAAGTTTACTTGTCGGTGATATAATATCCTTGCAAAGTAAACTTGTCAAAGGTTTTTGCTTATTATTGAAAGGAGACTTATATCATGACAAAAGAAGAAATTTTAAAAAAGAGCCGAGAGGAAAATAAAAATCAGGATTTTGCCGAAAAAGCAGTAATTGCTAAATCAAGTACAGTCGCAGCATCAATAGGCTTTATAATGTGCGGAATAATAACTGTTATTTCTGCAATTACTGATTATAATAACCGTCTTGTTGCCGCAGTATGCTGGACTATTTATTTTTCAATGAATGGAAGTCTTTTTCTCACAAAATATTTTAAATTGAAAAAAAGACATGAGCTTATGCTTTCAATCCTATTTATCCTGCTTGCAGTGTTATTTTTTACAACATTTGTTCTTATTACTACAAAGGTTATATAAATGAACAGCAAGCTGAAATTACAAAACCGACTTAAAGAAACAAGAAATGAAATGGGACTTTCGCAAAACAAACTGGCACAAATTGTGGGTGTTTCAAGGAATACTATAAGTTCCATTGAAACCGGACAGTTTTGTCCCACTGCTAAGCTTGCATTAATTATCTGTATAGCTCTCGATAAAAAATTTGAAGATCTATTTTATTTTGAGTAGATTTTAAATATGAAAAGCATACAAAAACAGCAATTTGTGAACTGATTAAATTTATGCAAACATAAGATAAAACTACGGTCTGAAAAATAAATGTTAAATCTTATTGTTTTTGTTATTAAACAATAATTCCCCCTTACGGCATTTTATTTTGCCGTAAAGGGGAACTTTTTTACTTTACGTTTCTATTAAAATTTATTTAATGCTTTTTGTCAAATTACTTTTTCTTTTTCAATACAACAATTGCAGCAGCTGCAAGAACTAAAGCAACAGATGTACCGGCAGCAACTCCGGTGTTAGGACTGGAAGAAGCCGATGAGTTAGTATTTGAATTGTTGTTTGTGGAATTAACCTTGTTGGCATTAGATGAACTGTTATTGCCGCTTGTGTTTGAAGAACTTTTATCAGTATCTGATGAGTTTAATTTGTCAGTATCTGACGAATCATCATTTGTTTCTGATGAATTGTCTGTATCAGAAATAGAAGAATCATCAATTATTTCAGAAGAACTGTCATTTGAATCTTCAGAACTGCTGTCTGAAAAGTCTTCCTTTATTTCACCGTAAACATATGGCTCCATAGCGTCCTTAAGCAGCTCAAAGCCCTCAGGAGTAGGATGCAAGCCGTCTCTGGAGTATTCTTCATATCCCAGACCCGTAGTTGTGTCCAGCAATGCGTCCCAGCATTCGTCCATAAATGTTACATAACCATATTTTCCTGCCAGTGCTTTTAAATTAGCATTATATTTTGGTGACAGGTTTTCATTTATGTAATGCTTGTAACTCTTGCAGGTAGGCAAAATACCGGATACATAAATATGAATATCAGGCATGTTTTCTTTAGCCAGCTTAAACATATTCTCAAAATTGCTCATAGAAGCCGAGCAAGTGCTGCCCCAGCCGTCTAATGACCAGTCGTTTGCACCGCAAACTATGAATAGCTTATCGTAATCGCCGTAAACCTGATTAAATCTTGCAAGAATGTCATTTGTGTTTTCTCCGCCGACACCAAAGTTGTCAATAGTTGCGTTAGGGAAAAGGCTTGACCATTGACCCATCTGACAAATACTGTCGCCTATAAAAGCAATTTTATAGTTTTTTTCTTCGTCAGAAGTGCTGTCTTCTGCAAAAACTCCGGTTGCAAAGGTAGATACGGTAAAAACAGATGTAATAAAAATGATTATATTTTTTAATGTTTTTTTCATATTATCATTCTCCTTAAAAATATTTCAATTTAATTATATTACAATAATATATACTTGTCTATTAATTATTTGTAAATTTTTATTAAATCAGGAATATATAATACATGAAAACTATAAAAATACTTACAATGCCTTTTTCATCGTGATATGAGGACAGTGTTCGTCCATGTGTAAATCTCCCGTATTTTCATATCCCAGCTTTGAATAAAATCCCGAAGCCTGAACCTGAGCGGAAAGACTGATAGATTTCACACCAAGCTTTTTTGCATAGTCTTCAAGAGAGGTAATAATTATTGCGCCTAACCCTTTTCCTCTGTATTCGGAAAGAACAGCCACTCTTCCAATATGCCAGCCGGTTTCATCTTCAAAAAGCCGCCCCGTAGCCATAGCCTTGCCAAGATGGGAAATGAGAACATGTATAGCTTCATTATCTGTTTCATCAAATTCGTTGACAAAGCCTTGTTCTTGAATAAATACTTTTCGGCGGATTTCTGCGGCTTCCGGAAGCTGCTCAAGTCCTCTGCAATACTTTACAGAATAGCTCATAGCTTATAATACCTTTGATAAAAATTCTTTAAGGCGAGGGCTTTGAGGATTACTGAAAAATTCTTCAGGAGGAGCTTCTTCAGCAATAGTGCCATTGTCCATAAAAATAACTCTTGAAGCAACTTCTCTTGCAAATCCCATTTCATGAGTTACAACAACCATTGTCATTCCGTCATCAGCAAGCTCCTTCATCAGGTTAAGAACTTCGCCTACCATTTCCGGGTCAAGAGCAGAAGTAGGTTCGTCAAAAAGGATAACATCAGGATTCATTGCCAGAGAACGTACTATAGCTACACGCTGTTTCTGACCGCCTGAAAGGGAAGACGGATATACATCAGCCTTATCTTCAAGACCTATTCTTTTTAAAAGTTCAAAAGCCTGTTCTTTTGCTTCCAGCTTAATCTGTTTAACAGATTTTATTTCTTGGTTGATTTTTTTACCGAATAACTTTGCTCTTTTAAGCTTGCGTCGTTTTTTCTTTTCAATCAGAACAGGAGCAAGCATAATGTTTTGAATAACTGTCTTATTGTTAAATAAATTAAAATGCTGAAAAACCATACCCATTTTCTGACGATGAATATTGATGTCAACGTGCAGATCAGCAATATCAACTCCGTTAAAAATGATACTGCCCGAGGTCGGATCTTCCATACAGTTAAGACAGCGCAAAAAGGTGGATTTTCCCGACCCGGACGGACCGATTACCACTACCTTTTCACCTTTTTCAATGGTGGTATTAATATTTTTCAGAACCTGGAGCGAGCCAAAGCTTTTGTTAAGATTAACGACCTCTATCACTTTTTCTCAGTCTCCTTTCCATTAATTTAATTAAAAGGGTAATGAACAGTACCAAAACAATATAGATAATTGCCATTATAAGATATGGCACCATAAATTCATAACTGCTGCTTCCTATGTTATTAAACGCAACATATAAATCTGTTGCACCGATAAAGCTGACAACTGAAGTTTCTTTTATAAGTGCAATAAACTCATTTCCCATTGTGGGCAGAATGTTTTTTACTGCCTGAGGAATAATGATTTTCAGCATTGTTGTTGAATAGCTCAGACCAACCGAGCGTCCGCCTTCCATTTGTCCCGAATCAACAGATAAAATACCTCCACGCATTATTTCAGATATGTAAGCGCCGCTGTTCAAACCGAAAACCCAGGTAGCAACAGTGACTGAAGGCATTTTTAAACCGATGATCGGCATAAGCACATAATAGAATACAAGAAGCTGAACAACCATAGGAGTACCTCGGAAAAATCCGACATAAACACTGCAAATCCCATTCAGTACCTTCGGCAAGGTTTTATATTTCGGCAAAACACGTACCGTTGCAATTAAAGTACCTATCAGAATACCGATTATCAGACCCAGAACTGCAATGAAAATAGTGTTCTGCAAACCTTCAATAACAGTTTTATATCCGTTTCCGTCAAAAAAGGCTCTATAAAAAGTATCAAGTTTCCTATCGAAATTACCCATAAAATCTTTCCTTTAAAATACAATGCCCCACCGCTTTTGATGGGGTATTGTAGTAGTTCTTATTAATTTTTATGCGATTTTGTTAATAGCAGAAGAAATGCATGCAGCAGGAGCAGAGTCGATAATAACGTAATCAATGTTGCCGTTTATCATATCCTGAACTGCGAGCGAACCGTTTTTATAACCTGTGCAGGTAACTTTAAATCCGTCGAATTCCCATTCCTTGTCGCCCTGAACATATTTCTGACCGGTTGTACCGTTCTGTACACCGATCTTTGTGCTTTCGTCCTTTTCATTAAGGATCTTTACAACATCGTCGGCTGTTTTGCAGCTGTCAAATGTAGTATCATCACCCTTGACAACAAGTCTCTGTGATGCTTTGTAGTAAGAATCAGAGAAGTTTACATGTTCTTTTCTGTCCTCTCTTACTGTAAGACCTGCCATTGCAAGATCGCATTTGTGCTGACCTACTGAAAGGCAAACAGCGTCAAAATCCATATTCTGAATAACCAGTTCTTTATTAAGCTTTTCAGCCAGAAGAGCAGCGATTTCCATGTCAACGCCCAAATAGCTTTCGCCGTCTTTAAATTCAAACGGTTCAAAAGCAGCGTTTGTTGCAACAACAAGCTGATCCTTGCTGTCGTCTAATTCAGCAGATTTAATTGGAGTAGGAGTACCGTCAGCGAAATATTTGTTGCATATTTCGTCAAATTTTCCGTTTTCCATAATTTCAGCAATGAAAGCATTTACCTGTTCCAAAAGCTCAGGCTGATCCTTGTCAACACCGAATGCGTATTCTTCCTGAGTCAGATCAATGTCGATTACCTTAGTAGCAGGCTTTGAATCTCCTGCTTCTTTTTTGGAATCATCATCGTTGACGCCGCAGGAAGCCAGTATGGTTGTTCCCATGATGCCTGCCAGAACAGCAGCTAATAATTTCTTCATAATCATTCAATCCTTTCAATATGTACAATATAATTAAGTATTATAATGCTTTTTGATTATTTTTTCAACCGATTTTGCGAATTATTTAATGACTATTCTGTAAATTATACATTTCCTAAATAAATATGCAGTATAATTGTATAATTTGCTGTTAATCAATTGCATATGTAATATTGCATAAAAATCAAACGCTCTGTTTGTGCAATGCTACAAACTTTGTTCATATTTCATTCAAAGTTGCACGTTTGCGTGCAAAAAACCTCAAAATAAGCCTATTAGTAGAGGGGTCTTAGCGCAGACGGCGCTTATCACGTTACAAGTTAGTGATATCTATAGCTTTGACCCCGCTGTGGTAAATTTGCAAAAGTGATAAATTACTGTGGTGCTCGGCCGCACGGGCCAACTCACGTTATCAACTTGTGATATTCATGACTTTGACACCGCTATGGTGAGTTAGCAAAAAAGAAACTATAGTCACTTCGAGCATAAACTGACACAACAATAATTGTATTGTAAATGTAAAATTCAACTGACAGGATTTACGGTAAAAAGGACAGGCATTTTTGGAGTCTGCCCCTAACAAATATAATTCGCCGTAAATGTGCAGATTTGAATTTTACAAGTAATTTTACTGCATTATCATTTTTCAATCACGGGTGATGGTGTACACGGCGCTTGTCACGTTACAAGTTAGTGATATCTATGGCTCTGACCTCGCTGTGGCAGGTTTGCAAAAAATTAAGGGCGAACATAGTCCGCCCGAATGAAACAATATATAAAACTTTCTGTGATAGTAATCTAAGGTCTTATCTGACCTGTTCCGTTGATCAGATATTTCATTGTTGTCAGTTCTTTAAGTCCCATAGGACCTCTTGCGTGAAGCTTCTGGGTCGAAATTCCGATTTCTGCACCTAAACCGAATTCTTCACCGTCGGTAAAACGTGTGGAGCAGTTTACATAAACAGCCGCAGAATCTATTCTCTTCTGGAATTCTTCCGCAGCAAATAAGCTTTCGGTAACAATGCATTCCGAGTGTCCTGTTGAATATTTTTGAATGTGTTCAATTGCTTCTCCAAGTCCGTCCACAACCTTGACAGAAATTATGTAATCAAGAAACTCAGTAGCGTAATCGTCCTCGTCAGCAGGAACAACACAGTCACCCAAAATCATTCCGGTGAGATTACAGCCTCGGATTTCTACATTGTGTTCATCAAGACGCTTTTTCAGCTTCGGCAGAAAATCTTCGGCAACATCTCTGTGAACAAGACAGCTTTCCACAGCGTTGCATACAGACGGGCGCTGAGTTTTTCCGTTGTCGACAATATCAACAGCCATTTTCAGATCAGCAGTTGAATCCACATAAACATGGCAGTTTCCCGTTCCTGTTTCAATAACCGGAACGGTTGCAGACTGAACTACAGCCTTAATAAGCTGTGCGCCGCCTCTTGGAATAAGCACGTCAATAAATCCGTTTGCCTGCATCATTTCAACAGCTATCTGTCTGTCCGTGTCCTCAACAAGCTGAATAATATCAGGAGAAAATCCAGCTGTTGCAACTGCCTGACGCATAAGTTCAACAAGAATTTTATTAGAATTCAACGCCTCCTTGCCGCCTCTTAAAATTACAGCATTTCCGCTTTTTAAGCATAATGCCGCTGCATCCACGGTCACATTAGGTCTTGCTTCATAAATAATGCCGATAATGCCCATAGGTACACGGACTTTTGTTATTCTCATTCCGTTGGGACGAATTGAACCGCTTTCGATTTCTCCGACAGGATCATCGAGCATAGTCAGCTTTTCACATGCTTTAGCTATGCCTTCAATACGTTTTTCATCAAGAGCAAGTCTGTCCTGCATTGATTTTGACATATTTCTGCGAACAGCATTTTCAAGGTCCAGGCTGTTCTGTTCCATGATTTTCGGCATACATCTTCTGAGTATGTGTGCAATTTCAAGGAGAGCATCGTTTTTCTGCGACGATGATGCGTTTGCAAGTTCATCTTTGCATGCCTTTGCTTTCTCAGCAAGTTTTTCAATATAATTCATATTATTCAGCCCCTTTATCGATTTTCGGTTATTGTTTTGTACTTTTCAGATTCGGATTTTTCAGCAAACGTTTTCATTTTTCGTAAGTTTTACCTTGCATAAACTGTGATTTAATTGGTTTTTGCTTTAAATAAAGTTCCCAGATTTCCGTCCTCAAAAAGATAATAAAGATTATCAGGATTTTTACCGTTTACTATTATCATATCAATCCCGTTGTTTACGGCGATTTCAGCAGCGTTTATCTTTGTTACCATTCCGCCTGTGCCGAGCTTTGTTCCTGCTCCGCCAGCCAAAGCTCTTATATTATCGTCTATTTCTTCTACGACCGGAATAAGTCTTGCGTCAGGATTTTTCCTCGGATCTTTATCATAAAGCCCGTCAATATCCGACATTATTATAAGAAGATCTGCTTTTGCAAGTGCAGCAACCGTTGCGGCGAGGGAATCGTTTTCGCCGACCTCAAGCTCCAGCTCATCGATAGCAACAGTATCATTTTCATTGACAATGGGAATAACGCCGTGTTCAATAATTTTTTCAAGAGCATTCTGTACGTTTTCTTTCCTGTCCTCAAGAAGTATGTATTTTGTAAGAAGCATCTGAGCCACATTAAGGCTGTAGTCGGAAAAAAGATTATCATAAAGATACATGAGTTCGCATTGACCTACAGCGGCACATGCCTGTTTTGAGGGAGTATCCTTTGGTTTTTCCATTAATCCCAGCTTTGCCATACCAAGTCCTATAGCGCCGCTTGAAACAATAATCAGTTCATGACCTGCATTCTGTAGATCTGCAAGATTTTTTACAAGCTGTTCAACACGTCTGATATTCAGCCGTCCTGTTCTGTGGGTCAGGGTTGAAGTGCCCAGCTTTACAACTATTCTTTTTTTGGATTTTAATTCTGACATTTATTTTCCTCTATTCATTATGTATTAATGTTTATGTATCCTGAATAAATAACCTTTAATCTATCATAAACAAAGCTAAGAAATTCTCCGCTTTGATTCATTTCATACAGTTTTTCTGGTGTGGCAAGTATAAAATCAACCGTTTCACCTTCCTGCAAAATTATATCGCTTTCAGAGAAATTGCCTTTGTATAAATAAAAATCGTGTATGCAGTTTGATTTTTCTCTTACTAAGGTTCCGCAGTAAGCAAGCTCGCAGGGGTTAGCTTTTAGTCCCGTTTCTTCAAAAAGTTCTCTTACAGCGGCACTTATTGAAGTTTCTCCTGCAATTGCAGAACCACCGGTAGTTTCCCACAGTCCGCCGTAGTTTTTTTCAGGGTGGCGTTTGGTAATCAGGATTTTATTATCCTGATTAACGGAAACTATATCTACAACAAGGTGGTATTCACCGCATTTCATTTTTTCGCCTCTTACATGGGTTTTTCCGAGGGGTATTCGGTTACGGTCATATAAGTCCCAGAGTTCCATTAATATTTTTTCACCTCATCAGGATAATAATTTATTCCTGCTTTCTTTGCCTGACTGCATAAATCATGAGTTTTGAGAGTATACAGTTTTCCGTCTTTGAGAAAATGAGTTCCCAGCTGACGGAATTCAAAGGCAGTTTTACTGTTCATACATTGCTTTCTTATGTCAAGCACCCAGTTATAATCAAGAATCCTTGCGTTTTTATCAGATTCGCCTCCGACAACCACCAGTTCAATATCATTAAGATACTGCGACAGATCAATTCTGCTTATCATAGGCTGGCAAATAATATTTTTATGCTTAATGGGCAGGTCACGGAATATTTTCAGACGGTAATCCGCCATTGCTTGATTTTCTACTGTACAGCCAACAACCACATTTTCATAACCCTTTCCCCAATCATGGGGAATACAGTTTAAAAATCTGTCTATTCTTTTAGTCAGGAATAAAAACGTAACATCGGGGCGTTGTCTTATCATTTCCCAACATTCGTTTCTCCAGCAGTCGGCATCTTCAATCAGGAAGTCTGATGAAAAGCAAACATAGCAGATTCCTGATTTCATTTTATATGTACCGTTTTTGTTTTTAACAATTGGAGCATAAAAACCCCCGGTTTTTAAAACATTTCCGGTATTTATTCCTTTTCTTTTATCGCCTTTATGAATATAGCAGAATTTACAGCCATCGCTGTATTTATGACAACCTCTCCACGGATTCCACATAGCCATAATTAATTACCTTTTAAATAAACTGCGGATCAACAAATTCCACACCGCAGGTCATAACATAATCTAAAATGCATCTATAATAGTCGGGCATTATTTTGTTTGTTTCAGCATGGTCGTGTATCATGATAATATGATTGCTGTTTGGTTCAAGCAAAACTCCGCCGTTGTCAGGATTTTTATCGTGAATCCGATAAAGTACAGTTTCATATGAAAAGCCGTTATTTTTCTGTAACTGATATTCGCCGAAATCAAATGTCCAGAAAACGTCGATATCCTTATCAAGGCTACATTTTTTATACCAGTCAAAGTCTATCTTTCTGTCATTGATACGTGAAAAATCTTTATTTTTCAGATATTGCTGTAATTTATCTTTGTTTTTTCCGCCTTTATCGCCGTAGGGAAATGCAAAAAGCTTATATTTTCTTTCAATGCCTGCGGTCAAGTACAGCTTTTCAAGCCATAGTTCACATTCTTCGATATCAGAAATACATTCTTCAAAAGAAAGACTGCTGAATTCAGGATGACTGAAGCTGTGATTACCGATAATTGCGCCTTTTTTTAATGCATAGACAGCGTTGTCAAAACGCTTTTTAATATTTTTGCCTACTGCAAAAATAATCGGAGTTATCCCTTTTTCTTCAAGATAATCAATAAAGTCAGGGGTTATTTCGGATGGAGAATCATCTATTCTTAAATATGCTTTACTCATTTGTTCACTACATTCTGAGGCTTACCGTCCAGCCAGCATTTTATATTTTCCGATACTTTTTCAAGCAATCGCTCTCTTGTTTCCTTTGGCGCCCAAGCGATATGAGGAGTTATGACACAATTTTTTGCATTTCTCAGCGGGCAGTCCTCACGCATTGGTTCATATGTCAGGGTATCGATACACGCTCCTGCAATTACATTATTGTTAAGGGCATCGGCAAGGGCATATTCGTCCACAAGGCCGCCTCTTGCAGTATTTATAAGGATCGCATCAGGCTTCATCATGCTTAACGCTTGAGAATTTATCATTTTTGCATTGTCATCGGTAAGGGGGCAGTGCAGTGAAACAATATCAGAGATTTTCAGCAATTCTTCAAGTGAGCAGGTTTTTGTTCCGTCTGTTACTTTTCGTGGAGAACGGGTATATGTAACAACCTTCATATCAAAAGCTTTTGCAAGCTGTGCAACTTTTCTTCCGATATCTCCATATCCGATAATGCCGATAGTTTTACCTGAAACCTCGGCAGTTGGTATATAAAAGTACGAAAACAGCTTATAATTTACCCAGTCGCCGTTTTCGACTGTTTTCGCATATTCTGCAATTTTATTATAATAATTGAGGATAAAAGCGAATGTATGCTGTGCAACAGAATTAGTTGAATAGGAAGGAACATTGCAGACAACTGCGCCATGCTTTGAAGCTGATTTGATATCAACATTATTATAGCCTGTAGCAAACAGTCCCACATATTTCAGGTTGGGACATTTCTCAAAGACTTCGTTTGTTATCAGGCATTTATTGCAGATAACTGCATCTGCATTTCCTATATGCTCGGCAACCTGTTCATTGGGGGTATAGCCGTAGACCTGTGATTCGCCTAAAGCTGTGATACTGTTTAATGACACGTCGCTTCTGGCAACGGTTTCGGAATCAAGGATAACAATTTTCATGCTTAAAAATCCTCTTTATCATTAAAAGCATTGTCAACAATTTTCTTCTCGTTTTCTGAAAAGGCTTTTTCGGCTTCTTTTTTATTTGAAAGTTCCTTGTTTTTTTCTGCTTCAGCTTCTGCATTTTCCAGTTTAACTTTCTTATTGTATTTATAAGCAAAGATTACTGCCAGGGTAATCAGAATAATTTCAGCTATAAATAGAGCGATTATTACCGGTTTGCTTGTAAAATATTGAGTTACAAATGTCAGATCTATTGCAAACATTATGAACAGATAATACAGTGAATGTTTTCTGACATATTGAGCCAGATATATCAACGTAGCAATTATGCAGAAGATAAAATGTATTTTAAATGGCAGGGGAGTATAAACGTTCTGCATATTGTTTTCTGTATTGTTTATTAATAATTCTAACATAGGGGTTCTCCTTTTAAATAAAATTAGGACAATGCGCTTTATTGAATTATATCACAGTTTCACAATTATTTCAAGTGGGGGGATGCGACGAACCACAGTTAATTTCAAAGCAGCTAAAAAGTTTTTTCCTATTGACAGCTTATTGGTACTTATGATATATTATTTACAAATAAACCAATAAAGGATAGTATGATAATAGGTAACGGTGAAATAACCGGGGAATACTATAACTGGCATTATCACTATCCGAAGTTTGACCGCACACAGCATGGGGTGAAAGTTCCCTCACAAGAGCTTAGTGACGCATTAGTCGAAGCATTTAAAGGCAAGCTGTCAGACTAACCAAGCCAAATTGAAAGGTGAAAAAATGATTATCAGAGAATACCTTCCTTCAGACTGTAAATATTTAGCAGAACTGTTTTATCAAACTGTCCATTCCATAAATGCCAAAGACTATACAGATGAACAATTAAACGTTTGGGCAACTGTCAATGTAGACATAGCAGAATGGAATCGGTCTTTATCCGAGCATTTTTCGCTTGTTGCCATGAAGGACGACATCATAACAGGGTTTGGTGATATTGACAGGACAGGTTATCTTGACAGGCTATTTGTCCATAAAGACTATCAAAATCAAGGGATTGCCACTGTTATCTGCGATAAACTGGAACGTGCTTTTGGAGTGGGTAAAATAACCACACAAGCTTCCATCACTGCAAAGCCATTCTTTCTTCACAGGGGATATAACATTATTAAGGAACAGCAAGTAATCAGGTCAAATATCTCCTTGACTAATTACATTATGGAAAAACAGCTTTAACCATCACCCCCGTTCACCAATCAAAAAGTATGATAAAAAGCCCTTAGCTATGAGTTACTACCCACAGCTAAGGGCTTTCTAATATGGATTTATTTTGTCATACAAAACCATCTCTAAATCATTCTGTAACCCATAAACCACTGGATTACAAGAATAATGGCTCTTATACAACTGTTATCAAATTGTTATCAAAAGACATCTTGAAGTGCCGTAAACCCGCATAAACACTGAGTTTTTGCGACCTCTCAACTTATTCCCACTCGACAGTTCCGGGTGGTTTTGATGTGATATCATATACTACTCTGTTGACGTGGTCAACTTCGTTCGTAAGCCTGTTTGAAATGCGGGCAAGAATGTCATAAGGTATCTTTGCCCAGTCAGCAGTCATAAAGTCATCTGTTGTTATTGCTCTGATTGCAATAAGATGATCATATGTCCTGTGATCTCCCATAACTCCTACAGTCTGTACATCAGGAAGTACAGCAAAGAACTGGCTAAGCTGATCTTCTATTCCGCTTTTTGAAATTTCATCACGGAAAACTGCGTCAGCTTCCTGAAGCACTTTTATCTTATCTTCTGTAATTTCTCCGATTATTCTTACACCAAGCCCCGGACCGGGGAACGGCTGACGCCAGACAAGCTCATGAGGTATTCCGAGCTTTTCACCGACAGCTCTTACCTCGTCCTTGAACAGATCGCAAAGAGGCTCAATTACATCGTCAAACTTTATGTCGTCAGGCATTTTTACCTTGTTGTGATGCGTTTTAATAGTGTCTGCATCGCCTTTTCCGCTTTCAATACAGTCAGGATAGATAGTACCCTGTGCAAAGAAACCTCCGTCGGATTCTTCTCTGATTTTATCCCAGAAGACTTTATAAAACTCAGTTCCGATGGTTTTTCTTTTTTCTTCAGGATCAGTAATGCCTTTTAGCTTTGCGATAAACTGCTTCTGACAGTTTACTCTTACAAAATTCATATCAAAAAGACGTGTGAAGGTATCCTCGACAAAATCTCCTTCATCTTTTCTCATAAGACCCTGGTCAACAAAAACGCAAGTAAGCTGTTTTCCTACCGCACGGCTGAGAAGTCCTGCCGCAACAGAAGAGTCAACACCTCCTGAAAGTCCGAGAACAACTTTTTTATTCCCGATTTTTTCTCTCAGCTTTGCAACGGTACTTTCAATGAAGTTGTCCATTACCCAGTCGCCCTTACATTGACATATCTCATATAAAAAGTTATGTAAGATCTGTTTGCCGTACTCACTATGAGTTACTTCGGGATGGAACTGAACAGCATAAATGTTTTTGTCCGCATTTTCCATAGAAGCACATGGACAGTCCTCAGAATGAGATGTGATTTCAAAGCCCTCAGGAGGACAGCTTATATAGTCGGTATGGCTCATCCACACTATGCTTTTTTCCGGAATATCTTTAAAAAGCTTGCTGTTTTTATTGGTGACATCTATTTCAATTTTTCCGTATTCACTTTTTTCGCAGGATTCAACCTTTCCGTCGCACATCCATGAAATAAGCTGACAGCCATAGCAAATCCCCAATACAGGCACGCCTAAATCGAGAATATCCTTTGTGTAATGCGGAGAGGTCATGTCATACACGGAGTTGGGTCCGCCCGTAAAAATAATACCCTTGTAGTTTTTGGCTTTTATTTCTTCCAGAGGAGTGTCAAAAGGCTTGATTTCAGCATAAACGTGATGATCACGAACACGTCTTGCAATAAGCTGATTATATTGTCCGCCGAAGTCAAGAACCAAAACAGATTCATGTGTCATATGGCTACCTCATTTCTTTAAAATTTTTAGGAATATATAAAATTATTATATCATAACCGACATAATATTGCAATAGCTGCAATAAGAGATTTTGCGTTTATTTTCTGCGTAAAATTTTTGCAAAATAAAGAATAAGCAAAACTCCCCAGGAAAAAGCCTCCGCATATGCAATGACCATATTGCCTAAGGTGTCTGCCATGGCATAGGAAGCAAAGATTCTTACAACAAGTGCCGCCAAACCGGCTATTCCTGAATAGAGCATATATCCTTTGCCTTCAATATAACCTCTTGCTGCCGTGGCAAGTCCGTAAACAATATAAAAGCTCGCAATTCTTACAAAAAAACGTTGACCAATATCGACAGCGCTGCCGTCAGCACCAAATAATGCAATAAGGTGTTTTCCAAAGAAAACTATTAAAACAGTAAGCGTTAAAGCTATTGCTGTCATTAAAATTATTCCGACAGAAAGCGTCTTTTTGGCTTTTTTATTTTCACCGGCGCCGTAACTTTGTGCAACGATCGTAGAAATTCCCGAACCGAAATTTATTATAGGCAAAAGGATTATTGAATCTATACGATAAGCCGTGGTAATAGCTATAACCGTTTCAGTCCCGAAGTCGTTCATGAAGTTCTGCAATATTAAATTTCCCAGAGCAGTCAGACTTGATTGGATCATTGGCGGAGTTCCGTAAGAAATGCCTTTTGATATTGATGTTCTTGAAAATGCTTTTCTGTTCATACTTAAAAGACTGTGCTTTTTTCTGCCGTAAATCACAATAAATATTGTCATAAATGCGTGGGAAATAACTGTTGCAGCCGCAGCTCCTTTTACACCGAATCCAAGCAATATGATAAATATCAAGTCCAGAAGAATATTGCATACTGATGAAATAAGCACAGCCAAAAAAGGAGTCCGACTATCACCGATCCCTCTTAAAGCGGCAGAGTATATATTAAAAACAGCAAGAAAAGGAATGCCTGCAAATATTATTCTTAAATAATCTTCCGCCAAGTAAATTACTTCCGGAGTTGTATCCATAAGTTTCAATAAAGACGGAGTAAATATAAATCCACCAACAGAAAACACTGCAAAAATTAAACCCGCCAGTATAGTAAATGAGGATAATATCTGTGATATAACAGATATTTCTCCGCTGCCGAATTTGTGAGCAAACAATATTGACAGTCCAAGAGTAAAACCTGTAATAACAGATATAAAAAAATTACTGATAGTTGCAGTTGAACCAACTGCTCCGAGTGCAATGTCCCCCTCATAATTACCGACTATTACAGCGTCGATCCAACTGTAAAGCTGCTGCATTATTCCGCTTAAAATCAGAGGCAGGCTGAATTTAATAAGGCTGTGTGAAATGCTTTTGATATCTGTTTTTTCTTTCATCAAAAATCCTCCGAAATGCAAAATAAAAACCGTATGCGTGTTTAGCCTCGCATACGGTAGGTGCTCACCCTATATAATTATATTTTTAATTATAACATTCTTAAAATCAAAAGTCAAACCCATTGAAAAATGACCTGTTTTTATATCTATGGTGAAAATCACCTAAAGCGGAGGCATTTACGTAATCGTTTTCGTAAATATCGTAAAAGTTTGGAAAATACCCTTGACAGTGCGGAAGATGTGTGTTAAATTTAAAGTGCAATTTTAAGAACGTAAAAATTTTAAGATCAAGATTAAATAAAATGAAAAGGAGTAAAGTTATGCAGTACGGTTATTTTGATTTGAAAAACAAAGAGTATGTTATTACTCGTCCAGACACGCCTGCGCCTTGGGCAAACTATCTCGGTTCTCCAGAATACGGTGCAATCATCTCCAATAATGCAGGAGGCTACAGCTTTGAAAAAAGCGGCGCTAACGGCAGACATCTGAGATATCGTTTTAATACCAATATTTCTGTTCCCGGAAGATATATCTACATCCGTGACAATGATACGTCAGATTATTGGTCAGCGTCTTGGCAGCCTGTCGGAAAGCCTATGGATCAGTACAAGAGCGAGTGTCATCACGGAACAGCTTATACTACTATGAAAGCTGATTATGCCGATATTCATTCAGAGGTAACTTATTATGTTCCGCTTAACAAAACTTATGAGGTTTGGAGAGCAAAGATAACAAATAATTCTGATAATGACAGAAAGCTTTCACTTTACGGTTTTGCTGAATTTACAAATGAGAATAATTATGAGCAGGATCAGATCAATCTTCAGTATACTCTTTTTATCGGAAGAACTTCTTTTGAGAAGAATAAAATTATTCATCATATAAATGAAAATCAATGCAAGGATGAAACAGGCTCAAACCACAGAGAAAGATTTTTCGGTATGGTGGGCGCTCCTGTAAATGCATATAACGGTAATCTTGATAACTTTATTGGTTCTTACAGAACTTATGCAAATCCTATTGCTGTTGAGTCAGGAAAGTGCGACAATGTTCTCAGCTATAACGGAAACAGCTGCGGGGCACTTCAAAGCGACATTACACTTAAAGCCGGCGAAACTGTTGAAGTGGTATATCTTCTCGGTCAGAGAAATAATGCTGAAGCTTCAGCTATTATGAAAGAATATGAGCAGGCAGGAAAGTGTGACGCCGAAATCAAAGAACTTGTTGATTATTGGCACAGTCAGCTTAATAATTTTCAGGTTGAAACTCCATCGGAAGAATTCAACAACATGGTAAACGTATGGAACGCATATCAGTGCTTCATTACATTTATCTGGTCAAGGGCTGCATCATTTGTATACTGCGGACTCAGAAACGGTTACGGTTATCGTGATACTGTACAGGATATTCAGGGTATTATTCATATTAATCCTGAGCTTGCAGCAGAAAAGATCCGTTTTATGATTTCTGCACAGGTTGACAACGGAGGCGGTCTGCCATTGGTTAAATTTGACCATAATGCAGGTCATGAAAATTGTCCTGATGAAAACAATCCTAATTCAGATTATGCAAAGGAAACAGGTCATCCGTCTTATCGTGCTGACGACGCTCTCTGGCTATTCCCTACAATTGTAAAATATATTGGTGAAAGCGGAAATAAGTCATTTCTTGACGAAGTTATTGTTTATGCAAACGGCGGCGAAGATACCGTTTATAATCATTTAAAGAATGCAATCAGATTTTCAATGGAAAGACTTGGCGCACATGCTATGCCGGCAGGACTTCATGCCGACTGGAACGACTGTCTGAGAATGGGTGCAAAGGGCGAATCAACATTCGTTGCATTCCAGCTTTATTATGCAATGACTGTAATCAAGGAAATGGCAGAAGAAAAGAATGATACAGAGTATGTAAAATATATTGAAAAGGTACAGGCTGAGCTTGGCGAGTCTCTTGAAAAGTGCTGGAATGAGGACAGGTTTATTCGTGGAATCCGTGAGGACGGAGTTGTTGTAGGCGCAAGAGATGATAAGGAAGCAAGCATGTGGCTTAATCCTCAGACATGGGCGGTAATTTCAGGCTTTGCAAGCAAGGAACAGGCTGAAACCTCAATGGAAAAGGTACATGAAATTCTCAACACACCATATGGTGTAAAGATTCTTGAACCGCCTTATGTTGATCATCACTTTGACGGTGCGCTTATGCACATTTTCAATCCTGACACAAAGGAAAACGGCGGCATTTTTTCACAGACACAGGGTTGGGCAATTCTTGCCGAATCACTTCTCGGACACGGTGACAGAGCCTTTGAATATTTCATGGAGTCATCCCCTGCTACATTAAATGACAAGGCTGAAATCAGAGTTCTTGAGCCATACGTTCACGGACAGTTCACCGAGTCCACACGTTCTCCTTTTGCAGGTCGTTCACACGTTCACTGGCTGACAGGTACAGGATCAACTGTAATGGTAGGCTGTGTTGAAGGTATCTGCGGTATGAGACCGAATGCAGAGGGTCTTGTTATTGACCCTGCAATTCCTGCAAACTGGGACGGATTCAAGATTGAAAAGAACTTCCGTGGAAAGCATTTATCTATCGACATTCAGAATCCTGATCATGTTCAGAGCGGAGTTAAATCTATCGTTGTAAACGGCGAGGCTGTTGAAGGCAACTTTGTCTGTGAATGCAAGATGACAGAACAAACGGTTATTACTGTTGTTCTCGGATAATAAGCTTATAAGTCAATTGATAAATAATTCACATTAACACGAAAATCGTATTCCTACTTTAATAGGAATACGATTTTTGTCATTATATATTATCATAATTTATTAAACAGATTTTTGTTTGGTTTGTTTTTTTGATAAATCTATTTAATTTTTATGATGTTATCATCTTTTTCTGCGTTTCCTGTTGAAATAAAACGCTTTCAGAGATAAGGAAATCAAAAGAATAACTGAACAAGATATTATAATGTAAATCCATGTTTTATTGGATTTATTTTCAGTTTGATTTGTTATGCTTACGCCGTTTTTATCGTTGTCTGTTCCGACAGGAAATGTTGAGTTAAGTATTTTACTGACTTCAGTTATTCTATAAAGCTTTCCGTTCTGTAAGCCGGTTAAATCAGGTCTGCTGCTATATGGAATCAAATAGTGATTATTGGTCTCGGACAGATAAATAAAATTGGTGTGGTAATAAGGAATTTCAAAGCAAACAGCCTTTTCTAACGGATTACTTTTGTTTTTTGCTGACGTCGTAATTTTTGTGTCTATTTTATCAAATTGGATAATATCGCTTTCACTTGTTGTTAAGTCAGTTGGTGTGTTATAGCCTAAAACCTCCCATTTGTCATTATTGTTTTTGACTTTGATTATATTATTGTCTTTTGTCGGTATTATCCATGAATAAGTATTTCCGATTAATTCAGAAAAACTTGCGGAATCATTTAATTCAGATAAAAATTCTGGATCAGTTATGGTATAGAGCTTATAAGGGTTTATGAATTGTTCACTGATTTTGTCTTTTAACTGATCAGAAACAATTTTATTTTTACTCAATTCTGTATTTTCTAAAATTGCTTTTTTCACTTCTGAAAACTCCGATTCATCATAAATAAATGAATTACTTTTATATGATATATCTTCGCAAGCAGTGACAGAAACAACAGGTGCATATAGTGTTGATAACAATAAAGAAATAAAAAATATACTGATTTTTTTCATAAATTTCAGCCCCCTTTTTATGATACATATATGGTTTGGTCATATTTTCTGAAATTGTCAGAGCAATATAACTTATAAACCATTTTTTCTATCTAATCATAAAAGGTTAAAATTATTGAACATTTACTTCTATTTCTTTAGTATAAGTATAAGTTTTATAGGAATCTGTGTATTCATCAGGCTTAACCCGAAATTCAGCTTTAACAGTGATTGTACCGGATTTTTTTGCAGCAATATTCAAAGTTTCTTTAATTTCATCGTTACTTTTAAGAGTCGATAATATTGCAACTAAACTGCGAAACTCTGAATCGCCATTATATATGTAAGTAACTATGTGCGTACCATGTTCAATATAGAAATTCCGTCCGGAATTATTTTTCAAACTGCAATCGATAATAAAAGGATCTCCGCTTTTAACATCAGAATTATGAATTTCCGCACTAAAAGAGAATTCAGATTTATCGGGGTAATCGAAAGTGGAGCCGGATTCTATATTATCAAGTTCGGAAGAAGATTCTTCTTCGTCAAGAGAGCTGAAAACGGAGTCGGATTTTGTATCATCAATTACAGAAGAAGATTCTGCAATTATATCGGAAGCCTTTGTATTACTGTCAGAGCAAGCGCTCATATTCACAGCATATGCGGCAGTTATTTAAAGAACTATTATTACCGAAATCAGTTTGTATTTTTTCATAATATATTCTCTTTCTTTTATATTTGTCAATATTCAGCTTTTTGTCTTTTTTGTTATTCATTTTTTATTTTAAAACCATTAATCCCACCTCAAATCCTTAATATTTACAATTTAAGTATAACATGTAAAGTTAAAAATATCAATAGCAATTTGTATAATACTGATAATATCTTTGTCGAGTTATAAATGAAAATGCAGTTTTTTGCAGTCAATTGAAACATTTTTTGTTGAAAATTTTATAAGATTGTGAAAAACACACAAAACTTATTGTGTAATTTCATTAAAACTTGCTTGATTTTATAAGCAAAATGTGTTATAATGACTAAAGTAAATTGTTATCAGTTGTTCTGGTATAGGAGGTATAACTATGGAAGGAAGAGTTCATACAATAGATTCACGTAAAAACAGAAAAATTAAGATCGGAATTATTCCCGGACATTTTGCAACAAACCATTCTCATATTAATTATTATGTAGATATGACTTCAATCAAGACAAGCCATAAAATGGCTAAGGCTGCTGCCGATGAAATCGCAGGTACATACAGCAGTACACATATTGATACAATTATTTGTCTTGAAGGAACTGAAATGCTGGGAGCGTTTCTTGCAGAAAGCCTTTCAAGCAGCGGTATAAACAGCGGTGCGGACATCTCGGTTATTACTCCTGAGCTTAACACAAATAACCAGATGATTTTCAGAGATAATACACAGAAAAAAATATGGGGCAAACAGGTTTTGCTTTTGATTTCATCTGTTTCAACAGGTAAGACTATAAACCGTGCAATCGACTGCCTGCAATATTATAACGGACATCTTGTTGCAATCGGAGCTATTTTCTCAGCAATTGAGGAATCTAACGGAATTGACGTCCATGCAATCTTTACGAGAGATGATATATCCGGATATAATACATATCCTGCAAACATCTGTCCGATGTGTCAGAACGGACAAAAAGTCGACGCACTTGTAAACAGCTTTGGATATTCAAAAATTTAGTGTTATTAAAAATAAATAAATTGAGCAGTCATTTAAGATGGCTGCTTTTTTATTGTCAAAAATAAAACGGTATCAGTTTTCTGATACCGTTTTGAAATTAATATTATTCAGCAGCTTTTTCAGATGTTCCGTCAAGATCAAGAGATACAAGCGGATTTGCAGAAGATGCAACCTTAGGCATTACACCGTCCCACTTTTCAATAGCCTGATAGTTTATAAGATTTTCGTTGAGGGATTTTGCCAGCTGTTGGTTTGCTTTAGCCTGAGCGTCAGCCTTTGTCTTAATGGCTTCTGCTTCAGCGTCAGCGGCGATAACTTTCTTTTTAGCCTCTGCTTCGGCAATTACAATTGCCTGTTCCTGTTCAGTCTTTGTCTTAAGCAGATTCTGTTCAGCAACCTGTTTTGCTTCAATTGCGTTGTTGAATTCCTGTGAAAAATCAAAGTTGACAATGTTGAATTTCTCAATCTGAATTCCGTAATCGGAAACCTTTGATTCAAGCTGTTCCTTGATTTCATTACCTACCTTGTTACGTTCGGTTATAAGCTGCTCAGCCGTATATTTTGCACTTACAGCTTTCATTGATTCCTGAACGGCAGGCATAAGAATTACCGTCTGATAGTCAGGTCCTATGTTTTTGTAAATTGATGAGGATGAGTCATTTCTTACTCTGAAGTTTACTGCGATTTTTGAACTTACTGTCTGTAAGTCCTTTGAAACTGCGCTTGCGTCAGCTTCATATACCTGAATTTTGTTTGAAATAACTACAAGCTCCTGAGCAAAAGGTACTTTAAAGTGCAAGCCTTCCTTAAGCGCTGTGTCTGATACTTTACCGAATGTAACAATTACGCCTGTTGAACCGGCAGGTACTATTGCCAGTGATGAAATAATGCCCACCAGTATAATAATAAGAGCGGCAATTACAGCAACTATTTTACCGGTTTTTTTATTTGGTCTAAAATCTACAACATTAGAATTATTCATAATTTTGATAACTATGCTCTATGAAGAGCACATACTCCTTTCGATTTTCATTGTTTTCGGTTGATTTATAAAACCGAAGCTTACTCGTGATAAGAATTTTTAATTGTTTGAAACTCCGTTTCAATTTGTCTCATAAGATAAGAAGAACGATAACCCATAATCATGATGAAAAGTACTTTGTTTAATCGTTTCCGTTCCTCATCACCATATTCAGCCCCAAGATTCTTATTGATTTCCTCTGATATTTCAAGCGGTGTGTATATGCCTTTCCTGTCAAGAATGCAGATCAGCTTGCAAAGCAAATTATATAACTGCTTGTCATGAAGAATATCATCTGATAAATCATCAACCTTACCGTTTATGTATGACATCAGCTTTGCAATATCTTCAAGCTTCATCGAATTTCTTAAAATGTTGATCAAAAGTATTCGTAAAACCTGACGTTCAGTGTATTTTTTATCTGTGGTTGCGCTGACCCACCCCCGCTTTATCCAGTTTTGAATGGTAGAACCCTGTAAACCGGTCAAAGCCGAAAGCTGCGAAAGTGTTATCCCTCCTGTGACAGTAAGAATCGGCTCAATAAGTGAGAACGCATTTTCTTCAGCCTGCTCGCTGAAGTCTATGACAGTTCCCGGCAGTTTGTCAATCATTTTTTTCATTCCTTTCTATCCTTGAAAATAATAAGATGAAATCTCTGGGGTTAAATGAGCTTTTCTTATCATGATTAGATTATATCACAGGTTCACATGAACTTCAAATCCAATCTTGAGACACGGCAGTGCAAATAGGTTTAAATTATCTAAATAACTCTTTAAATATCGCTAAATCACATTTTATCTTAAATTATCTTTAAATTTCGTGATTCTTTACAATAATGTATATTTAATATGATAAGTTTTTAGTACTTTACAATAGAGAAAAAATATGTTATACTTGTCTTAGTTTATCGAAAGGATGGATTTTATATAGTTAAAGGTATTTTTGATTCTCATTCGCATTATGATGACAAGGCTTTCGATAACGACAGAGAAACAGTTCTTGATTATTTGTTAAATAATCAAGATTCACCTGTTGATCGGATTATGCATGCTTGTACAGATGAAAAATCAGCGCTGTTTGGCTTAAAGATGGCTAAAAAGTATAAGCATTTTTATACTTCTGTCGGTTTTCATCCTGAGTGTATGGACAAGCTTCCGCAGGATTATATGGGAATACTCAGCGATTTGACCGAGAATAATCCTGATATCAAAGCTATAGGTGAAATCGGGCTGGACTATCACTATGACGGTTATGACAGAGAGAAACAAATTGAACTTCTGTCAAATCAGCTGGAGTTTTCATTGCAGAAAGACTTGCCGGTAATTCTCCATTGCCGTGATGCGCTAACTGATTTTATGGAGATCCTGAAAAAATATAAACCAAAAGGCGTAGTACATTGCTTTTCCGGTTCAGCAGAAACAGCTAAGGAAATACTTAAACTTGATATGTATATCGGATTTACGGGAGTACTTACTTTCAAGAACGCAAAAAAAGCTAAAAAAGCTCTTGAAATTGTACCGATAGACAGGCTTTTGCTGGAAACAGATTGTCCATATATGGCGCCTGAACCGTTCAGGGGAAAAAGATGCACCAGTGATATGATTGAGAAAACCGCCTTGTGTGCGGCAGAAATAAAGGGCATCGGGTTTCAGGCGATAGTTGATCAGACCAATGAAAATGCACGGAATTTGTTTAATATAGATTAATTAGAAAGGAAAAAGCTATGGAAACTTTATATTTGGTGATACCTTGTTATAATGAGGAGGAAATGCTCCCGATAACAGCGAAAGCGCTTGTAGAGAAAATGAATAATCTTATGAGTGAGGGAAAAATATCTCAGGACAGTAAGGTCATGCTTGTGGATGACGGATCTAAGGATAAAACGTGGGATATTATTGAAAAGCTTCATGAAGCAATCCCGCTGTTTACAGGTTTGAAACTGTCAAGAAACAAAGGTCATCAGAATGCTCTTTTGGCAGGACTTATGACTGCAAAGAATTATGCCGATATAATAGTTTCTATGGATGCTGATTTACAGGACGATATAAATGCAATAGACGGTTTTCTTGAAAAAAGAGCAGAAGGCTGCGATATAGTCTACGGCGTACGGTCTTCCCGTGAAAAGGATACAGCTTTTAAAAGAGGAACTGCTCAGGGCTATTATAAGCTTCTGAAAAAATTAGGAGTAGAAATTACATATAATCATGCGGATTACAGACTTATGAGCAAAAGAGCGGTAGAAGCTCTTGAAGAGTTTAAGGAAGTTAATCTGTTTCTCCGGGGTCTTGTACCCATGGTCGGATTTAAAAGCGATATTGTGACCTATGAAAGGGCTGAAAGACAGGCGGGGGAATCAAAATATCCGCTTAAAAAGATGATTGCATTCGCTGTAGAGGGAATCACATCTCTCTCGGTCAAGCCAATAAGAATTATTACATCTTTAGGGCTGGTAGTATTTCTGGTTTCAATTGCCATGCTGTTGTATTTCTTCATTACCTATTGTCTTGGAAAAGCGGTTGCCGGATGGTCAACGATCGTTATTTCAGTATGGGCGATCGGGGGACTCCAGCTGCTGGCAATAGGAGTTATAGGCGAGTATATAGGAAAAATTTATCTTGAAACAAAGGAACGTCCTAAGTTTATAATAGATAGAAATTTAGAAGAAGAATAAGGAGATATCACAAATGAATATTGAAAAGGCCGATAATAAAATACAAAATACCGAACTGGTTGAGGCTATAAACGAAATGAGAAAGAATTTTAATCCCCAGACGCAGAACAAGGTTCTTAATCTTGTTTTAAGAAGTACATTTCTTATTCCATGTGTTGTAAGCAAGGACACACAGCTTATAGCCGATGAAAATAATCATGTACATTTTGACGAAAAACCGCAGCTTAAATTTCTGCTTGTTACGCATAAAGAAAAGGGAACGTATTTCCCTGTGTTCACTGACGGAGAGGAAATGAGCAGATTTAAGTCGGAAGAAAGTTTTCAGGGATTTGCTATGAAATTTCCCGATCTTGCTATGCTTACCGAACAAACGCCTAACGTTAACGGATTCGTGATTAATCCATTAGATCAGAATCTGCCGATTTCAAAGGATCTTCTTGCTAACATTAAACAAACGCTTATTAAGGCAAGACAGGAGATGGAGGCAAAAAAGAGCAAGCCCGATATAACGGTGTCAACTAACGAGGATAAATAAAAAGTAGTATATGATATCACATCGAAACCACCCGGAACTGTGGATTAATTATAATTTCGACAGGTAGTTGCAGAAAATGAAAAATCGGTGTTTGAGAAGGCGTATATTGTGTCACTTAATATAGCAGAAACATTTGAATTGTTGTTTGATAAAAATAATAATACTGCATACAAGGCATTGCAGAAATTGCAAAAGGAAAGTGAAGAAACAGATTGTGTTTATTCTTATATGGATAGATTGAGCGATATGCTTGACAGTGATAATTCTTATATTCGTACAAGAGGGCTTACACTGATTGCCTTTAATTCAAAATGGGATAAAGATTATAAAATTGATGAAATCATTGATAAATATTTGAAACACATAACAGATGTCAAGCCCATTACAGCAAGGCAATGTATCAAGCTGCTGCCGATTGTTGCAAAACATAAGCCAGAATTGAAGAATGATATTCTTTCCGCACTTCATAAGGCAAATACATCTATTTATGACGATAGTATGCAACCATTGGTTTATAAGGATATTCAAAATTCATTGAAAGAAATACAAAAATTATAAAAACCACAAATCGGAATTTGAAATACACGGTTTTATGAGCGATTATTGCTCCCCGTAGGTTATCAATAAAATCCTCCAAAAATCTTTAAAACAAAGGGTTTATCGCAGTTTGCTCACCTTATTCCTTTATATGATTTTACTTGCGTTTACCTATCCCTCGTTACCTTATAAGGGCAAAAGCAAGGGCCGAAAAATCCAGCAGCAAAAAATAACGGCATATGTGAGTTATTGCTATCGGTTATAAACCAGTCAGATGGAGGAACAAAAAATGATAAATGCAAAATGGATTTTTTTGATATCGGCTCAACGCTTATTGATGAAAGTGAGTGCTATAAGCTAAGATACCATGAAGCTGTTGCGGGTACAACGATTAGTCCCGATGATTTTGAGAAAAAGGTCATCGAATTTTCTAAGCAAAATCTGAAAGGCGATCACGAGGCTATCAAGTATTACTGTATAGAATTACTGCCATGGCACAAAGAGGCAGAAAGACCGTTTGCCGATACGGAATCTGTTTTGAAGCAGTTGTCCGCCAAAGGATACCGTCTTGGTATTATTGCAAATCAAAGTCCGGGAACAAAGGAACGCCTTTCAAACTGGGGGCTTTTAAAGTATTTTGATATCGTTTTAGCCTCTGCGGAAGAGGGTGTTTCAAAACCGGATAGAGAGATATTTCATCGTGCGTTGACAGCAGCAAAGTGTTTGCCTGCTAATGTCGTTATGGTTGGGGACAGATTGGACAATGATATTGTACCCGCCAAAAAAGTTGGTATGAAAACGGTATGGATAAAACAAGGCCTTGGAGGATTGGCAAGGCCTATTCACAAAGATGAACAAGCAGATTATGAAATAGAGAATCTGTCAGAATTATTAGTATTGTTTTAAAACTTTCTCACATGAAACGAAATCCCCTATGTACAAATTGCAGATTTGTGCGAGGGGTGAATTTCGCTCTCATACGCCGAGAGCCTTTCCTGCCGAAAAAAACGGTTTGGTATTCATGGATATGAAATTCTCTTATTTCGGCTGGTAAGGGCAAAAACAAGGGGAAATACGTAAGGGTTAAGCATTAGACAAGCATAATGCCTTGAAAACATAGGATTTGCAAAAGACACAGCAGGTTGGCATAGATAACTACAATGCTGAACAAGTAAAGAAAATGAAGAGCCTGGATAATCTACTGAATCAATACAATGATGGTCGAAAGAAGACGCTGTTCTGTGTAGCTGTCAATCTCTTGGAACTTGATGAATTAACAGCAATAATCGAACAGGCGGAGTTAAGAACTCAAGGGATGCCTGTCAAAGAAAAATCCGCTTTTATATCGTCTCTGTTTCAACGCGTGCAACAGAAAAAGGCATCGAGTTAAAATTGAAAAAAAGAAATGGAGAACGGTAGCATGCAATATTCTTGTGCGGTCATATCTGTGGATGATGTAAGCATTGCAAGAAAGTTCTATGAAGATTTATTTGACTTGGAAGTATTTCAAGATTACGGAAAGAATGTAGCGTTTACTTGTGGTTTGGCTTTGCAGCAAGATTTCGATTGGCTTGGTGTATCAAAAGATACAGTGCTGAGTAAATCAAATAATATGGAAATATGCTTCGAGAAAAAAGACTTTGATGGCTTCTTAAATAAGCTGAGGAAATACCCTCATGTTGAATTTTTGGGAGACGTGATTGAGCATAGCTGGGGGCAGCGTGTCATTCGATTTTACGATTTAGATGGTCACATAATAGAAGTAGGGGAAGACATGAAAATGGTTGTAAATCGTTTCCTCAATTTTGGAATGACGATAGAAGAAGTGGCTATAAGAATGGATGTTTCTATTGAGGATTTGACAAGCCTACTAAATAGCTAATTCATCGTGTGTTAGAGACTTTTCTTTAAATTTTAATTCAGCAAGATGCTTGCAAATGATGCAGAGTATCTCAGGGCTGTGGCGGTCAGTGATCTTGCAAAAGCGAGAGGTCTGGAGAACATGGATCGTCTGTGTGCGAGAGAGCCGATATATGCGGCTATGGTGTATGTGTGATTCTAAAGATTTGATCTTTTAACTGTTGACATTAAGTGCGTTTTACAGTATAATAGTAAGAATACAAATACTAAGCGATAGGTGATATTATGACTCAACATCAGATAGTTACTGCTAATAGTAATAACATGAATTTTATAGAAAGCGGAAGTGTCAATCTGATAGTAACTTCACCACCTTATCCGATGATCGAAATGTGGGATGATTTATTTATAAGTCAAGATAGCACAATTAAGAGTGATTTGGAAAACGGCGAAGGATACTCTTCTTTTCTCAAAATGCACGCTCTCTTGAATAAAACTTGGAAAGAATGTGATAGGGTTCTTGCAGATCATGGGTTCATTTGCATAAATATAGGTGATGCTACAAGAACATTAGGAGGAGAGTTTCAGCTTTTCTCTAACCATTCCAAAATCATTGAGTTCTTTTCTGCTCTTGGATATAGTGTTATGCCTGATATTCTTTGGAGAAAGCCTTCAAACTCTCCTAACAAGTTTATGGGTTCAGGAATGTATCCAGCGGGAGCATATGTAACTTACGAACATGAATACATATTGATATTCCGTAAGGGTGGGAAACGCACCTTCAAGGGTAAAGAAAAGGAATACAGACAAAAGAGTGCTTATTTTTGGGAAGAAAGGAATGTTTGGTTCTCTGACCTTTGGGAGATAAAAGGCACTTCGCAAGTACTGAACAGTATCGCCGTTAGAAACAGAAACGCTTCATTCCCATTTGAAATACCATATAGACTTGTTAATATGTACTCTGCCGAAAATGATACGGTGTTGGATCCGTTCTGTGGTCTCGGAACAACTGACCTTGCCTGTATGGTATCGCATCGTAACAGTATCGGTGTTGAGATCGATAATGAAATAGCTAATATTGCTCGTGAGAGATTGAACGTTTCTACCACCGAACTTAACAAGATTATTGATAAACGCATTTCAGCACATCGTAGTTTTATCGAATCGCTTGCTGAGGAAAAGAAGGCAAAGTGTTATCAGAATCATAACCACCAGTTCCTCGTAAAGACAAGGCAAGAAACAATGATACATATATCAAATGTTTCAAAGATTATCAAGGAAGATTCTAAATTTTTTTGTTATTAATAGTTCAGGGTTACACTTAAACTGTGTAGCCCTGATTTTTTATTCCTTAGGTTTCATTTGTTTGAGTAATTCGTATTCAGCTCGAATTTTTGAAGCATCTTTTAAGGAGACATTCCCCTTATCCGGAGATACAATGAATACTTTTCCACCAAATCTTCTTGTGAACTCTTTGTGTCCTTTTTCTTCTGATGATTTAGCCATACCTGTATATATGGATACACTTGCTGATTTATATGTGGTCGGCTTAACTTGTAGGCCTATTTTATAACCATTAACATCCGTCCATAGATCAACCCAATATGGAGAACCTTCAATTTCACTTGGAGCATCAAAGAATTCAATTCCATCAATTACTAATGCAGGCTCCATCATTTACCATGCTCCTTTAAATAGCCGTTGTACGTTCTATTGATAACTAAAAAATGCATGTAATCGATACAGTCATTTAATGAAATACTTGCTAAAAGATTAGGATGGAATCTGTATTCAAGTGGTAATTCGGTAGTGATCTTATCATATAGTCTTCTTCCTAATGAGTCAATATGAGCTTTGGAACGCACGTTAGTATAGTAGTAATTTGCCCATTCATTGAGACTTTTAGGCTGGCATAATCTTATTGAATCAGAAGTTGGACCAACATTTTTCTTGAAATTTAACTGCCATCTATTTGTAGCATAGTTTAAAATGAATTCCTTTTCAGCTTTAGGCATAACTATTCTCCCTTCATTTTTTGTTTGTTTTATCGCAGAACAATAAGTAGGTTTCAATTCCTAATGCATCGGCTATTTTTTGAATATTGTCAAGCGATATGCTTCTCCTAAAGCACTCAATGTCGCTAATATATGTACGATGCAGGTTGCATTTTTCCGCAAGCTTCTCTTGTGATAGTCCAAGCTGCATACGATATTTCCTCACATTAGTTCCAAACACTTCGATAATATTCAAAATAATCCACCTGCTTTTAAAATATAAGTTAATTATACACAATTTCAGCTTATAAGTATACATACAATAAGTGTCATATTTGATTGAAAACTCTTGACAATTGAGTATAGATGCGCTATAATCAGTATATCCATTGGCAATACTATGGCAACAAAAAATCAGATACTTCAAATCTGACATACAATTCAAATAATAAAAATACCACAAGCTAAATTGTCTAACGGAATTCCGTTAAAATCATCTTTTTAGGAGCGAGTGGGAATAAATTGAGCGGTCGTAAAAACCCAGTATCTATGCGGGTTTGCGGCATTTCAAGAAGTCTTTTGATAACAAATTGATAACAGTTGTATATGAGCCATTATTCTTGTAATCCAGTGGTTTTAGGGTTAGAGAATGAAAGAGAATGGTTTTTTGATATAACAATCCATATTAAAACTCCCTTAGCTGTAGGTAACACGACTAAGGGAGTTTTTCTGCTTTCTTTATTTCCACTCATTTGGTGAGTTTTTCAACTGCTTCATCTAATGATGATACAAAAAATACATCTTTACCTTTGTTGCTTTCATAAATAAAATCTTTTAACGGTTTACTGGTGTAATGAGAATAGTCTCCATAAATTGCAATACGACCGCCATAATTGATGAATTTCTGTAATATTTCACCTGCAAGTCCCGTGCTGAGAATAAAGAAATCTTCTGTAATAAGCTGCTTGGAAATTACAATATTTTTTGTTCCTACATCATAATTTGCACTCATAAGCAAATCAAGTGCAGATTGAGAATCTGTAATCGCTGTATTTTCGCTCTCTACTAAAGCACAAAGTATGCCATTTTTTTCGATTTGTTTAAAATTCATATGTATTTTATCCTTTCGTTTTGTAAGTATTTTAATCTACTATTAGTATATCGCTGAGGAATTATTTCCGACGGCTGTGGTAGTTGTAATACCATTGACTTTATTATCTTTGGTCATCTCGACGTTTTTAAGTTTTTCGAATTGTTCATGCTAATCTATTTATGTTTTGTGTCGTTGTACATGATCGTTGCCGACAAGCCGTTTATAAATCCTACAATGACGCCGGAAACTATGTAGAAAATTCTTTCCGGTATCTCGGCGAATATGCATATTAAACCGAAGATTATAACAAATCCCACAACCCCGCCGATTTGTACAGCAAATTTATGGCTTGTAAGTATAGGGATTTTTTGCGCAAGCTTGGCTGCAATTTCTCCTTTTCGGTCAATAATTCTGTAGATAAAGTATGCAAGACACATGGGCAACCCAATGAAAATCAATGCTTGCAGTATGTTATCCATAAAAATTCCTCCTAAAAATATAGCTGTCCTGCAAATTTTTATGCAGGACAGCCTCATTGCTGATATTATTAATTATTAAAGTACACGAACCTTTATAACTCCGTCAATAGCTGAAATAGCGTCAGCGTCAACATCGCCGGTAACATCAAGAATTGAATAAGCATATTCCTTCTTGGATTTGCTTACAAAGTTTTCAATGTTTGCACCCTTGTTGCCTACTGCTCCTGTAATCTGTGTAATAAGAGCAGGAACATTTTTGTGAAGTACGCAAACCAAAGCGTCGCCGGTTTTAGCAAGTTCAGCGTCAGGGAAGTTTACTGAATTTCTGATAGTTCCTCTTTCAATGTAATCCATAAGCTCATCAGCAGCCATAACTGCACAGTTATCTTCAGATTCGCCTGTTGAAGCGCCAAGATGAGGAAGAACAATTACGTTTTCTTCTCCAAGTACAATATCGTCAGCAAAGTCAGTTACATATTTTGCAACCTTGCCTGCCTTGATTGCAGAAACAACAGCTTCACTGTTAATAAGCTCTCCTCTTGCAAGGTTGATAAGACGAACTCCGTCTTTCATCATAGCGATCTGTTCAGCGTCAATAGTATTTTTAGTGTCAGCGGTATAGGGCATATGAATTGTGATGTAATCACTGTTCTTGTAAATATCATTAATGTCCTTGACAATATTTACAGCAGGTTCAAGATGCAGAGCAGCGTTGATTGAAAGATAAGGGTCATATCCTATAACCTTCATACCAAGTGCAACGGCAGCGTTGGCAATCTTTCCGCCGATAGCGCCCATGCCGATAATACCAAGAGTTTTTCCTAAAATTTCAGGACCTGCAAATTTTGATTTGCCCCCCTCAACAGTCTTAGGTGCGTCAGGCGTACCCTTCAATGAAGCAGCCCAAGCCGCAGCCTCTGTAATCTTTCTTGAAGAAAGAAGAAGTGCACAGATTGCAAGCTCCTTAACTGCATTTGAGTTAGCGCCTGGAGTGTTGAAAACAACAATACCTTCCTCAGCACATCTGTCAACAGGAATATTGTTTACTCCTGCTCCTGCTCTTGCAATAGCAAGCAGATTATCTTTAAATTCCATATCGTGCATTTTTGCCGAACGCACCATTATAGCTTCCGGTGCTTCGCAAGCGTCTGATACAGCATATACTTCCTTGTCAAATTTGTCTGTACCGCAAGCGGCAATTTTATTTAAAGTTTGAATATTTATCATTGGTAATTACCTCTCTCACTTAATTGTAATTATGCGTTTTCAGCTTCAAATTTCTTCATGAATTCTACAAGCTTTTCAACACCCTCGATTGGCATAGCATTATAGATTGAAGCTCTCATACCGCCGACAGATCTGTGACCCTTAAGATTTTCAAAGCCTGCTGCCTTTGCTTCTGCAACAAACTTAGCGTCAAGATCAGCGTCTCCTGTAACGAAAGGTACATTCATAAGAGATCTGTCTTCAGGAGCAACAGTGCCCTTGAAGAGCTTGCTTTCATCAAGGAAGTCATAAAGAATCTTGGCTTTCTTTTCATTGTGAGCCTTCATTGCTTCAAGACCGCCCATTTTCTTGATCCATTTAAATACCTTGCCGCAAATGTAGATACCATAGCAAGGAGGTGTGTTGTAAAGTGAGTCAGCGTCAGCCTGAGTTTTCCATTTGAGCATAGTAGGAGTACCTTCAAGCACATCGTCTGTAATAAGATCCTCACGGATTATAGCGATAACTACACCTGCAGGACCGATGTTTTTCTGAACACCGCCGTAAATTACGCCATACTTGGTAACATCAACAGGCTCTGAAAGGAAGCATGATGAAACGTCAGCAACCAGCGTTTTGCCCTTAGTATCAGGCAAAGTTTTAAATTTTGTACCGTAAATTGTGTTGTTTTCACAAATGTAAACATAATCAGCGTCCTCAGGAATATCCAGATCAGAACAATCAGGAATATATGAGAAAGTCTTGTCAGCTGAAGAAGCAACAGCAACAGCCTCGCCGTATTTCTGAGCTTCCTGATAAGCCTTTTTAGCCCACTGACCAGTTACTATGTAAGCAGCCTTCTTGTTTTTCATAAGGTTCATCGGAACAGCTGCAAACTGCTGAGAAGCGCCGCCCTGTAAAAACAGAACCTTGTAGTTGTCAGGAATGTTCATGAGATCACGGATGTCCTGTTCAGCTTCCTTGATAATGCTGTCAAAGGCCTTTGAACGGTGGGACATTTCCATAACGGACATACCTGCACCCTTATAATCAAGCATTTCGTCAGCAGCTTCTTTTAAAACTTCCTCCGGAAGAACTGCGGGACCTGCACTAAAGTTATATACTCTACCCATTTTATAAAACCTCCAAAAAATTATTTAGATTAACATAAATATTATATAACTTTTTCACAATAAAGTCAACAATATTCACAAAAAAACATGGCAATATATATTATTTTACAATGTACGAAAATGAAAAAAGACCCGAACTTAAGAAATTCAGGTCAGTTCATACTGATTATTTATTTGTTATCTTATCATTTTCCATAATTTCCTGTCTGTGCGTTTCAAGAACCTCTGAATTCTCAACGCCTTCAGTAGCTTCGGGAACAAAACATGTCTTAATGGTCATGAGGATTATCTTCAGATCAAGCCATAAGGATTGGTGTTCAATGTACATCAAATCAAGCTTAAGCTTGTCATAAGGTGTTGTATTGTATTTTCCCATAACCTGAGCATATCCTGTCAATCCCGCCTTGACCTTCAGTCTGTATTTGAATTCAGGCATTGTTTCACAGTAACGCTGAGTAAGTTCAGGCCTTTCAGGACGAGGACCTACAAATGACATATCTCCCTTGAGAATATTAATAAGCTGAGGAAGCTCATCAAATCTTATCTTTCTGATAAGCTTGCCGATTGGTGTAATTCTGTCATCCTTCTGGCTTGCAAGTCTTGCAACGCCATCTTTTTCAGCGTTTACGATCATGCTGCGGAATTTGTGTACCTTAAACCTTTTGCCGTCAGTAGTCAATCTCTCCTGAGAATAGAATACAGGACCTCTGTCATAGCACTTGATAGCAATAGCCGTTATAAGTAAAAACGGAGATGTAATTGCAAGCGCAATGAATGAAAACAGTATATCAACAAATCTTTTCATAACTGCCTGTTCAAAAGAAAGTCCGTCGTTTCGGCTTAAGAGCAAAGGCGTGTCAAAAAGATGGAAGTCCTCAGCACCTCTAATAATAATATCTGAAAGCTTTGGATTTATGTAAGTTCTGATCGACTTTTCAAGTGCAAATTTTATAAGCTTGTTTCTCAGTCCGTTAGGAACATCTGAAATAATAACCGCTTCATATTTTGAAATCTGTTCTTTGATATAGTCAATATCTTCGTTACAGCTAATAGAAGCGCATATCCTGTATTTGTCAGGTCTGTTACTCATTTTTTTAACAAGCTCACGAGCGTTCACATTGCCGTAAACAATGATCATTCTCCTCGGCGGATAAATTTTCTTGAAAATACGGCTGAATATTATGCTCCATATTGCCGCAAAAATTACTTCTCCTGCGGTAAAAGCCGCCATAGGCAAAACGCTTAGACGACCTCTGCCGATAAGGCTTATTTGTACATAAGCAATAACATTTGTTGCAAGAATACTCAGAACCTGAGAGCCAAGAAGTCCGCTCCACCTGAAATATCCGATGCGGAATCCGCTGAAGCTTTTTGTAAAAGCAATATATACTATGGCATAAATCATAACCATCAGGATATTACCGTTGTGCCAGAATGGGTCAAGCATATCATTGTTGTAATAATTATTCCAAACAAAGCTGTAAGCTTCGGAAAATACGAAAACGATAATCAATGCAGCGATAAACATCAAAATGCGTTTAAATCTTTCTCTATTATTCATAATCATGATAATGCTTATTAAAAAGCATATCCTCCTTTCGCTGTTTTAGACGTTTTCTCATAAAAAAATCGGTTTTTGCGGATAAATGCAAAATTTTTCAAAAAATGATTTTTTGATTTAAATGCATATAATACCGTCAGCCCCCCATGTCGTCCTATTATATACCGGCATAGCCTCTGTGATGATTAAAGTATATCATGCTTTTGTCGATTAATCAAGTATAAACGTATAATTTCATTTATTTTAACCCTTTTTATCACATGTTCAAAACATAAAGCATAATTTTGAAGAATTTATTACAGCAAATAATAAATAAAGTGATAATTTCTTTTTTGTTGACTAATTTGTTCTATCAATTTCATTTTTTATTTTCATAAACGGTGTAATAATGCTTGAATGCTGAAAAACTTATATCAAAAAATTATTAAAATTTTAACAAAATTAATAAAAAAACTTTTTGCTTTGTTAAATATAATCTATACTCAATGTTTTTGTTAAGTTGCTGAGATGTGAATTTTTGGGGAAATTCATATCTGCTTGTTTTTGTTAATTAAAGCTTTTTTCTTTGGCTTTTCTGTCAGATTAAAGCTTTCAAGGGTCATGTTTTCTATTTCTTCATCGGGAACGTCCGAATCAAGATACACCGTGTTCCAGTGGGTCTTGTTCATATGATATGCAGGAACTACTCCTTTGTAAATTCCACGAAGAAAGTCAGCCTGCATAGGGTCGCATTTCAGATTTACAATATCCTTTCCGTCAAGCTCCATAATAAGAGCAAACCATTTTCTGTTTATCGTATGTCTTGCCGCATATGAGTTGAAATCTTCATTAAAAGGACGGTCTACCGAAGCGCCTGCAATATTTCTGCAAAATTCCAGATATTTTTCTTTTGTCATTTAAATCATCCTCATTTTAACTTTTTTTGTATATCTGCATATTATAATTCAGAAAGTTATTTAATATACTTTTGCTTTTTAAAAGCGGTAATATTTCATGAAATCATGAGAGCAGGTGTTTTAATATGAAATTAAATCAGCGTATTTTATTGGGAGTTCCCCAGGCGTCAGCACAAATAAGAGGATCTTCGGAATATCCTCAGATTAAAGGACTTATATCATTATATGCCGCAGGCGGCGGAACTGTTGCAGTAATAGAAATAAACGGACTTCCGAGAGGTGATAATTTTTTTGCGGTTCACATACATAACGGTAATTCCTGTTCAGGCAATGAGCAGGATCCCTTTGCCAATGCAGGAAGTCATCTTAATTTGACTGAAAGTGAACACCCGTTTCATACAGGGGATCTGCCGGTGATATTAAGCAACGGGGGATATGCTTGGAGTGCGGTGTTTACTGATCGTTTTCGCCCGTGTCAGGTAAAAGGCTGTGCCGTCGTCGTACATTTAGAACCTGATGATTACAGAACTCAGCCGTCCGGCAGTTCAGGAGAAAAAATTGCATGCGGAATAATCAGATAAATTTTGCACTAAAATAATTGTAGCATATATCTGAAAAATATGCAATAAATCGACTATCGCTTCATTAATAATTTTTGTTGATTTTATGTATCTACAATGTAAAAAAAGTGCATTGATTTTAAAAATAAATGTAAAAATTTTATTTTGCAATAAATTGTGAGGCAAGTATTTTTGTTGTTATATTAACCAAAAAACTGTATCCCTGTTTGTGCAGGAATACAGTTTTTGTTTTAACTTAGACATATTTCATTCAAAGTTGCACGTTTGCGTGCAAAAAATGCCGAAATAAGCCTATTAGTAGAGGGGGGTGCTCGGCCGCACGGGCCAACTCACGTTATCGGTTTGTGATATCTTATAGCTTTGACCCCACTGTGGTGAGTTTGCAAAAAAAGAAACTATAGTCACTTCAAGCATAAACTGATACAAGAAAAATTGCATTGCAAATGTAAAATTCAACTGACAGGATTTACGGTAAAAAGGACAGACATTTTTGGAGCAACTCAGCATTCCAATTCTTTAAAAACTCACTATAGCGGGGTCAGAATTATTCTCTTTATCAAATTTATATCGTGACAAGCGCCGTCTGCGCCAAGACCCCTAACAAATATAATTAGCCGTAAATGTGCAGATTTGAATTTTACAAAAAGCAACTTCAAAATCAGCTGATAAAGAAACGGACAAAGCTTTGTCTTCAGTTTATTTTTCGTCAGGCAGGGCAAAATCAATTTTGCCTGAATTAACAGTTGCGTCAAGAACCTTGACCTGTATAGTATCTCCAACCTTATAAATGCGGCCTGTGTTAAGATTTTTCAGGCTCATTGAACCGTCATAATAGTATTCTCCGTCCTCAAGATTATCTATATGAAGCAATCCTTCGCAGGTGTTCGGCAAAAGTATGAACATACCGAAATCGGTTACAGAAGAGATAATGCCCGTAAAAAGCTCGCCTATATGAGTTTTCATATACTCAGCTTTATAACAGTCCTCACAGCTTCTTTCAACCGTCATTGCCTTGATTTCGGTATTTGTGGACTGATCGGCGGAGGCATATACAAATTTGTGATATTTTGAATTGCATTTTTCCGCAGAATTTCCTGATAAAAAGTCTGACATGATTCTATGAATCGTCAGGTCGGGATAACGTCTGATAGGTGATGTGAAATGAGCATAATCATCAAGTACAAGGCCGAAATGTCCGACAGGTTCAGTAGAATACCTTGCTTTTGACATTGATCTCAGAACAAGATTATTTACTATGGCAAAAGCTGATTCTCCCTTGGTTTTTTCAAGAATATCAGCTAAGTCCTTCGGTTTGACCGCTCCGTTGGGATTAAACGGTATATTCAGCTTGATTAATCCGTCTTTTAATCCTTCAAGTTTTTCATCTGAGGGATTTTCATGAATACGGTAAACAAAAGGCAGGTTATTTTCAACGCCGAATCTTGCTGCACATTCGTTTGCGGCAAGCATAAAATCTTCAATTATTTCTTCACTTCTGCCTCTGGTACGAGGAATTACATCTATGCAAATATCTTTTTCGTCTATAATAAGCTTACTTTCCACACTTTCAATTTGGGGAGCGCCACGAAGCTTTTTATTTCCGGACAAAATGTCTGCAAGCTCGGTCATAACAGGGAATATTTCAATTACTTCAGCGTATTTTTTGCAAAGATTTTTGGAATTATAGCCTTCTAAAAGCTCGTTTATCTCTGAATATACTCCCTTAACTCTTGATCGTATAACTGTTTTTGCAAACTTATAGTTTTGGATTTTTCCATTATCATCAAGGTTTATCAGTACGGAAAATGCCAGTCTGTCCTTCTGAGGATTTAAAGAACATATACCATTTGAAAGCTCTTTGGGAAGCATCGGGATAACACGGTTTGCATAATAAACGCTTGTACCTCTTTTATATGCTTCATTATCAAGATAAGATTTAGGCTTTACATAGTGAGAAACATCGGCGATATGGACTCCGAGTTCAAAGCCTAAATCCGTTTTTTCTACAGAGATGGCATCATCGATATCCTTTGTATCTGCGCCGTCAATGGTGAAAATAATTTTATCCCTTAAATCAAGACGGTTTGGGATCTCACTTTTTATAAGCTGATAATCTGACACCTGTTTTGCTTCATATAATACTTCGGGAGGGAAATTCGGGGTAAGATCGTTGACTTCAAGAACTGAAAGCGCACATGCTGCGGCATTAAGGGAACTTCCGAAATTTGAAAGTATTTTGCAGGAATGCTGAGAATGTTTTTCGCCTCTGTTTATAATCTCAGCCATGACCTTATCGCCTTCATTCAATTTAATATCCAATGGATTTTTAAAATTCATGGCATATTTTGAAAGCGAGTCGGGTATTATTTTCATAGTGCCGAATTCGCTGACAATTTCTCCGGTAAAACGGCTGAAATTTTCTTTGGTTATAGTTATAACCTCGCCTTCCGTGCAATCTCCGTTACCTTTGAATGTTCTTACGAGGACCGTATCTCCCGGCATTGCGCCTTTAAGATATTTTCCTGCTACAAATATTTCCTCATCGGTGCTGCAGTTCCTGACAAATCCGTAGGTTTTATTAATTTTGGAAACTGTGCATTCGGCAAGCTTCTTTTTATTAATGAGGGTAAATCCCAGTTTATTTTCTGATATTTCGCCTTTGGATTTCATTTTATCAACTGTTCTGACAAACTTGTCAAAATCAAATTTTTTATTACGGCAGCATTTAAGTAATTCCTTGAATTTTACAGGCTTTTTACCTGATTTTTTTAATTTATTATATATTGACTTACGATAATCGTATTTCATTTTATGATCCTTTCAATATTGCATCTGATGTATTAATATTTTTCATATGCTGTATATTCCCCGTCAGCGGCATATCCAAGCTTCTGAGCTATTTTCAATGAAAATTTATTTCCTGCGTCCCAATGAGGGATTTTATTTAATGTCAGGGCATGAGAAATGAATGCTGCGGAACAAATTAGGGCAAGTCCTTTTTGTCTGTATTTTGGATTGGTTGCGACCTGAATTTCAACACCGTTGCTATAATATCCGAAGGTTGATGTACATGAAGCCAGTTCTTCATTTATATAGATAATATACCCGAAACCGTGGCGTCTATAGTCGTCATAATTTTTGAAATTACTGACAAAGGCATTTTCCCATGTACATTTTTTCAGAAGATAATAATCTTTTTCTTCTGCTTTTTTCAAAACTGCTCCCTGAATTTCATTGATTTTATTTTCAATGCGTTGCAAATTTTCTGATGAAAAACCGTTTTTGGGAATAGCGGTATGATAGCGCAATGTTTTTTTCAGATCAAGACCTGCGTTTAAAAGCGTTTGATACCAATCATCCGACTGAGGTATTATAACCAGATGATTGTCCTTTCTTTGTAAAATCTCAATCAGTTCTTTATGAGCACATGGCTGTCCGCTCAGATAGGCAAAGTCGCCGACAAAAATTGCGGCAGTATTTGGTTTGACATAATTATCACACCACAGTTTACCGATTATTCCTTCAAAAAAGCTTTTGATCATGGAATCACGGCACCATAAAAACATGCTTTTTATTTCATTAAGGAGGTGTGAATTGTTTTTTATCATCTGAATTCTCCGATCTTTTAATTTGCATTTTAATATGAATAATTGCTTTTATAATTATATAAATTTCTGTAAAAAATAAAAGCCCTGCATAATGCAGGGCGCTGGGTTTACTTCTGTATAGCAACTATAATATTTACTACTAAAGTTACAATGAAAAACACTATTGCGGCAACTTTAGTAAACTTTGAAAGCTTTGCATCACGGGTTCTGCCTGAATTCTTTCCGTAAAAAGAATCATTGGCGCCGCCTCCGATTGCTGAAGTAAGACCTTGCTCCTTACTCTCCTGTACCAAAACGATCAAAACGATTACCAGGCTTGCGAGAATAAGCAGAATTCCTGCAATAATTTCAACACCACTCATTATTATCTTTTCCTTTCCAAGAATATATATGACTTTTTAAAACAATTAAAGCTCAAAAAAGAACACAATTTTTATAAGTATAACACATAAAATTTCAAATTGCAAGTGTATTAACAATATTTTTAAAATATTTTTCTTAATATTGATAAATGCTATTGAAATTGTTAAAAAAATAGGCTATACTATATATAAAGAGAATAAAGGAAAAACAAAGTTTTTATTTGGAGGCGTTGACATGAGCAAGGGTGCAAAATTTTTTACGGTTATAGCTGTTATAATAAGTGTTTTGACTGCGGCTGAAATTCTTGGAGAAATTTTTTCTACAAAAATGAACAGATATTATAAGGTCGACAGTGAATAGGACAATGTTGGTATAAATTTTTATGTAGCAGGATTGTTGATCCTGCTTTTATTTTATTTACAGAAACGATGGCTTCCTATTACCATCAGTGTCGGTTTTGAATGCATAAAAGCATTTGAAGTTTTTGCGGGATTATAATAGTATATACATCCGCCGGTAGGATCCCATCCGTTCAGTGCGTCTTTGGCTGCTTTATATGCCGAATCAGATACAGCTTCATTAAACTGTCCGTCTACTATGGCGGTAAATGCGCCGTTCTGATAGATTACTCCTGACAGTGTATCAGGAAATGAGGGGTGTTGGATTCGGTTCAGAATAACGGCTCCTACTGCTACCTGACCGGTATAAGGTTCGCCACGTGCTTCGGCGGAGATTATTCTTGCCAGAAGATTTACATTAGATGTTGTAGCGGCAGGAATTGTACCGATAGAGATTCCTAAGGCCCTTAATGTAGCGGGACCTGCGACTCCTGTTTGCTGGATACCCTGCTGTTTTTGGAATTTCAGAACGGCACTTCGTGTTTGCTCTCCGTAATAGCCGGTTACGCCGACAGTAAAGAGTCCACGTTCTTTTAATTTCTCCTGAATTGCTCTTACTTCTGCGCCGCTTGATCCTAACTGGGAAATTGCCGGCTGTGAGTCATCGCTGAAAATCAATGAAGCGACAATCAATAGGGTAAGGGCGGTGAGAACAATTATTGCAGTTTTTAAAAAGTTATATACGCTTGCAGAATTGTTCAAGGTGATTCCTCCTTAATGTAGAATGTAAGATTATTTTGTTCAGATGAATACGGATTATGCACGTTTTTCCTAAATAAAAACAATAAAATTCTAAAATCAATTTTTATATGGTCATAATGCATAATAAGTTTCGACAAAATAACTCTGAATAATATTTTTTCAACAAACTTAACATTTAGGTGTTGACAACAGGAAAAAAAGGTGATAGAATAAACAAGTCGCCGAAACGGCGGGGAGAAAAGCTCGAGGCT
>JAHZHC010000024.1 GCA_019420505.1 Ruminococcus sp.
TGAAAGGCGGAGAAGAAGTGAATGATTATCACACCGACCCGTTGAATCCGGATACGGACAGGGACGGTTTGCCGGATGGGGATGAGCCGCATATCGGGCTTGATCCGAGTGATCCTGAGACGTTTGAAGTACCTGACGCAGATTTTGTTTTTGAGCAAAGTATTCCTGCGGAGAGCAAGGCTCTGGAGGATATTAATACAGAGGATAACGCTTACGAGTTGACAGTAGAATTCAAATCTTCGGGCTATGCGGTAAACAGCGCAGAGATCAAGCAGTCGCCGTACTCGAATGCGATAAAAAACGACGCAGTTCTCGGAAAAAGTGTAGAAATCTCTTACGAAAGCACTTGCAAAGTTGACGAATGTGTGCTATACTATAAGATAAAGGATAATTATACCAATAATATAAGTGATAAGTATACAGCATATACGGAGGAGCTTGACGGTATAAAGCGTTTGCAGGCATTCAGATTTGATGAAGATCTGCATATGCTGCTTCCTGTGGAAACTACATATGATTTAGAAAACAATACCGTCATTTGCGAGGCAAGCGAACTGGGAACGTATTGTCTGATGGATATTGAAATGTGGCTGGATAGTCTGGGATTTGAGGTTGAAGAACCGGAGATTGCGGTGATGGCGTTAGCCGAAACAGTCACAGAAGAATTTATTGAAAGTAGCATGATAAAAGCAAACTATAATGGACATACCTATGGAATTTGCTCGGTTTCCGGCTATGACTGGGACAGCGCAGAGGATATCTGCGAGGCGCTCGGCGGACATCTGGTAACAATAAACGATTCTGACGAGCAATGTTTCATTGAAGAAAAACTGCTTTCAAAGGGTACGAAAAATTCTTATTGGATAGGCGGACAGTACACCTCAAGTGGCTGGAGATGGCTTACTGGAGAAGATTTCAGCGCATATACCAAATGGACTCCGACACAGCCGGATAATTATCTCGGACAAGAAGATAAGCTGATGATGTACAGAAATACAAATTCGCTGTGCACGTCGGGAACATTCGGCTACTGGAATGATTTAAATAATGACGGAACATGCAATGGTGAGGCATTTTTCGGACTGAATAATTTTGGATTTATATACGAAAAAGATAGCTACAAACCAAAAACATACTATATAGTTATCGGAAATAACTTCAAAAAACTCACACTGGTATCACCTCTAAAAAGAGGAGCATGGACAAACAGCGATACCGACAGTTTGACGGATTGGCAGGAGTTTGACAGCAGGAACAGTATGCTTGCATGGGATTCGGATAATGAACCTGTGCTGCCCACTTTGAAAACTGTGCTGAAATTAAAAGGTGACGTCAAGATATCGAATGAACTGACAAGGGAATTAAACGGTTTAGATGATTATCTTGATGTTGTGAGGGTTGCGCCGTTTTTGAGTGATCCTACGGTGGAGGATACGGATGGGGATAATCTATTAGATAATTTTGATCCAAAACCAAAATCCGTCAATAATAATGGCGCAGTCATGAAAGAACTGTCAATAGAAAGAATTTATAATGCATATATGCTGCATTTAGAAGACAATGTTTCAGAAGTATATGATATATATACGGCTACAGGAAAAGATAGCGAAATGAGCTGGGAAGAATTTATTGAATTTTATAGTGGTGTCGTTGATTTTAATTTTTCCTTAAAGAACGCTAGCGAAACAGAGTTGAAAATAACAACATTACAAAGATGTTTGGAATATTTAGGCTTTTTGGATATGGGAGGGTCGGCGTATGGTGCAATGGGGGGAGCAACTCAGTCGGCAATTCAAAATTTTCAGCTTAATTATGGATTGAATATTTCCGAACAAGTTGAATTTTACGGTAAGTGGTTTATAGAAATTGATGATATAACATATTTGACCATCGCTAATGTTGCTGCTAATCATGGATTCTATGTTGGTGACAAACCTGTTGAAGCACATACAGAATATAAAATGCTTTGTAATTTAACTGCAGAAGGCTATGGTAAAACATTTTTTGATTATATTCCGAGTGTGGTTCCGATATTAAATATTGAACAAATCAACAATGATATTTCAATCTATAGTGATATTAACGGCAAATTTGATACTGTATACTATTTAGATTATACGGAACCATTAAAGAACATTATAACAGATATGACAAATGCAGCGGAAAGCTTTATATACTATCCTTCATTTAACGGATATGTTCAATTCTATACCAATGTTAATCATGGAGGAATTTGGGATGTGAAAGTACGGGAAAGTTGGAATAATACGATATCAACTATTCATTATTTTTCTCAGGGTTTCAAATTTGTATATAATGATATTATTATGAATTCTGAAAACTTAGGAAATTATCTATATGGCTGTACTGGTCATGCTACAGGATTTACTTTAAATATCTTATATAAAGGAAGCGGATATGCCGCTAGTACTGGTAATACTATTGATAATCAGGATGACTTAGATTTCATCAAAAGGGGATATGATTATTATGATGAAATATGTTAAATATGTATTGATGAGTTTCATATATGCTCTTTTGTTTAATTTAACTGCATATTTAGGAGCAGGGATAGCTTCTGTTATTTCTATATTTATTTTTTTTATTATTTATGCAGCGGTACAGTTGGCTTTTTTTGTTAAGTTAAGCAGCCATAATATAAAAATATATTGTTTGGGTGTTATATTGACCATTTGTTTTTCTGTTATAATCGGTTATATATTTTACGATACTGATTTTTTTATTCATATATTTATGGCTTTCAACGGTGATTATGGAACACCTAATGCAGGAAGCGGCTTCGGTATGATTCTAAGTTATAGTCTTAATGGGATAGCATTACTTTGTTCAATTCTAATTGGTATATATAATATACTGACTAATCGACAGCAATAAGTCTAAATAGTTCAATCTAAGTTAGGTGGTATAGAGCAGCCTCAATATTTACAGAGTTATTATATTTTTTCTGCTCATTTTTTGCGAATAATTTTAATTAATGTAGGTGTCTGGGTTCAGCAATATTTTATACATATCATAACTAGGAGGAATTGTAGTGAAAAAAATAGCATAGTAGCTGTTATATTTACATTGATTGTTTCTATGTTTTTATCTTCACGAAACATTGTATATGCGACAGAAGATAAAGCAAGGGCGATAACAATTCATATGCAAGGACTATCTGATGAGGCGTATTATGTTGATCTTCTTGTAAAGATTAAAACTTCTGATCCGGTATACACTGATTTCAACAGCAAAATGCCAAAATAAATGGTTTTGATAAAATGGTTTATTACAAATCCGGCCACAGCTTTTCCAGGAACTAATTTTTCTACTACAGGATGTGTCGGAGAAACGGAGATTGCAACTGATTGGTGGTATTCGATTGGTGATGCTGATTCTGCAATGAGCATGCATTGTGCAAAAAATAGAAATGGTTATATTGCAACTATAACATATAATTTAATTGATTTCTATGATTGGGAGTAAGGCTCTCCTCTTCGAGGCGGTCTTGTTACTGATGGAGAGATGTATGAATTACATGAAGCAGGAATGGCAAGAGAATATAAATCTGTTGGAACTTATACAAGGGTCATTACTTGGAACAAAGGAGGTCGAATGAATGAATCAATTCTTTGGTAAGTTAAAAAACTGCAATCATTCTAATTGTTTTATTGATTGACCCTCTGAAAAAAAGTCTGTAAAAAGTCAGTCAACTGTGGTATAATAAAAATA
>JAHZHC010000025.1 GCA_019420505.1 Ruminococcus sp.
GAAATATTACTGAAAAATTGTATTACAACTGTAAAATTTAACTGACAGGATTTACGGTAAAAAGGACAGACATTTTTGGAGCAACTCAGCATTCCAATTCTTTAAAAACTCACTATAGCGGGGTCAGAATTATTCTCTTCATCAAATAAATATCGTAACAAGCGCTGTCTGCGCTAAGACCCCTGATAGACATAATTCATCGTAAATGTGCAGATTTGAATTTTATAAAAAAATACCGCAGAGAAATCCCTGCGGTAGTAAAGTTGCTTTATTTAATATCTATAAATTTATCTTCTTCAATTTGCTTTTTTATCTTTGTAAAATATCTCTTTGTGACTCCTCCGTTGTATATATTAAGTGCACCTGAAACTATAAGCGAAATTCCAAAAAGCTGAAATGGAATTCCCGATGCGGAAAATGGATTTACAATTATAAGAATACCCAGAACAATAGTGATAATTGCAATGACAAACGACGGAATCCATTTTCCGGAGTCTTTACTGTTTCTCATAGCCGAAGCTCCTCTCAGGCTTGAAATTCCGTCAGCTAATAGATAAAGTCCGAAGATTACTGCAATTACTTTGAAAATGAAATCAGGACGTGCGATAATGAAAATCCCTGCGGCGCATAGAATGACCGCTTTGAAAAGTTCGCCGTAAATCTGTTCTCCTCTGAAATAGGCAATTAGATTTAAAACACCAAATGCCAAAGCGATTCCGCCGATAATATAGCTGAGAGTGGTTTGAAAAATTTCAGGTCTTGCTAAAAGCATTATTCCGACAGCAATTTCTATTATTGCCATTAGTATAAAGCTGTTTAAAATCTTTTTCAATGTTTCCATGTTAATTCCTCCTATATTTTTAGATCAGATTAAATATCAGTCTTTTCGGTCTTCGTCTTTAAGATTCCCCAGAGAAAGCGATTTCAGATATGAATTGATAAAACCGTCCAGATCACCGTCCATTACTCCGTTAACATTTGAAGTTTCAAATCCTGTTCTGTGATCCTTGACTAATGTATAAGGCATAAAAACATATGAACGGATCTGTGCTCCCCAGGCGATTTCTTTCTGAACTCCTTTTATATCCTCAATTCGTTCAAGGTTTTCACGTTCTTTTATTTCAATCAGCTTCGCCTTAAGCATTTTCATGGCATATTCTCTGTTTTGAAATTGAGAACGCTGGGTCTGACAGGCACATACAATACCGGTGGGCTTATGAATAAGTCTTACAGCGGAGGAGGTTTTATTAATGTGCTGACCGCCCGCACCGCTTGAACGGTATACCTGCATTTCAATATCTTCCGGCCGAATATCAACTTCAATTGAGTCGTCTATTTCAGGCATTACATCAATGGCTGCAAAGGATGTATGGCGGCTTCCTGAGCTGTCAAAAGGCGATATTCTTACAAGACGGTGAATTCCTGATTCACTTTTCAGATAACCATAAGCATTTTCACCTTCAACTATAATTGAAGCACTTTTCATTCCTGCGTCATTGCCGTCAAGATAATCAAGTGTTTTCACTTTGAATCCATGGTTTTCACCCCATCGGTTGTACATTCTGAAAAGCATATCCGCCCAATCTTGTGCTTCCGTTCCACCTGCACCTGCATGGAAATTAAGAATGGCGTTGCATTTATCATATTCTCCTGTGAGAAGGGAAGCGAGAGTCAGCTCTTCTATTGCATTTCCGAGAGAAGAAAGTTCACTCTCAATTTCCTCAATCATGGAATCGTCCTGTTCTTCATCTGCCATTTCAATCATGACTTCAATATCATCTGCGGAGGACTGAAGTTTATTATACTTTTCGATATTGCCTTCAAGTGTTCTTGTTTCCTGCAAAACCTTCTGAGAGTTATCAAGATCATCCCAGAATCCAGGTTCCGCTGCTTTTTCCTGAAGTTCAAGAATTCTTTCCTTACTGTTTTCAATATCAAAGACCTCATAAAGCTCCTTTATTTTTGGGATATATCCCTCAAGCTGGGATTTCAGATTTTCTAAGAATACCATAGCTTTCCTCCGTATATAATCTATAATTAATGTCTTCGCTTGCTTTAAAGGCGAAACAATTTAATAATTCTGTTGAGATGAGATTCAGAATCCTTTGGCATTTTCTGTCTTAAACTTAAATAATCTAATGATTTATATGCGATTAACCAAAAGACATTCCTTCCTATTGAATTATGCTTTCAATATATTATAATGCTTTTTTTGTGAAAAGTAAAGGAAAATTAGAAAAAACTGATTGATTTTTTGAAATAGTATGGTATAATATATTCTAAATCATAGAAATATAATTTTAAAGCATAAAATATTCTGTGAAAAACATGAAATTATATAAACAGAATTTTTAATTTTATATAAATTCATTATTGGTAAGGAAAGGATAAATATATGTCTAATTATAACGGCGTAAAATGTATTTCATGCGGTGAGATTTTCGGTGACAGCGATGATGTTGTGGTATGTCCGGAATGCGGCACACCATATCATCGTGAATGCTATTTGAAAGAAGGTCAGTGCATTAATACTTCTCTTCATGAAAGCGGAGAAAGCTGGAAGCCGGAATATGAAAACCGAAGCAGTGATGATTCTGTATCATCAGAACCGATAAGATGTATTCGTTGCGGTGCTGAGAATCCTCCTGAAGGTATTTTCTGCAATAAATGCGGTATGCCTCTTTCGGGTAACGGTGAATCTGCTCGTCCGTTTAATTCTTCAAATACCAATGGAAATCCAAATATGAACGGATTTTACGGTAATCGTCAGAGAGGCTTTAATGGTCAGTCTCAAGGCGGCTTTCCATTCGGCGGTCAGATGGTATTTGACAAAAATTCCGATATTGACGGAGTTAAGCTGGAGGATTATGCACAATATGCAGGCAAGAACTCTTTAGGCATTCTTTCTAATTTTATCAGATTCGGAAATTTCGGAGGAAAGATAGCGATTAATATTGGCGCACTTATTTTTCCCGAATTTTATTTCTTCTACAGAAAAATGTATAAGCACGGAATTTTATTCATGCTGTTAATTTTTCTTTTAAGCCTTCCCGAAATGTTTGTTCTGGCACAAACAGGAGTTATGAATACTTCTTTTCTTAATACAGATATAAATTTAGACAGCAACAGCTTCAATATGATCTACAGTCTGTGTTCATATCTAATGATAGGAGTCAGATTTCTTTGCGGTTTTTACGGAACATACTGGTATTATAGGAATGCAAAGAAGGATATTTTGAGAATAAGAAATCAAAGTCAAGCAGATGACGAAGAAACGATAAAAAGAAAAATATCAGCAAAGGGCGGCACATCCTGGCCGTCGGTGATTATTGCCGGAACAGGGTATTGTGTGCTCGCTTTGGTTCTGTGTTATTTAATTAATTTTTTATTAGCGTAAACTTTACAAAATAGAAATAACTTTCGAACCGTATAATGTGTTGACATAGTATGTAATTTGTGTTATAATAACTAAGTTATCCTTGCTTGTGTGAAAAATACATACAGGCGAAATCCAGAAGGAGGTGCAGAGAAATGGCAAAAATCAATGAAACTTATGAAGCTATGGTAATCTTCAGCTGCAAGGCAGGAGAAGAGGCTGTTCAGGCTCTTACTGCTAAGTTCAACGAGATGATCGAAGCTAACGCATCAGACGTTGAAATGAACGACTGGGGCAAGCGTAAATTGGCTTATGCTATTAATTATGAAACAGAAGGCAATTATGTATTGTGGAACTTTACATCCGCTACAGATTTTCCTGCTGAGCTTGAGCGTGTTCTCAAGATTACAGACGGAGTTCTTCGTTTCTTAATTACAGTTAAGTAAGACAGTTTAAAGAGAGGGAAAAGTTATGCTGAATAAGGTTATTTTAATGGGCAGAATCACTCAGGATCTTGAAGTAAAGCAGACACCGAGCGGAGTTTCGGTTCTTTCGTTTACTGTTGCTGTACAGAGAAGCTTTGCAAGACAGGGTGAGGAAAGACAGACTGATTTTATCAACTGTGTGGCATGGCGTCAGCAGGCTGAATTTATCGGCAGATATTTCCGCAAGGGCAGAATGATTGCAATTGAGGGGAATCTCAGAACGAGAACATATGACGACAAAAACGGTACGAAGCATTATGTTACCGAGGTTTATGTTGACAATGTATCCTTTACCGGTGAAAAGGCTGAGGGCGGTTATCAGCAGAATGATTATAATAATGGTTATCAGAATAACAACTATAATCAGACAGCTCAGCAGAATAACTATAATAACGCACCGTCAAACAATGATTTGTCCATAGGAGATATGGCTGATTTTGAAGTGCTGAGTGATGACGGAGTACCATTCTAATTGATCATTATGTTGAGTAAGGAGGATTAATCTCATGGAAAGAGAGAGAAATAGCAGACCGGGCAAAAGAGGCCGTAAAAAGGTTTGTATGTTCTGTGTAGACAGAGCTGAGAAAATCGATTATAAAGATATCGCTAAGCTTAGAAAGTGCATGACAGAAAGATCTAAGATCCTTCCACGTCGTGTAACAGGTACATGTGCATATCATCAGAGAGAACTGACAACAGCTATTAAAAGAGCACGTCACGTTGCTTTGATTCCATATGTTTCAGACTAATTTTAAATAAAATGCAGAGATATCCTTAATCGGATATCTCTTTATTTTTAACCTTTTTTATTCAACTTTAAAGCCATTAATTTGCGTTTGACAAAGGGTTGCAATGTTAATTAAAATATGATATTATAAATAAACAACAGTGTTTGACGATAAAGAAATATAGATATAAGAATTCAGAGAGGAGATTTGGCTTCTGTATCCGGAGGCTTTATTTAGAAATGAAAGATAAGATTATTGTAAAAGAAAATAAAAATATGATAATGCCCTGTGTTCCCACAAGAGATCTTGTTGTTTTCCCGGGAATGGTTGTCCATTTTGATGTGGGCAGAGAAATGTCTATAAAGGGCATCAAAGCGGCGCTTAACGGCGATGGATATGTTTTTCTTGCAGCACAGAAGGATATTAATGTTGAAAAGCCTGTGAAGCAGGATATGTTTAAAATAGGTACTGTGGCTAAAGTTCAGCAGATTATTAAAAGTCCTAACGGCATTTACAGATGTCTTGTTGAAGGAGTTTATAAGGGCAGGCTTGTGGATTTTTATATTCACAGCGATTGTTACGAGGCTGAAATCAAGAAATCTGCTAATTATTCCAGAGAAAAGCTTGAGGAAAATGAAATAATTGCTATTTGCCGTGAGATTAAGGAAATCTTTGGCGAATATGCAAGAATAGTACCGAGAATGCCCAATGAGATTTATAATCAGATCGTTTCGGCAAACGATCCTAAGGTTTTGTTTGAAGCTATTGCATTTAATATAACCTTGCCTTTTGAAGACAAGCAATCGCTGCTTGAGGCGGCATCTGCCGGAGAAAAGCTGGCTGTTTTGCTTTCAATTCTTTCAAGAGAGATTGATGTTATTACACTTGAGCAGCAGATACATGAACAGGTTCGCTCTGCAATTGAGGACAATCAGAGAGAGTTCTATTTAAGAGAACAAATTAAAGCGCTTCAGCGTGAACTTGGTTCTGCGTCCGGAGATGATGGTTCTGATGAAAATGAAATTCAGAATTATATGGACAAAATCAAGGCGACAGGTGCATGTGATGAGGTAAAGGACAAGCTGACGGCTGAGGTAAAACGGCTTTCAAGAATGTCTATGAACTCACAGGAGGCAGTTGTTATCAGAAATTATCTTGATACCTGTCTGGCTTTGCCATGGAATGTTTATACCAAAGACAGGACCGATATAAAAAAGGCAGAACATATTCTTAATAAAGATCATTACGGAATGAAGAGGGTAAAAGAAAGAATTATTGAAAACCTTGCGGTTCGCTGTCTTACACCTGAAATAAAGGGACAGATATTATGTCTTTACGGACCTCCGGGAGTAGGTAAGACCTCTGTCGGAAAATCTATCGCAAAAGCTTTGAACCGTAAATATGTCAGAGTATCTCTTGGCGGAGTGAAGGATGAAAGCGATATAAGAGGTCACAGGAAAACTTATGTTGGGGCTATGGAAGGCAGGATAATTAATGCAATCAAACAAGCAGGGGTAAAGAATCCTGTTATTCTGCTTGATGAAATTGACAAGATGAGCAATGATTTCAGAGGAGATCCTTCATCGGCAATGCTGGAAGTTCTTGATTCTGAACAGAATTCGTCGTTTCGTGATCATTACATAGAGCTTCCATTTGATTTAAGCGATGTTTTATTTGTGACAACAGCGAACAGTCTTGATACTATTCAGCCTCCGTTGTTGGATCGTATGGAAGTTATTGAACTTTCAAGCTATACACGTGAAGAAAAGTTTAATATAGCCAAACTGCATTTAATTCCTAAACAGCTTAAGAAAAACGGATTAAAAGCTTCTCAGATGAAGATAACGAACGATGGAATTTATGCGCTTATTGACGGATATACCCGTGAAGCCGGCGTGAGAAAGCTTGAGAGAGCAATCGGATCGCTTTGCAGAAAGGCTGCAAAGGAGATAGTTGAAAATGACGTTGCTAAAGTTGTATTCAAGGACAGCAATATAGAGCAATATCTGGGACACAAAAAATATCTGCCTGATCTTGCGGCTAAAGAAGATCAGATAGGAGCTGTAAACGGTATGGCATGGACTTCGGTCGGAGGAGTTCTTATGCCGCTTGAAGTTCTTGTACTTGACGGAAAGGGTAAGATTGAACTTACCGGTTCTTTAGGAGATGTTATGAAGGAATCGGCAAAAATTGCAGTCAGCTATTGCCGCAGCATTGCCCGTATATATGAAATTGATCCTGACTTCTATGAGAAAAAAGACCTGCACATTCATGCTCCTGAAGGCGCTGTTCCAAAAGACGGTCCTTCAGCCGGGGTTACCATGGTGACGGCTATTGTATCAGCTTTAAGCGGTATTCCGGTTCGTGCTGATGTTGCAATGACGGGAGAGATTACTTTAAGCGGAAAAGTCCTTCCTATCGGAGGTCTTCGTGAAAAGACAATGGCGGCATATAAGGCAGGAATTAAAACTGTTATCGTACCAAAGGCTAACATTGGAGATATGGACGAAATTGATGATACAGTTAAATTGAACCTGGAATTTGTATTTGCTGAGAAAATAAAGGACGTTCTTGATGCTGCACTGGTTTATCCATGCAATGAAAATGTTGTTAATATGGGTATGATATCAAAAAGAAATGAAACTAATACAAGAGCGAAGGCGTCTTTATGACGCTTTTGCCCTTTGATAAAGGATTGACAAAATGAATTTTAATAAGGCTGAATTTTATACATCCTTTGGAAGACTGTCGCAGATGCCTCCGTCTGATAGGATTGAAGTTGCTTTTTCGGGACGTTCTAATGTAGGAAAGTCATCGCTCATAAATAAGATTTTTAACCGAAAATCTCTTGCTAAGGTAAGCTCGGTTCCGGGAAAGACGGTGACGATAAATTTTTTTACGCTTGAGAATATATATATTGTAGACCTGCCCGGATACGGGTATGCTAAGGTATCAAAAAGTGAAAAAAAAGGCTGGGGCGACTTAATCGGCGGTTATCTTGAAAATCCTGAAAGAGATCTTGAACTGGTTTTTCAGCTTATAGATATGCGTCATGCACCTACTAAAGATGATATTCAGATGATAAATTTTCTCATTGATTATGAGATTCCTTTTGTAATAGTATTCACTAAGGCAGATAAGCTGAAAAAAACTGCCCGTGAGGAAAGACTGAAGGCATTTGAGCAAGAGATACCGTGTTTTCAGGACATTACCTGTGTGCCGTTTTCAACAGTAACGGGCGAGGGCGTTGAGGAAATTCGGCGGATTATTGAAGATATATCTGAAAACGCTGAGATTTATGAACCCGATTATGAGGAGTCAGAAGCGCCGGATTATTCTGCCGATAACAGCAATCCGGGATTTCTTACTCCGAGAAGCTGGGATAAATAAAATTATTAAAAACCCTTTACTTTTGCAGGGTAATGTGTTAAACTATAATTATAACTTAGGCAAGATGTCCCCCACAACTAAGGCGGCGGGGAACATTTTGTAATCAGCAGGGAATACAATCCTTCACTGATTACAGGTTGACAAAAGTCAATCCTTGCCACTTTGAATGATGGGCAAGCCTTTATTGAAATGGTTTAACACTTTACAATACGATAAGTAAAGGAGTTTTTTTATAATGAAAGAAAAAATGGAAATTAAAAATCTGGACGACTTGTTTGAGGCTGTACTTTGTCTTAAAAATATTGAAGAGTGCAGATTGTTTTTTAAAGATTTGTGCACTGTACCGGAACTTAAAGCACTGTCACAGCGTTTTCAGGTTGCAAAGCTTTTAACCGAAAATCATGTTTACAGTGATATTGTCGGTGAAACCGGCGCTTCTACTGCTACGATAAGCAGAGTGAACAGATCTCTTGCTTATGATGGGAATGGGGGATACGGTATAGTATTCGATCGCCTTAAGGAAAGAAAATAATGAGCGGATATTCAAAGTTTGCATGGTTTTATGACAGGCTGACTGAAAATGTAGACTATGACCTAATCGGAAACCGAATTGACAAACTGGTGTCACGTTTCGGCGGAAGAAAGAATATTTTACTGGAGATAGGCTGCGGTACGGGAACTCTATGTGAAAAGATGAGCGGCTTGGGATATGATGTTATCGGAGTTGACTCTTCTCAGGAAATGCTATCAGAGGCTCTGGACAAAAAATATGAAAGCGGAAGTGAAATACAATACTTATGTCAGGATATGACGGAGCTTGATATGTACGGGACGATAGATGTTACTGTTTCTGTACTTGACAGCATAAATCATTTAGCTGATGTTGAATCAATCAGAAAAACATTTGAGAGAGTGTCGCTTTTCGCTTTTCCTGACGGATTATTTATCTTTGATATGAACACGGTTTACAAGCACCGTCAGATTTTAGGTAATAATTCTTATATTTATGATTTGGACGGTCTTTTCTGTTCATGGCAGAATGAATATTCTTCTCAAGATGATTCTGTAGAAATGTTTCTTGATTTTTTTGAGGAGCAGGAAGACGGACGCTATGAACGTTTTCAGGAAAGCTTTAAGGAAATAGCTATTGAAGAAGCAGAGATTGACAGACTGCTCAATGAAACAGGTTTTGAAATTTTGGCAAAATATGATGACTACAGTGACAGACCTGTTAATGATAAAACACAGAGAATAGTTTATGTTACTAAGAAAATAAGTAAATAAGAAAAGGAGAATGCTCTTTTGGGCATAGATATATAATGGGACGTATAGTAAGAGCAATAAGTAAAGACGCCTCGGTGGTATGCAGTGCCATTGAAGGCAAAGATATAGTATCGGAAATTGAAAGAATTCACAAAACCTCAGCAGTCTGTACTGCGGCTTTGGGAAGGCTTGCTTTAGGAGCGTCGCTGCTTGGATTTGGATTAAAAGGAAAAGATGATTCGATTACTTTGAGAATAAACGGGGGCGGACCTGCCGGTTCTCTTATTGCAGTTTCGGACAGCTTTGGAAATGTGAAGGCCTATATTCAGAATCCTATTGTGGAAATTCCGTTAAACGAAATGGGAAAGCTTGATGTGAGAGGCGCTGTGGGAACTGACGGTACGCTAAGTGTAATCAAGGATTTGGGCTTGAAAGAACCATATTCAGGTCAGGTTCCTATTGTATCCGGTGAGATTGCAGAGGATATTACAAGCTATCTTGCGGGAAGCGAACAGGTGCCGAGTGTTTGTGCTTTGGGAGTTTTGGTAAATCCGGATCTTAGCGTTGCACAGGCCGGCGGCTTTTTAATTCAGCTTCTGCCTTTTGCGCCGGATGAAGCTATAGACGTAATTGAAAAGAATATAAATAGTATGCAGTCGGTCACAAAGCTGTTATCAAGCGGAATGACGGCAGAGGAAATTTCAATGAAGGCGCTTGAAGGGCTTGATCCCAATGTACTTGATGATTTTGAAGTAAATTATAAATGCGATTGTTCAAGGGAAAGAGTAAAAAGGGCATTGGTTTCTTTAGGAAAAGAACAGTTGGAGGATATTGCGAAAGATGAAAAGACCGAGGTCAAATGTCATTTTTGCGATAAGTCTTATAATTTCTCATCAGACGAAATTAAAGCACTGATAAATTAAAATGAAAAATCACGGATTTTAGTGTCCGTGATTTTTTTATTTATATTAGCAGTGATTGTTCTTTCTGATGAAACGATAGATGAATTTATATAAATGAGAAAATCCGTCTACTGCCATCAACAGGAATAACAGTATGAAGTTAAACAAATACCTCGGAGTGGTTTCCCAGATCATTAAGAAAAGTGATAAACCAAAAACTGACAAACATACATATAACATATATGATTTATTTTTTCGAATTAATGAATAAATTATGCATACAAACATAGATAAAAGCATAATAAGGTGATAGATCTGTGCATATCCATGACTGATTTTGCTTTTTAAAAGGAAAGCTTTCAACGGTGAATCGTTGGCTCTTTTCAAATAATGTCTGTAACGATATTTGCCGTCAGACCAGGTAAATGCGGACTTAGTATTGAAATGACTGAAAAGTTCTTTGGATTGAGATAATCTTTCTTTTATGATTTTTATATTAGCTTCCTTGCGTTCATCGTAGTTTTCTTGGTGATATGTAAAGCTTAATTCCTTTTGGGAAAAACAGCCTTTCCCTTTTAATCCCATCATGATCCAGTGCGTTGCAGGAAAACGGTTTTTTTCAAAGTCATCTGTAATAATATTATTTGCACTTACAAATTTGAAAAGCAGCACATTATTTACAAGCAAAAATATTGTTAAAAATGAAAAAATCGAAACCAATGATTTTTTCCAGCCACAGGCAATAAAAATATAGATTATTGATGATACTATTATAACAGCCAAGCTGCCTTTAAAAGAATATCCAACAGCAACAATTATTGATGAAGCAATCAAGTTGATTAAAAATGATTTTACTGATTTGGATTTAACGGTTCGTATGACGAAATACACGGAACTCATAACAAATGGCAGACTCAGCACATCAGTATAGGTATGGTTAACATGACCGTATAAAGGAAGACAAAACATCATTGCAAAGATTGACATAAGTATTTTAAATCTGTCTTTAAATATTAACCTTGAAATAAAATAATAAAAAACAAAAGAAATTCCCATAAACAAGACATTTAACAGAAGCGGTGCTGTAATTGGAACATATCCTAAAATTAAATAAAAAACTCTGAAATAAACAGACAACAAAATAAGCAGGGACCAGTTATTGGTGTATCGTTCAAAATAGCCTTGATTTTTTGCAAAACCTCTGTAAATATTGAGCCAGTTTCCGTCTTTGGCAAAGTTTCTTGCGGCACCGTCCAAAACCTTAGCGTCAGCGTTTGGCTTAGTTTTTAATGTGAAAATTATATACAGCATAAATATTAAAGTTATGGATAAAACAATAAAAAAGCAAACATTAAGATTACGGTCAGTAAGATGGATTCTGATTTTACTTCTGAACAATGCCATAGCAGCAGCGGATATTAACACAAGGGCAATACTTATAAAAATATATGATTTATCACCTCTTTCGGAATATCTATTAATAACATTTATTAATGTATATGCAAAAAACAGCAAATACAGCGCAAAGATACTAATGGTAAACATATTTCTTAAGGTCAAATTCTGTTTTGTCAAGTTCTACACTTCCTAAAAAATTCTTTATATTATATTATTTGTTCAATAAAGACATTATAACACTAAATATGTAAAATTTCAACTATAAAAGCAAAAATTTTAGATGAATAATAAAAACATTAAATATTTTTTTATAAAATGCTTGACAAATGAATTTGGATAGTGTATAATAAATATCGTTCCTTAAACGAGGGATAAATTCGGGAGCATAGCTCAGCTGGGAGAGCATCTGCCTTACAAGCAGAGGGTCACAGG
>JAHZHC010000026.1 GCA_019420505.1 Ruminococcus sp.
TTTTTATTATACTTTGATTGTTTTTTATGTGTCAAGTTTTATTATACAGGATTAAAGACTGTTTATAGATTTTAATTGACATTTGTAGCGAATTGTGCTATAATTATAACTGGTAAATTGTATTTTTTTGTAAAGGAGTGCAGAAATTATGACGCCTGAACAGAAAGCAAGAAAAATAATTGATGAAAAGCTACTAACTTCTGGTTGGATAATTCAAGATGTTAAAAGATTAAATCCTAATGCTGCTGTCGGCGTCGCTGTACGCGAATTTCCGACAGATACTGGGCCTGTTGACTACGCACTTTTCGTAAACGGAGCACCCGTCGGAGTAATTGAAGCTAAGAAAAGTGAAGAAGGAGAGAATATAACAACTGTCGAAGGACAGTCTTCTCGTTATGCCAACAGCACATTTAAGTGGATCAAGTGTGATTACAAGATAAGATTCGCATATGAATCTACAGATAAGCTCACTCGCTTTACTGACTACAATGATGAGAAATACCGTTCAAGAACAGTGTTTTCATTCCATAGGCCGGAAACATTAGCCAGCCTTATAAGAAGAAATGACACTATCAGAAACAATATGAAGCATTTCCCAGAGTTTGATGGTACAGGATTTCGTGATTGTCAAATTGTTGCTATAAAAAATCTGGACAATTCTTTAGCAGAAAACAAGCCAAGAGCTTTAGTTCAGATGGCAACAGGTGCTGGTAAAACTTTCACAGCTATAACTGCCGCTTATCGTATGCTTAAATTCGGCAAGATGAACCGTATACTCTTTCTGGTTGATACAAAGAGCCTTGGTGAACAAGCTGAACGTGAATTCCTTGCATATCGTCCGAATGATGATAATCGTTCTTTTTCAGAAATTTACGGTGTTCGCAGGCTTAAAAGCTCATACATACCGTCTGATGTGCAGATATGCATCAGCACAATCCAAAGAATGTATTCCATTCTCAGCGGAGAAGAATCTGATGAGTCTATAGATGAGATTTCGCTTGAAGAAGTAACCTCACTTGAAAGAAAATCTCCAAAAGAAGTAGTATACAATGAGAAATATCCACCTGAATTTTTCGACTGCATAATTGTTGATGAATGCCACAGATCCATTTATAATGTGTGGAATCAGGTGCTTGAATACTTCGATGCATTTATTGTTGGACTAACTGCAACTCCGGATAAACGCACTTTTGCGTATTTCAATCAGAATATTGTAAGTGAATACTCAAGGGAACAGGCTATTATTGACGGTGTAAATGTCGGCGAAGATATATTCCTTATTGAGACCAATGTTGGCAAAAATGGTGCTCATATAATGAAGCAGCTTATTGAGTCCCGCAATCGTATGTCAAGAGAAAAACGCTGGAAGCAGCTTGATGAAGATGTTGACTATAAGCCGACTCAGCTTGACCGTGATATCGTAAACCCAAGCCAGATAAGAACTGTTATCAAGACATTTAAGGAGAATTTGTATACAAAGCTTTTCCAAAGACGTAAAGAAGTACCGAAGACCTTGATATTCGCCAAAACTGACAGCCACGCTGATGATATCATACAGATAGTTCGTGAAGAGTTTGGCGAGGGAAATGAATTTTGCAAAAAGGTAACCTACTCAGCCTCCAACCCTGAAACTGTTCTTGCAGAATTCAGAAACAGTTACTATCCGAGAATAGCTGTTACCGTTGATATGATCGCAACAGGCACCGATGTCAAGCCTATTGAATGTCTTATATTTATGCGTGATGTACGCAGCAAGAACTATTTCGAGCAAATGAAAGGTCGTGGAACGAGAACTCTCGGCAAGGACGATCTTCAGAAGGTCTCTCCGTCTGCTACAAACAATAAAGATCATTTTGTTATTGTTGACGCTGTCGGCGTAACAAAGTCCAAGAAGACGGAAACACGTACACTTGAACGCAAGCCTACTGTTTCTATGAAGGAGCTTATGCTCAATGTTGCACTCGGTGCAAAGGACGAGGATACGCTGACTTCTCTTGCAAACCGTCTTGTACGCCTTAACAGTCAGATGACTCCGGGCGAGCGTAAGGAATTTGATGAGAATGTCGGAACACCTGCAGGTACACTCGCTGAAGCTCTCCTCAATGCCTTTGACGAAGAGGTAATAAAACAAACAGCGGTCAACATATTTCAGGCAACTGAACCTGATGAAGAACAACTTAACGAAACTCAGAAAGCATTGATTGCTGAAGCTGTGAAGCCTTTCTATGATCCCGATACAAGAGATTTTATCGAAAATATCCGCAGGAGTCATGAGCAGATAATTGATAATGTCAACCTTGACACGGTACTATTTGCTGACTTTGACTCCGAGCAGGAGAAAAACGTTGACAGGACAATCCAGACGTTCCATGAGTTTATAGAAGAAAACAAGGACGAGATAATTGCACTTCGTATCATTTACAACGAGAGTTACAAAAATCGTCCCATGGCGATAGAAAGCCTGAAAAAACTGTATGAGAAGCTGAAAAGCAAGGGCATTACAGTTGAGCGTCTGTGGGACTGTTATGCCATAAAAAAGCCTGATAAGGTAAAGCGAGGCACAATGGCTCAGCTTACTGATCTTATATCCATAATACGCTTTGAAATGGGATATACCGGTAATTTGCAGCCTTTTGCGGACAAGGTCAACTATAATTTCATGCAGTGGACTCTCCGCAGGAATGCAGGTGCAGTTCATTTCACAGAGGAGCAAATGGAGTGGCTCAGGCTTATAAAAGACCATATCATAGCTTCTCTCAGTATTGAGCCCGATGATCTTGACCTCAACCCCTTTGACCATAAGGGCGGTCTCGGCAGGTTTTATGAGGTTTTCGGAGACAGTTATGAGGAATTATTAATGGAAATGAATGAGATATTGGTAGCGTAAAGGAGGATTATTATGGGACTATATGAAGGCATAAAAGATGCTATCGGATTAGCACAAAAAGCAGATAATATTGATTTATACAAACAGCTCCTTGATTTAGGAGCACAAGCTTTGGATATGCAGGCTGAGATTTCAAAACTTCGAGAAGAAAATGAAGAATTGAAAAAAGCTAATGAATTAGAAAGTAAAATTGTAAGGCACAAAAAGCCGTTTGTTACAATTTCAGATGATCCCAAAAACATTAAATACTGTGCGATTTGCTGGGGGAAAACAAAGCAAATGATTCAATTACATGAACATTTTGAGTTCTATGGCAACGGAACATATTTTGAATGCAATATATGTAATTCAAAATTCAGTAATAAAGATTTAGATTAGTAATTAAACCGATTTTAATAGATGTAGTGGTTGCATAATGGAGGATTATTATGAATCTACTCGACGGAGTAAAGAATATTGCCAAAATAGTAAAACAGTACAATGATCTTGAGTTGAATCAGCAAATTATAGATCTGACACAGCAAGCTCTTGATTTAATAAATGAAAATGTTAGGCTCACTCAAGAAAATGAAGAACTCAAAAAATCTAATGATTTAGAAAGCAGAATTATTCGACACCCTGAGAACTTCATTACTTTAAAAGATGAATCTGAAGATATTCGCTATTGTGCTGTTTGCTGGGGAAATGAACATAAGTTAATTCAACTTAGGATAAACGATGATGAATACTGTGAATTTATATGTATAAAATGCAAAAACTGTGGTATATACGATAAGAATAGACATGATATAAAAGTCAAAGAACAGAGTAAACAATTTGATGATATTAATAGCTTCACATTTTAAAAGGAGATAAAAATTTGAACTCAAAGTGGGAGATTAAAAAAATGCCTGAGGTTATTGAGTGGGGCTCAGGTGGCACTCCAAAAGCAACTGTAAAGGAGTATTATGAAAATGGTGATATTCCGTGGTTAATAATTGGAGATTTAAACAATGGTATTGTAACAAAATCAGAAACAAAAATCACTAAACTTGGTTTAGATAATAGCAGTGCTAAAATGATACCACCGAACACGTTACTCGTCGCAATGTATGGCAGTATAGGAAAACTAGGAATTACAGGAATTGAATGTTGTACAAATCAAGCAATTGCGTTTGCTAAAAAAATGCATGGAGTAACAACAAAGTATATGTTTTATTACATGGCCATGATGAAATCAAAGTTAATATCAAAAGGCAAAGGCGGTACTCAAAAGAACATAAGTCAAACGGTATTAAATTCACTTGATGTGATTGTCCCTCCAATGAAAGAACAACAACGCATAGTCACTCGAATCGAGGAGCTTTTCTCTCAGCTTGACAGTGGTGTTGAAACCCTGAAAAAGACTAAGGAACAGCTGAAAGTGTATCGGCAAGCGGTGCTGAAAGAGGCGTTTGAGGGTAGATATTCTTCGATAAATAGTTTTGATATAACATCAACCAAATCTGATTATGATAGAATCCGTAAAGAAAATGTTGTTTTTAAGGACGTATCTGGTGATGAGAATGAACTACAAATTGAATTACCTGATGATGCTTTATTAATAAGATTTGGAAATATATTTGATGTTGAAGTTGGAGCTACTCCCAAAAGATCAGTTCCCGAATACTGGAATGGTAATATTAACTGGGTAAGTAGTGGAGAAGTGAAATTTCAATCAATTAATAATACTGAAGAAATGATTACAGAAAATGGTCTGCAAAACAGCTCCACAAATGTTCAACCGATAGGAACTGTTTTACTTGCAATGATCGGTGAAGGAAAAACTAGAGGGCAGGCTGCTATTCTTAATATTCCGGCTGCACATAATCAAAACACAGCAGCAATACTTGTTTCAAAAACTCCATGTAATCCTAAATATATTTATCATTACCTTAATCTTAATTATGAAAATACTAGAAGAGTTGGTTCAGGAAACAATCAAAAAGCATTAAATAAAGAACGTGTGCGTGCTATTAGATTTCCTTTTGTATCTTTTGAAAAACAAAATATAATTGTTAAAGAAATCGAATCCCGTCTGTCCGTCTGCGACAGCATAGAAAAAACAATAGATACAGCTTTACAGGAAGCCGAGGCTCTCAGACAGAGCATTCTGAAACAGGCTTTTGAGGGAGGGTTATAATGAGCGAAAATTCAACAGCAATAATATCCAAAGTCTGGGGAATGTGCGGCCCTTTGCGTGACGACGGCGTTTCTTACGGTGACTATCTGGAACAGCTTACATATCTTATATTTCTGAAAATGTCCGATGAATACTCACGCCCGCCATATAAGCGCAATACAGGTATTCCCGAAGGCTACGGCTGGAATGATATGAGCCTGCTGAAAGGCGCAGAGCTTGAGGACAAGTATCGTGAAATTCTCGAAAAGCTCGGCGAACAGGGCGGTATTCTCGGTAAGATATTCAAGGGTGCTACAAACAAGATAAGCAATGCAGCTATACTCAGCCGTATAGTTGCAATGATAGACAAGGAAAAATGGGTATCCATGTCATCAGACGTTAAAGGTGAGATATATGAGGGACTTCTCCAGAAAAACGCTGAGGATATAAAAAGCGGTGCAGGACAGTACTTCACTCCCCGTCCGCTTATCAAAGCAATGGTCAGATGTATTCGTCCCGAGCCAATGAAAACTGTTGCGGATCCTTGCTGCGGAAGCGGCGGTTTCTTGCTCGCAGCACAGGATTATATAGCTAATCCTGATAATTATTCTCTTGACCGTGAGCAGAAGGAGTTCCTCAAATCCGAGGCTTTTCATGGTAATGAGATAGTTCCGAATACATTTAAGTTATGCTTGATGAATCTTTATCTTCATAATATTGGCGATATATACGGAAGCATTCCTGTTACTCTCGGAGATGCACTTCTTATGGACTCTGGCGAGAGATACGATTACGTTCTCACTAACCCACCTTTTGGCAAAAAATCCTCCATTACCTTTACAAATGAAGAAGGCGAACAGGAGGATGAGGAGCTTGTATATAATCGTCAGGATTTCTGGACCACAAGTTCCAATAAGCAGCTCAACTTTGTTCAGCACATCAATACTATACTGAAGTCTACCGGTAAGGCTGCTGTGGTCGTACCTGATAACGTGCTTTTTGAAGGCGGTGCAGGTGAAACTGTCCGCAGAAAGCTGCTTGAAACTACGGACTTACATACGATTTTGAGATTGCCGACAGGCATCTTCTATAAACCGGGCGTTAAGGCTAATGTTATCTTTTTTGATAAGCGTCCGGCAAGTCCGGAGATGCAAACAAAAGAAGTGTGGATATATGATTTCCGAACTAATATCCACTTTACATTAAAGCAGCATCCAATGACAGAGGATGACCTTTCTGACTTCGTAAAATGCTATAATCCTGAGAACCGATATGAGCGTTCAGAAACATGGAGTGAAGATAATCCTGAAGGACGTTTCCGCAAATACAGCATTGATAATATATTGAAGCGTGATAAGTTGAGCTTGGATATTTTCTGGATAAAAGATAAGTCGCTTGCCGATCTTGATAATCTGCCGCCTGCTGATGAACTTGCGGATGATATTATTGAAAACCTTCAAGGAGCTCTTGATAGCTTTAAAGATTTGAAGGCTCAATTGAATTAAACGTTATTCGAAATTCATTAAGGAGATTAGAAAATGCCAGATAATGACGTTTATAAACAAAAAACACTAGATTCTGCACTTAATACAATATCAGAAAAAATGGAAGCCATTTTTAATGATACAGACATTAATAAGAATAAAAATCGAAGAAGATGGGTATGGGAACTGCTTCAAAACGCATCTGATTGTTATGATAATAAACCTGTAGATGTTTGTATAAATACGACAGAGAAAAGTGTAACATTTATGCATAGTGGCAAATGCTTTAGTAAAGAAAACCTGATTGATCTATTCACTCAAATATCCGCCAAAAGGACAAATGAAGAAAAAACAGGTAAATTTGGTACAGGTTTTATTTCCACTCATCTATTAGCTACAAAAGTCAGAATAAAAGGTGCATATCAATCATATGACAATAAGTTAAGAAAACTGAATATATTACTAGATCGTAGTTCTCAAGATTATAATGAGCTTCGCAATTCAATCAGCATTGCTCTTGACAATATTGATAATTTAGAGAATAACGAAGAAATAGAAAAAGAATTGTATAATACAGTTTTTGAATATAATTATGATAATTCAGAAATACGTATTTCGAAAGCGGAATTTCAACGTGCATGTAGTGAAGCATATGCTGACTGGGAATCCACGATCCCTTTTGTACTCGCATTTTCAGATAAATTTGGTACTGTTAAGTTTAACAATATTATTGTAAACAAAAGAATTGTAAGATCATGTAGTAATTTTAAAATAATAAACATTAATTTTAATAGGGAAAACAACGATTGTTTTAAAACAGTTTCTATTCTAGTAAAATTTCAAGATTCAACGTCAATTGCTTGTTTGTTAGGCAGAAACGATAATTCAAATTATTATTTTGATGATATGTCAAAGTATCCAAAATTATTCTGTGCTTTTCCTTTGATTGGTACTGAAGATTTTCCTTTTCCTATAATTATTAATGATAGTAGTTTTTACGTAACAAAAGAACGTGATAACGTTTTAATAAACCAAGCGTGTAATATTAGAATATTAAACACTGCTCTTATTCTATATGAAAACTTACTGAATGGTGCAGCAAGGAATCACGTTGAAAAAGGATTTAATATTTGTCAGATTATAGATGATGACTTAATTGATAATGAACTATTAAACTATAAGAAAAAAGTACAAAACCTATATTTTCAAGCACCAATAATTAAAGCCGTAACTCCAGATGGCGATGAGCCATTTTGCTCAATGAATAACATTTTGATACCATATTACGAGCAAAATCCATCTGGCTTTTGGTTTTTAGTTCATAAAACAGTTAATTGTCCAATTCCAAATGAAGCTGAGATTATCAACTGGAAAAAAGTTTGTCCTAACAATATGGAAAAAAGTGTATTCACTTTAAATAAGTTGCTTAACTGCATAAAGAACTGGGAAATTAATAGTGATACGCCATTAATTCTTAATGAATTATACAAACTATGTTGGAATCAAGAAAAAAATGATTTCAGTCAAAAGATGATTTTTTTGAATCAAAAAAACGAATTTAAGGAGCATGATATTTTCACCCATCTATACTATGATGATACAGATGAAGAACTAAAAGAAATTCTTTGCAATTTAGGTGGTAATGTGGAAGAAGAATTAATTAATAAAAATCTTATGCGTTACCCAGTATTTGAATCAAGGAATAACAATTACATCGCTGAAAAAATCAGTAGTAAGATTAGAGAAGAATTAGCAAGAGAAAACAGTCAGACAAATTACAGCCGTGATAATGAAATGCAACAAATTTTCAATAAACTAATTATTTGGTTTTTGAAGCATTCAGAAGAAGCAAAGCAATTATTCCCTGATATATATGAAAAACAGCATTTATTATGCAAACCAGAAGATACAATAAAGAAATTAGAGATTGCCAATCAAGTTGAAACCGCTATGGAGAATAACAATCTAAGCATGGATCAATTAGACTCCATTATTTCAAGCATAGGAAAATTAGCCCAACTGCTTAATGAAGATAAGGAACTTCCAGAAGAAACTAAGAAATTGCTCAAACACATAACTTCTCATAGTCCATATTCAGCACAAAGAGTTCAAGAGATGATTGAAAGAAGTATCGGAAATGTTTACGATGAATTAAAGAAAAATCCCAAATATAGTGTGAGTGAAACACTGGAAGAATGGAAAAATGGCCGTGCCTCCAATACCGTCTTTTTTGCCAAAAAAGAAAGTAACGACATAAGAATCATAGTTAGACCAAGAGATTATAATAAAGTAATCTTCTTTGAAGAAGCCGAATTTGATGCAGTAGATGATTACGAATATGAATTATGGACGGATGACGGGAAAAGTGTTAAACAAATCACCTTAAAAGACTTATTAAAAACTACAGGAATAACATGTTTCCCATTAAAGAATTTATATAAGTGAGGAAAAATAGATGTATGAAGTCATTATGAAGTATTTAGAAGACTATAGTGAAATAAAGAATGCTGTATTTGTTTATCCTGCTAAAGACTTAGATTATCTTGGACGTTTGACATGTTCGTTCATGAATTCAAATGGAGGAACAATCGTATTTGGAGTAGAAGATACTGGCGTTTCAATCATAATAAAAGGTTCACATTATGATATAACTGGCGTTTCGGAAAAGCTAAAAAAATTGTTTCCGGATTATTGTGATCTTATTAGATATGGAAATTGTAGTATATATGGTGAAAAGATAGATTATATTACCGTATCGCCATCAAAAAATAAAGTCGCTTTAAATGGCATAGCATATTACTATGACGATGATTCGCATTTAGCTGTTGAAAAAAAAGATATAAATATATTTTTATCGTACTGCTGGAATGACAGTAAGATAGCCGATATCATTGATAAAGACTTACCACTTAAGAATAAGCGCATTAATATTGTTCGTGATACCAGAGAATTAGTATATAAAGATAGCATCGAGAAATATATGCAAACGATTAAGGAACAGGATTATGTTTTATCCTTAATTAGTGATGCATATTTAAAATCTAAGAATTGTATGTATGAAATTTGTGAACTTATGAGAGATCGCAATTATATGGATAGATTGCTTTTTATAGTTCTTTCTGATGACGATATAAACAAATATTGTAATAGAGAACAAGGCGGAGCCCATATTTTTAATGATGCAGACAGTATCAATTATAACCTATATTGGGCAAATAAAGCAAGAGAATATAAAGGAAAAATAGACCAGATTCCGGAAGGGAAAGCGAAAACCACACTTGAAAACACATATCATATGTTTACAACCATAAACGATAATTTAGCTTCTTTTATTAATCAGCTAAAAACGAGATTATGTGTGAATTTCAAGCAAGTGGTTGATTCTGATTATAAGGATATACTTAGATTCTTGGAATAATAGTTCATGCTATTATAAAATAACCTTCACCCTACACACCCCAAAGCTCTGCTTATCCCGTTCAAGTAAGGTATCAGGGAATAAATTAAGCCACTTGTGGCTGAAACTGGTATTCCCAAAGTAAGCATTGAAGTTGGAAACAGGCAGGATAACATAGTCCGAATCATCGGGCTTGTTGGCAATGCAGTAAGCGACGACTGTCTCCGCAACCTCATACGGCAGCCCGTCAGGCAGAAGCACCTGTATACGCGCCTTCTCATCATCAGAAAAGGAAAAAGCCTTATCCGCCAGCGGTCCGAGCTCTAAAGCGTCCGCAAGTACATCATCAAACCGCAACACCCACGCTCCTTTGGTCTCGGGCGAGTAAAGCGACACCTGATACTGCTTGACCTTATCTCTCCATGCGGCATCAAATCTGGTTTTCAGCGGCTCAGCATTGGAGAGAGTGGTCTTGCTCATGTTTTCGCTGCTCTTGCTGATGAACTTTTCGACCTTGTGAACGTGGCTGTAAAACCAGCCTTTTCCCGTCTTATCCACCAATTCGGGAAACTCCTCATGCAAATCACTGAAATCAGTCCTGAACTGCCACTCCGCCTTCGGAGCGGCAGTTTTTTTGTCGGGGATACTGCACCACGCACAGAGAGCTCGCCGTGCATGATTCACATCGGGAGCACCATTTTTGAACATATATCCCCGAGCGATTATAGTCAGCACACGGCTCAGACCTGTGAAGTCCTTCATCATCTCAAAGCTGAAACGGCCGAGGAAGGAAAAGTCACGCTTGCCGCTGCACTTGTATACAGGCTTGTCAGTGTAAGCCTTGAATTCTTCAATTTCGTTCAGCATTATTTCTCCCTCCTGACGTGCTTTTCGATCCTGTCCAGCAGCAGATCGAAGAGCACTTTTCTTTTGCCCAGAGCAACTATGTACCTGACTGCTTCATCAGGCTTCATTACGGCTTCTATCAGCTTTCGGCACTCGCCAGCAACTGCGTCACGGTAGTACGCATTCACGGATCTATTGAGATAAGCCTCCATAAGCCGTATGAACTCAGGCGAATCACTGTCACGGATAAGACGCTTCCTGTCAGTGCGGTTGTTTTCATCGTCAATGTCAGCTATGAGATCAATGAGAACACGGTACCCTCCAAACCGGAAGTCGCTGAAAAGCGGATAATACCGTTCAAGCTCAGGTATCAAGTCTGCGAGAAAATCTTCACGCTGTTCTTTCGGAGTAAGGTGCCAGTTCTTAGCCTGCAACTCCTGCCTGATAGCACTTATCCTCTCGGCAGGTATACCCTGAAACAGGGTATATAGCATATCTGCGTCGTATTCACGGTCCTGACTGCGGCTGTACAGTATGCGCTGAATGTCGTTTCTGCGCTGCCTGTCCTTGACTGGCTGACCGCAGGCTCTGATACGTGACAGACACCGTTCATAATCAGTAATAAGAGCAGACAGCTTTTCCATTTTGTCACTGCTCAGCTTGTCCTTCCAGTTTTCATCAGTTGCAAATGTGAAAAGTTCCTCGTCAGCGGCAGGCTTGTCAACAACAGGAACCGTATTTTTGCCCAGCATATACGCAAGATACGGCAGACGCTCTACATTGGAGTCCACCTTGTTCCAATCGGTATCAGCGAAGAACTTCTCAAACTGCTCCTCGAAGGTAGGCTCGTACCATGCACGGCGACCCTCGCTCTTTTCGAGCAGGCTCTTGTATTTCAGAAACTTGCTCTTAGCGACAGTCTTTGTGCCGAGATATTCCGTCAGATCAGGCTTCACGCCGCTCTTGGCAGAGTCGATCTCAAGTCCAGTGAGAATAGCAAGTATCTCAGTTTCCTCACGGCACTTGTCACGAAGCTCGTCGTCGGAGTTCTCATTGTATGCGATGATACTTCTGTTCAGTGCCGCATTGGAGATCTGTCCAACTCGTGAAGAAAATGTGCTCTTGACCGTCTCGAAGCGTGCCTGCCAGTCGGTTGCATCACGGATAACAGGCTCAGCACTTGGTATCTTCAACAACGGAGTATTCGCCTTTGAATTGCGATTCACACAGCGGTTTACAATTGGGTCGGAGATAGTTTTTATCATATCGCCGTCGAAGTCCGCACCGCCGAGACGCTCCGCTGTCAGCGAGTCCCAGTTCACCATAACAACATCAGTGAGGTGGCTGAGATAATACTTCCTCATATTCTCAACGTCGGGATAGATTTGCAGCTGAACCTCTTCGTTTCGGGAAATGTGCGGATTACGCAACAGCGTACATTCATTGCTGTGCGAATATGCCATTGACGGAGCATAGAAAGCATTCTTCTCAAAATCACTCTGCACCGCACCGTTGTAGAAGTTGCGCTGACTTGTATTTCGCTTTGCCTTTTTTGGTATAAAATCTTTAAGAAAACCGAGCAGGTCTGCGGAGAGGTATCGGTTGTCGCCAGCAACGATAAGACGTCCGAGAGCGTACTGTTTCAGCACCGCCTGTGCCCGTGACTTCAATCTATCAGCGTAAACAGGCTCGGCAATGAACTTTGGATTTTTCTCCAGTATCTTTTTGAGATAGTAGTCTTTGCCTCCTCGGCTATACTTCCTGCCTGTGAAAAAGCTCAGGCGGTACTCCCTGTCAGTGCAAAGCCTGTAATATTCACGTTCAGTTTCTTTGGTGAGCCAGTGGCGGTTATCGTTCGCAGGAAAAGACAGCGGCAGGTCGAGAGGTCTGAACTCGTCCGCTGTCATTGAAAGTGTATTGAGAAACTGATAGTTCAGCTCCGTGAATTTCTGCGGATTGTCTTTGCTGACACCAGAGATGTACAGAGCGTGCCTGTATCTGCGGAATGCGTCCCAGTAATCGTCCCAGCTCATATTGTTCTCGCAGAGCCAGCCGTAGCCTTTGAACATACTCTTGGTGAGAATTATGTCAACGTCTGAAACCTTATGCTCAACTCCCCATATATCAGTCAGCGTTGCAACTCCTGCGCTTTTGAAGAAGTCGTGAATGTCTATCTGATGCAGCATTCCCTTGATGTACGGCAGTCGTATCTGGAACGATGTGTGCTCGCCGCCTAACTTTTTATTGATGACCTTGGCGAACTCCTTGGAGATAACTCCTTCGCCGTCATAACCGAGAATATCAACACTTTCCCTGCGCTCAACACGGTGATATTTGCGAACGGCATTGTCACTTCCGTCGTCTTCAACAGTGATAACGTCCGTGTCATGAACTGTGAACTTCGGATTGTCCACAACGATAACTCTGTGAGGCTTGTCGATGTCTATACCGTCAACTCGAATACCACCCGAGAGCATAAGTCCGTTGTATGCGTACAGCTTGCTGAGCTGACACTTGGTTATATTCATTCCGAGGCGAATGCGCTCAGTTGCTTTGAAGTAGAAGTCCTCTCGGATAAACGACAGCACAGCATTCCTACTCATACTGGCGGAGCGCTCAAATGCAACGTACTTGTGCATACCGTTGCCAAAGTCTATCTCAACACCTCTGTTTGTAAACAGAGCAGCAGCCTTCTCCTGTAGCTGTGCATAGTAAGGGTGCGATGCGTCACGGTCAAACACCCTTGAGAAGTCTGCGTAAAAAATAACATCCGACAGGTCTGTCACAAGGTCAGCACTGTCATATTTGAAATCGTCACCGTGCAGTACGCACATTATCTGATAGAAAAGAGCGTTGTCCTCCTGCTCGTGAGCTGAGTGTTTCAGACAGCTCCGCAGTGCATTTTTATCAATAACTGTTTTGTAAAACAGTCCGTCAGGCTTTGAGTAGTTCAGCATTGCTCTGACGGACAGGTCATATATCCTATAACGCATAGTCTCACCACCTGCTAAAAGTATATCACAAAACCAACCAAAATGCAATAAGGATACTGCTCCCACATTTTAATTCCGAAATGCTCATTTTTATCGAAAAAACATTCAAATCTGTCGTCATAGCAGCTTTGAATGAAATCACTTACAAAGCTCTATTCTATGAGCAGTGCGGCTATTATTCAGTTTTAGTGAGAAAAGGTAAGTTCTCGTTAAAACATTATTGTATTTTGAAATTGCATTCTCAGGAGCAAAAAACATATGCAAAAACAAGTCGATTTGCACAAAGGATACTGCTCCCACATTTTTCACTTGGGATAGCAGAAATCCGTCGGACACAGCCC
>JAHZHC010000027.1:0-99248 GCA_019420505.1 Ruminococcus sp.
ACTGTTAATCATGATGTCACTGGTTCGAGCCCAGTTGGGGGAGCCACCAAATTCCCGTAAACACTACGTTTGCGGGAATTTTTTTGTTGGCGTAAATTTATAATATCTGTCATTGACGATTTGCACAAAATAATGATGAAATATTGAAAAGCTTGACGATATGTGTTATACTTAATTGTGTTAAAATAAATAAGGAGGTATTCTAATATGGCAGAAAAGAAAAAAGGATTTTTGAAAAATTTTGTTGGCGAATTTAAAACGTTTATTTCCAGAGGAAGCGTTATTGATCTGGCAGTCGGCGTTGTAGTTGGCGGTGCGTTTACTGCAATTGTAAATGCGTTGGTTGACAGTATTCTTATGCCTATTATAGGAATGGTTTTAGCCGGTGTCAATTTTTCAAATCTTACGGTTACTATTCCGTGGGGCAATAATCCGGTAATTAATTTCGGAGCATTCATTTCTGCGGTAATTACGTTTTTGATTACGGCATTTTGTGTATTCCTTATTGTAAAGTTGGTTAACGCTTTGCAGAATATAAAAAAGAAAGATGAAGCTGCTGAAGAAGAGGCTGTCGAAGAAGCTGTTGCGGCTGACATTGCTTTGCTTGCTGAAATCCGTGACTTGCTTAAGGCACAGGAAGAAAAAAAGGCTGAATAATATTATTTACAAAGAAGGCTGCGGCACATTGAGTGCGGCAGCCTTTTTTTATTCTTTTAGAAAAGTAGGATTAGATGTTCGTTCTAACAAATAATCGATGGATACGTTGAAATATTCGGCAAACTTTATCAACTCGTTGTATCCGGCTTCCCTTTTTTCATTTTCATAACGGGAAATCGTATTCTGACTCATATTCAGATCCATTGCGAGCCGAAGCTGTGTAATATTTCTTTCGATCCGTAATTGTTTTAATCTCATATATATACCCCTTGACAACATTATACCAAATTGGTATAATAGTAATATCCCAATTTGGTATATTAAATGTATTAGGAGGAAATAAAAATGAAAAAAAGGTTGTTTAGTTTAGTTATGTCGCTGATTATGGCGGTAAGTTTGATTGGAGTTATGCCGACTATGACGGCTATTGCGGAAACATCAGGAGATTATAAATATGGAATATTATCAAACGGCACAGTTGTGATAACAAGATATAACGGCTCAGCGACAAATTTAACTATTCCATCAACAATTAAAGGTAAAAAAGTTACAAGCATAGGAGAGTATGCTTTTAGTGGTTGTGAAAAGTTAAAAAGTGTAACAATACCAAACGGCGTTAGAAGCATTGAAGGTGAGGCATTTTATTGTTGCACCAACCTGACAAGTATAAAATTACCATATAGTTTAACGAGTCTGTCATCAGATAGTTTTGAAAACACACCATTATTGGATAATCAAGAAACTAATGTAAAATATATAGATAAATGGGTAGTTGATTGTGATCGTTTTGTTACAACCATATCTATAAAAAAAGGAACAGTTGGTATAGCAAATTATGCATTTAGTGATTGTGAAAGCCTTAAAAGTGTAGCAATACCAAACAGTGTTACAAGCATTGGAAAGGGTGCATTTGCTGATTGTAAAAGCCTTAAAAGCATCACAATACCGAGCAGTGTTACAAGCATTGGAAATCATGCTTTTGAGGATACACCTTGGTTAAAAAACAAAAAATTAGAAAATTCGTTAGTAATTATAAATAATATCCTTATATGTGCTTCAAACGCTTCAGGTAATATAATTATACCAAAAGGTGTTACAAGCATTTTAGCTGATGTATTTGCTGGTTGTAAAAGTCTAAAAAGCGTAACAATACCAAACAGTGTTAAAAGCATTGGAGAGGGTGCATTTGCTGATTGTAAAAGCCTTAAAAGTGTAACAATACCAAACAGTGTTACAAGCATTGAAATGAGTGCATTTTATTATTGCACAAGCCTTACAAGCGTAACAATACCAAACAGTGTTAAAAGCATTGGAAGGGGTGCATTTGCTGATTGTAAAAGCCTTAAAAGTGTAAAAGGATTTAATGGCGTTAAAGTCATAAACTCTTTAGCTTTTATGGGTTGCCAAAACTTAACAAATGCGACAATACCAAATGGAGTTACAGAGATCTGTTATTCTACTTTTGACAGTTGTTCAAAGCTGACAAGTATTACTATACCAAGTAGTGTTAAAACAATTACTCAATGGGCATTTTTAAATTGCAGCAGTTTGAAAAATGTTATAATTGGGAAAAATGTATCACGCATTGGTCCAGAAGCTTTTAGAAATTGCATAAATATAAAAAGTATAAATATTCCTAAAAGTGTTACAGAGATTTATGATTCTTTTTTGGGATGTAAAAATTTAAAAGATGTATATTATGAAGGGAATGAAATTGACTGGAAGAAGATTAAATTATATGGCGACGAATTAAAAAATGCCAAAATTCATTATAATACCTGTGAAGTTGTAACAGGCTTCAAAGCGGCTGCAACAAATGCAAATGCAATAAAACTCACATGGAAAAAAGTAAGCGGAGCACAAGGGTATATCTTATATAAATACGATAATACAAAGAAAACTTGGGCAAGAGTTGTAAAAACAACAACTAATTCGAATACGTATACTGTAAATAAATTATCAAGCGGAACATCATATAAATTTGCAATTAGGGCATACAAAACTGTAAACGGAAAAGAAATAGTGAGTGCAATCTACCCCACTCTAACAACAGTAACAAAACCTGCAAATGTATCAGGCTTTAAAGTTTCCTCAACCTCAACAAATTCAATAAAACTTACATGGAATAAAGTCAAAGGTGCAACAGGATATACGCTTTATCAGCAAAAGAATGGAAAATGGACAAAAGTAAAATCACTTACAGGCACAAGCTACACTGTTCCTAAGTTAAAGGTTGGCACTACATATAAATTTGCAGTCAAAGCATATAAAAAGATAGGCAACAGCTTAATAACAAGTCCAAGTTTCCCAACCGTTAGCACTTCAACCAACCCAGCAACAGTAAATTTTAAACTCTCAGCAGGAAGTAAAAAAGCAACGGTTAAATGGAGCAAGGTAACAGGTGCAACAGGCTATAAAGTTTACTACAAAACAAGTAAAAACGGAAGCTGGAAGTGCCTGAAAACTACAAATAACAAAACCACAAGCTATACAAAGACAGGACTAAAAAAAGGCAAAACCTACTATTTCACAGTTAAGGCATACAGAACAGTAGGCGGTAAGACATATAACGGAGCGTTTACAACAAAAAGTGTTAAAGTCAAATAGAAAACAAAACGGCTGTATCCTTATGAGATACAGCCTATATTTTTTATTCTGTAAATTTCAATAAAAAACAACGCCTGAATAAATCAAGCGTTGTGTTAAACTAATTAAATTTTAGTCTTTTTTCTTCTTAACAATAACTAATGCTGAAGCAGTAATTGCAAGAGCTGATAAGCTTAATGCAATTCCCGTGTTAGGACTGCGGTCTGAGTTTGACGTAGTATTTGAAGTTTTGCTTGAATCTGTTGCAGTTTTACTTGATGAGTTCGAATCCTTGCTTGTGTCAATGTTATCAATTTTACTGCTGCTGTCTTCGGAAACGTCTTTACTGTCAATCTGAGAATCTGATGATATATCTGAATCAGTATTTGACTCAGACTCAGAATCTGAAGAATCAACATCAGTTATGCTTTCTGAAGAACTGTTTTTATCGTCATCTTTGATATTATAATCTGCAAAGTCGGGAAGTTCATCAAGCGTGGTTATAAGATCGCTGTTGAAAATGCTGTTCAGATTGGTCTTATTATTATTTGTTATGTGACTTGTGTGCCATACCATAAACCATGACCACATACATCCGTCTCTCTTCAATGCATCTTCAGACGGAAGATTTCCGCATTCATGGAAAGCCGCAGGTTTGCCGGTATTCATATTTTTAAGCTTTGTCCAGGCATATTTGTTTGTAAGGTTTGAATTGTTGTAAGTATCTGAACCAATAATGTCACAATATTTATCACCCGGATACCAGCCGTTATTTACATTATCAGCATATCCCAGAACCCAAATCAGATTGTCCAAGCCGTGCACATCAGTAAAACGATCGTACATCATTTGCCAAAGCTTTACAAAGTTGCTTGAACCGCCTTTGCCCCACCAGAACCACTGACCGTCAAATTCATGGAACGGACGCCATAATACAGGTACGCCTGCATCACGAAGTTCCTTAAGAGCCTCAGCTGCTTTATCCCAATTTGCAATCATAGCTTTATGTTCGGAAGAGTTTTCATCAAAAAGCTTGCTGAAATTAGGTGAGTCATTAAGAGAATCGTTGTAAGCACCGCCGTTTACACCGGTATGCCAGCAGATCGTAACAATTCCGCCTTTTGCCCACCAGTCTTTAGACCGCTGAACAACACCGTCAAAATCTCCTCCCATAAAGTCAAGACCTCTGATGGCAGGAAGCTTGCCTGTGTTCTTTTGTATGTAGTTCATCTCATAATCCACAGAATCCATCCAAGTTGATTCCTGCTGGCCTGACAGAATTGTATTTCCAAAGCTTTCGCATATGTAATCATAAAGCTTTGATGTTATTTCATCAGCGTCAGGGTTTGACAGGGTATATTTGCTTTCATAAGCTGATGATGCATTATCTTCAGCGGCAAATACTCCCGAATAACCTGCACAAACAGCAGAAATAGTCATTGCAGCGGTAAGTATTATCACTCCTGCTTTTTTCATTGTTTCTACAACCTTTCTAAATGTAATACACTAATTAATATACATATTATATATTGATTTTTAGTATAAGTCAATAGTTTTCTGTTAGTTTTTTTTATTTTATTTGTAAGAAACTTCACTCCCTTGACATAAGGCTAAAAACATGTTACTATAAATAACATAAGTTATATAACTAACGTTATTAAGGAGCTGTATAAATGCCGCCGAAAGTAAAGGTTGAAAAAGATGATATTTTAAAGGCTGCCATTGAAATTGTCAGAGATAATGGTGCCGGTTCGCTTAATGCCAGAGCTGTTGCAGATAAGCTGAGTTGTTCAACACAGCCGATATTTTCTAATTATGCGTCAATGGATGAGTTGAAAAAATGTGTATTGGATCAAGCTGAAAAGATTTATCTTGATTATATTTATAAAGGTATGCAAAGCAGAGAATTTCCGCCTTATAAAGCAAGCGGAATGGCTTATATTCGTTTTGCTAAGGAAGAAAAAGAGCTGTTTAAGCTTCTGTTTATGCGGGATCGTTCCAATGAAAAAATAAAGGGTACAGCCGAGGGTGAAGATATTATTGCATTGATACAAAAGAATACGGGACTTGATAAAGAACAGGCATTCATGTTTCATCTTGAAATGTGGGTTTATGTTCATGGAATAGCCGTTATGACTGCTACATCATATCTTGAGTGGGATTGGGATATGATAAGCCGTATGCTTACAGACGCCTATAACGGACTTAAAACAACTTATCTCGGAAAGGAAAGTAATTGAAATGTATGCAATAGAAACATGTGCACTTACAAAAAAATATAAAGACCTTACTGCTGTGAACAGTATTGACCTGAAGGTTGAGGCAGGTGAAATTTTTTCTTTGCTGGGAGTAAACGGAGCAGGAAAAACCACTGTAATTAAAATGCTGTCATGCCTCACAGCACCAACAGGCGGAAAAGCCTTTATCTGCGGCAAAAACGTGCAGAAGGAATGTTCGGAAGTAAAATCGCTTATCGCAGTATCTCCCCAGGAAACTGCCGTAGCACCTAATCTTACGGTAAAAGAAAATTTGCAGCTGATGGCAGGTATACATTGTTTTTCAAAGGAAAAAACAAATCGGAAAATAGCCGAACTTTCAGATCGATTCGGACTTGATGCTGTCATAAATAAAAAAGCGGGCAAGCTTTCCGGCGGATGGCAGCGAAGACTCAGTATTGCTATGGCGCTTATTTCAGAACCTGCCGTTCTGTTCCTTGATGAACCGACGCTGGGGCTTGACGTATTGGCAAGAAGTGAGCTTTGGGATATAATCCGTTCTTTGAAAGGTAAAATTACAATAATCCTGACTACTCATTATATGGAAGAAGCAGAAACGCTTTCGGACAGGATCGCAGTAATGAAAGACGGCAGGATGTTGTTTTGCGGAACAGCAGATGAAATAAAAATTAAAGCCGGTGCAGATAGGCTGGAGGACGCTTTTGTCAGACTTGTAAAGGAGGAAAAACAATAATGCGTATGATAACCTTTTCAAAACGTACAGCAAAGGAAATTCTCCGTGATCCGTTAACAGTTATTTTCGGTCTTGGTTTTCCTATAATACTTTTACTTCTTATGAGTGCGATACAGGCAAATATTCCTGTTGCATTGTTTGAGATCTCAAACCTGACCCCGGCGATAACTGTTTTCGGATTATCTTTTATGACGCTGTTTTCTGCAACGCTGATTGCAAAAGATCGTTCATCATCTTTGCTGCAAAGGCTTTATACTACGCCGCTTACAGCAAAGGATTATATATTGGGTTATATGCTTCCTGTTCTGCCTATAGCAGTAGTGCAGTGCATTATATGCTATGCCGCAGCGCTCATTTTAGGGCTCGATTTCACGTTAGGCATTTTGTATGCAGTATTGTTTATAATCCCTGTGTCATTGTTTTTTATATTTCTGGGGCTTTTGTGCGGAAGCGTTTTTTCAGATAAACAAGTGGGAGGAATCTGCGGAGCATTACTAACTAATCTGACCGCATGGCTTTCAGGTGCGTGGTTTGATCTGAAGCTTGTGGGCGGAGCATTTGAAAAAACAGCATATGCATTGCCTTTTGTCCATGCCGTTGAACTTGAAAGAGCCGTGCTAAGCGGAAACTTCAGTGAAATATTCCCGGACCTTTTGTGGGTTTTGGGATATACTGTTATTGCCGGTATTGCATCAATACTGCTGTTTCTCAGACAGATGAAGAAACAATAAACTAAAACTCACCCTGCAAAGCTGTGATAAAATGCTTTGCAGGGTAATATTTTTTATTTCTTTTCGACTGTTACCCATATTTCGCTGTAATAATCTTCAGCAGGCATATTGTTTGTGTTTGTGTATGCCTCAATGTCCATTTCATAGGTCGGCTGATAACCTGAAGTCGGGAAAAACTCAGTGCATATTTTATGCCAAGTTTCCTGTATTGCATTGGGAAGCGGTCCCTTGCATACGAATACCGCCCATGTGCGTGCAGGAATTTCCTTTATGCGGAATCCCTCAGGAATCTCACCTCCGCCGTACAAAGCCGCAATTCCGTAATCAAAAGTCTTGACATCTTTGGGAATATTGCCATAGCAAATTCCAAAAATAAATTCTTTGTCGGGAGTTTGTTCAAGAAGAGTTCTGACAGTACCGTCTGTGTGCGCACGCATCCAGAATTCAGGAATAGTGTTCAAATTCTGTGAGTCGTTGATGCTGTGTTTTTCTACTTTTTCCAACACTTTAAATGAGTCCTTTTTTAAAATTTTGTAGTCCATAATACTACCGCCTTTCATTGTAATAGATATAGACAGCTTGGCAAAGGATTTAAGACCGGCAGAGCTATTTCTTGCGGCAATGGGGGTAATTCCATGAAAGCGTGTAAATGCTCGGGTGAAACCTTCAGGTGTGTCATACCCGTATTTCATTGCAATATCAATTATTCTTTCATCGGTAGATATCAGTTCAATACCTGCAAGCGTAAGTCTGCGGCTTCGGATATACTCTCCCAAAGAAATTCCGCAGAGAATTGAAAATATTTTCTGAAAGTAAAATACGGATATGTTGACCTCCTGAGCAATACGGCTATAGTCCAGGGAATCGGTTAAATGATCTTCAATGTAGTCAATTGCCTTTTGAAAACTTCTGATCCAGTCCATATCATTTCCTCCTGTCTGATTTTATAGTATCATGAATGTAAATTAAAATCTTGATTTTTTGTGCTCAGTTTTGTTATTTAAGTTTAGCATAAAAAAGTCTGAGCATCAAGTAAATTAAATGCCAATTTTACCCTAAAACCTTGTTTTACGTTGACAAACGACGAAAAATGTGGTATCTTGAAATGGTTAGTTTAAGTGTCGTGACCGTATTATTTTGTATGTGTATACGGTGTATAATAAAGGGAGTTTGGTTTTATGAAAAGAAAGCTTTTTGCAATTTTTTTAACTGCTGTAATGACATTGAATGGTGTCCTTTCATCAGGATTTAATGCATTGGGGGCGTCTGTAACTCTTGCTGCTCCTGAACTTAAATTGAAATCCTATGCCACAAAGGCAGTATTGTCATGGAATTATAATTCAAAAGCTGACGGATATCAGATATATTGGTGCGGGGGCGATACAAGCTCGGTTCCGCATAATAATCAGTCAGGCAATTGCTGGAATGAACGTGTGAAATTAAAAACAATTTCAAGCAACAACACAACGTCATATACAAAAACAGACCTGACCTATAAAAAGAATTATCATTTCAAAGTAAGAGCATATAAAAAATCGGGCAGTTCAGTAATATACAGCGGATGGTCTGACGAGGAATGTACTATTGATACTGTTAACCGCCTTAATGCTGCGTCATTGAAAACAAGAACCTCATATAAAACAATAAATGTACAGGGAGAAAAAAATACTTTGTTCGCTGACCATACTTTAACGGACAAAGAGAAAACAATTCTCGGAAACTTCGCAAAAAGTCACTTTAAAGATGATTGGACTCCCGGTGAGAAAATTCAGTATACTGCCGAATGGATAAGAAATAATATGACTTATCTTCACGATTACAGTCAGATAAAAACTTATTCGTATACTGAAAATATATTTAAATATAAAGAAGGTCAGTGTTCCGATTATAACGGCGCATTGATTGAAATGATGATATATCTTGGTTTTGACGCAAGACTAATAATGGGATATAGAAACGGAAGTGCACAGCATTTCTGGGGCGAAGTAATAATCGACGGAAGTGTGTTCCTTATGGAAGTCGGTGAAAAGATAAGCGACAGTCCTCAGTGGGGATATAAATGGATGTTTTTGTGCAATACCTATTCTGAGGCAGACGGAGGCTATTATAAAAACGGAAAAGCCGCTAAGGATTCTATAGCCTCATATCCTGCCGTGGTAACAGGATTGAAGGTATCGTCCAAAACTATAGATTCTGTAAACCTTGAATGGTCGAAATCAAGCGGAGCAGCCGGATATGACGTCTATCAGTATAACAATTCACAAAAAAAATGGACTAAAATCGTTAGAACATCAGCATCTGTAAATACATATAAGGTTTCAAAGCTCAGCGCAGGAACAGAATATAAATTTGCAGTTAAAGCTTATAAAACCGCAAACGGACAAGAAATATACAGCGTTTCGCTTTCAACGCTTACCGCAGTTACAAACCCGGCAGCTGTAACAGGATTTAAGGTCAACTCTATGTCAGACAGCGCAGTAAATCTGACATGGAACAAGGTTAAAAGCGCAGAGGGATATATAATCTATCAGTATAACAATTCAAAGAAAACATGGAGTAGAATAGCCAAAACAACTACAACGGCAAACAGTTTTAAGGTAACAAACTTAAATGCAGGAACAGAATATAAATTTGCAGTAAAAGCCTATAGAACAGAAAACGGTAAGGAAATAACAAGTCCGTCATATCCTGCTCTGAGTGTCACAACAAAACCTGCAACCGTTACCGACTTTAAAGTATCCTCAGTTTCATCTAATTCAGTAAATCTTACATGGAACAAAGTGAAAAGCGCAGAGGGATATATAATCTATCAGTATAACAATTCAAAGAAAACATGGAGCAGGATTGCAAAAACAACTACAACGGCAAACAGCTTTAAGGTAACAAACTTAAATGCAGGAACAGAATATCAGTTTGCTATCAGAGCCTATAGAACTGAAAATGGTAAGGAAATAGCAAGCCCGTCATATCCTGCTTTAAATGTTATAACAAACCCTGCAGCTGTAGCAGGATTTAAAATCAGTTCAATGTCAGACAACTCAGTAAATCTGACATGGAACAAGGTTAAAAGCGCAGAGGGATATATAATCTATCAGTATAACACTTCAAAGAAAGCATGGAGCAGAATAGCCAAAACAACTACAACAGCCAATAGCTTTAAGGTAACAAACCTGAATGCAGGAACAAAATACCAGTTTGCCATAAGAGCCTATAGAACAGAAAACGGAAAAGAAATAACAAGTCCGTCATATCCTGCTCTGAGTGTTATAACAAAACCTGCAACTGTAACAGGATTTAAGGTGAGCACAGTTTCAGACAATGCCGTAAATCTTACATGGAACAAGATGAAAAGTGCTGAGGGATATATAATCTATCAGTATAATAATACAAAAAATTCATGGAGCAGAATAGTTAAAACAACTACAACGGTCAATAGTTACAAAGTAACAAACTTAAATGCAGGAACAAAATATCAGTTTGCTATCAGGGCATATAGAACGGAAAACGGTAAGGAAATAACAAGCCCGTCATATCCTATTTTGAATACGGTAACCAAACCTGCGGCCGTTACCGCTTTTAAAGTAACCTCAGTTTCAGCAAATTCAGTAAATCTTACATGGAGCAAGGTGAAAAGTGCAGAGGGATATATAGTTTATCAGTATAATGATTCAAAGAAAACATGGAACAGGATTGCAAAAATAAAAGGTACATCTTATACTGTTTCAAAGCTTTCAAGCGGAACTTCATATAAATTTGCAGTTAAGCCTTATTTAACTTTTGAAGGAAAAGAAGTCGGATGTTCAAAATATATGGAACTATTTACTTCCACGCTTCCCGATAAGGTAAGGTTCATGGTAAAAACAGATTCAGATAAAACAACTGTTACATGGGATAAGGTGAACGGAGCGACAGGATATATTGTTTATTATAAGAAAAACAGTAACGACAGCTGGCATAAGCTGACGGTTACCTCAGGCACAAGTTATACCAACAACGGATTAAAAAGAAACAAGGATTACATATTTGCAGTTAAAGCTTATCGCATTGCCGGAGGACAAACCTATAACGGAAAGTACTATACAAGCGCCTTCCCGTATATTGTCAATAAGGACGGATTGACATATGTTGATGGAATTTTAATTGCAAATAAAACATATGGTCTGCCTTCCGATTATAACCCCGGACTTACCCATGAAACAAAAAGAGCTTTTGAAAATATGAAACGGGATGCAGCAAAAGAAAATATTTCTTTGTTTATTTCGTCCGGATTCCGTTCCTATAATTATCAGAAAACTTTGTATAACGGATATGTTGACCGTGACGGAAAAAAAGCTGCGGAAAAATATTCAGCAAGACCCGGACACAGTGAGCATCAGACCGGACTGGCGATTGATGTCAATAATCCAAGCAGTTCATTTATAAATACTAAAGAAGCAAAATGGCTTGAAAAGAATTGCTGGAAATATGGATTTATTATCCGATATCCTAACGGCAAGGAAAATATAACCGGATATCAATATGAGCCTTGGCATGTTCGATATGTCGGAACATCGCTTGCAAAAACGCTGACAGAAAATAAATTAACCATAGAAGAGTTTTATTCATTAACTTCTGTATATGATAAATAAAATGATTTTCTTAAAAGCCCGAAAAATTTTTCGGGTTTTATTTTTTGTTTTTAACTCTTGACAATTAAAAAGTTATAAGCTATAATAATTAATTAGAAAACTAATTAATTCTCTAATTAATTGAGGGTGATAGAAGTGAAAAAATTTGATGAATTTGCCCAAAAGCATGTTATGGAGCTTCTGGAAAGCGATGACGCAACCCCTTCCATGTATATTAACGATATATCGAAGGTTTTTAATATGGCAATATTCCATGCGTCAGATTTAAAGGGAATATCTCACGGCTCCCGAAGAATCTTGTTCCACCTTGCACATGATGACAGCCTGACTCAGCTTCAGCTTGTTAAACTTACTCACCTTACAGCACCGTCAGTTTCAGTTGCCCTTGTCAAGCTTGAAAATGAGGGATTGGTACGTCGTGTCGCAGATGTGAAGGATTTAAGACAGGTGAGGGTTCATTTGACTGAAAAAGGCAGGGAATATAATAATTTTGTCAGGAAAAAGTGCCTTGATACCGAGAATATAATGATGAAGGGTATAACTGTTTCCGAACAGGAGCAATTGTGTTTGCTGTTGAAAAAAATGCTTAAAAATCTTGTGGAAAATTCATAAAATCATGTATATCAAATCCTGTGAATAATAATTTAGAAGGGTTATTATTTGCAGTTAAGCTATTAACAATGAGAAAGGAGAAAATTTAACTATGCTTAAAAAGCTTTTACAAAGCGTGCGGGAATATAAAAAAGATTCAATTCTTTCACCTGTATTTGTGACTTTTGAGGTAATTATGGAAGTAATTATACCTCTGCTTATGGCAAAGCTTATTGATTTGGGAATTGAAAAGGGCAGTATGAGTAATATAACCAAATGGGGGATAATACTCATGGTTTGCTGTATCATTTCCTTGATTTTCGGAGCATTATCCGGAAAACATGCGGCTTATGCTTCGGCGGGATTTGCTAAGAATCTTCGTCACGATATGTATTATAAGGTCCAGGACTATAGCTTTAAAAATATTGATAAGTTCTCAACCGCCAGTATAGTAACACGTCTTACAACAGATGTAACAAATATTCAGAATGCATATCAGATGTGTATAAGAGTTGCCGTAAGAGCGCCTGTTATGCTGATATTCTCACTGTTTATGTCATTCAGCGTTAACCCTGAGCTTTCATTGGTTTTCTTGTGTTCTATCCCGATTTTGGGAGGCGGACTTTATTATATTATGACCCATGCTCATCCTATTTTTGAAAGAGTATTTAAAAAATATGATAAGCTGAATAATGTTGTTCAGGAAAACCTTCATGGAATAAGAGTTGTAAAGTCTTTTGTAAGAGAAGATCATGAAATTGATAAATTTAAAGATGTTTCCAAGGATATATACAACGACTTTTCAAAAGCCGAGAAGCTGCTGGCATTTAATATGCCTCTTATGCAGTTCTGTATGTACGGGTGTATGCTGCTGGTGTCATGGCTGGGAGCAAAGCTTATTGTCAGTGATTCTATGACAACAGGCGAGCTTATGAGCCTTATGTCATATGCAATGCAGATCCTTATGAGTCTTATGATGCTTTCAATGGTTCTTGTAATGATCGTAATTTCCCGTGCGTCATGTGAAAGAATCGTTGAACTTCTCGACGAGGAAAGCAGTCTTGCAAACGGTGAAAATCCAATTACCAAGGTTAAGGACGGAAGCATCAGATTTAATAATGTAAATTTCGCTTATTCGGAAAAAGCTGACCGTGATTGTCTTGAAAATATAAATGTCACAATACCTTCGGGAGCGACAGTAGGCATAATCGGCGGAACAGGAAGTTCAAAATCTACATTTGTACAGCTTATTCCAAGGCTTTATGATGTAACGGCAGGATCAGTTGAAGTCGGAGGTATAGATGTAAGAAAATATGATATAGAATCCCTTCGTAACGAGGTTGCCATGGTCTTGCAGAAAAATGTGCTTTTCTCAGGTACAATCAAGGATAATCTCCGTTGGGGAAATGAAAAGGCTACGGAAGAGGACATGATAAGAGTTTGTAAGCTTGCACAGGCAGACTCGTTCATTTCACAGTTCCCTGATAAATATGATACCTATATTGAACAGGGAGGCTCCAATGTTTCAGGAGGACAAAAGCAAAGACTCTGTATAGCAAGAGCGTTGCTGAAAAAGCCGAAAATACTTATACTTGATGACTCTACAAGTGCAGTGGATACAGCTACTGATGCGCTTATACGCCGTGCCTTCCGTGAAGAAATTCCGGAAACTACTAAGATTATTGTTGCACAGCGTATTTCTTCCATTCAGGATGCTGATATTATTCTTGTCCTTGACGACGGTAAAATCAATGGAATGGGAACACATGATGAGCTTGTAAAAACAAATCAGATCTATAAAGAAGTATATGAATCCCAGACAAAGGGAGGTGCTGATCATGAGTAGAGGACCAATGGGCAGGAACGGACAGTTCCATGGAAAAATGCAGAAGCCGGACGGCAAATCCCTGAAAAGACTCATGAGTTATCTTTTAAAATATAAGGCACGGTTTGCAGTCGTTGTGGTGTGTATTTTTATAAGTGCATTTGTTGGGGTTGCGGCATCCATGTTCCTTCAGGTGCTGATAGATGATTTTATTATACCTCTGAAGGAAACAGTAAATCCCGTGTTTACGGAACTCCTGAGAGCAATAATCGTGATGGGCTTTATCTATATTCTCGGTGTTTTAGCAAATTTGGCTTTTAACAGAATTATGGTAACCATTGCTCAGGGCGTGCTTAAGGATATCCGTGATGAAATGTTTGAGCATATGCAGACGCTTCCTATTAAATATTTTGATACGCATACCCACGGCGATATAATGAGCTGTTATACAAACGATACGGATACTCTGCGCCAGATGATAACCCAGAGTCTGCCGCAGCTTTGTTCAACTATTATTACTATTATAACCGTATTTGTGGCTATGCTTTCAACAAGCGTATATATGACAATTTTTGTGCTGGCTACGGTTTTCTGTATGATGATCTTTGCAAAGAAGATTACTTCAAGAAGCGGAAGCTTCTTCATTAAACAGCAAAATTCTTTAGGTAAAGTTAACGGTTATATTGAAGAAATGATTAATGGACAGAAGGTTATAAAGGTTTTCTGTCACGAACATAAAGCAAAGGAAGAGTTTGATGTTCTTAATGAGGAGCTTTGTGAAAATGCTTCCGAAGCCAATAAGCTTGTGAATATTCTTATGCCGATAATGGGTAACCTGGGGCATCTTCAGTATGTTCTGATCGCTATGTTCGGAGGTGCTCTGGCAATTAACGGAATCGGTTCTTTGGGAATGGTTGCTTCCTTTTTACAGCTGAGCCGCAGCTTCACACAGCCTATTACTCAGATCGCACAGCAGGTCAATGCCTTTGTTATGGCTCTTGCGGGTGCAAAGAGAATTTTCGACATGATGGATGAGAAGCCTGAAACCGACGAAGGCTATGTAACTCTTGTAAATGCTAAATATGACGGTGATGAGTTGACTGAAACTGACGGAAGAACAGGTCTTTGGGCATGGAAACATCCTCATAATGACGGTACTGTAACTTATACAAAGCTTACGGGAGATATTGTTTTTGACGATGTTGATTTTGGATATAACAGCAATAAAATTGTATTGCATAACGTTTCTCTCTTTGCAGAGCCGGGGCAAAAGCTGGCTTTTGTTGGTGCAACGGGTGCAGGAAAAACTACAATTACAAATCTTATAAACAGATTTTATGATATTGCTGACGGAAAAATCCGATATGACGGAATTAATATAAACAAAATCCATAAATCAGATCTAAGACGTTCGTTGGGAATAGTTTTACAGGATGTAAATCTGTTTACAGGAACGGTCATGGAAAATATCAGATACGGAAATCTTGAAGCTACAGATGAAGAATGTATTGCCGCAGCAAAGCTTGTTAATGCCCACAGCTTTATAACAAGGCTTCCTGATGGATATAATACCGTTCTTTCAGGCGACGGTTCGGGACTTTCACAGGGACAAAGACAGCTTATTTCAATTGCAAGAGCGGCTGTTGCCGACCCTCCTGTAATGATTCTTGATGAAGCTACTTCAAGTATTGATACGAGGACGGAAGCTATTGTTCAAAGCGGAATGGACGCTCTTATGTATGGAAGAACTGTGTTTGTTATTGCCCATAGACTTTCCACAGTCAAGAATTCTGACGTTATTATGGTTCTTGAACAGGGAAGAATAATCGAGCGTGGCAATCATGATTCGCTCATAGCGCAGAAAGGGAAGTATTATCAGCTCTATACAGGAGCATTTGAACTTGAATAATTATTTGAAATATAGGTGTTGTCAGCAATGACAGCACCTTATATTTTATTGTTTTTTGATCTAAAGTAAAGTGAAAACCGCTTTTTCACTGTATTTTTACTTGCTAAGTGTTAACAATAACTAAAAAAGGAGTTGTAATTATGCAGTCATTATGGAGCAGTGAAACCAAGCTTAAGGCACGTGAGCCGTTAAAGAGAGATATGAGCATTGACACAGCAGTAATAGGCGGAGGAATGGCAGGTTTGCTTATTGCCTATTTTTTAAAGCAAAACGGAATAGAATGTGCGGTTTTTGAGGCAAGAAGAATTGCAAGCGGTCAGACCAAGAATACTACGGCAAAAATAACTTGTCAGCATGGATTGAAATATCATTCGCTTATCAAAGATTTCGGTATTACAAAAGCTAAACAGTATGCACAGGCAAATTTAAAGGCGATTGACGAATATGAACGAATAATCAAAGAGGAAAACATTGATTGTTCGTTTGAACGTGTTCCGTCATATCTTTATACTCAGAGTCACAGCGAGCTTTTGCTTGAAGAAGCAAAGGCAGCAAGAATGGCAGGAATATCGGAAATGCTGACTGATAAAACTGCATTGCCGTTTAAGACGGAGCTTGCACTGAAATTTGAAAATCAAGCTCAGTTTGATCCTCTGAAATTTATTGATGTCATTTCAAAAGATTTGGATATCTATGAAAATACAATGGTAAAAGCAATTGAAAATAATAATCTTGTAACTGACAGAGGTATAGTGAGTGCAGGAAAAATCGTGGTGGCAACTCATTTTCCTTTTATTAATACGCCTGGCTATTATTTTATGAGAATGCATCAGGAAAGATCTTATGTTGCGGCTTTAGAAAATGCACCTCGGCTTGACGGTATTTATTACGGAATTGACCGTAATGGTCTGTCTTTCAGAAACAGCGGTAACTATTTGCTTTTGGGAGGCGGAAATCACAGGACAGGGGAAAATCCAGGCGGTGGAAAATATTCAAGACTTGAAACTGCGGCAAAGCATTATTATCCTCACAGCAGGATTGCTTTCAGATGGTCGGCACAGGATTGTATGCCACTTGACGGAGTGCCTTATATCGGACAGTTTTCTTCATCGCTTCCTGATGTTTATGTGGCAACCGGATTTCAGAAGTGGGGTATGAGTTCAGCAATGATATCAGCTATGATAATTTCAGAAATGATCGCAGGAGGAGATAATCCTTATGAAATCTTCTCTCCTCAAAGGTTCAAGGTTTCAGCTTCTGCAAAAGCTCTTATGAATGAAACGGGGCATTCGGTTAAAGGGCTTTCAAAGAATGTTTTGAGATTTCCTGATAAAGCTGCTGAGGAAATATCAAAAGGTCATGGCGGAATTGTAGAATATAAGGGTAAAAAAATCGGAGTATATAAGGATGAGGACGGAAAGGTTTATGCTGTATCAAATAAATGCCCTCATCTTGGGTGTCAGCTTGAATGGAATCCTGATGAAAAAAGCTGGGATTGTCCGTGTCATGGTTCAAGATTTGACTATAAAGGAAGGCTTATCGATAACCCTGCAATGAGAAGTTTATCAGGCAGAAGAGAGATTTTAAGTCGTAAGACGAAATAAATAATTAAAGAATTCTGAAATTTTAATGAAATACTTGTAATTTATTCTGAAAAGGTGTATTATTATATATGTCCGATAGCGCTTTGGTGCTTTTAAGGCATGAGATTTTAAAGCGGTAAATCGAACCGGACGGTTACATGAGTTGCTTTATCAGCAATTCTGTAAATTTTGGAGGTTAAATTATGGGTATGAATTTTAAAAGAAAACTGCCGATTCCGAAGGTTATAAAAGAACAGTTTCCGCTTTCAGAAAAAATAATTGCACACAAGGCTGAACGGGATGAAGAGATCAGAAAGGTTTTTACCGGTGAGCTTAATAAGCTTTTGCTCGTTATCGGACCTTGTTCCGCAGACAGAGAAGACTCTGTTATGGATTATATCTACAGATTGAAAGATATTCAGGAAAAAGTCAAGGATAAGATCATAATTATTCCGAGAATTTATACTAATAAACCGAGAACTACCGGCTTGGGCTATAAGGGCATGGTTCATCAGCCTGATCCTACAAAAGAAGAGGATATGCTTGAGGGATTGATTGCTATCAGAAAGCTTCATACAAGAGCAATTGAGGAAACCGGTCTTACTTGTGCTGATGAAATGCTTTATCCTGAAAATTACAGATATCTTTCGGATTTGCTTTCTTATACTGCAATCGGAGCTCGTTCTGTTGAAGATCAGCAGCACAGAATCACTACCAGCGGAATGGATATTCCGGCGGGTATGAAGAATCCGACCAGCGGTGATTTATCTGTAATGATGAATTCAATTACTGCTGCTCAGAACAGTCATACCTTCCTTTACAGAGGCTGGGAGGTTGAAACCTCAGGAAATCCGCTTGCACATGCCGTTCTCAGAGGGTATGTAAATAAACACGGTCAGGCTCATCCAAACTATCATTATGAAGATTTACAGCTTCTTTGCAGTCTTTATGCAGAAGGCGATTATCAGAATCCGGCTGTAATTATTGATACAAACCACAGTAATTCAGGGAAAAAATATATTGAACAGCCGAGAATATGCAAAGAAGTATTGCATTCAATGCGCCATTCTGCTGACATCGGTAAAATCGTTAAAGGATTTATGATAGAAAGCTATATTGAAGACGGAGCGCAAAAGATCTGTGACGGCGTTTACGGAAAATCAATTACTGATCCTTGTCTTGGCTGGGAGAAGTCTGAAAAGCTGATTTTGGATATTGCAGATCTGATTTAATAAGATATAGATTTACTTACCGCAGGGATTTCTCTGCGGTATTTTTTTATCAAAACAATATCGTGATATCGCCCGTCCAGTGAAAGGAATAGTGATTTATAATTTTCGCAAACCTGCCACAGCGAGGTCAAAGCTTTAGATATCACGAACTGATAACGTGATTTGCGCCGTCTGCGTTAAGACCCCCCTCTACTAATAGGCTTATTTTGAGGTTTTTTGCACGCAAACGTGCAACTTTGAATGAAATATGAATAAAATTCGGAACTTTATACAAATTTAAACAAAAATAATTGTGCAATAATTACAAGAATTTTTTAGGAAGAATTGTGTATAATAAGTTTGGTTTTAAATGAAAATCTAATATCAGTCATTTTAATTTTAAATTAAATTTTTAGTCAAGATGCACAGATATATTTTAAACATCAATTTACAAGAAGTTTCCTTATAATACTTTTTATCGTCAAAATGCACAAAAAGTAGTGTCGAATTATTTCGAAATAAATTTATGCGATTTTATATGGGTTTAATAAGAAAAATTTTTGGATTCACAAAAAAATCACGTATTTTCGGCTTTTTCGTAAGATAATTTGATTTTTTTAGAGATAATAATAAAAAAGAAATTAATGTTGCAATTCGTTTGTTTTTGTGCAGATTGCACATAGATAAAATATCGAATTTTGTATATATTGCTGTATTTCAGCCTTTTAAAGAATAAATTTATTATAATCATTGACAAATTGGAAATGCTAATGTATAATGAGCAAGTGGATTAAAGTAAATTGCTTTAATACAGTTAAGTTCAAATCTTTTATTTGGAGGAGAAAAACATGAATATTAAACGCATTATTTCAATGGCAGCAGCAGCTTCATTGGGCATGACAATGTTGGCTTCCTGCGGAAGCAACGACGACAGTTCAGACGCTGCTAAAAAAGACAATTCAAGCACTGCTGAAGCAGTAGTTGAAAGAATTGACGGAAAGGGAGCAACTATTAAGGTTCTGACCAACCGTACAGACCGTCTTTCACAGGGCGGCGACGGATCAATGGAAGAAAGAACAAAAGCTTTTGAAGAGGCTTTCAATTGTAAGGTAGAATATACAGGTTTCACAAATTATGCTGATGATGTTTCAAAGATGATGACAACTAAGGATTATGGCGATGTTCTTGCTATTCCTGATTCTGTTGAGCTTAAAGACCTCGGTAACTTCTTTGAACCTCTCGGTACATACGATGAGTTGAAAGAAACTTATCGTTGGGTTGATAAGAAGATGAGTGACAAGACTGTTTACGGTATTGCTACAGGCGGTACAGCAACAGGTATTCTTTATAACACAAAGGTTTGGGCAGATGCAGGAATTACTGAACTTCCTAAGACTCCTGAAGAATTCATTGAAGATCTTCAGAAAATCAAGGATAAGGGCGAAGCTATTCCTTATTACACTCAGTTTGCTGACGCAAGCTGGACAATCGGCCAGTGGTCTAACTTGATTCTTTCAGCTTCAGGAGATCCTAACTACAACACAGGACTTCTTCAGAACAAAAACGACTTGTTTGCTGAAGACGGCGGTTATTACAAAGTATTTAAGCTTATGTATGACGTTTTCTCAAATAAGGATTTAATTGAAGAAGATCCTACAACAACTCAGTGGGAAGCTTCAAAACAGTGGTTGGCTGACGGTAAGATCGGTACAATGGTAATGGGTTCATGGGCTATCAGCCAGTTTGAAGAAAAGGCTGCTAACAAGGAAGATATCGGATATATGCCTGCTCCATTTACAGTTGACGGCAAGCAGTATGCTCAGACATCTGCTGACTATTGCCTCGGTGTAAACAAGAACTCTGAAAATAAGGAACTTGCTAAGAAATATGTTGAATGGTTTGCTCTTGAATCAGGTTATGCATTTGACGAAGGCATGATTCCTCCGGCTGTAGATTCTGATCTTCCTTCTAACCTTGGCAACTTCAAGGATTGCGTACTCTTCGAAGAGGAACTTGCTCCTGATGAGCTTCAGGGTAAATTCAACGAAGTTGATAAGGGTTCTGAAGTAGGTACTTTTGACGGAGATGCTGCTAACTTCAAGATCAAGCTTGCTGAAGCTGCATTTGCAGGCAAGGGTGAAGATGGATTTAAGGCTGTTGTTGAAGACTGCAACAAGAGATGGGCAGAAACAAGAGACAGTGTAATCAAGTAAATCCCTTGAATTAAAAATTGAAACTTTTAGGGGGATGAATTTCCCCCTAAATTTATACTTTGATTAGAAAAGGAGGCTGGAAAATGGAGAAAACTTCCCGTAAATATACTTTTTTAGAATGGTGCAGGACATATAAAGGTCAAAAGCTTATCACCACTATCTTATTTTTGCTTGTACCATTAGCCTTATTAATTACTTTTACGTTTATACCGGCTTTTAACATGGTTTATTATAGTTTCCAGGATCGTGACCAGTTTGGTATTGATGCAACATTTGTAGGTCTTGATAACTACAAGACGGTGTTTACTAATCCTGACTATTTTATTACTTTCCAAACAAGCCTTTATTATCTGGTAGGTTCGTTTATTCAGCAGATTATTGCTTTGCTGGTAGCATCGATTCTTTGTTCAAAAATAAGACTTAAAGGTCTTTTTAAAGGCACATTATTCTTCCCTTATCTTATGAACGGAGTTGCTGTTGCACTGATTTTCCAGAGATTCTTTTCAAAGGGAAGTCCTCCGCTTACGAGTGAAGGCACACTTAATGCTATTATTGAATTATTTGGCGGTGATCCCGTAAAGTGGCTTACTACTCCATGGCTTGCTAACTGCTGCTTAGTATTTGTATCAATGTGGAGATATATTGGTTTTGATATAATTATGTATATGGGTGCTATTCAGTCTATCAGCCCTGATCTTTATGAGGCTTCAGATCTGGACGGCGCTAATCCGTGGCAGAGATTCCGATATATTGTCTTTCCAGGAATCAAGCCGATTATTTCACTTCAGTTAATTCTTGCCGTAAAGGGTGCAATTTCAGTATTTGAGGTACCTTATATTATCACAGGCGGTAAGAACGGAACATCTACTTTCGTTATTAAGACGATCGATACGGCGTTTATTTATAAGAAAATGGGACTTGCGTCGGCGATGGCTGTTGTTTTGCTTATAATTATTATAGTTGTAACGCTGATACAACAGGCATTTTTTAAGGAAAACGATGACGGGCCTAAGAAATCTAAAAGATAGGGGGATTGAATATGGAAAGCTTTGAAAACAGAAAACTGCACACTAAGCATTCGCCCGGAGCAGTAATTATGACAATTCTTAAGTATTTGGTTCTTCTTATAGGTTGTGCATTGGTTATACTTCCTATCATAGTAATTTTGTTCGGAGCATTCAAGGATAACAGAGAATTCTCAAATTCGGGAATTTTTGATTTGCCTACTCAATTAAGGTGGGAAAACTTTGTTACTGCATTTATTGATGGTAATGTTCTTATTGGTTTAAAGAATACTGCTATTATTTTAGTAATTTCGTGTCTGGGTTCTATTATCACCGGTACTATGACGGCTTTTGTAATTCAGAGATTCAACTCTATGCTTACAAAAACAGTTAAGGCTGCGTTCCTTGTAGCGACACTATTGCCGAATATTTCAATGCAGGTTACTGTATTCCAGATTGTAAACAAGCTTGGACTTTACAACACCATGGCGGCGCCTATTATTCTTTATGTAGGCACAGACATTATTTCGATATATATCTTCATTCAGTTCCTGAATCAGATTTCTATTTCTCTTGATGAAAGCGGAATTGTGGATGGGGCGTCATATCCGAGAATATATTTCAGTATTATACTGCCGAACCTGACACCGGCTATTGCGACGGTATTGATCATTAAGTTTGTAAGCATATACAATGATTTCTATACTCCTCAGCTGTATATGACAAAAACAGAATTATCCGTTGTATCTACTGCACTTTATAACTTTGTCGGACCGTTCGGCGCTAAATGGGAGATAATCTTTGCGGGAATTATTATTGCGATCATACCTACGCTGATTATATTCCTTACTCTTCAGAAATACATTTACAGCGGTTTGGTTTCAGGTGCTGTAAAAGAATAAAATCATTATGATTTCATAAGCTGTCCTGCTGATGCGGGGCAGTTTTTTATTTAATGAGTATATGCTTAATTTTATATCTACGATATATTTTTCACTTTAACTTTACTTATGCAATATATTTCCAGGATTGATTATATAAAAAAACAGTCCATAAAAAGCGATTGCTTTTTATGGACTTAATGCTGTATTGTAAAAATAATTATTTCATTGCAGCTACCTTTTCAAATTCATCTGTTATCTCTTTTTCGGGAGCTTTGGTAAGGAGAGATACAACTAATATTGCTATTGAAGCGCATATGAATGCGGGCAATAATTCATATATATCCCATACGCCGCCAAGAGGTTTTACGGCATATTTCCATACAAACACCATAACTCCTCCAACGATCATTCCTGAAAAGTGCACCCCATTTATTTGAACGCTTCCAGAACAGAGCGAACAGCATTACCGGTCCGAATGTAGCTCCGAAGCCTGCCCATGCAAAGGATACGATTCCGAATACTGAACTGTCAGGATCCCAAGCGATTATGATACCGATAAGTGCAATAACTACTAATGTCATTCTTGCTACGATCATAGAAGCTTTTTCTGAAATCTTTACTTTAAACACCTTTGGCAGGATATTCTGAGATACACTTGAAGATGCGGCAAGCAACTGGGAGTCGGAAGTTGACATTGTAGAAGCCATAATACCTGCAAGGATAACACCGGCGATAAGCGCTGGTATTACACCATATGTACTCAGCAGACTTGAGATTTTAACGATAATTGTTTCAGCCTGACTGCCTTCAAGTGCTTCAACCTTGCCGGCATTGCTCATTGCAAGACCAACAATACCGATAAATACTGCAATGCCGAGTGAAATGACAACCCAGACAGAAGCAATTCTTCTTGAAGTCTTGATTTTGCTGCTGTCCTCTATAGCCATAAATCTTAAAAGAATATGAGGCATTCCGAAATAGCCTAATCCCCATGCAAGGGTGGAAACTATTTTAATAATTCCGTAAGATGATTCAGTACCTGTTTCAGAATTAAATATTGAATTCATTGAAAAATATCCTGGGAGAGATTTTGCATTGTCTATTACGGCATCAAATCCGCCGGCAACATTTATTCCGAAGCCTAAAACAATAAGTAATGCAATTGTCATTATAATGCTTTGTATAAGGTCTGTTGTACTTGCGGCAAGAAATCCTCCGAGACAGGTATATGCAATAATTATTAATGCACTGATTATCATTGCAGTATGATAGTTGATACCAAAAAGGCTTGAAAAAAGCTTTCCGCAGGCTGCAAAGCCTGAGCCGGTATAAGGGATAAAGAAGATTACGATAATGAGTGCGGAAATTCCTAAAAGAATATTTTTGTTATCCCGATAACGGTTGGAGAAAAAGTCGGGTATTGTAATTGAATTTTGGCAATGTTTTGAATAATGCCGTAATCTTTTTGCTACAATAAGCCAGTTTACATATGTACCGATTGCCAGACCGATAGCAGTCCAGCCTGCATCAGCACAGCCGCTTAAATAAGCAACTCCGGGAACGCCCATGAGGAGATAGCTGCTCATATCGGACGCTTCGGCACTCATTGCGGTAACGATAGGTCCAAGCTTTCTTCCGCCGAGATAAAAATCATCGACAGTATTGTTTTTCTTTGACAGTCTTATTCCCACATATAGTATCATTAATAGATACACTACTATGGAAACAAGCATCAGGATTTGTTCTCTTGTCATATTTTTACTCCTTTTTAATTAATTATAGATATAATTATATCAGAAAGTGCGGAATATGGCAAGCTTTGCAGTGAAAAAACGGCATTCTGCAATTATAATCAAGTGTTTTTTTGTATAATTTGACATAAAAAATAAGGAAATAATAAAAAAACGGGTCGGCATTAAGCTGACCCGTTAAACATTTAATAGTATTAGTAAGCGATTTTTGCTTCTATATAAGCTTCAAGCTCGTCGATATTAACTCTTTCCTGTTCCATCGTATCACGGTCACGGACTGTTACGCAATGATCCTCAAGAGTATCAAAGTCGTAAGTGATGCAGAAAGGTGTACCGATTTCATCCTGACGGCGATATCTTTTGCCGATTGCTCCTGCTTCGTCGTACTCAACATTAAACTTCTTGCAAAGCTGAGCAAAAAGCTCCTGAGCCGGTTCTTTAAGCTTTTTAACCAATGGCAGAACGCAGGCTTTAACTGGTGCGAGTGCAGGGTGAAGTCTCATTACTGTACGCACATCATTTTTTTCGGCATCGATGACTTCCTCATCATATGCTTCGGTAACTATAGAAAGGAACAATCTTTCAACACCCAATGAAGGCTCAATAACATAAGGAATATATTTTGAATTATCTTCAGGGTCAAAGTATTCAAGGGATTTGCCGCTATGTTCCATATGCTGAGTAAGGTCATAGTCTGTTCTGTCGGCGATTCCCCAAAGCTCTCCCCATCCGAACGGGAAGAGATATTCAAAGTCAGTTGTTGCTTTTGAATAGAAGCAAAGCTCTTCAGGATCGTGATCTCTGAGTCTGAGGTTATCTTCCTTGATGCCCAGTCCTAACAGGAAGTCTTTGCAGTATGTTCTCCAATACTGGAACCATTCAAGGTCAGTGCCCGGTTTACAGAAAAACTCAAGCTCCATTTGCTCAAATTCTCTTACACGGAAGATAAAGTTACCCGGAGTAATTTCGTTTCTGAATGATTTACCGATCTGTCCGACGCCGAAAGGAACTTTCTTTCGTGAGGTTCTTTGGATATTAGCAAAGTTTACAAATATACCCTGAGCTGTTTCGGGGCGGAGATAAAGCTCGGATTTTGAATCCTCCGTAACGCCCTGAAAAGTTTTGAACATAAGGTTAAATTGTCTGATATCAGTAAAATCAGCCTTGCCGCATTCGGGGCAGACAATTTCTTTTTCTCTGATATAATCCATCATCTGCTGATTTGTCCATCCTGCAGGGTTGGTACCGTCGAAGTTCTCAATAAGATTATCCGCTCTGTGTCGTGTTTTACATGATTTACAGTCCATAAGAGGGTCTGAAAAACCGCCAAGGTGTCCTGAAGCTACCCATGTTTCCGGATTCATAAGAATAGCGGAATCAAGACCGACGTTTAAAGGCGTTTCCTGTACAAATTTTTTCCACCATGCTTTTTTTATATTATTTTTCAGTTCGACGCCGTAAGGGCCGTAATCCCAAGTATTTGCAAGACCGCCGTAGATTTCGCTTCCTGAGTAAACAAAGCCTCTGTTTTTACAAAGGGCGACGATTTTATCCATTGTTTTTTCTGTATTCAGCATGTTACATTCTCCTTAAAATCATATTATTAATATTGTATAGCATATTTCAAAATCTGTCAAGGGTTATCGCTTAGTATCGATTTAATAGCGTAAAAGAGAATAATTTCGGTTTTAAAATTTTCGGCTGATATGGTTATGGAAAAAATTCAAATATTACAATTGGGTAACACTGATATATGCAAAATGCTTTAATTGGAATAAAAAACCGGCACTGTTTTTGAGTGATTTAACAAAAAATTCACACAATCAAAGAAAATATATGTTACAATTTGTAATAAGTTTAAACTGATTATAAAATCTTAATAGCCTGAAAAAAGTTTTTGAACATTTTTACTATAAAAAGGCTTGCAAAATTAATCATTTTTTGTTATAATGATAGTATGCAGACATATTTATAAAAGGCTTATGTCCAAAATTTTTGCAGGTAAAGGGGAAAATTTTATGTCCAACAGATTATTTCAAAGCGTAGTTCATCAGATGCGTGATACTATTGATTGTGTTTTTGGTGTAATTGACGACAGCGCAACAATTGTCGCATGTTCTGAACTGGCGCAGGTGGGTTCTACGAATGAATTCGTATCCCTTGATATAAGCGATTCTCATGATATATTTGTGCGTGATGGTTATACATATAAGCCGTTCGGCGCTCATATGAAGCCGGATTATGCTGTATTTGTTGAGGGTATTGACGAAATGGCAGCAAAATATGCAAACATTCTTGCTATTACCCTTACCAGCATTAAACAATACTATGATGAGAAATATGACAGAAATAACTTTATTAAAAATGTTGTACTGGACAATGTGCTTCCCGGTGACATTCAGGTAAAGGCAAGAGAACTTCATTTCAGTTCTGATATTTCAAGAGTTGTTCTTCTTATAAGAATCATTTCTTCCAATGATGTTTCTGCTTTTGACGTTATTCAGAATCTGTTCCCGGACAAGAGCAAGGATTTTGTATTTAATATTACCGAATCAGATATTGTGCTTGTCAAGGAAGTTGCCGCAAGCGTTGCACCTAATGATTTGGAGAAGCTTGCAAGATCAATTTCAGACACTCTCAGCAGTGAATTCTATACAAGGGTAAATGTTGGAATCGGTACTGTAGTTGAGGGAGTTCGTGATTTAGCCCGTTCATTCAAAGAAGCTCAGATCGCTCTTGAAGTCGGAAAGGTATTTGATACTGACAAGATCATTGTTTCTTATGACAATCTGGGAATTGCAAGACTTATTTATCATTTGCCGACAACTCTTTGTGAAACTTTTCTGAAGGAAGTTTTCAAAAAAGGTTCAATAGAATCACTTGATCATGAAACCTTATTTACGATTCAGAAATTTTTTGAGAACAACCTGAATGTTTCTGAAACTTCAAGAAAATTGTTTGTACATAGAAATACTCTTGTATACAGACTTGAAAAAATCAAAAAGCTGACAGGTCTTGATCTTAGAGAGTTTGACCATGCAATTATATTTAAAATTGCGCTTATGGTTAAGAAATATTTATCCGCTAATCCGGTTAAATTCTAAAATCAGCTTGAAGTATACGGAGAGGATATCTCCTAAGCTATAAGGCGGTGTATTTTACTTGGTTGAATTTAAAGATGTTTCCGTTACATATTCAAGCGGCGTTGACGCACTTAATTCTATTAATCTGAAAATCAATGACGGAGATTTTGCTTTTGTTGTCGGACCTTCAGGCGCCGGCAAATCAACACTTATTAAACTTATATTAAAAGAAATTGACGCAACATCCGGTACAGTTTTAGTAAACGGATTTAATCTCAGTAAGCTTAAGAGAAGGAAAATCCCTAAGCTGAGAAGGACTATCGGAGTTGTTTTTCAGGATTTCAGACTTATTCCTACAATGACGGTATATGAGAATGTTGCATTTGTGCTGAGGGTTATTGACGCTCCGGCTAAATACATCAAATCAAGAGTACCTTATGTTATAAGTCTGGTGGGACTTTCACACAAGGCTAAGTCCTATCCTACAGAGCTTTCAGGAGGAGAACAGCAGAGGGTTGCTCTTGCGAGAGCTTTAGTAAACGATCCGCAGCTCATTATTGCGGACGAGCCTACTGGAAACATAGATCCTGCGCTGTCATATGAAATTGTCGGACTTCTTAAAGGCATAAACGAGTGCGGAACCACTATACTTATGGTTACTCATGAGCATGATTTGGTACGCTCCTTCGGAGGACGCATTATCAATATCAATAAGGGAAATATTGCGTTTGATGAGTTTATAGGAGGTTCATATGAAGGCAAGTAGTGTAAAATACCTTGCAGGTCAAGGTCTGAAAAGCATATGGACAAACCGTATGATGTCGTTTGCATCATTCTGTATCATATTGGTTTCACTTCTCATGGTTGGAATATCAGTTTTGCTGTCAATCAACCTTAACAGAATTATAGGTGGAATTGAGGGCAAGAGTGAAGTAATCGTACAGATAAAAGACAATACCGACGACGCAGCACAGGAAGAACTGAAGCAAAAGCTTGAAGATATTCCTAATATTAATGAAGTGGAATTCTATTCAAAGGAAGAGGCATGGGAAAATATGCTTGAGGGCATGACTGATGAAGAAAAGGATTTTTTCCAGTATGCTGATGACAATCCGCTTCCTGATACATTCAGAATTACTGTAGTTGATATTAAAAAGATGACTGAAACAACTACACAGATCGATACATTTGACAATGTTGAATCAACCAAATCTCCTACTGCTTTTGCTGATGTGCTTATCAGTATCAGAAGATTGGTTACTATCGTTTCAGGCGCTATTGTTATAGCTCTTATTATTGTTTGTATGATTATCATTTCAAACACGACAAGAGCCAGTGTTTTTGCAAGGCGCAAAGAAATCAACATAATGAAATATGTTGGTGCAAACAACAGTTTTATAAGAATTCCGTTTTTTGTTGAGGGTATGATAGTAGGAATTCTGGCGGCTGCTACGGCGCTTTTGCTTACAATGTTTGCATATGACGGGGTATACAACATATTAAACGAGGATTTCAAGCTCTGGAACATACTTGGAGTAAAATCGCTTTACTCTTTCAAGGATATGCTGTGGCCGGTTGCCGGCGCTTATACAGTTGCGGGTGCTTTTATCGGAGCTGTGGGTACTTCAATAAGCATTGGCAAGCATTTAAAGGTTTAAATTAAAAGACAATAAAGATAGACATCGGGGCTTTTGCCCTTCATAATATATGAAACAGGGGCAGGCTTATCATACTTTGTAATGATTTGACCTGCCTGTATTATGATAGAATCGTGTAAATTTACTTCAGGTATTTTCGCCTGACTGACGTATGGAAGCTTTTATGTTTATTTATCTGAAGGCTTCGTGAAAGGATAGGTCGCATATTATGAATAAGGTCGGATTATTAAAAAAGTTTTTAGCTTTTTCATTAGCAATCATAACTGCGATAACGGTTATGGCAAACGGCAGAGATTACATAAAAGTTGAAAATCAGGTTTCTGCAGAAAGCAGTGAAGCAAAAGCCAATGCCGCAAAAATTAAAAAATCACAGCAGGATATAGATGATTTGGAAAAAAAGCAGGCACAGCTTGACGCTAAAATAAAGGCGGCTAATGAGGGAGCAGAATCTGAAAAGGAAAAACAAAATAATATTTCAAAGCAGATTGATGTTGTTGAAAAGACTATTCAGAAATATGACGATAAAATTAATCAATATCAGGATGAAATCAATGATCTTACCGAAAGTATTTATAAAAGCGAAGAAAGCATAAAGAATAAAGAAAAAGAAATCGAACAGGGAATTGAAAACTTCAAAAAAAGAATAAGAGTAATGTATGTTGCAGGAAGCAGTTCTTATACCGATATTCTTATTGGAGCTGATGATTTCTATGATATGCTTATGAAGATTGAACTTGTAAAGAAAGTTGCCGATCATGATAACAGCATGATAGATGACCTTGTTGATCTTAAAAAGCAATATGAAACGGAGAAAAAGGGCTTAGAGGAAGACAAAAAGGACCTTGAAGAAAAACTGAAAAAACAGCAGACTGAAAAAGAAAAGCAGGAAGCTCAGATGGATAAACTTGACGGACTTTATGCACAGAGTAAGGCATCAGAGGAAAAACTAAAGGCGGACGCTGCTGCATATAAGAAAAATCAGGAGAAGCTGAAAAAAGAACAGGCAGAATTCGAGGCTGATTTACAGAAGCTTTTTAAGGAACAGCAGGCAATAAAGAAAAAAGAGGAAGAAGAACAGAGACGCCGTGAAGAGGAAGAAAGAAGACGTCAGGAAGCTTTGAATCAGTCAAATAACAGTACAAGCGGAAATGCCGGAAGCGGAACGACGACAAATAATTCACAGGGGTCAACAAATAATGCTGATCACGGATATAATGATAAATCTATGTTTACCTGGCCTGTTCCCGGATTTTATCACATTTCATACGGCGTCGGCTGGAGATGGGGAGCTTATCACGCAGGTATTGACATTTATTCAGAAAATATAAGAGGCGCAAAGATCTGTGCGTCGGCTGACGGAACGGTTATTCGTGCTGTAAACGGCTGTCCTCATGATTACGGCAAAAACGGCAGCTGCGGCTGCGGCGGAGGATACGGAAACTACTGTATTATAGATCATGGCAACGGTTATTGGACGCTTTACGGACATTCAGAGGGAATTACAGTCAGCGTGGGACAGACAGTCAAACAAGGTGACGTGCTTGGAACGGTTGGTTCAACAGGGTATTCCACAGGACCTCATCTTCATTTTGAGGTTCGCTTAAACGGAGTTGCTATGGACCCGACAAACTATGTGTAATGTATAAACAAAGATAGAGAAATAAAGGAGACACTGTTGTTTATGAATAAATTTAGGATGCTGAAGCGCATTCTGGCATTTACACTGGCGTTATCGCTGTGCATCGGATTTATTGGTAAAAATTCAGATGTGTGTGTATCTGTCAGTGCTGACAGTGAGTCATATGACGTGTCGCAGTATGCGGAAAAATTGCAAAGTATTGCCGAAGAACAGGCGAAGCTTGACGAACAGATCAAATCGGCGGAAAAAGATATCAAAGACAAGGAAAAAGAACAGAACTTAATAAAAAAGAAAATTGATACGGTAAACAATAAAATAGAAGTTCTTAATTCATATATGACAAGACTTGAAATGGATATGTCCTCAAATCAGAGAATGATCGATAACAAGCAAAAGGAAATTGAGAACGGTGTTGACAGGCTGAAAAAAAGAATAAGAGCAATGTATCTTGCAGGAGATGAATCTTATACAAGTATACTCCTTGAATCCGGAAGCTTTTATGATGTGCTTATGAGACTTGAGCTTATAAAGCGTGTGGCTGAACATGATAATTCGCTTTTAGAAGAACTTATTTCCGCTAAGGAGGATTATGAGCAGGCACATGATGACCTGAATGCTCAAAAATCAGAATACGACAAGCAATATGAGGAGCTGGAAGCACAGAAAAAAGAACTGGACAATCTTTATAACAGCAGTAAACAGCAAAAAGAAGCTTATGAAAAACAAAAGTCTGAGCTGGAAAAAAGGAACGAGGAATATATTAAGGAACGGCAGGCTTTTGAGGCTGATCTTTCGGGAATTTTATCGGGTTCTTATGGTAATTCGTCCGGTGAAACGGCGAGAGCTGCTGCGGAATTAAGTGCAAATGAAGCGCTCAGGATTTTAAAGAACGCTATAAATGAAAGAATTTCTGATGGAGAGATTATTTCAGAAAATGAATGCAGATATGAATTCGGCTGGCCTGTGCCCGGAAGCTATTATATTTCTTCAGGTGTTGGCGAACGCTGGGGCTCATATCATACGGGTATGGATATTGCGGGCAGCCGTGGCACAAGTATTCATGCAGCAGAAAGCGGAACGGTAATAAGAACTAATTCTTCTTGTCCTCACAATTACGGAAAAGACAAATCCTGCGGCTGCGGCGGAGGTTATGGAAACTACATAATAATTGATCATGGCGAGGGATTTATAAGCCTTTACGGCCATCTTACATCTTTGAATGTCAAAGACGGAGATACTGTAAAAAAAGGCGATGTAATCGGCGCAATGGGATCTACCGGATATTCCACAGGTGATCATCTGCATTTTGAAATCAGATATCAGGGAATGTATCTTAATCCTGCGTCTTATGTTAATCTTAGTTGATTTATAAGTATTGATTGTTTTTTACGGGTAACAATAAAGACATAAAATTCAGGTTTAATAGAGGTGTCAGCATATGAAAAACAATTCTGCAATGTTTAAAATAACTTATGGATTATTTGTACTTACCGCTAAAAACGGAAGTTTTTTAAATGGATGTATTACTAATACGCTTCAGCAGGTTACGATTTCTCCGAACAGAGTATCTATCACTGTTGATAAAAGTAATTATACACATTATATGATCAGCCAAAGCGGTGAATTTAATGTATCTATTATTGATGAAACGGCGGATTTTTCGTTGTTTCAGCACTTCGGCTTTTCAAGCGGAAGATGGGAAAACAAGTTTCACAGGTTTAATTTTATAAGAGCCGAGAATGGAATTCCTTATGTTCCTGATCATACAAACGCTTATATTTCCTGCAAAACAGTACAGACAATAGATTTGGGAACTCATACAATGTTTATTGCCGATGTTATCGACGGAGATGTTCTGTCTGACAAAGCGTCAATGACTTATGATTATTATCACAAAAATGTCAAGCCAAAGCCGAGTCAGGAGAAAACGGCTGATGGGAAGGTAAGATATGTATGCAATATCTGCGGATATGTATACGAAGGTGAAATTCCGGACGATTTCATTTGTCCTATATGCAAGCATGGAGCGTCAGATTTTAGAAAGCTTAATTGAATAAAATGTAAATGATAATTTTTGCTTTTTTAAGTAAGGTTTCATTTTATAAAACTAAAAGTGAAAAGTGGCTTCGGCAAAAAGTTACCGAAACCACTTTTTTGGAATAGTATCATACCTGTGTTGACACCTTTTATCCTTGACTTATTATTGGGACGGGTGTATAATATTTGATATTAATAAGAGTTTTGAAAGGATAAGAAAATGCGTATTATCAATAAAATATTCTGCGTATCGTTAGCGGCCTTGATGCTTGCATTATCGGGCTGCGGAAAGGAAGAGGGAAGTTCTTCAAAGACAGAATCTTCATCTGTTGGTGTTAAAAAATCTGATGCTGAAGAATCTTCACTTAAGGAACAATCTAATGCAGGAGAATATCTTACAAGGCTTGCTGAAAAGCTGAAGCAAAGTGAATACACAATGAAATGTACTGTTACCGGCAGTGCATATGACGGTGAGATAAAGCTTACAAGAGCAGTAAGCGGTCAGAATGTTTATCAGACACAGCAAGAGAGCAATGGAAGTTACGGAGTTATTTCAGTTGATGGAAAAACTTATAACTTTGATACTTCTGCTGAAATGTATCAATCAACAGAAGCAGAACCCCCTCTGAGTATTGTTGAGGAGGTTATAAACCGCAATCTTCCTTTTACAAAGGGTAATACTGAGGTTGACGATAACGAAGCTGTAACTGAACAATATACCTTTACGGGAGATACATATATCACGAATATTACTTTTTTCTTTGATAAAAAAAGCGGAGATTTAATTAAATATACGTTAAAATATACTATTGAAGGTCAGGACGATATGACCGAAACCAGAATTGTAGATTCACTGTCCTTTGAAGCTGATAAATCGATATTTGATTTGAGTTTTCTTGACTCAATGACTGATTTTGACGGTTTGACTGAAGATGAACGGGTTAGCTTTTGCAGCAATATTTGCAGTAAAAAAGGTATGACCTCAGAAGATCTCAATAATATGGATATCAGTGAAGAAGACTTTAAAAAAATGGACTTTAGTACCTTTTTGAATCTAATTTACAGTATTTAAAAAACGGACAACGATTTACTTTTGCTGAGGACTGCATTATATATGAATATACTTAAATTTTTAAAACCAAAGGCTGTAATTGATTTTGTCTATGAAGATTATACAGTAAGACAGGCCATTGAAAAAATGAGAAATCACGGATTTACTGCTGTTCCTGTTATAGGCAGGGACGGAGGATATATAAAGACTCTTGCAGAGGGTGATATTCTTTGGTTTATGCTTGACAATAATATTATGGATATTAAGGACCTTGAGAAATATTCAATAAGCAATATTCCCAAGCGTGTAAAAAATAATCCGGTTTATATTTACTCAACTATTGAGGATTTGATCCTGTTATTGATGAATCAGAATTTTGTACCTGTTATTGATGACCGAAATATGTTTATAGGTATAATCACAAGACAGGATATTTTAAGATATTGTCATAAAACGCTTAAAAGCAACCTGCCTGAATTTGAAAATAAAACTGAGGGCAGCGAATATAGAAAAGTAAAAGAAGAGGAGAATGAATATGTCTAAAAGAAGCAGCGGCGGAATAGCGGTTATTGCCGTATTGGTAGGAATAATTATTATTGCGGTTGGTACGGCTGTTTTATTTTTAACCGACAAAAACAGAATCAGTGAAAATAAAAATGTTCCTGCTGTTGCAGATTCATTGGCAGACAGCTCATCTTTAGCTGAAAATGAACCGGATTCAAGTATTGCGGATTCACAGGCTGATTCTACGGCTGAACCCTTACTGACTTATCCTGAACAAGCTGCTGATTATAAAAATATAAAAGATAAGGATTTTACAGCAGATTATGCTGTTTTGATTGACTCTGATAATAATACTGTCGTCGCAGGAAAGAATTATAATAAAAAGATATATCCTGCATCGCTTACGAAAATTATGACCTTGGTTGTAGCGGCAGAAAATTTTGATGATATTAAAGATACGTATAAATTTACGGCAGACGATATAGATCCGTTGGTTGAAATGGACGCTTCAAGAGCAGGATTTGATGCAGGGGAAAAGGTTACTGTTGAGGACTTGATGTATGCTTCAATTCTTGTAAGCGGTGCTGATGGCACTACCGGTCTGGCTAATGCTATTGCAGGTTCAGAAGAAGAACTTACAAAGCTGATGAATGAAAAGGCGTCAGAGCTTGGTTTGAAAAATACACATTTTGAAAATGCAAATGGTCTGCACAGCAAAAATCATTATTCAACCTGCGAAGACATGGCGCTGCTTTTAAAATATGCAATGGAAAATGAGTTGTGCAATAAGGTTCTTACCGCAAATACATATACCACATCAAAAACTTCACAGCATAAGGACGGAATTGAGCTGACAAGTATTCTTGCGATGCGTCTTGACGGATACTTTGTTGAAGGCGGCGGCGAGATAGTTGGCGGAAAGACCGGTTTTACAGACGAGGCAAAATACACGCTTGCTACCAAGCTTGAACATGAGGATAAAGAATATATTTGCGTAACGGCTAAGTCGGACGGTGAATTTGCCGCCGTTGAGGATACAATTCTGGTTTATGAAAAGTATATATCCCGCAAAACGGATAAGACAGAATCAAGCATGGCAGAGGCTGTTTAAGATAAAAACCGATATAAATAAGCTATATAATGGCGGTACAGTGTGATCTGTGCCGTTATTTTTATTCAATTATTAGTATCAATTTGATATTATAACGATACCTATATGGTTGCTGTAGATCTCAATTTTTTGTTTTGTAGTTTCTGATATTCTACATTGTATTTATAAAAATGTTTTATTATATTCTGCCAATTTTATAATTTAAATAGAAAAATGCACATACAAATTATTACAATTTATATGTGCATTTTGTATATGTTTTGGCTATTTAATTTGTACAGATATCCAAACTTTGTTCATATTTCATTCAAAGTTGCACGTTTGCGTGCAAAAAACCTCAAAATAAGCCTATTAGTAGAGGGGGGTGCTCGGCCGCACGGGCCAACTCACGTTATCGGTTTGTGATATCTTATAGCTTTGACCCCGCTGTTGTGAGTACGCAAGAAGTTATATACTGTAGTGAGTGCTGGCTCGCAAGTGCCAACTCACGTTATCGGTTTGTGATATCGATAGCTTTGACCTCGCTGTGGCGAGTTAGCAAAAAGAAACTATAGTCACTTCGAGCATAAACTGACACAACAAAAATTGTATTGCAATTGTAAAATTTAACTGACAGGATTTACGGTAAAAAGGACAGGCATTTTTGGAGTCTGCCCCTTACAAATATAATTAGCCGTAAATGTGCAGATTTGAATTTTACAAATCTTTAATGCATTACAGGTCTTAGCGAAATCTTATTTTGAAACAGCATGGTTGATAGCTGACAATAATGCGTTTACGGAAGATACAATAATGTCTGTATGCTTTCCTGCGCCCCAGACGATTTTTTCGTTTACTGAAATTCCAACGTATGAAACAGCCTCTGAGGTTGAGTGGCTTTCAAGAGCATGTTCCTTATAAGTTTCAATATTAAAGTCTAAATCCAATGCTTTTTTCAATGCATTTGCCACAGCGTCAAGTCTTCCGTTTCCGTCGGCCTGATATGTTTTGGCTTTGTCCTTTCCGGGAATTTCAGCAGTGACATAAGCTGTGATTTTTCCATCGGACTGCTGTGTATAGTGCGCCTCAACAACATTTACAGGAGTTTTGATGTTCAGATAGTTCTCGGAGAATATATCAAAAATTTCTTTTGGCATAAGCTCTTTATGCAGATGGTCTGAAACATTCTTGACTGCATATCCGAAATTTTCTCTCATTTTCGGTGGAAGATCATATCCGAACTGCTGTTCCATCAGATAACCGATTCCGCCCTTGCCTGACTGTGAGTTAATACGGATAACATCGCCGTCGTATTCTCTTCCGACATCTTTCGGGTCGATTGGAAGATAAGGTACAGTCCAGTGATCGGGATCCTTCTCTTCACGCCATTTCATACCCTTTGCAATAGCATCCTGATGAGAACCTGAAAATGCGGCAAATACCAAACGTCCAGCATATGGGCTGCGCTCATAAACTTTCATTCGTGTAACACGCTCATAAATTTCCACCAGCTTAGGCATATCGGAGAAATCCAGTTCAGGATCAACCCCATGAGTATACATATTCATTGCTAATGTAACAATATCAACGTTACCTGTTCTTTCGCCGTTTCCAAAACATGTACCTTCTATTCTGTCAGCGCCCGCAAGCAGTCCCAGCTCGGAATCTGCAACACCGCAGCCTCTGTCATTGTGGGGGTGAAGAGAAACTATTACATTCTCACGATATTTCATATTATCACACATATATTCAATTTGAGATGCATAAACATGCGGCATTGACATTTCAACAGTTACAGGCAGATTGATAATAACTTTATTATCGGCAGATGGTTTCCAAACGTCCAGAACGGCATTGCATACCTCAAGAGCATACTCCGGTTCTGTTCCTGTAAAGCTTTCCGGAGAATATTCAAAGATAAAGTTTCCGGGAGTTTTCTTTCGATATTCTTCGCAGATTTTTGCTCCGCTTACTGCAATCTCCTTGATTTCTTCCTTTGATTTGCGGAAAACCTGTTCACGCTGTGCAACTGAAGTTGAATTATAGAGGTGAACTACGGCATTTTTACAGCCCTCCAGAGCCTCAAATGTTTTCTTGATGATATGTTCACGTGATTGTGTCAGCACCTGAATTCTTACATCATCGGGAATCATATTGCGTTCGATAAGTGTGCGGCAGAATTCATATTCCGTTTCAGAAGCGGCAGGGAAACCGATTTCAATTTCCTTGAATCCGATTTTAACCAGATGCTCGAAAAACTCCAGCTTTTCTTCTAAGCTCATTGGTATGATCAAAGCCTGATTTCCGTCTCTCAGGTCAACCGAACACCACATCGGAGCATGGTCGATATATTCTTTTTCTGCCCATTTCATTGACTTAACAGGAGGCATAAAATAGCCTCTCTGATATTTTTCAACATTTTTCATTTTAGGTCCTCCTTATAAATTTCGTTAAAGTGTGTTAAATAAACATGCAGCTATAGAGATAACAAAAAAACCCGTCTCTCATAAACAAGAGACGAGTAAAATACCCGTGTTACCACTCTAATTCGTGCATAATTCACATTATACACCTCAGCCGCATCTATCAATGCGCCGCTCTGTAACGGGAGCTGCCCGTGTGAAGCTACTCAAAAGGTGGTTTTTCGCTGCACCTGCTCGAGGACGAGTTATAGCATAAATTCCGTACTGTCTTACACCGGCCGACAGCTCTCTGAAATCTGAACATATGCTTTTTTTCCTGTCAAAGCATTTTAGATATTGATAATATTATATTCCAACGAAACGCATTTGTCAAGCACATTCATATTTTATTTACATTTAATTTTATACAGATTTCTTAAGAAAAATCTAAGATTAGAATAATTTTTTTATAAGTTATGTTGATTGACATAAAAATACTTTAGAAGTATAATAGTTAATGGAGCAAAAATATTTTAACATTTATATAGAATTTCGATTGGAGGAGCATTTTTGAAAGGGATAAGACATACCAGAACATATATTGCGGCACTTTTTATTTTTGCGGCGATAACTATTTTTATTTTATGCTATATCGGGGATATTAGGAACGAATATAGGGAAGCATATGATGTACCTGTCTTAAAAAAGGAGAATATTGCGGGAACTGATGTTGACAAGCTTATGATTGTTGCTCATCCTGACGATGAGCTGCTTTGGGGCGGCGGACATCTTATGGATGGCAATTATCTGGTTGTTTCCGTAACAAGAGGTTATGACAAGGTACGTTCGGCAGAATTTGAGAAGGTAGTAACGGAATCAGGAAATGAACCTTTGATTTTATTTTATCCTGACAAGGTTGCCGGAAGACGGGATGACTGGCAGAAGGTAAGACAGGGAATAATGAATGATCTTAAGACGGTTATGGAATATAGGGACTGGGAGCTTATAGTTACTCATAATGAAGATGGTGAATACGGACATCAGCATCATAAGCTGGTTCATCAATTTGTAACGGATATTTATGAAGACAACGAAATAAATTCAGATTTATACTATTTCGGGAAATACTATAAGAAATCAGAGCTTAATGATTCGGAAAATGATCTGAAAAAATTAGATGATGAAAGATTAGCGTTTAAGGAAAGGCTTGCGCCGTATTATGCTTCACAGGAAAAGACCGTGAATAAGCTTTGGCACATGGCTGAATATGAGATGTGGCAGAAATATATACCCGGAAGTGGAAATGATATATGAACAGATTAATTGAAAAAAATAAGAAGCACATAATCAGAATAGGTATTCTTTTAGGCTTTTATGTAGTTTTAGTATTGCTTCTGACAAGATTCAAATATGCTTATGGTTCCAGCCTTGACTGGGCAGGGCAGCATTATGCTATTCCTGATTATTTCAGAAAGCTGTTTTATGAAACGGGGGAGTTTTTCCCTGATTTTGCTCCTAATATTGGTGCCGGCGAAAATATTTATTACTTTTCATATTACGGACTTTATTCACCTTTTATTCTTATTTCCTACCTTTTGCCTTTTGTAAAGATGTCAACATATCTTCAGGCAATAAGTATGATTGGAATTGCTGCGGATATAGTTATTTTCTATATATTTATGAATCGAAAATTCAAAGAAAACGTTGCTTTTCTTTTAAGCACGGTGTTTTTACTTTCCGATTCTTTAATTTTTCACAGCCACAGGCATGTTATGTTTGTTAATTACATGCCGTTTTTACTGTTGGCTTTAATGGCAGTTGAGGATTATTTTTTCAAAGGCAAAAAGACGAAATTTATTGTTTTTTGTTTTTTAATTATAATATCAAGTTATTATTTCAGTATCCCATCACTTATTGCAATAGCTGTTTATGGAGTATACTGTTATTTTAAATCAACAGATAATGTGACTGTCAAGGAGTTTATCAGAAATGCAATCGGGTTTGCCGGAAGGCTTTTAATAAGCGTTATGATGGCGGGAGTATTGCTTCTCCCGACGGTGGCTGCATTACTTGGCGGTCGTGACGGCGGAAACTCACACATAAATGTTTTTCAGCTTTTACCGAGAGTTTCTCTTAATTATATAGCGTCGGGGCATTATTCCATGGGTTTATCATGTTTTCTTGTAACAGCATGTATAATCGGAATTATGTCAAAGGACAAGGCAAGACGTTTTATTTGTATAGTAATGGCAGTTTTAATTTGCTGTCCTATATTTGTTTTTGCTTTAAACGGAGGAATGTATATTGATCCGAAGGTATTGATTCCGTTTATACCTATAGCTACGATTATAATAGGTGAAGCTTATGAGGACTTGATTCACGGCAAATACAAATTTAAGTTTGTTTTCCCCATAACCGTTATTGTTTTGATTTTAGGCTTTTTTACTATGGGCGGGGGAAAGACGACAAGACTTGGTATTTATGCTGACGCTGTTTTGCTTATCATTTGTCTTTTATGTTTTTACAAGTTTAAAAAGAGAAGTTTTATTTCAATTTCGATGCTGACACTTTCATGTGTTTCAATGATTTCATGCAACTTCTCCGATAAGCTGGTAACATATGTTGAGATAAAGAAAAATGATTCTTTTGATATTGAAGAACTTGCCGAGATTGTATCAGAAGATGATGAAGCTGTAAGAACGATAAATTTATTTAACAGCTCCAAGACTGTAAATATGATTTACAACACCGGATTCTATTCAACAGACGTTTATTCATCTTTACACAATAAATATTTTAATAATTTCTATTTTAATGAGATAAAAAATGAAAACGAATACAGGAATTCTGCTTTGACGACGTCTTCCAGAAATGTTCTTTTCAATATGTATATGGGCGGTAAATATCTCATATCCGATAATGAGAGTGCTCCGACGGGATATGAGAAAATAAAGGTTTCGGGCAATTTAAATCTTTTTAAAAATCAGAATGTTTATCCTATCGGATATGTTTCATCAAGGATAATGGGTGAAAAGGAATACAGAGAGCTTGATTATCCTTATAATGCAGAGGCTTTAATGAAGTATATCATTGTTCCTGAAGCAGAAGAAAGCGGATTTAAACCGAGCGTTGAAAAGATCAGCGGTATTGGTTTTGATGAAAATGACAAGATATCTTTAAATGATGATGGATATCTTATAGACAGCAGAGAAGAGTTTTCACAGACTATAAAGCTTGACAAGCCGCTTCCGAAAGACAAGGTTTTAATGCTCAGATTTAATGTTGACAATACGATGCGAGGATATAGAAAAGACGTTAAAATAAGCATAAACGGTATAAAAAACAAGCTGACCTCTCCGGATTGGAAATATTATAATAATAACAGCAGCTTTGAATACACCTTAACGACTAACGGAGAAGAGAAGCTTGACGAGATCAATTTTGAATTTTCCAAAGGAAAATATAAAATAAGTTCTTTAGAGGCATATTTTATGGATTTGCCTACGGCAGGGACAGAATTAAACGGAATTGCGGCAGAAGATAATTCTTTTAAGGGAGATAATGTAATGTCGGGCAAGGTATCTTGCGCAGAAGATGGATGGTTTAACCTTTCGGTTCCTTATGACAAGGGCTTTAATGTAACTGTTGACGGAGAAAACAGGGAATATCAAGCTGTCGACACAGCGTTTATAGGTTTTCCGCTTGAAAAAGGCGAACATGAGATAGAGATCACGTTTAAGGCACCTATGCTCAGAGAGGGAAAAGTTCTGTCAATTGCAGGTTTTATATTTTTAATCGGAGTAGGTACATTTGATTATATAAGACGAAAAAAGCTTAAATAAATCTGAGGACAAAAGTGGGAACGTTTAAACATTTAAATCGGCTGACGCAGTAAATTTTCGTCAGCCGTTATTTTATGCAAAATTATATAGGTGTCGTGTTTTTTGACAAGTGACTAAAATTGTCTATTCTCAAAAAGTGATGATTATTTTATAATTAAAATGTCTTTTTAAAGCCTTCGCATATGTATCCGTTTTCAAAGGCGAGGTTTTTAAATTTAATCATTAAATTATGAGGTGAGACAATCATACCGTTTACTGCCCAATCAATTATTATTCCGCAGAATCCATGGGCATAAAAGTCAGCGAAAAAGCTTGGAGTTGAAAATATTCCGGCATCAGGTGTTACCATATATTCAAAGAATTTTATAAACAGCTGATGCATTATGGAAAAAAGATATTTTTGAAAGGTATTATCTCCGCTTTTCAGGGTTGAGGTATAGAAGCTGCGGTTTTTATACATAGTTTGCAGCAGTTCCTCAAGTCTGTCAGACCAGTTTACAAAACCTATTCCATTTGAATAGTGTTTAAAAAGCTCGTTATAATATACCCAGCTCAGAAGCTCATATTTATCCTGAAAATGATAATAAAATGATTGTCTGTTTAGTCCGCAGTTATTAGTTATATCTGAGATGGAGATTTTATCAAAGGCTTTTTGTACACATAAACTTTTTAATGAATCTGCAAGCGCTTTTTTAGTTATGGCTGAACTGGACATGGTGCACCTCTTTTACTAATTTATTAATAAAAATACAATATTAAAAATGCTTAGCTTATTTATAGTATAGCATATTTTCGGAAAATTTCAAGGCTTTTAGCTTTAGATAAAAACAGGGGAGGACGGCTTTTTCATAGCTATGGATATCAGAAAAGAATTTCTTCAGGGAAGATCAATAAACGCTTACGAGGAGTTAGGCGCTCATATTATAAACGGCGGAGTAAGATTTGTTACATATGCTCCGAATGCTGAACGGGTGTCACTTTTAAGCAATTACAAAAAACACACGATGAAGCGTGATGAGGACGGATTCTGGGAATGTTTTATTGATAAATATGACAGATCAATTCCATACAAGTACAGTATAGTTACGAATGATGATAAGGAATATGCAAGGGCAGATCCGTTTGCTTTTTATAGTGAAGTAAGGCCTGACACGGCATCTTTTGTTTATGATATGGAGAACTATGACTGGAACGATGAAGAATGGATATCAAATCGTGACAAAAACTATAATAAACCGATGAATATATATGAAGTTCATTTCGGATCATGGAGGATCAAGCCGGGCAAGGAGGAAACAGAAAGATTTTACACTTATGAAGAAATGATAGATTTACTTATTCCGTATGTCAAGGAAATGGGTTATACTCACATTGAACTTCTTCCGCTGACGGAATATCCTTTTGACGGCTCGTGGGGATATCAGGTATCAGGGTATTATTCAGCGACGTCACGTTACGGAGAACCTAAGGGGCTTATGAAGTTTATTGACGCTTGTCATGAAAACGGAATCGGAGTTATACTTGATTTTGTTCCTGTTCACTTTGTCAGAGATTTTTATGCGCTTCATATTTATGACGGCGGTTTCCTTTTTGAAAGCGATTATGAGGATCAGAGATATTCAGAATGGAACACGGCATTATTTGATTATTCTAAGCCGCACGTTTTAAGCTTCATAAAGTCATCAATTAACTTCTGGATTGAAAAATATCATGTTGACGGTTTAAGATATGACGCTGTGGCTTGTTTGATTTACAGGCACGGCAGAAAAGAAAATCCTTTAAACGATTCGGGAATCTGGTTTTTAAAGAATACAAATTATGAAATACAGAAGGCGCATCCTGATGTTATGCTGTTTGCTGAAGATTCAACGGATTATGGAAAAGTTACTGCTCCTGTTGAATTCGGGGGACTTGGATTCGATTATAAATGGGATCTGGGATTCATGAACGACACGCTGAATTATATAAAAACGCCGCCTTTTGAACGTAAATATCATCACAACAAGATGACATTTTCAATGAGTTATTTTTACAATGATCTTTTTATTCTTCCTTATTCTCATGATGAAGTTGTACATGGAAAGCATACGATGATTGACAAGGTTTTCGGTACGCAGGCTGAGAAAATGGCAACAATAAAAGCTTTATATACCTTCCAGTTCACTCATCCCGGGAAAAAGCTGAATTTTATGGGAAACGAGCTGGGTGAATACATTGAATGGCGAGAAGATAAGGAGCTTGGCTGGAATTTGCTTGGATATCCCGCTCATGACAGTCTGCATGAATATTTAAAGAAGCTGCATCATATATATATTAATGAACCTGCTTTATACAAATTTGATTACAACAGTGATGCGTTCAGATGGTGTGACGCAAACAACAACGGTCAAAGTATTTATTCATATTGCCGTACTGATTTTGAGGGGAATGATGTATATATTATTTTGAATTTTTCCGGTATGAGTCAGAATTATAATTTAAGGGTATCGGGATATGGTGAATTTGAGGAAGTGTTAAATTCTGACTGTGACATATACGGCGGGTCGAATTGTATTAACAGTAATTTAATAGCACATGGCAGCTGTTTGTCACTGAAGCTTGCGCCTCTGAGTGCTGTTATTATTAAAAAGAAGAAATAAACATGACTGAAGTCATGAAATTTCAATGAATTGTTTGGTTGTATTGCACAATAATGCATACAATAATTTGGCAAAAATTCACAAAATATCGCAAAGATTTTAATTACACTATTGACAAATTAATGCAACTGTGATATAATATGATAAACACTTAAAATAATAAGGATTTTCTATTTATTTAAGTGTTTATCAGTAAATATGAACTTTATTTCAAAATAAGTTATCAAAGTACATGGGTTAGTTTTATGGTCATGCACTAAGATCTCAACGGTACAGGATCGAAAAATGAAAACTTATTTTGAGTAAAAACCATCTCTCTTCGATATTTGTTATGTGCCTATAAAGCTGTCATTAGGCCTGAAACAAAGGAATTTTAGGATTATTCCAAGGTATCTTCTTAAGGATTGTTTTTAAGCTGTGAAATTCAATCCTTTTTAAAACATGTATTCATATTTACTGGCAAAAGGCGCATTTAATGCGCCTTTTTGTTTTTAAGAACAAACTTATTTTTATGAAAATCCAATATACCTTTGTCCCTCAATTTACAAAGCTGTGCGGACATTGCACTTCTTTCAACGGAAAGATAATCTGCAAGTTCTTGTCGGTTAAAGGGAATTGAAAAAGAATTGCTTCCTGCTTTTTGAGCCTGAGAGGAGAGGTATGAAAGCAATTTCTCCTGTGTAGTCCGTTTGGTCAAAATACGAATTTTCTGGTTTAGAATAAGATTTTTATTCGCCATGATTTTTAGCATATTATGTGATAATTTAAAGTGCAAGGTTTCTGGTATAAAATCAAGTGAAAACAATTCCCTGAAATTAATCAGAATAATCTCCGACGGCTGTGATGTTAAGACGCTTACTGGAAGAGATCGGGTTTCGGAACAGGCAAAGGCTTCGCCGAATATTTCGCCTTCATTTATATGTTCAATAATATTTTTGTTTCCATAAAAATCTTCTTTAATAATTTCGACCTGACCAAAAACAACTATGCCGATAAATTGTGCAGAATTTCCTGACAAAAAGACTGTTTCATTATTTTTATAATTTTTTATATTTACAAAAGAGCTTTTAAGAAGGTTTTCTATTTCATTTTCATTTATATTTTTAAAAAGCTCTGTATTTCCTAAAATTTCAATGTAATTTTTCATATAATCCTCTTTTCTGTTGTAAAAACAACAGAGTTTTTATTGTTATTATATTATAATAATGCTGCAAGGTCAAGTGATTTTGGATAAATTACGGAGGTTATAATAATGATAAGAAAAATTATAAAAATAGATGAAGAAAAATGTAATGGCTGCGGATTGTGTGCAAAGGCTTGCCATGAGGGTGCAATTGGTATGGTTGACGGAAAGGCAAAGCTTTTAAGAGATGATTACTGTGACGGGCTGGGCGATTGTCTGCCAAGCTGTCCGACGGGGGCTATTGCTTTTGAAGAGCGGGAAGCTTTGGAATACAATGAAGAGGCAGTTAAAGCCAATCAGATGAAAAAACAGGGCAAGTCTTTAGCCTGCGGCTGTCAGGGAACACATTCAAGGATCATTGATCGTTCTTTTGTTAAAGAGGATAGCTTTTCTGTTCAGGCTCAGAGCAGGCTTTCGCAATGGCCGGTTCAGATCAAGCTTGTTCCTGTAAATGCACCGTATTTTGACAGCGAAGATTTACTTATTGCGGCAGACTGCACGGCTTATGCTTATGGAGATTTTCATAACAGATTCATTAAAAACAAAATTACTTTGATTGGTTGTCCTAAGCTTGATCAAGGTGATTATTCAGAAAAGCTTTATGAAATCATTAAAGGCAATAATATTAAGAGTGTAACGGTTGTAAGAATGGAGGTCCCTTGCTGCGGAGGAATTGAAAACGCTGTTATAAGTGCACTTAAAAAAAGCGGTAAATTTATTCCATGGCAGGTCGTAACTATCGGCACAGATGGAAAAATAGTTGAATAAAAATCAATCTGCACATTCCATAATAGGTTTGTGCAGATTTTTTTGGTTATTCTTTTGTGTTGTTTTTTTCTGATCATATACTTGCTGCTCATTAAGGAATAAGCTAAAAATATAAAAAGAAAACTTGATTTATAGAAAATAAAATAGCTTTTAAAATGTTAATTACACGATAATTTTGTCCAACACTTCTCCTACTTTTTCGTGTATCACAAGGTCGCAGGAAGAATCCATAGGAGTTTTATCACGGTTTATAAGAATAAGATTGTTGCCTTTGAAATACCTGATAAAACCGGCGGCAGGGTATACGGTAAGGGAAGTTCCGGCAATTATTAATGTATCGCAGTTTGAAATTGCTGATAAGGCGCTGTTTACGGTTGAATTATCAAGACCTTCCTCATACAGCACCACATCGGGTTTTATAATACCGCCGCACGTACATCGTGGAATTCCGCTGCTTTTCAGCATAAATTCGGCATTAAATTCTTTATGGCATTTCATACAGTAATTTCTATGAACAGAGCCGTGAAGTTCAAATACATTATGGTTTCCTGCAAGCTGGTGAAGCCCATCAATGTTCTGAGTCACAACAGCAGTTAATTTACCGGACCTTTCAAGTTCGGCAAGTTTTAGGTGAGCCTTATTTGGTTTTGCATTCAGGCATAGCATTTTGTCACGGTAAAACCTATAGAATTCCTCGGTATTACTCATAAAAAATGAATGGCTGAGAATCTCTTCAGGCGGATAGTCATACTTCAGGTTATATAGTCCGTCAACTGAACGAAAATCGGGTATGCCGCTTTCCGTTGACACTCCTGCGCCGCCGAAGAAGACTATACTTTTACTTTGATTTATGATAGCTTGTAATTCGTTCATGTTATTCCTTCTTTCAAAAAATAATCTGAAACATTATGACGCTTTTTTATAGGAGCAAAGTTTATCATTAAGTTTGACAGGAGTTTTTGTATTTTGGATTTCAGTAGGGATTGTTAAACTGAAATTCTATAATATTCGTCATCTAAGAGGCGAGAGACATTGTCTTCAGGTTATAATCAAGGATTCAAGATGAGAATACAAAAAAGCGTCTCAAAAGAGGCGCTTTTAAAGTATTATTTTTCACTGTTTTCAATAGAAGCTCTGATAAAATCCTTGAAAAGCTTATGTGCACGGTTCGGGCGGGATTTAAACTCAGGATGGAACTGAACTCCCACAAACCATGGGTGGACATCTTCAGGAAGTTCAACGATTTCAACCAGTTTTTCATCAGGTGAAAGTCCTGCGAGCACAAGTCCTTTTTCAGTCAGCGTTTTTCTATAAGCATTATTGAACTCCCAACGATGACGATGGCGCTCATATATAAGTTCCTCATTATAAAGTTCTGCACATTTTGAACACTCGGTCAGCTTGCATGGATATAGTCCCAGACGCATTGTGCCGCCTTTTTCGGTTATATCTTTCTGTTCGTCCATAATATCTATAACAGGAGCGGTTGTTTCACCGAATTCAGTAGAATTTGCGCCTTCAAGACCTGCGACATGCCTTGCATATTCGATAACGGACATTTGCATTCCCAGGCATATTCCGAACATTGGAATTTTATTTTCTCTTGCATACTTAATAGACTCAATCATACCTTCGATGCCTCTGTCGCCAAAGCCTCCCGGCACAATAATGCCGTCACAGCCTTTAAGTATATCGGCAACTGTATCCGAATTAATATCTTCTGACTGGAGCCATTTGATATCAACTTCTGCGGCGTTTTCAAATCCTCCGTGACGGAGAGCTTCTGCGACTGAAAGATATGCGTCCTCAAGTTCAACATATTTTCCTACAAGTCCGATAGTAACTTTCTTATCGCAATTCTTAACACGTTTTATCATTGAATTCCAATCGCTCAGATCTGGCTTACGGTTTTCAAGGTGAAGGTGCTGACAAACAACATCTGCAAGTCCTTCTTCCTCAAGCCACAACGGAACCTCATAGAGTGATGGTGCAGTAAGGTTCTGGATAACGTCTTCGGGACGTACATTACAGAACAGACTGATTTTATTTCTCATATCCTCAGGAATTGGCATTTCTGAACGAAGAACCAGGACATTAGGCTGGATTCCCATTGAAAGCAATTCTTTTACGGAATGCTGTGTAGGCTTTGATTTAAGCTCTTTTGAACCGGAGATATAAGGAATAAGGCAAACGTGGATAAACATAGCATTATCTCTTCCCAGTTCGGTATAGGCTTGTCTTATAGCTTCAAGGAAAGGTGTTGATTCAATATCGCCGACAGTTCCTCCGATTTCAGTAATAACTACATCGGTATTTGAATCCTTGCCCACACGGTAAAGCTTATCTTTAATTTCATTTGTAATATGAGGAACCACCTGAACTGTACCGCCGAGATAATCTCCTCTTCTTTCTTTATTCAGCACGTTCCAATAGATTTTTCCTGTAGTAACGTTTGAATTTATAGATAGATTTTCATCAATAAATCTTTCATAGTGACCTAAATCAAGGTCAGTTTCAGCTCCGTCATCAGTTACAAAAACTTCTCCGTGCTGATATGGTGACATAGTACCCGGGTCCACATTTATGTATGGATCAAATTTTTGAATAGTAACGCTGTAGCCTCTTGATTTAAGAAGACGTCCCAATGATGCAGCAGTAATTCCTTTACCCAGTCCTGAAACCACACCGCCTGTTACAAAGACATATTTAGTGGGCATAACATAAACCTCCGATAAAATTAATTGCACAAACTGTTACACAATTTGCACATACCTTATTTACTATCATAACAAATTTTTTTACAAATGGCAAGGGGTTTAGAATAATTTCTATGACTTTTTTTATTTTCTCCGTATAAAGAACAAACAATAATATATTTATGGAATAAATGGAGTATAATACTTAATATTATAAAAGAAAATATCAAGACTTAATGGTTTATTAATTATTATTAATAAAATTGGTATAAAAAAATACAGAAATTTGTCATAAAAGGTTGTTGTAATTTAATTTGAAATGTTATATAATTATAGTATGTATTTTGTGATCTTTTTGGATTTTTAAAGTTTATTTTTGACATTTCAAGGGGATTAAACTTGTCGGGAATAAGATGTTGATTGCGTTATCTGTAATCTTCAAATCATCAGAAATGAGGTTAGGTATGTCAGAAAACAATAATCCGATAAACAGAGATAATGGTGTTCAGGATGAAGAATTTCAAAATATGCTTAAAGAAGTGTTTGGACAGAAAGAAAAGATAATTAATAATAGATTCAATGATTCGGATATAAGACCTGCTGAAAATAAGACAGCTAAGAATGATTCAAAAAAAATGCAGGATAAAAGGCCTGTGCGCCGTAATGATATTAATCAAGGGAGCAGGAATGTTTCAAAAAATCTGAATTCTTCTGAGAACAGAAGACCTTCAGGAAACAGGAAGCCGTCGGCAAGCGGCAACGTGAAACGTCCTGCTTCTTCAAATCCTAATGCAAGGCCTCAAAGAGCAAATAATGAAAGCAATGCACGTAAGCCGCTTGAAAAAAGGGCGTCGTCTTCGGCAAATATGAAACGTACTGAGGCACATGGAAAATTGGCAAGACCGTCTGCTGTACCGGCAAAAAAAGTTATTGATGAAACAGCTATAAATAACAAAACTTCTGAAAAGAAAAAAAGCGGCGGAAAGCTTCTGAGAGGAAAAGACGGAAAGCCGCTTACCGGAAAACAAAAAGCTATCAGGATAACAGCGATAATTCTTGCGGCTATTTTAATATTGTGTTTATTAGGTTATTGTGTTTATCATTTTTATTATTCCTTATTCGGGAGATATCACGGAGAAAGAAATAACGGTGAGTATTTATATAACAGCAGTGATTATACAAATGAATCTGATACTATGACTCCTGAAGAGGCTGAGGCGGCACTTAAGAAACAGCTTGAGGGTACTGCAACTGAGCTTATGAAGGATAAGGATGTCATGAATATTCTTCTTATTGGTGAGGATCTTCGTGATACAGAAAGTGAAGAACGTGGTAACACTGATGTCATGATGATGATATCTCTTAATAAAAAGAATAAGACTATTACTATGACGTCCTTTATGAGAGATGCCTGGGTTTATATTGACGGATACGGACAGGCAAAGCTTAATGCTGCATACTGGGTGGACGGTCCTGAGCTTCTTAAAAATACCATTCAGGATTATTACGGCGTTTCTATTGACAGGTATGTAATTGTAAACTTTGAATCGTTTATAAAAATTATAGATGCTCTTGATGGAATTGACATGCAGGTTACCGATGAAGAAGCTGAGGGAATGAAAGCTCCTATGGCAGAGCAGAATAATATTCTCGGCAACAAAAAGGGTACAGATTATCTTTCAAAGGGCGGAAAAATAAGGCTTAACGGAAATCAGGCGCTTGCCTTCGCACGACTGAGGTATGTTGGCAATGCTGACTATGAGCGTACTGAACGTCAGAGAAGAGTTATTACTGAGATAATCAAAGAGTCTAAAAATCTGAGCTTGGTTGAAATTGACAGCCTTTTAAAAGAGGTGCTTCCGGATGTTAAAATTGATTTAACAGAGGGTGAAGTTGCTTCATTGTTGCTCAACTGTTTTGATTATATGAATTATACTATTCAGGAGCTCAGGATTCCGGCTGATGATATGTTCAGTGAACAGATCATAAATGGTCTTTCTGTACTTTGTCCTGATTTTACGGCAAATACAAGAAAAATTATTGAGACGGTTTATGGTCAGGAAGCTTTGGATCTGTATGATAAACAAAATCCGCAGGCGGTTCAAACATATAATGATTACAATGCTTATGGCGGTTATAATTACGGATATTGATTTATTGGGGCGGATTATTCCGCCCTTTCTTTAGATAAGGGGAAATGAAACATGGCATTTGTAGAATTTAAGAACGTTGTGAAACAGTATCAGATGGGAGAGGTTACAATAAAGGCTTCGGACGGAGTTGATTTTGAAATTGAAAAAGGAGAGTTTGTTGTTATTGTTGGCGCAAGCGGAGCAGGAAAAACCACAATTCTGAATATGTTAGGCGGAATGGATACCTGTGACAGCGGAAAAATAATTGTTGACGGCAGGAATATAGCTGGATTTAACCGCCGTCAGCTTACGGAATATCGAAGATATGACATCGGTTTTGTTTTTCAATTTTATAATCTTGTTACCAATCTTACGGCAAAGGAAAACGTAGAGCTTTCTGTTCAGATTTGTCCTGACGCTTTAGATCCGTCAGAAGTTCTGAAAAGTGTGGGACTTCAGGAAAGAGAGAATAATTTTCCTTCACAGCTTTCAGGGGGAGAACAGCAAAGAGTTTCTATTGCCAGAGCGCTTGCAAAACGTCCGAAGCTTTTACTTTGTGACGAACCTACGGGGGCGTTGGATTATAACACCGGAAAAACGATATTGAAGCTTCTTTGGGATACTTGTCGAAAAAATAACATGACCGTTATAGTTATTACACATAATTCGGCTATTGCTCCTATGGCGGACAGAATTATAAGTGTAAAAAACAGCAGGGTTGATCAGGTTTTAATCAATAAAAATCCCAAAAATGTTGAAGATATAGAGTGGTAAGAAGCAAAAGCATAAAAAAAGAGACGTTAGTGTCTCTTTTTTTATTTCTTATTTTTTAATTCAAATATTATTCCTCCCAGGGAAAAAATCAATGCCAAAGCTATGCAGACAGCAAATATTGAAAACATTATATTTGCATTTATATAAGCTTCATTGCTCCATTCAGAGAAATTAACAGTTTCAATTCTGAACGGATGCTTTTCAAAAACGGTAAGCATTATAGGTCTTTGAAGGATCACCCAAATACCGCTTGTAATTAAGCAAATTGATGTTTTAAAAAAGCTGTTTATTTTTAGATACCGTATTGTGATCAGCAATGCCCATGGCAGGGTTATTTCAAATGCATATATTTTCAAAGCGTCAGCGTTTTTTAATTTAGATACGGCAATAATCAGAACAAGCAATAGGAGTGAATCAATTGCAAGGCTCATAAATCCACGGTTATTTCTAATAAATCTTGGGAACAATCCGGATTTAAAGATAAACGGTGCAAATATGACGGAAAGTCCGAATGTTACGGCGAGAATAGTTGTTAATAACCAATCGCCTCCGTTATATATACGACATGTAATCAGTAATGAATTTAATGATAACCAAAAAGCAGCTAATGTCCAAAGACTTTTGTATTTTTTAATTAATAACGGTAAATTCAATAAAGAAAATACCATTAATTCTGATGACAGCACAATAAAAAACCATGTTGGCTTATGGTTTGATATCATATCTGTAATGAAGCATGGTATCAATGAACCTGCGTATGCTAAAAAGCAGATTATAAAATAAATATGGACTGTTTTTTTATAGCTTTTTGCTTGATTTTCTATTTCCCTTTGGCGATAATCATCACTGGCAGTTAAAAGCTCATGCTCTGAAATAGAAAGTACTTCGCAAATGCCTTGTATCATTGAAATATCAGGATAAGAAACTCCACGTTCCCATTTACTTATTGCGGATTCTGTTAAAAAAAGCTGTTTTGCCATTTCCTTTTGTGAAAGGCCGGCTTGTTTACGTTTGCTCTGAATAAATTTTCCTAATGTTGTTTTTTCCATGAAATATTCTCCTTTGTTTCTGTTAACTGTTTATGTTAAAACAGAACAACTAATTTCGGCCGTGAGTTGATTATATCATCATGTTATTTTTATGTCAATAAAATAACCCCGAAAATGTGCAAGACTGTTAAGCCAGTTGCGTATTTTCGGGGTTATCTGTTTATAGCTTATCAATAAGACCTACGAGTTCCTCAATTTTTTTATCGGCGTTATCGCTTTTCATTGCTTCGGCTACACAGCATTTCATATGGGCGGAAAGAATTTCTTTGTTTGCTTTTCTCAGTATAGCGTCAGCAGCCATTAACTGATTAGAAATGTCAATGCAATATCTGTCCTCGTCAATCATGCGAAGTATGCCGTCAATTTGACCTTTGGCTGTTTTGAGAAGTCTGGTTACCTTATTTTTATCAGCCTTCATTAATTTCTGTCACCTCATAGCCTTCAGACTCAACTGTATTCTTTAAGATCTCATCTGAAACATCTTTTGTTATAGTCAGATAAGCCGCTTTATCCTCTAATGACACATCTGCTTCTACACCGTCAATGGCATTAAGGACTTTAGTCACTCTTCCTGTGCAGTGACCGCACATCATTCCTTCAATTTTCATTACTTTTTTCATAACATCATTTCCTTTCAATTCTATAATTTTGTCAGAATTTTGACTTTGGGGTTCATATGGTATTTTATTGAACTTTGGCTTAAAAAATTTTAGTCTTAAAGCATTGGTAACTACAAAGAACGAGCTCAGACTCATTGCCGCCGCTCCGAACATCGGATTAAGAGTCCATCCGAAAATAGGGTAAAAAACACCTGCTGCAAGTGGTATTCCTAACGAATTGTAAAAAAGAGCCCAAAACAGATTTTCTTTTATATTTTTTATTACTGCTTTACTGAGAGCAAATGCAGCGGCGGCGTCCTGCAAGTCGTTTTTCATCAACACAATATCTGCGGATTCAATGGCGATATCCTGACCGGCGCCTATTGCAATTCCTACGTCGGCTCTTGCCAAAGCGGGTGAGTCGTTTATTCCGTCGCCAATCATTGCAACTTTTTCACCTTGTTCCTGCAAATAGCGAATCTCGGCTTCTTTATCCTGTGGAAGAACTTCTGATATGACCTTATCAGCCTGTATTTGTTGCTGAATTGCATTAGCGGTAAGTTGGTTGTCGCCGGTGAGCATAATTACTTTCATGCCCATACTTTTCATTTGGGTAACAGCGTTTTTACTTGTATTCTTCACAGTATCGGCAACAGCTATAATTCCTAAAAGTTTTCCGTCACTGCTGAAGAAAAGGGGAGTTTTGCCGTTATTTGCAAGTTTATTTGCTTCTTTAGATAAAATGCTGATGTCTACGTTATTTTCCCTCATAAATCTTAAATTTCCTGCAAGAACATTTTTGTCGGAAACTACAGCGGATATTCCTCTGCCTTGCACTTCGATGTAATTACTGCAACTTGAAGATAAATCGAAGTTTCTTTCGGCATATTCACAAATTGCTCCTGACAATGGATGAGATGATGATTTCTCAAGTGGATATGCAGCAGAAAAAAGATCTTTTTCTGATAGTCCTTTAACGGGAATAACATCGGTGACTTTGGGTTTTCCCTCAGTAACTGTGCCTGTCTTGTCGAGGACGACAGTAGTTATTTTATGGGCTATTTCAAGGCTTTCAGCAGATTTCACCAATATTCCGTTTTCTGCTCCTTTACCTGTTCCGACCATAATAGCTGTTGGTGTTGCAAGGCCCAAAGCGCATGGACATGAGATTACTAAAACGGATATTCCAATGGAAAGGGCTGAAGCAAAGGCTGCACCGGAGATAAGCCAAGCAATTACGGCTATAAGTGCAATGGCCATTACAATGGGCACGAAAACTCCGCTTACCCTATCAGCAAGCTTTGAAATAGGAGCTTTTGATGATGAAGCCTCCTCTACCAGTGCAATGATTTGTGAGAGGGTAGAATTTTCAGCAGTTTTTCTGCAAACAGCTTTAGCATATCCTGAAGTACAAATCGTACCTGCCATCACAGTATCGGATTTTTCTTTAGAAACGGGAATACTCTCACCGGTTATTGCGGATTGATCAATACTGCATAAGCCGTCTATAACTTCTCCGTCGCAGGGAATGGCATTTCCTGAACGTATAAGAAATACATCGTTTACAGCAACCTGCTCTGCTGATATTTCAAGTTCTTTTCCGTCACGTATGACTACTGCTGTTTTTGGTGCAAGATTTATGAGCTTTTCAATTGCCTGTGAGGTTCTGCTTTTAGAACGGGCTTCCATAAATTTTCCTACGGTTATAAGAGCTAATATCATTCCACAGGATTCAAAGTAGAGATTCATCATACTGTCATGAGCGGCAGATATATTTCCTCTTCCTATCTCATAAGCCATTACAAAAAGCTGTATTACGCTGTATCCTCCTGCCGCAGATGCGCCTAAAGCGATCAGGGTATCCATATTAGGTGCAAGATGTACAAGGTTTTTAAAGCCATTAACAAAGTAATGCTTATTAAGAATAACAATAGGAATAGTTAGAAAAAGCTGTGTTAAGGCAAAAATCATCATGTTGTTATGGCCGATAAAAATAGGAGGAAGGGGGATATTAAACATATGCCCCATGCATATATAAAAAAGAGGAACAAGAAAAATGATTGACCAAATCATACGTTTTTTCATAGCTTTTGCGCTTTCATCAACGTTTTTGATTATTTTATTTTTGTCATTTCCTTTTAAACTTGCTCCGTATCCTCCGTGTTCAACAGCTTGAATAATGGTTCCGCTGTCAACAATATCACTGTCATAATCTACAGTCATTGAGTTTTGCAGCAGGTTTACAGCTACGGATTGTATTCCATTTAATTTACGCACACTTTTTTCCACGTGTGCAGAGCATGCGGAACAGGTCATTCCTGTAACATCAAATTTTTGCTTCATAGAATCAGATCCTTAATAAAAATATAAATTTATTATAACCAAAATAAAAAGTTTTACCGCAACACCCCCATGGGGTGTTATTTTATTATAGCATTAGTTTTTTTAATTGTCAAGAAAGTTAGCTTCGGAAAACAAAGCATAAAAATAAGACCCGCATCAGCGAGTCTTATTTAAAATCCAATTCAGATTATTTTTTCTTAGAAACAACGATTGCAGCAGCTGCAAGTGCAAGACCTGCGATTGCTATTCCGGCAACACCTGTGTTAGGGCTCTTGTCGTTGTTATTATTTGTTGTTCCAGCCTTTGAAGAACTTGAATCATCTTTCTTTGATGAAGATGTATCTACTGAAGTAATAGATGAATCTTTATTATCAGGATCAACAGGATTCTTTGAATCATCAGGCTTTACAGGATCTGAATCATCAGGCTTTTCAGGATCTGAATCATCAGGATCTACAGGTGCAGGCTGTGAAGCAAGTCTGACACCGCTCTGTGAAAGTTCAATAGAAGTAATCTTAACTCCGCTAATCTGGAATACAAGACCATCAAAAGCAGAATCATCAGCAGTTGCGGTTTCAATAGCCTTATTTATACCGTCAGCAGTGATTGTAAATTTAATTTGCTTGCAGCTTGGATCATTTGAAATGAAAAATCCGCTTGTCTGCATAGCGTAACCAACTGTTTCGCCATCATTTGTTAAATAACCAATTCCGTCACCGTCAGTAATAGCTTCGCAATCTGTACCAAGAATATTTACGTTTGTAAGATATCCATCTGCCTGATATGCTGCCCAACCGTTAGCAAACGCTGGTTTAAACTGAACATATTCAAAACCGTCAACCCACTCGAAGTTTACAGTTACATCCATTGCTGTGTCTTTTGTAAATGATTTAGCGTCAATATAATCATCTGTTAATGTACCGTCGTCAAGTTCATATTTTGGGAAGCAGTTACCCCATTCGTCTGTTACAGGATTTTCAATGTTGATAATTGTTCCTGTAGTTTCAGACTTGCTTGAATCGTCAGCTTCTGAACTGTCATCAGGATCATCACTTCCCGGAGCGGTGTAAGTAATTTCGGTAACTACAGCGTCCTGACCTTTCATGAACATAGCTTTTGATGATACTAACTGCTGAGCCTGTTCAGCTGTAAGTCTGATTTGAAGCTTGCCGCCTGTTGTATCAAAATACTCGTTTCCGTCTGCATTTTTCATAGGTGTCCATGTCCATGCATCACCGATCTTATTGATTATTGAAATCTGAGCAGCGCCTGAAGCTGTATACTTAACTGTAAGAATACCGCCTTCTACAGCAAGAGGAATACCTGCAACGCCAAGCTCAACGTCTTTGTTCCATGAGCCAAGATCTTCTGAACCTGTCCAGATAACTTCAGTTTCTCCGCCGGGTCCGCCGGGAGCTTTATAAGTCATTTTAGTAACTACAGCGTCCTGACCTTTCATGAACATAGCTTTAGATGTTGCCAACTGCTGAGCTTGTTCCTCTGTAAGCTTGATCTGAAGCTTGCCGCCTGTTGTATCAAAATACTCGTTTCCGTCTGCATTTTTCATTGGTGTCCATGTCCATGCATCACCAATCTTATTAATTATTGAAATCTGAGCAGCGCCTGAAGCTGTATACTCAACTGTAAGTATACCGTCTTTTTCAGCAAGCGGAATACCTGCAACGCCAAGTTCAACGTCTTTGTTCCATGAACCAAGATCTTCTGAACCTTCCCAGATTACTTCTGCATCAGCAGCTGAAGTGCTGAATGAAGAAATGCTGGCCAATGTTGAAATGGCAAGTGCGCCAGCAACAATGCTGGAAATAATCTTCTTAATCTTCATTTTTCATCCTCCATATATAGTATTATTCACAATGAATCGGGAAATGAAAACCCAATGTAATTGTTATATACATTATAACATAAGCTGTTTGTTTTTTTCAATGATGTTTTTCACTAAATTTGCATAAAAACATTTAGTGCTTTTTCACAAAAAATACAAATATAATTTTTAACAAAGTTGGAATAATAATGGGCGGAAAATTATAGCGAAAGCTGACTTTAATGTTTTTTACTGTATTTAAAAGTAAACAAATTACTTTAAAAAAATACAATAAATTTATATATTTTTATTCTTATTATATATATTGACAATTGGATTTATTAAGTGTATAATTAACATATAAAGGAACAGGATGAAAAATTCTGTTTTAATTACAGGTACAATTTTACTGATAAAATTATACCGAAATATAAAATTTTATTAATGAGGAGGAACATTAATGTTAAAATTAAGGAAAAGAATTTTAAGTCTGTTGTCAGCAATGGCATTGGCCGCAACTTTGATTCCGTCTGGGTCACTGTTTGCTTCAGCAGAAACCGATGGGGAAGTAATGGTTAAGTCCGGAACAATTACGGTAAACAATGACTGGGCAGATGAAACAATTGATGTTGATTTAACAGAGTACAAGTCTGCTAAAGTGGTTATCAGTGAAAACACAACAGGTTACCAATGGCTTAAAGTTGAAGTTGATACTTCATCTCTTATTACTGAGGATAATTATGGGGCTTCAACTATTTCTCTTGACGACTATTGCGGTCAAAGTTTTCAGCTTTACATAGGCGCAAACGGAACAAGAAGTTATGAAATAATCGGTATTCCCGGTCAGATCGTCAAGCATACTGTAACAGCATCAGTAGCAGAAGAATGCGCTGAAATGGGAACAGTAACAGGAACCAAGGAATATAAAGAAGGTGCACTTGCAACTGTAAAGGCAACTCCTGCAAACGGATATAAGTTTGTAAAATGGGTTGACGAAGCAGGAAAAGAATATACAAAGTCATCTCATACATTTACAGTATCTGAGGATAAGTCATTTACGGCTTATTTTGCTGAAAGAAAAGCAGATGAAACAGAAAAAACAGATACGATCAGAATTGAAGCTGAAGGCGCATCTGAATTTAACAGCACTGAACATAAAATAAATACCGGAAGCACATGGTATGGGGAAGCTTCTGGCAATGATTATCTGGATTATACAGGAGATTGTGAAGCCTATCTTCCGATTGTTATCACAGATACTTCAGTAACATATGATATATCTGTAAGATATGCAGCAGAGTTTGAGAACAGAAATCCATGGGTAAATATCTGGCAGCCGGGTGAAGGTTCAGAAACTGTAATAATCGGCGGAGAAACATATTCTAAGGCTTCATTTCACCAGCTTGGAATAACAGGAGAAAATAGACAATTTGCAACACAGACAATCGAAAATGTTACATTTGATGAGCCGGGTACATATTATATAGGACTTTCGGGTTCTACGTATTTAGCATATGACTATGCGGAAGTCAAGGCAAGCGAACCTGTATTTGAAACAGTTACAGTAGTGGGAATGCCAAGCAGTGAAGAGCTGGGAGCAGTAATCGGCGGAGGAAACGTTCTTGTCGGCTCAGATGTAACATTACAGGCAACAACAAAAAGCGGATATAAATTTATTAACTGGACACTTAACGGCGAAGAAGTTGGAAGAAGCAGAACACTTGTAATTGAAAACGTATCTGAAAATCAGGCTTACGTTGCTAATTACAAGGCAATCAAGTATGCTGTTTTTGAAGCTGAAGATTTTATGGATCTACAATCTGAGAAAAAAGATGAAAACGGCGATAGATTTGTAAAAGTAGACGATACTACGGCTAAACAGAAAAAATTTAACGATGTTAAGTTCTCCGGCGACTATGCAGTTGAAATGTATAAGGAATCGTCAGCTATAGCAATACCGTTTACTATAGAAGAGGGAAATGAAGAAACTGAGATACTCGTTGGTTACGATTGGGGCATAATGGATGAAACTCACGTTGGGGGAAACAGTGACAGTGGTATGTGGATAAACCTTTATGTTCCTAAAAGTGGAATTGATGAGAATGGTAAGCCTTATATTACAGATGAACGTAAGGCAAGATGGGCATCAGCGGGTTGGCGTGTTGACGGCGGTTCGCTGGCAGCAGGTTCAGCTTTCGCAGATGAATATTTCGTTTTATATAATAGGTTAGATCCGAATAAAACAGTAGAATCCATAACTATTCCTGCAAATGCTGTACCCGGAACTTACTTCATTTCTGTTGCTACAGATGCCGCTAACTGCGTTGATGGTGTTGTAGATGCAGATGGTAACATTGTTTCAGTTGAGAACCCACAGGCTCATGGCTATTACGATTATATTAAGTTCCCGATTGAAGAGGACGATGGCATTGTAGTTGGTTGTGATTTTAATTACACAGACAGATTCGGAAATGATCTGATGACAAATGCATTCTCACAGTTTAAACTTTTGGGTACTACAGTTTGGTTCCATCCAAAGGCACCTCGTTTTATTCAAGTACAGGGATATAATCTGATAGGTTGGGAAGAATATGACGCAGAAGGAAATCTTGTAGACACAATTACAGGTTCTGATCCTGAGGAAATCAGCAAAAAAATTGAAGCAAAATCTTATTTATCAGGTAATACTATCACGTTCAAAGCTATCTATGAGGTTCCTGAAAAAACATATGACATGACTGTGGAAAACGGCAGAGTATATGTTATGAAAGATGCAGATGATACTGAATACACTCAAATGCTTGACAAAGGAAAAACATATAAGCTTGCAAACTATGCACAGGTGAAGCTTGTGGCTCCCGATACAAATGATTACGGTTCATTCCAGTATTGGACACTGAACGGAATGGTATATTCATATGACAGCACAATCTTCTTCAGCGCATGGTGCGACGCTGATTTTGTAGCAGTTTATGATGACAAAGAAGTAACGGTAACACCGGCAGCATTTATTTCAAATAAAGTACAGGAATTCGGATTTGAAACAACAGATGTGGCTTTCCATAAGATCACATTCAACTGTGCATTCTATATACCTGAAAATGTAGAATTTGTATCAGCCGGAATTATATTTACACCTACAAAGGCAAATATTGAGGATCTGAGCGGTGTGACTGTGTCGGGAACATCATTGGCAAACCTGCCCGTTAAAACTGCTGTATCAACAGCAAGAAGAGATCAGCTTTATGCTCAGGCAAACAATCAGGTTCTTATGTCATTGACAGGAATGAAGAACGGAGTAAGCCGATATGCAAGATCATTCCTTATTTATAAGGAGAACGGAAAACTAAAGGTTGCTTTCTCAGAAGGTATTGCAGGAATTACAACATCACAAGCGAAGGATTAATAAGAGTGAGGAGATAAAAAGTGAAAAGATCATATAAAAAGCCTTTTATGGAATTTTATCAATTTGAAACAGAGGACGTTATGTCAGCAAGCGGAGAAGTTATAGTACCGACAGGGACTACAAAACCTCTCACTGACGTAGTAACTCCCGATCCATGGGAAGATGAATAATTAAAAACACTACAGGCAGACATATTTTGTCTGCCTGTTTTGGTATAGAAAAAAATATGTGCTGAGAACAGCGTGTGAAATAATGTTTAATCCTTTAGAATTTTAATGTCAAAGCACAACAGCTTCTTGAAAAATTAATAAAGTGTTTCCATATTGTAAAAATAAAACTTATCTATTGTATTTGATGTGAAACTGTGATATAATATAAAAGCTGTATGAGTAGGGAAAGAAACTGGGATATAGCCAAGAGGTAAGGCAACGGACTTTGACTCCGTCATTCCGATGGTTCGAATCCATCTATCCCAACCAATACCATTCTTATATTGGGGTATCGCCAAGTGGTAAGGCATCGGACTCTGACTCCGACATTCCAAAGGTTCGAATCCTTTTACCCCAGCCATTAAGCCCAAGTGGCATATATCCGTTATCACATCAGTGATGACGGATTTTTTTCTTACGATTTCCAAGGATATTTGTGGGATTTTTTTACCCTATTAATATAAATGTAAAAAAATAAATTGATATTTTTTTGTCTTTTTGTTGTCGAATGCTGTTGGATTTTGCGAGGAGTGATTATATGATTAACAATGCGCTTTTTTTGGCTATGATTGATGGTGAAGTTGATAAATTAGCGTTTGAACAGCTTGTGCACAATTATGAGCGTCGTTTATTCAGAGTCGCAATGGCGATTTTGAAAAACAAAACTGCGGCTGAAGACGCTGTTTGTGAAACCTTTTTCAGGGTCGCAAAATGTTTTCAAAAAGTTAACAGTTTAAATGTGCACGAAATTGACGCTTATATGATTATAAGTATTAGAAGCGTTTGTTTCCAAATGTATAATAAGGAGAAAAATAGCAGATTCAATTTATCTCTTGATGAGATGGTAATTGAACCTTTTGAAGAGGCAAATCACTATGATTATGCACTTTTGAAAGCTGAGATTGCCACATTGGAAGATAAATATAAGAATGTTCTTGTTTATACATATTTTTATGGAATGAATGCTGATGAAACGGCTGATGCAATGGGAGTTTCACGCAGAACCGTTTACAATTATATCAATGAAGCCAGAGCTATTTTAAAAGAAAAGTTAGGAGAGGAGTTAAATGTGTAACAATTCAAATTTATATTTAGCATTAAAAGAAGTAATTGTTGACCCGGCGAGTCAGGATATGTCTGAAGTTATTGAGCTGGATCATCAGTTTTCACGTAGATATAGAAAAACCATTTCCCGAATCATGGGAAAAGCGGAGTCAATGTCTCATAGAAGCGTAAAAATGAATTTTAAGATTGCTGTAAGCCTTGTTGCTGCGGTGATTGCTATTAGTGCTGTCGGTGTTTCAGGTGATAACCAACAACGAAACTTGAATATAGAAAAAACGGAAATAATAGATTACAGACATGGAGCGGTTAAGATTCGTTATTCCATTAGGGGAGGAACTAAAGTAATAGTTACACCCAATATGTATTTCCCTAAGTATATTCCTGACGGACTTGAGCTTGATGAAGATGTGACGGTTGAAGAAAGCGATTATTTTTACTTTGTTGATGGGGATAGAACCTTAATTTATACAGAAAGTAGCGTACCGGTTTCTCCTTCAATAGATACAGAAACTCTCGTAAGAGAAAAAATAACAATTCACGGTTATGAGGCAGATTTGTTTTATGATGCTGATGAACCATTTACATTAATTTTATGGTGTGAAGGATCTAAAGTTTTTGATGTCAGCGGACGTGGTTTGAGTAAAGAAGAAGTTATTAAAGTTGCCAGATCTGTTAAGAGGCGAAATTAAAAATAGTAACAAAAAATGCATTAAAAATTTAAAAAATTCAATCATAATAAATTTTAGAAATTTGTTGTGAAAGGACGTTTTTTTATGAAAAAGTTTGTTTCTATGTTGATCATTTTATGTATGTCGTTCTGTATGGCTTCAGCCACAGCGTCTGCTGCTGTTCCCGATGACCCCGGTATCTCACCGCTTCACTTATATACATACAATGTTAAACCGAATATATATTTCACCACCGCTAATTCGGTTAAATATGAATGTACTGTAACTGGCAAATCAGGAACAACACAGATTAAGATATATCTTTATCTCGAAGAATTTTATAACGGTTCATGGAGAACCGTAGATTCTGTCAGCAAAACTGTAAATGCACAGGACGGCTATGTAAGTGATACTTATACCGCAGCAGCAAGTAACAGAAATTACCGTGCTTTTGCAAGTGTATATGTTTATAAGGGATCGGCATATGAGCATATAGAGGAATACAATTACTAATTATAAAGTAAATTTTAAATGAAAATTATAAGAGTCTGCATATAAATGCAGGCTCTTTTTTCATGTTTAATTGAAAAAAATTGCAAGCCTTTTTAACGCATTGCATATAACAAATCCGAGCATAATATTTTTACAGCGCCGATGAATTGATTATTGTCTATTATTATCTGAGTCAAAAATTATGCTTTTTATAAAGGAGGATATAAAGCTATGCAGGAAAACGTTCATTTATGCTTATCAGATCTTCTTGATCAGGATATATCGAGCAATGAGTTTTTTAATACGTTATCGCCGAATGTTCAGCGCAGGCTGATGGACAAGGACATAAGAACCTTTGAGGAGCTTCAGAAATGTGCCAATGCTTATAAAAAAACAGAATCAGATCACAGAGCTGTTCTCCTCGACAGATATAATCCGGCATTTTCATCAGGGGACTGCACAGGTTTGATTCCCATCGGGTCAAATTTATCCGAAGCTGAATATAAAAATTATCAGCAGATTTATCCTTTCGGTGATCCGCCTTATGAGAATGAAAACGGCTGATAAAATAAAAAGAGCGCCCGGCATTTTATGTCAGACGCTTTTTCTATATTAAATAATGATTATCTTGCATCTTCGGAGAAACCGCTGTCAACCAGATCAACAAGGCCCTGAACTGCAAGCTCTTCATCAGCACCGTCAGCAATAATTCTGATAGAAGTTCCGCCGACAATACCAAGTGAAAGAATACCAAGAAGGCTCTTAGCGTTTACTCTTCTTTCTTCTTTTTCAATCCAGATAGATGATTTGAATTCATTAGCTTTCTGAATAAAAAAAGTTGCAGGACGTGCATGTAAGCCAACCTGATTTTGTACAACTACATCTTTTACGAACATAATTAAATCTCTCCAATCATAAAGTTTTCATTGAAACTATTTTAACAATGAATTATAAAATTACTTATCATTGATGATATAATATATTATACAGGACAACTTCATATTAGTCAACGATAAATATCCACAAAAATCAGAATTTTTTGTAATTTCTCACCTTTTGCTCATAATGAACTAAACCAAAGCCCACAGTTTGTATATCTTGCACAATTAGTTTTCAACACTTAATTCAATCTATACAAATGTTTTTAACATTTTTATGTTGAAAACTGAATTTAATCTTTATAGGATTTGTCCGAATTATTCAAAATATCCATATCCTTCTGCGTTAAAGGATAGTTCTCCAGAAGCTCAGGACGTTTTTTCAGGGTTGTAATAAGCGACTGTTCATGCCGCCATTTTTTTATATTTGCATGATGTCCCGACAAGAGCAGCTTAGGAACTTTCATACCCTCCCATTCCTCAGGACGTGTATATTGCGGATATTCAAGCAATCCGTTGTAATGGCTTTCATCAGTATAGCCCTGTTCGTTGGAGAGCGTTCCCTCAAGCATTCTTACCACGCTGTCCACGAGAACCAGCGCAGGAAGCTCACCGCCTGTCAGGACATAGTCGCCGATGGATATTTCTTCGTCAACAATTTTTTCTATAACTCTGCTGTCCACGCCTTCATAATGCCCGCATAATATAAATATGCTATCCAGCTTAGAAAGTTCCCTGCATCTTTTCTGAGTAAGTGTTTTACCCTGAGGTGACATATATATAACATGAGGCTGGCTTCTTGTCATATTACAGACTGCCTGCCAGCAGCGATAGATAGGCTGAGCCTGCATAAGCATTCCCTGACGTTCGCTGTAGGGCGTGTCGTCAACTCTTCTATGTTTATCTTCAGTATAATCACGGATATTATGACAACAGGCTGTAAAAATATTCTTTGCACGGGATCTGCCGATTATACTCTCATTCAAATAATTTTCCATTAAATCAGGAAAAAGAGTGGCTATGTCAATTCTCATTTTCAGCTCCTTATTCAAACAAGCCGTCCAGAGGCTTAATTGTCATAACTCCCGAGTCAAGGTCAATATTCATTATAACCTGAGGAATTGCAGGGATATAATACATTTTTCCGTCATTGCTTTTTATGTGATATACATCATTTGCGCCGGTTTTGCTTACTTCGGTTATTTGGCCGTATGTTTCCTGTGTATCAATATCGGTAACAGTAAGTCCGATAAGATCCTGAATAAAATAGCTGCCTTTTTCAAGCGCCGCATCGTCACGGTTCATATAAAGTATACGGTTACGGATCGCCTGAGCCTGTTCAACTGTATCTATATCTTTAATTTTAAGTATTGCAATATTTTTGGCAACTCTTGATTTTTCTATTATAACAGGTGTACCGCTTTTGTAATAAAGGGTATCAAACTCACATATAAATTGAGGGGAGTCACACCAAGGCTGAACTTTTACCTCGCCTTTCAATCCGAAAACGGATACAATTTTTCCGATTTCAAGAAATTGCTCCATTATTATAACACCGTCCTTAATTTTAATAATTGTTATTATATCATTTTTTTTGATCATTTGCAACAATATAAAAAAACAGTGTTGACCTTGGATTATTTTATTGTTCAAGCTTTGAGGATATAAGCTGCATCTGCCGTGTATAAGAACCGAACATTACGCCTCGGTCTATGGCACAGTCTCCGAAATCTCTGCCTTTGGAAAGGACAAGATAGTCATCATTCACAAAGCAGTTGTTAGCGGGATCAAAACCGATCCATCCGCTGCCGTCCCAGAATTCAATCCAACTGTGGGTTTCGCCTGCACAGCTTGAAAGTCCGGCGATATATCGGCATGGAATCTTATCCAGCCTCAGAAGTGAGAGCATTATATGAGAATAGTCCTGACATACTCCTTTTTTCAGTATAAAGGCTTCAGAGGCTTTTGTTTCGGTGCTTGTGACATTTTTTTCATAGGTCATAAAATCAAAAATCTTTTGAGAAAAATATAATATGCGGTCATTAGATGCAAAAGAGCCGCATTGATTTTTAATATTATCATAAAAAGCTGATATTTCATCGTTTGGCTGGGTATAAGAGGATTGATATAAATAGCAAGGAAGAAAGTCGTCAGCCTTTTGAGTGCTGTCTATCTGTGCAGTTCCTTTTATATAAAAATCAAGATATCTGTGTTCGTTTTTTATATATCCGCTTATGACATTATTGCCGAAGGCATCTGTTGTGTATTGAGTGCTTACAGCAGGATTTATTCTGAAATCAATATCCAAAATTTTTTGAACATTATTATCAACAGGAATGCATCTTAATGCAAAGCTGTGATTATAAACGTTATCGTCAAAGCTAAGTTTAGTGGAAAAAGAAAAATTCAGTTTTTTCACGACAGCCTCCTGTAATTCAAAAATATTTATTTTTCATTTAAAAACAGATTTCCAAGAGATTTTATTGCATCATTAAGTCTTTCTTTATATTTTTCTTCATTATTGATAATTTCTGATAAATCAGAAAGATTTTCAGCATTATAATGATATGGTGTGTTTTCAGGAACCTTTTCTAAAAAACTGTAGAGCCGTTCAAATTCTCTTTTAACATTTCTGATATCATATTTTATACGAAAATACAAATCAAGTCTTTCAACATATTTTCCGCACATCAATAGGTTTATTATTTCATTATCGTAAATATATTCATTTATACATCCCCAGAATGCAAACAGCATATCTTCAAGCGGGAGAAGAGAAAATATGAGTCCTTTTTGCGAATCAACAGCATTTTTTAAAGTATCTTTTGCGAGCTGAAGAAAAGATAAGGCTTTTGACGATATGTTTTCTCTAAGTACAATTCCGTTGTCATAAGCTTTTTCAAGGCTGTATGCCACAGAATGCGGATTATTTTTATCAAACAGAAAGCTTGCCACAAAATCCTGCATGTTTCCATAGATATCATCCAGTCCGAAAACATTAAGAAATTCAGTATATTTCATAGGATTTGTATCAATCATGCTGTCATATTGTTTTTCAAGAGTCTTTAAAGTTGTAAAAACTCTTTCGGTATATCTTCCGAGCCAGAATAATCGGTCGCTGTGTTCTATTGAGATAACACCCATGTATCCTTAAAACCTCCCCCCTGAGATGAATTTACTACAAATGAATCGGGATTTCGTGAAAATCGTGTGAGTCCTGACGACCAAACCATTGTAGATTCTCCTGATAAAACAAATGCCCGTAAATCAGCTTTTCTCATAACTGCCTTTTCTCCGTCCATAATCGGGAGTTCGAGAAAATCAATAATTTCCTGGGCAATAAAACGCCTTGGTTCATTAATTATTGCCGATTTGAATTCCTGAAGCTTTTCTTTCGAAAGCTCTTTTCCGAATGTAACGCCATAGCCGCCTGATTCTGCAACATCTTTTATGACAAGCTTATCCATATGCTCAAGTATATATGTCATATCTTTTTCATAGAAGGGAAGATATGTCGGAGCGTTTCTTAATATAGGCTCTTCATTCAGATAATATTTTATAATTTCCGGTACAAAATAATAAATTCCCTTGTCATCTGCCACACCGTTTCCTAAGGCATTTATAATTGATACATTTCCACACCGATAAGCTTCCATAATGTTTGGAATACCAATAAGCGACTGAGGAATAAATGTAAGCGGATCAAGATATTCATCGGATATTCTGCGATAAAGCGAACCAACTCTGTTTTTTTCTCCGGAATATGTTTTATGATAAAGAATATTGTTCTCAACAAAAAGCTCATGGCTCTGCACTAAAACAGACCCTGTGAGTTCGGCAAGATATGAATGTTCAAAATATGCGGCGTTGTATCTTCCCGGGGTCAGAATTGCATTAATTCCTCCGCAATTTGAAAAGTGAAGAGTATCTTTTAGAAGGCTTGCATAATTGCGATTGTCTGTAATCGGATTATCAGAGAATATTTTCGGTGAAGCAACACGTGTAAGTTCTCTTGCAATAAGGGGATAGGATGCGCCTGAAGGGATTCTCAGGTTATCCTCAAGAATATACCAGTTGCTGTCTTTTCCCTGAACGAGATCAATTCCGGCAATGTGGGCGTAAATATTTTTGGGTGGAACAATTCCCTCGCATTGAGGAAGATAGCCGGCTGACATATATACGAAATCTTCGGGAATAATATTATCTTTAATAATCTTTTTTTCATGATATATATCATATAAAAACATATTTAATGCAGTAACACGTTGAATAAGACCTTTTTCAATCAACGCAAAATGCTCGGCGCTTATTACTCGTGGGATAGGATCAAAAGGAAAAAACTGTTCGTTAAATATCCCATTTTTATATATACCGAATTTTACACCGTATCTTCTTAAAAGTTCATTTATTTCGTCTGCATTCCCTGCCGGAGTTCCTGCAAGACTATCTTCATTTTTTGTTTTGCTCATTTTTATCACATCCTGTATTATAAATTATATTTTTGTGATTTTATTTAGTTTTATACTATAAGAACGATTATTGGTTTAAATTGTACAATTTATATTATCAAAAAAACGTAGTTTATTATAAATGAAAAAGACGTTTCATAAAGCCGAAACGTCTTGTATATAATAGATTCAATTATACAGCTCCTGCCGCATTAAACTTAAAATTTTTTTCTCACGCCTTGAAACCTGAACCTGCGTCATGCCGAGGACTTTAGCTGTTTCGACCTGGGTTTTGTTTTCAAAATAACGAAGATATATAAGCTGTCTGTCATTTGGTTCAAGATCGCTCATAACCTGTCTTAGAGAAAGCTTATCTGTTATTGATGAATCGGGAGATTCTGTTGGAATATCAAACTCGCTGTTGTCCGAGTCGTCATTTGATTCGGTTAAACTTAAAGGTGGAAGCGAAACGTTAAGCGCTTCAATTACAGTTTCTGAAGTCTGTCCTGATAAAAGACACAATTCTTCAATCGTCGGTTCTCTGCCTTCGGATAGAATAAATTGTTCACGGTGACGGGTGATATGCATAGAAAGCTCTTTTAATGAACGGCTTACTTTTATAGTTCCTCCGTCACGGAATAAACGTTTTATTTCTCCGAGAATTACAGGAACGGCATAAGTTGAAAATCGTACTCCTCTGTCAGGATCAAATGCTTTCGACGCTTTTAACAGCCCTATACAGCCTGCACCGTAAAGATCGTCATACTCAATTCCTTTGTTTCTGAAACGATTTGCGCATAAATGAACAAGTCCAAGATTGTTTTCAGCAAGACTGTTTGTTTCATTTTTTTTCATATATCGAATAAAGCCTTCCTTGATTTTAAGGTTTTTTCCATTATGATTGTCGTACCTTTTCCTTCGGAACTCCGTACTTTTATTTTGTCCATAAAGCTTTCCATAACAGCAAATCCCAAACCTGCCCGTTCTTCTTCGGGGGCAGTGGTGAAAAGCGGTTCCATAGCTTTTTTTATGTCTGCTATTCCGCAGCCCTTGTCACGGATCTTTATGTAAACCTTGCCGTTTTCCATAATACGAACCTGCATAAATATTATGCCCGTAACATTTCTGTATGCGTGAACTATACAGTTGGTTACGCCTTCCGATACAGCGGTCTTGATTTCGGAAAGCTCGTCGATCTGAGGATTAAGCTGGGAAAGGAATCCGCTTACTGCTAATCGTGAAAAGCGCTCGTTATCAGATAAGCTGGGAAAGCTCATTTTAAGTTCATTTACTATTTTCTGTTTCATGCGTTTTGTCCCTCCGAAATGTTAGTTTTATTATGCACTTTTGAATCGCAGCCGCTGCGGTTTTCGGATGATTGTTCATCAGCAGGCTTGTCCTCGGAAGAAAAAGTTATGATCGGACAAAGTTTATGAAGTCCTGCAAGCTGCATTACCTTTCTTATATAGGTAGGGGGATTGGCTATTAAAACTTCTCCTGACATTTCGTTCATGATTTTATATCTTCCCATAACAAGTCCTATTCCTGAACTATCCATGAAGGTGACATTAGAAAAGTCAATTATAAGCTTTTTGGGGTTATTTTCGTGTATTGCCGAATCAATATCACTTCGAATATATTTTGCTGTGTGATGATCTAAATCACCGTAAAGCATTGCTGTTATTTTTCGGCAGCTTTTTTCTGTAAGTATTTTTACACTCATTTTTTTATTCCTTTCATATATTCTCTGTTTATCCATGATAAAATTATAATATTATTATAAAGTGAAATTTGTCATAATAGGATAGCTTGAATCTTCAGAAAATATCATGGTTTATTTGATAATCTACACATTTATATCAAATGTAAAATGATAGTTGAAAAATAATAAAATTAAACTAATAACCTGAGCTTTTATGGAGAAAATCATTGAATTTTCGTGAAATATACACAAAAAAGTATTTTTGAAGTTGTGCAGAATTTACAAACCGACTTTTTGCACAAAAAAAGAGTGTAAATAACCCCTCAATCACCCTTGACAAAAGTGTAAAGAATTGATATAATTAATATTAGCTTAGTAAGACTTTTTTGACATTTCTTATAAAAAACAATGCATATAAATCGAATTATTTGTTTATTTTATGAATAAATTATCGAATTTGCACAATTAAAATGTAAGAAATTCAATTTGTTTATTTTGCACAAAACAGCACTATTGTTTTTGTATATATGTGATAGTCTGGTGATTGATTTATGGCATATTATTCACACAATGGCTCATTTGTTGTTTCTTTATTATCCATTTTTGGTGTAATACAAATTTTATTCTGATTGTTAAAAGGTATCAAATTGAATCGGTACATAGGACTTTTCAGAAAAATCAGCAAATTATTAGGAAAGGTGGATTCACAGTGAAAAACACATTATTCAGACGTGTTGTTTCATCTGCTTTGGTTTTGGCTTTGTCTGCAACATGCTGTGTGCCTGCATTTGCGGACTCAGACGACGGCGATGCGGCTGCCGAAAATAACCAGGGCGTGTCCGTAGCTCAGGACATTAATGCTGAATTGGTTGACGCAAGCAATCGAGAGAATGCTTACTCCAACTATGTAAAAAAACATAAGGACGATCCTCGTCCGGATCATGAGATCCTCATTGACGGAAAGGACTTTGTAAGCGCAGATAACGGCGCTGAAGTTGAAGTTGCTTCTGTTGACGGAAAAGACAATGTAGCAAAGTGGTCAAATCAGGAAGGAAGCTTATCATATGAGGTTGATATACCTGAATCAGGTATATACAACATCGAAATGGGATATGAAGCTCTTGAGGGAAGAACTACTGAAATTGAATTTGCTCTTCTTATCGACAATGTTTGTCCTTATACTACAGCTTCGAGAATTTCATTGCCAAAAAGATGGGTAAATGAAACCGGTGACAAAGGAATCCTTCAGGATACAAAGGGCAATGATATGCGTCCCGGCCAGGTTGAGCAGGTATGCTGGCAGGTATCTCCGTTAAAGGACGTTGACGGACTTTTCAATGAACCTTTGGAATTTTATATAGAAAAAGGAAAGCATACAATTACCTTTAATTCTGAAAAGGCTCAGTTTGCTATAGAATATATAAAGTTCTATCAGTATAAATTGCCTGAGGCATATAAAGCTCCAAGCGACAGCGATCTGAAATCAGCGTCAGGTCAGATGATCAAGCTTGAAGCTGAAATGGCAGATTATAAATCGGACAGAACACTTTTCCCTACAGCTGATAGAAATTCTAATATCACATCTTCTGTAAACGGATTAAGCCCGACAAAAACAAGATACAATACATTGGGTAAAGACGGCGGATGGTCACATGCAACTGAAGCTGTTACATATAAGTTCAATATTGAAGAAGACGGATATTATAAGATAGGTATTCGTGGAAGACAGGATTCAATGCGTGGAATGTATTCCAACAGAAGACTTTACATTGACGGTGTTGTTCCTTGTCTTGAAGCAAATCAGATAAAATTTTATTATGACACTGAATGGAGTGTTACTACACCTTCTACTGCTGATGATGAAATAATGTATTTCCATCTTACTAAAGGCGAGCATGAAATCACTCTTGAAGCTATTCCGGGTGAAATCGGAGAAATCATGGGTGATCTGGATGAAGTTGTTTATAATGTAAACAGCTATTACAGAAAGATACGTCAGATTACCGGTCCTGATCCTGATGAATATAACAATTATATGATTGATAGAGCTATACCTACAATCATTGATGATTTTAAAGCATATTCAAAGGAACTCAGAGCACTTGAGGATAAGATCGAAGAACTTGCAGGTTCAGGCGGTACTGAGGCCGTTGCTTTGGATAAAATGGCAATTATTCTTGATAAGTGTACTGATAAACCGGACAGAATTCCTGAAATGATGTCACAGATCAAGGATAACGTTACATCACTTTCTGCTTGGGTCAGCCAATACAGAGGTCAGCCTCTTGAAGTGGATATAATTGAAATTGCAACAGCCGATCAGGAATTCTCACCTACGGAAAGTTCTTTCTTTGATTCACTTTCATTCAGCTTTGATGCATTTATTGGTTCTTTCTTTGAAGATTATAACTCTTTGACAGAAGACGATGAAACAGCAATGACTTGCTGGACAATGCTCGGACGTGATAATGCTCTGGCTGTTCAGAATATTATTTCAAGCGAATACAATCCTACTGCAAAAACTAAGGTTAATATGCAGCTTGTTACAGGCGGCGTAATCGAATCAACTTTTGCCGGAAAAGGTCCTGATCTCGGATTGTTCATGGGCGGAGACTTCCCGATTCAGCTTGCTGCCCGTGGAGTTCTGACAGATGTTTCAAAGTATGACGATTTTGAAGAAGTGAAAACAAGATTTTCAGATCAGGCAACTGTTCTTTATGAGTATAACGGCGGTGTTTATGGTTTGCCGGTTGAACAGTCATTCCCAATGCTGTTCTATCGTTCAGATGTTCTTTCTCAGTATGGAGTAGATCCAAAAACGGATCTTGCAACGTGGCAGGGGCTTATAGATACTCTCCCCGTACTTCAGAGAAATTATATGGAAGTTGGTCTTATTCTTCCTGTAGTTCAGAGCGTCGGCGGACAGACTTACATTTCACCGATTACTGAAGCCGGCAATACGTTTGCAATGCTCTTGCTCCAGCAGGGACTTAACTATTATAACGAGGAGCAGACAAAAACAACATTTGATACACAGGAAGCTGTTAATGCTTTTGATACATGGACAAAGTTCTATACAACTTTTAGCTTTGATCAGACTTATGACGCATTTACCCGTTTCAGAACAGGCGATATGCCGATTTTGATTCAAAACTATACATTCTTCAATCAGCTGACTGTAGCTGCTCCTGAAATTCAGGGATGCTGGGGATTCCAGCCTGTTCCCGGTACAGTTCAGGAAGATGGAACAATCAACCATTCAGCAAACTCTCAGGGATCAGGAGCTATTATATTTACAAAAGCACCTGACCAGGAAGGTGCTTGGGATTTCATTAAGTGGTTTACTTCTAAGGAAATTCAAGTGGAATATGGAAATGACATAGAGTCTATTCTTGGAAAGATGGGTAGATTTACTACCGCAAACCTTGATGCTCTTGAGGAACTTTCATGGACAAATGCTGAAGTAAGTCTTCTTAAAGATCAGCTCACATCTCAGGTTGAAATTCCTATCATTCCGGCTTCTTACGGCGTAACACGTAATGTACTTAACGCATTCCGTAAAGTTGTAAACGATTATGAGAACGCACGTGATACTTTGTTCTGGTATAACAAGGATATCAATGAGGAAATCACTCGTAAACGTGAAGACCTTGGAATCGCAACTAAAGATGAATAAGGAAGGGGAGTAAATAATGGCAAAGAACACCAATTCAAATGCCCCTGCAATAAAACAGGGAAAATGGGCATATACATGGCATTTGATGAAAATGAACAAGGGCTGCTATGGACTTCTTGCACCTTTCATGATTTTGTTCATAATATTCACAATCATACCGGTAGTTATGTCGCTTCCGATAGGATTTACAAACTTTAATATGGTTCAGGCACCGAAATGGGTTGGACTATCAAATTTCTATACGCTGTTTCTAAATGACGATGTATTTATGACAGCGGTCAGAAACACTCTGATTTTTGCAATCTTTACAGGTCCGTTCTCATACATACTCAGCTTTATTATTGCTTGGCTGATAAATGAGATGCATCCATTCCTAAAAACATTCTTTACGTTTGTTTTCTATGCTCCTTCAATGACAACATCAGTTTATGTAACATGGCAGTTGATTCTTTCTGGTGACTCCTATGGTTACATTAACGCAATAATGATGGACATAGGATTGTTTAATGAGCCTGTTCAGTTCCTTACTGATAAGAAGTATATTCTTGCAGTGGTAATCATTGTTCAGCTCTGGATTTCAATGGGTGCCGGATTCCTTGCTATCCGTGCAGGTTTCCAGAACATTGATAAATCAATGTATGAAGCCGGAGCTATTGAGGGAATTAAAAACAGATGGCAGGAACTTTTCACAATTACAATTCCTTCAATGGGACCTCAGCTTCTGTTTGCGGCAGTTATGCAGATTTCAACATCATTTACAGTTGGTGTTGTAGGACAAAACCTTGTCGGACTTCCTTCAACAGACTATGCCGCACATACAATTATGAACCATGCTACTGACTATGGTAATACACGTTATGAAATGGGATATGCAGCGGCAATATGTTTCGTTCTGTTTGCTGCAATGCTTCTTGCCAATAAGGCAGTTAACTGGCTGTTAGGCAAGTATCTTGATTAAGGAGGTGAGTTTACGAAATGGCAAAAAAGAAAAAGAAGAAGGATATTGAAAAGCTTAGGGTAAGAGATAAGCATAAGAAAATAAACGGTTCCTTAGGCGGAGATATCTGTATATTTATATTCTTGACACTCTTAGGTGTGTTTATGATTTTCCCGATTTATTATTCATTGATTCAATCATTAAAACCTGTGGAAGAGCTGTTCGTATTCCCACCAAAGCTTTATGTACTAAGCCCTACAACAAGAAACTTCTCCGACTTGTTTAAAGTCGCAGCAAGCATGTGGGTGCCGTTCTCAAGATATGTTTTTAACAGCGTATTTACAACTATTGTAATTTGCGTTTGCAACTTGTTTGTTTGCTGCTGTGCAGCGTTTGCACTTGCAAAGTGTAAGTTCCCCGGCAGTAAGGCAATAAACTCAATTATTGTAACTGCACTTTTATTCTCATCAAACGCAACTTGGATTATGCAGTTCCTTGTAATGGCAAAACTTCATATGATCGATACATACTGGGCAATAATTTTACCGAACATCTCAACAGCTATGGGATTATTCCTTATGAGACAAAGTATGTCAACAATTCATGATTCTATGATTGAAGCTGCTAAGGTTGACGGTGCAGGCTTGTTCAGAATTTGCTGGCAGATAGTTGTACCTAACTCAAAGCCTGCTTTAATGACTCTTATCATATTTGCTTTCCAGGGCGCATGGAATCTTCAGGCGGGAGCACTTATTTATTCTGAAGAACTTAAGACTCTGCCGACTATAGTACAGCAGATCGCACAGATCGGTCTTGCACGTCAGGGTGTAACATTCGCATCAGCTGTATTACTTTTGATTCCGCCGCTGGTCGTGTTCCTTATTGCACAGGGCAACGTTATGGAAACAATGGCTCACTCAGGTATTAAGGATTAATAGACGAACAGTTAAAAATTTGAAAAGGAAATAGGTGATAAGTGGTGTCGAGAATGAAAAAATCTCTAAAAAGACTGCTCACTCTGACAATGGCTGCATGCTCAGCAATGACAATGATGACATTTCAAGCTTTTGCAGATGAGCCATATAACGCTTATAACTATGACAGGTGGGGAGATACGGTTCCTTCACAAAATGGTTATAGAGTAAGCAAAACGGTTTCCGGACAGGAAATGGGTCTTTCAAAACTTGCTGATCCAAGCGATCCGTTGTTTGTAAGTGAAGATGCAGCTGTAGTTATGAATGATCCGAAGGATATATTCCTTGACGATGAAAGAAAAGAATTTTGGGTAGCTGATACAGACAATCATCGAATTCTCAGATTAGATGAAAATATGCAGATTATTGGCTGCTATTACGGAGTTAAAGGTAAAAGCGAAATAAATGTTGACGAAGCAACAGGACTTTCAAAGTTTAATTTGCCTGCAGGTATATATGCAAGAACAAGTACAATAACGGGCGAACTTATGCTTTATGTCGCTGACACCGAAAATGAACGTGTTGTAAAAGCAAAGATTACTTCTGCTACAGAATGTGAGCTTGTTCAGGAATATGTAAAACCTGATTCAGCATTATATGATTCAGAAACATTTAAACCGGCAAAAGTCGTTGTAGATAATGCTGAAAATATTTACGCAGTAGTTAAATCCGTAAACACAGGTTCCGTTCAGTTTTCCAAGGACGGCAGCTTCACAGGTTTCTATGGAGCAAACCGTGTTGAAGCAACAGCAGCAGTTATTGCACAGAAGCTTTGGCGAAAGATTGCTTCAAACGATCAGATTGAAGGAATGCAGAGAAGTGTTCCGACTGAATATGCAAACTTCGATATTGATGCCGATGGATTTATTTATACGGTAACTGAAGCTGCTACGGATACGGATGCAGTAAAGAAGCTGAATCCGGCCGGCTATAATATATGGGATAACGAAGTGGGTAATGAATACGAATTCGGTGATATTCTCACAGATACTCAGAATCTCGTATCAAATGTAAACTTTACACCGACGCTTACTGATATAGTTGTTTCAAATAACGGAACTATAAATGTACTTGATTATAATACAGGACGTATATTCCAGTATGACAGACTGTGTAATCTGATTTGTATTTTTGGTAATAAGAACTCTGCTAACCAGAGAGGAAGCTTCCAGGCACCTAATGCGGTGGAAGCCCTTGATAATAACGTATATGTTATTGATGGTATTAAGAATGATATTACTATATTTACAGAAACAACTTTCGGAAGTATTCTTCACGAAGCATTTGATCTTTATGATCAGGGTAAATATTCCGAATCAAAAGATGTCTGGGAAGAGGTAATCGCAAGAGACGGCGGTTATACAACAGCATATATCGGACTTGGAAAGGCAGCTCTTAATAATGATGAATACTCAAAGGCTTTGAAATATTTTAAGATTGCTTATGATCAGGACGATTATGATAAAGCATTTGAATATGCCCGTGAGGAATTTTTAAGAGATAACTTTACTCTTATTATAGTTATTGTGCTTGCTGTGATTATCGTATTGATAATTCTCCGAAAGCTTTTAAGCAAGAGAAAAATGAGAGTTAAAGCTCATACAAGTAAGGAGGGAAAATAATATGTATGAATTTACTACAGTTGGATGGCTAAAGCATGTTATTTTTCATCCGGTAGAAGGCTTTGAGGATTTGCGCTGGAAAAAGAAAGGTTCAATAAAGCTTTCATTAATAATCGTTTGTGCTTTGTTTATTGCAATGGTTGCAGAGCGCAGATTAATGGGTTTCCAGTTTAATATGTCTTACGATAAGATTTTCAATGTTATTCCGTTGATTGTGCAAAGCTTCGTTTATTTCTTCACCTGGGTAATCGGTAACTGGGCAATTTGTACTCTGTTTAACGGCGAGGGTACATTAAAGAAAATATGTATTTATTCGGCATATGCTTTAGTACCATATATTTTCTGTACATATATTGCCGTTCTGTTCTCAAACTTCCTGGTACAGGAAGAGGCAATATGGGTAATGTTTATTCAATATGTGGGCCTTGGCTGGTCGTTGATCTTGATGATTCAGGCTATGAGAGCTGTTCATCAATATACATTCGGAAAAACTTTGCTTTCTATGGTGATGACTATTGTAGCAATGCTGCTTATACTGTTCCTCGCAATATTGCTGTTGTCACTTTTCCAGCAGGTTTATGTGTTCATATATTCAGTTTATACTGAAGTCGCATATAGAATCAGAGGCTAAATTAGAAACGGTGGTGTAAATTAAATGCATAACAAAACTTATAAGAAAGCGATTGTGTTTGCGTTAGTTCTTACAATGCTGATGCCTCTGGGATCCATGGCAGCTGATGACACAGCTGATAAAACTACAGGCGATTCAGCGTCAGTGAGCACAAGCGAAAAGGCGTCAGATGAAAAAGACGATGACGACGAAGTTAAGCCAATTACAGATGAAGAGGCAATAGCACTTGAAACATGTGAAGAAGCAGCTTCAAATGATAATTTCATTTTGTACGCAGATGAAGAAAATGACAGACTTTGTCTTTATGTTAAAGCTTCAAAGAAATATTGGTGGACGTCTCCAATAAATGTTGATGCAGATAACACAGTCATTGATACAGCTAAAAATTCAACGATGAAGCCTGCTGTTAGAAAACAGATTGCTTCAAGCCTTGCAATCAGGGTCGGAGATCTTCGTCAGGAAAAGAGAAGCGAATCATCTCCTACATATTCAAGTAAGGCAAAAGTAAAGTATAAAAAAGAAGATAAAGGCGTAGCCATAACTTATGATTATACTAACAACAAGGATATAAACGTTAAGCTTGTAGTTCATTATGAGCTTGGGGACGATAACCTGTATGTATATGCTGACACAAGCGAAATAGAGGAAAAGGATACAAACGCTGTAGACGGAAGAATTCTTACAAAAATTTTGCTTTGTCCTCAGTTCGGAGCAGTTTCTGCTACAGACATTGACGGAAATCCTACAAAGGGATATATGATTGTTCCTGATGGAAGCGGTGCCGTAATAAATTATAATAATGGGAAAACAAATTATTCTTCTTATTCACACAAGATTTACGGAAGAGATTATACAACGGTTCCTTTAAATGCTCCTCAGGTAAATGAACAGGCTTATCTGCCGGTACTTGCAACTGTTTCAGGTAAATCGGGTATCGTTGCAGTAGCAACAGACGGTGACGCTAATGTTACTGCAAGAGCACAGGTAAGCGGTCAGAACAGGCAGGCTTATAATTCATGTTACTTTGAATTCGAAACCAGAGGTTCAGACAGCTTTTTCATGAGCGGTGAAGGTTCAAATGAGATTACTGTGTTTGAGAAAAACGGTAATATTAAGGGCAAGCGTTTTGGAATCAAGTATTTCCCTCTTGATAAAGACGAAGATATAAACTATGCCGATTGTGCAGAGGTTTACAGAAATTATCTTATTGAAAATAAAGGCTTGACTTCAAAAGCAACCGAAGGTAAGACTAATTTTTATGTAGATTTGTTCGGCGGCGTAATGAAAACAAAATCTATTGTTGGTGTTCCGGTTAGCCTTAAAACAGAAATTACAGGTTTCAGTCAGGCTTCTGAAATAGTCGGCAAGCTTAAAAATAATGGTATTGAGAATATCATTGCTAACTATAACGACTGGACAAACGAATCTATAAAAAATGAAGTATCCACAGAGGTTGAACCTTCAGGTGCTTTAGGCGACGATGATGAGTTTTTTGATTTTGTCAACAACAGCGGTGCAGAGGTTTATCCATCTATGAATAACTTCCAGATGGATTCAGGACGTCTGGGATATATGACACTGACAAGTACTGCAATAAGAATTTCGAATGCTTATTCAAGACAGAGTTCATACAGTCCTGCATTCGGCGTAGCTGAAAAGGGAGTTTCTCCGGCGCTTATTGCTCCTAACGTTTATACTAAAATATTTGATGAAATGACTGAAAGCTATAAGGATAACAGCTTGAAGACTATCGGCTTCGGGGATTATTCAACAAAGCTTGTCAGCGACCATTCAAAGAAAGATCCTTACAGCAGAGAAAAGACTATGGAAACTGTTGTTGCAGGATATGAAAAGGCTTCTAAGGAAGTCGGCAGTATTCTTGCCGACGGAGCTAACGCTTATGTTATTCCTTATGCTTCTCATATAACAAATGTACCTGTATATTCAAGCGGATACAATGTAACTGATCTTGATATCCCATTCTATCAGATGGTAATTCACGGTTATGTTCCATACTCTACAAAACCGATTAATGCAAGTTCAAGTTCTGATGAAACTTTCCTTCTTGCACTCGCTGCCGGCTCAGCAATTCATTATGATATGACATATGAAGAAACTTCAGAGCTTAAGGATACCAAATATGATGAATTGTATTATTCACATTATGACGGATGGCTTGACGCAGCAGCTAAGCAGTATAAGATTACAGATGAAGTATTGTCAGGCGTATCCGGAATGACTATTTCAAAATATGAGGTAAGTGATGACAAAAATACAATTACAACTACATATACCAATGGTACTGATAATGTAGTAATCGTAATTGACAAATCTGCCGGAACTGCATCAGTGGACGGAAAAGTTATTCAGCTTACAGAAGCTATAGAAGGAGGTAAGTAAAGCTTATGAGTAAAACAAGTAGTGTTGCGGACACAAAAGCTGTATCAAAGCCTCCAAAGCACAAGGGTATAAAACTTCCTTATGAAAGACGTAAAGCCTTATATGGTTATGGATTTATTGCAATATGGGCAATTGGTTCAATTTACTTTTTCATTGTTCCGTTGATTAAATCCTTAGTCTATTCGTTCTATGATACACAGGTATCTGCGGGCGGTCTTTCACTTTCAAACTTTGGTCTTCATAATTATGTTGACGCTTTCAGACATGATCAGGAATATTCAAAGGCTCTGATTGCTATGCTGAAAGATACTGCATTAAAAACTCCTCTGATTTTGATATTCTCAATTTTCATTGCAGTAATTCTTAATCAGAAGTTTAAGGGAAGAACATTTGCAAGATCTGTTTTCTTTCTGCCGGTAATCATTGCAACCGGTCCGGTTATCAGCATTATTAACGGTAACATGGATACAGGCGGATATGCGGGTGGTTCTGATCAGTTCAGCACAATGTTTGAAACAAATCTTGTGGATCAGCTGCTTAATTTTTTAGGTATTATGAATATCAGTGATTCACTGACGGAAATTATAAACTCGTTAACCACAGATATATTTAACCTGGTATGGAATTCAGGTATTCAGATTCTGCTGTTCCTGTCAGCGCTTCAGAATATTCCATTCTCGGCTAAGGAAGCAGCTCAGATGGAGGGTGCAACAGCCTGGGAATATTTTTGGAAAATTACAATACCATATATCAGTCCGATGATTCTTGCCAGCTTGGTTTATACTATTGTCGATTCGTTTGTCGATCCGTCAAATGATGTAATGACGATAGTTCTTCAGAAAGCAAGCGATTGGCAGCATGGATACAGTGCCGCAATGGCATGGGCATACTTCTTGATTGTAGGTATTGTTCTGGCAATTGTTGTAGCATTGATTAACAAGTTTGTTTATTACGAAGTTGAATAAGGGGGGATTTAAATGGCAACTAAGAAAGAAGAAAAACTGTTCGAAAAAGAACGTAAGGCTGCTATTAAAGCCCGCTATAAAAGAATGAAAGAGGAAGGTATTGAAAATTACCTGACTCCTGAACAGATCAGATATAATCGAAACAAAAAATGGGTCGGCATGGTTTGGCCGATATTCAGATTTTTGATTTTGTTTGGTTTATGTTTTGTAATTCTTTATCCGCTCATATTTATGATATCCACTGCATTCAGACCGTCGGAGCAGATGAGCGACCCTTCAGTAGTTTGGCTTCCTAAGAATTTTACACTCTCAAATATTAAAGAGGTTTGGGATGTAATGAAGTTTGATACTACGCTTCTTAATACAATCAGACTTAATCTTATTGCGTCATGTTTACAGGTTGTAACTTGCTCATTGACAGGTTATGGTTTTGCAAGATTTAAGTTTAAAGGAAAAAGTCTTTTGTTCGGTATAGTAATATTTATGATTATTGTACCGCCTCAGATTACAACAATTCCGTTGTATTTGCAGTACAGATATCCGTTCGGTATGGAAATCGGAACTCAGGGATTGATTGACTCGTCCTTTACAATGTATTTGCCTGCATTGTTTGCTAACGGAATTAAAGCCGGTTTGTTCATCTTTATCTTCAGACAGTTCTTCAGAGGACTTCCGAAGGAATTAGAGGATGCCGCATATTTGGATGGATGCGGACCGCTCAGAACTTATATTACAGTAATGGTTCCGAATGCTAAGTCTTCATTCCTCACAGTTTTCCTGTTCTCTATCGTTTGGTATTGGAATGACTTTTATGTTTCATCATCATTCTTCTCTAAGAATGAAACAATAGCATTGATGCTGAAGAACTTGAATAAAAATCTGGAACAGACGCTGTTCAACGGACAGCCTGTTAACATCAGACAAATTATTGTTTGGCTTGAGTCAGGATGTATTCTGGCGATTTCACCTTTGCTTGTAATGTACATATTCTTACAGAGATACTTTATAGAAGGTGTAGAGCGTTCAGGTCTTGTTGGATAATATTTTATCAAATAATAAAAATGCATCAACCGATTTTGTCGGCTGGTGCATTTTAATTTTGAATTACTGAGGTTTATTATGGTTACTTTATTGTTGATAGTAATTTATATAGCTTTTATAGGTCTTGGCATTCCGGATTCTTTGTTTGGTACGGCATGGCCGGCAATTTATAAAGATTTTAATGTACCTGTTTCATACGGCGGACTGATAACATTAATAATTACTTTGGGTACAGTTTTATCAAGTATTTTTAGTTCAAGAGTAATCAATAAATGCGGAACAGGACTTGTTACGGCTTTCAGTACGTTTTTGACCGCAATATCTTTGTTAGGATTCTCTTTTTCAAGTAATATTTTGTGGATATGTTTATGCTCTTTACCTTTAGGCATTGGAGCAGGTGCAATAGATTCAGGATTAAATAATTATGTTGCCCTGCACTATAAAGCGGCGCACATGAATTTTCTCCATTGTTTTTATGGAATAGGAGTTTCATTAAGTCCATATCTTATGTCATTAGCGTTATCGGATAATAATCAATGGAGAATTGGATATAGAACAGTTTTTTTCATACAGTTATTTATTACATTAGTGGTGTTCCTCTCATTGCCCATGTGGAAAAAGGTCGGAGAACAAAAAGAATCACAGCATAGCTGTTTAGAAGCAAAAACATTAAAAATGTCAGAAATGATTAAAATGCCATTAGTCAAAGCAGTATGGATTATATTTTTCTGTGCCTGTGGAATTGAATTCACTTTCGGAACATGGGGAAGCGTTTTTCTGATAGATACTAAAGGCATAAAACCTGATTTTGCAGCAAAAATAGTTACTTTTTATTATATAGGTATTTCTGTCGGGCGTTTTTTATCAGGAATATTATCAAGAAAATTATCGGGGAGAACGCTGATATATTGCGGACAAACAATAATCATCATATCTGTACTTATGCTAATTCTGCCTTTATCGCCTGTCATTACAGGATTATTTTTGTTTTTAATAGGTCTGGGTATAGGTCCTGTCTTTCCGAATCTGATTTATTTAACTCCAATAAATTTCGGTGAAGATATTTCTCAGTCAATAATGGGTTCCCAGATGGCAGCAGCCTATATAGGCGTTATGACAATACCCTCAGTTTTTGGTTTAATTGCAGATAACCTCGGTGCAAATTTTCTGCCTTTCTACGTTATTCTGTTATTTGTTATTATGATTTGTGCAACCAAAGCATTATTCAAGCCGGACAAAGTAATAAAATATTAATTAAAGCCGGCAAGGATTTGTCGGTTTTTTTGTGTCAAATAAAGTCGGCATCGCATAAAGTGTATTATATCAAAGCAAATTTCAGACATATTTTGATGAAAGGATACATGTTTATGAATGCAGTTTTGTTGGCGGCCGGGGGTACAGGATTTACCTTTCTCATGACTACATTGGGTGCTGCTGTTGTTTTCTTTTTTAAAAAGGATGCTTCATCTGAAAAGATAGAGCGAATTTTTTTAGGCTTTGCGGCAGGAGTGATGATAGCCGCTTCAGTTTGGAGTTTACTAATACCTGCGATTGAAAAAGCAGAAGAATTGGGAACAATCGGTTGGATTCCGGCAGCAGGAGGATTTGTGCTTGGGGTAATGTTCCTGATGGGACTTGATAAATTATTGCCTTTCTTTCATGCCGGACTTGACCGAGAAGACGGAGTAAAACAAGGCTTAAAACGTACTACTCTTCTTGTCTGTGCAGTAACTCTGCACAATATTCCTGAGGGTATGGCGGTTGGTCTTGCATTTGCACTTGCGGCGCAAAGCGAAAGCGGTGTGCTCTTAGCGTCAGCTATAGCGCTTGCCATAGGTATAGGAATACAAAACTTTCCTGAGGGGGCTGCGATATCGCTGCCCATAAGACAAACCGGAATAGGAAGAACAAAATCATTTTTATATGGTGCCGCTTCCGGTTTTGTAGAGCCGGTGTTTGGAATATTAACAGTTTTAATTGCCGGTTCAATTGTTCCGTTAATGCCTTGGCTGCTGGCTTTTGCAGCAGGAGCAATGCTTTATGTCGTAGTAGAGGAGCTTATTCCCGAAGCACATCTTAATGATTATCAGCATCTTGCAACATTTGGAGTAATGTCAGGATTTTTGATAATGATGATACTTGACGTGGCATTAGGATAAAATAAAAAGACTGTATCACATTTTTGGTGATACAGTCTTAATTTACATAATCTGTTCAAAGTAAATATTTTGCTCCATAAAATCACTTACTGAAAAAATATTTTGGTTATATGCTATCAAGAGTTTTGCATATGCTGCAACTTCAGATATGCCGGTGAGAGGAATAGCTCCGGCATTAATCAGTTTATCAAGGCTTGCATAAATCCCGTTTTTGCTTTTTATGCCGCTAAGATATACATTTATATTTTGTTTTTTACATCTGTTTATAAAATCAGTAAGAGTATACTCAGGATTTTCATTTTCCGTACAGGCAGTACCGCTGTGATAAGGAACATAAAGCACAGCTGAAACATTTTGAGGTATTGAATAAGCTGAGAAGTTTATATTAGGATAACCGTAAATCATTAATATTTCATTTTTAAATGCGATTCTGTTAATTGAGAACGGTTTAGCCTGATTATGTGATGTCTTTTCAAATATTGATGATATATCCTCATTACCGTAATCTGAAAATCTATCAAAACAACTGTCAGCCGGCATTATTCTTGTTGCTAAATAAGTTTTATCAAAAATCGTAAATACTCCCTTGGATTTCCCTGAAGTAATATGCTCAACAGCCATTGCAAAATTATTAAGCCCGTTAGATCCGGGAGTGCCAAGGGTAAGATTTGAAGCAATTAGAATAATCGGTATCGCCGTGTATGAAAACAGCATTCCAAGAATAGCCGACGAGAAAGCAAGGGTATCACTTCCATGAGTGATTATTATGCCTGAATAATCAGTAAAATTTATAGATAACAGATAATTGCATAGTGTTTCCCAGTGTTTTGTATTGATATTTTCACTTAGTATATCCATTATTTCAATTGATTCAAATTCGGCATCTGAATTATAGTGATTTTTATATAGTGACAGAAGCTTATAGTTTTTCTTTTCATCAACATTAATAATTCCGTCTTTTTCAGTGCTTCCGATTGTACCCCCGGTGAAAACAACCAGTATTTTTTTCATTTCTACTCTCCTTTGAAGGTGTAAATTGTATCTTTTATAATATCATAATAATTTCAGAAAGTCAATAATTGTGCAAAATCACTAAAAATATTGAAAACTTTAATTAAAAATACGAATTGAGAAAAAACTAAAAATATGATATACTAATAATAGATTAAATAACTTGGCTGATATATCATTATTTAAAGCGACATATAAATATAAGCCGTTTGGTTTGATCATATTTTAACACTGATACTCATAACTGTTAATGTCACGGCTGTTTTAAGCATATGGGTGCAGTGTTTATTTTTAAAAATTAGTTTTATTTTGAAAGGAATGTTTTATAATGTGGGCATATGAAAGCGTATTTTATCAGATTTATCCGTTAGGTTTCTGTGGTGCACCATTTGAAAATGACGGAAATACTCAGAACAGAATATCAAAAGTTAAGGATTGGATTCCTCATATAAAAGAACTGGGCTGTAACGCTGTCTATTTTTCTCCTGTATTCGATTCTGATACCCATGGATATAATACAAGGGATTACAGAAAAATTGACTGCCGTCTTGGTGAAAATAAGGATTTCGCTGATGTGTGTCAGGAACTTCATAATAATGGCATAAAGGTTGTTCTTGATGGAGTATTTAATCATGTTGGACGTGGTTTCTGGGCATTTCAGGATGTATTAAAAAACCGTGAAAGCTCAAGATACAGAGATTGGTTTTTTATCAATTTCGGCGGCAATTCAAATTATAATGACGGCCTGTGGTATGAAGGCTGGGAAGGACACTTTGACCTTGTAAAACTTAATCTTCGCAATCCCGAGGTTGTGAATCATATTTTTGAATGTATAAAAGGCTGGGTCAATGAATTTGATATTGACGGACTTCGCCTTGATGTTGCATATTGTCTTGATTTTGATTTTCTTAAAAATCTCCGCAGTTACTGTAAGTCATTAAAGCAGGATTTTTTCCTGTTGGGTGAATTGCTGCATGGTGATTATGCACGTTGGGTTAATGGTGAAATGCTTGACAGCGCTACAAATTATGAATGCTATAAAGGACTTTATTCCAGCTTTAACAGTATGAATATGTTTGAAATCTGTCATTCGCTGAAAAATCAGTTCGGGCCTGAAGATTGGTGTAGATATCGTGGAATGCACCTGCTTTGTTTTGCTGATAATCACGATGTTTCAAGAGTAGCGTCAATTCTTACTAATGAAAAACATCTACCGCTGCTTTATGCCCTTATGTTTGGTATGCCCGGAATTCCATGTGTTTATTATGGTTCTGAGTGGGGAACGAAAGCTGATAAAAGCCAGGGCGACCCGGCGCTGAGGGTGTCATTTGAAAAACCGGAATTTAATCAGCTTACAAAATGGATTTCTGATCTGGCGAAAGCGCACAGAGGATCAAAAGCGCTTTGTTACGGTTCAATCAAAATACCGGTTTTGACTAATAAACAGTGTATTATAGAAAGAGAATTTGACGGAGAAAAAGTATTTGTAGCTGTAAATGCAGATGACCAATCATTTGTTGCACATTTTGATGCAGGCTGCGGAAAAGCTGTCGACCTCATTACAGGAAAAGAACATGATTTCGGCGGTGGAAGTGAATTGCCGGCCTATTCAGCTTTTATGTGGAAATGCGAGTAAACTGAATTTCAGTGGAGTGATGTGATTGAAACGCTATAGTTTAACAGACGGATTTTCTGCAATAGATGTTCCGGATAAAATCAAACAAAAAATGATGGGTGTTACTTTTCATCAAAATGATCAGATTTCTGTTTCAGATCTGGCATATCTTCAGTTGCTTCATTACGATTTTAATGGTAATGTTACAAACGGAGAACTTGTATGTGATAAAAAGCTTGCAAAAGAAGTTTTAAAAATATTCAAAAAATTGTTTGATAATAAATATCCTGTTGAAAAAATAAGACTTGCAGATGAATATGGTGGTGATGATGACAGGATAATGGCAGATAATAATTCATCATGCTTCAATTATCGTGTTATAGCTGATACAAATGTAATATCCATGCATGGTCAGGGAAGGGCAATTGATATTAATCCTTTGTATAATCCGTATATAGTCGGAAATAAGGTTATGCCTGAAAACGCATACCCATATGCCGACAGAACCAAAAGTTTCCCCCATAAGATTGATGAAAATGATTTGTGTTATAAGGCTTTTAAATCCTATGGATGGTTGTGGGGAGGAAACTGGAATAATTCAAAAGATTATCAGCATTTTTATAAACCTGATGGAAAGGTAAATAAAATAGTATTAAGATTCAAAAGTATTATTAATACTTAAGTAATAATATCCATTTAAAAAGATTGTTAATATTTTTTGTAGTAATTTTTAAATAATAGTATTACAATTAATAAAAAATATAGGAGGAACTTTTATGAAATTAAAAAAATTTTTATCTGTGTTTATAGTCAGCAGCCTTATATGCAGCTTTTTATCTTTTGTAAATGTTTCGGCTGTTATTACAACATGTACGACCTATTCAGGGAAAAATGTGAATTCCCAAAGCTATAATAATTATTCAAGTACAGTTAAATCCTATCTCACCGAGTGCAGTGACGGCAGTCTTATGAGAGTTCAGGCAAATGCCGTAAGCGGAAAAATTCTTGTAGAATATTATGACAGCGAATATAATCTTAAAAGTACAAAGCTTGTAGATTCAGAGCTTTCAGTTTTCGGAGGATTTTACAGCACAGACACTAACTATTATATATTAAGCGGTCAAACCAATTATAATGAAGATGATTCTGTTGAAGTATACAGAATTACAAAGTATGATACAGACTGGAACAGGATTTCTTCATGCGGTCTTTACGGTGAAAATACATATATACCATTTGATGCCGGAACTGCAAGAATGACTTCAAGCGGTAACTATTTGCTGATAAGAACCTGTCATGAAATGTATGCGTCAAGTGATGGTAAACACCATCAAGCTAATGTTACAATTCAGGTGGATATGAACACTATGACGGTAACTGATAAATATTCAGGGGTTATGAATAGCGGATATGGATATGTAAGTCATTCTTTTAATCAGTTTATAAAAACCGACGGAACAAGTATTGTCGGAGTTGACCATGGAGATGCATATCCTCGTTCAGCTGTACTTATTAAGTATAATACAGATTTTACAACTGGAAAATTTGTTCCGGGTTATTCAAGTAAATGTTCGGTAATCGATATGATTGAATTTACCGGAAATATCGGAGCTAATTATACGGGTGCTAATATCGGAGGCTTTGAAATCTCTGATACCAGCTATATTGTAGCAGGAAATACCGTAGATCAAAACGATTTCAGTAATTCAAAGACAAGAAATATCTTTGTTTCGGTTTCTCCGAGAGATTTGAGTTCTTCATCGAATTTATCCATGATCACAAATTATCAAGAGGGTGAAGCATCTGCTTCTGCACCGCATCTTGTAAAAATAAGCAATAAACAATTTGTTCTTATGTGGACTCAGAATAATACGATTTATTATGTGATGCTTAATTCTGCAGGTGAAAAGAGCAGTAATGTTTATAGTATGACCGGAGAACTTTCAGATTGTGCACCTGTCTTATTAAGCAACGGTAAGATAATATGGTATGTATGGGATAACGAACAAATTGACTTTTATAGTATAAACGCATCGGATCTTTCTCAGAATGATAAAACAGAAATAAAAAATGGTCATAAATATGTTACAATTCAGGAAGCAACTTCTAAAAGTAATATTGTTATACAGAAGTGTTCTGTTTGTGAACATGAAAAAACATTTACAGTTCCTAATTCAGTAACACCATGGTGGAGATTAAATGCAGATTCAGGTTCATATTGGTCATATATTTCTAAAAGTTTGACAGAAGGAGATACAGTTGACTTATTATTTAGTACTTCTCCTTCAAATGTTGATTCTTCAGAAGTTTTGATTATTTCTTCTGATCCAAATGTAATGTCAGTTAATTCAAATAGAATTACCGCTTTAAATGCCGGTACAGCTGAAATTACTATTCAACCTAAATATAATTCGTCAGCTGCTAAAAAATTCACATTTACAGTTTCACATGAGTTTGAAGATACTGTTGTAGCTCCAACTTATTCAGAGGACGGATATACTTTGCATACCTGTGTTCATTGCGGTTACAGCTATAAGGACAATTATGTCGACAGATATAAAACTCAGCTTGTTGGAAAAGTTTTTTATCAGACAAGAAGCTCAGGAACCGAAATCCGATTTATTGCCGAAGTTGATGAACAGGATATTATTAATGCAGAAAACGGTAAATATTCTGTAAGCTTAAATAATGACGAAACCAATACTCAGGAAGTTACGACTGCATATTATTCATTCTATTCAAATGGCAAGTTAATAAGCGCTCCTGAAGGAAAATGTTATATAATCACTCATGCCTACGGTAATGTAGGAACAGGTGATACATTAGAAGCAGAGTTTTCTCTTAACAGTTATGAGTCAGGACTCTCCAGAACAGTGACATTAGGTTAAACAATATATCTCATAATAAAAAAATCGTCGGACTATTGTCCGACGATTTTATTTATTCCATCCCGGAATATTATTACTGATTGTTACCGGTCTTATAAGCGTCAATCATTTTCTTTACCATCTGACCGCCTACAGATCCAACTTCACGAGCTGTAAGGTCACCATTGTAACCTTGCTTGAGGTTTACGCCAACTTCGTTAGCAGCTTCCATCTTAAATCTTTCAAGAGTTTGTCTTCCCTGATCTGAAGTAATACCTTTCATTTTTAACACTCCTTTTTTTTATTTATCGGGTTTGCTTTATTATTATATGACCTCATAACTTAAATATCAGAGGTAATTTTTTCGATAGAGACCATTATTTTCAGCCTTTAATATTAAAAACATTTGTCATTTTCTATTGAATTACAAAAGGGTTTATGATATAATAATATGTGTAAATGTGTAAATAAAAGAGTAATTTAAATACCGGGAGAAATAAATATGACCATTGAACGTTTTGAATTCTCAAACAAATGCTTTGGAAAACAATACCAAATGAAAAAATTGAATATAAAAGCTTTGGTTGTGGTATGTACCTGTGTCATGGCTCTGATTTTCGGAGGATATCTTTATTATGGTGCAAACTTTGCTCCCGGATGGCATGTCAGAAGATCAGGTGCTTCATTCTATATTTTAGCTGAAACAGGAAAAAGAGCAGTGGGAATGCATCTTATTGACAATTCATCATATCTGTTTGATGAAAATGGATACATAATGACCGGCTGGCAGGAATATGACGGAGAAACATATTATTTTGACGAAGACGGAGTAATGCAGAAAGGCACTGTAACTATAGATGGAGTAAAATATCACCTTTCAGATGAATCAGGAATATTCCGAACAGGGCTTTGTTCAATAAACGGAGAAGAATATTTCTTTGACGATAAAGGCTTTCCTGATACAGGTTTTGCAAATGTCGAGGGTAAATACTATTATTATGATTCGGAAGGAAAGAAAATTACCGGATGGGTCGAATTAAATGATATGAAATATTATTTTCTCAGTTCAGGTGAAATGGCAGTAGGTTTTTATGAAATAAATGATAAAACTTATTGCTTTGCATCTGATGGTCATATGCTTGTGGGAATGCATACAGTTGACGGAAAAAAATATTTGTTTGATGATAACGGAGTTATGCATAAAGGCTGGAAAAAAGACGGCAAAAAATATATGCATGCCAGTGAAAAAACTGGTGCCTTTGATTCAGGCTTTGCAAAGGTTGACGGAAAAACATATTATTTTGATGAAAATTATCATATGGTCAAGGGTTGGAAAACTATTGATAAAAAAAGATATTATTTTTCTGAAATCGGCGTTATGAAAACCGGTTGGTTTGAATATGAGGGAAATAAATATCATTTTAATAAAAAAGGCGCAGCAGATAAAGGATTTACTGAGATTGACGGTGAAACATACTACTTTAACGGAAAATATAAGCTGCTGACAGGCTGGCAGAATATTAATAATAAATTATATTATTTGGGTCAGGCAGGAGTAGCCGCTTCGGGAATCTTTGAGGATAATAATAAAACATATTATTTTAATCCTAAAAATCATGCCGCCGTTAAAGGATTGGCAAAAGTAAAAGATTACAGTGACGGTGAAAAGAATAGGATCAAAGATTTTTATGATGAAGCAAAAATTCTTGATAAGGCTTCTATAGATGAACTTGAGATCGATGAAATTGCATTGCTTTCAAGCCTTGAGGATAAATATAAGAATGGTACATATAATGAATTTATGCTCAAAGCTTATAGATTAATGGGTAAGAATTTGTTCGGTCAGGCATATTTTAATGACGACTATGAGATGGAAACCGGATGGCGTAATATCAACGGCTATATATTCTATTTCGATGAGGAAACCGGCGAAAAGGCAACAGGATGGAAAACTATTGAGGGAAAAACATATTATTTCGGCTTGTGCGGTGCAGCAGCCGTTGGAAATATGGAGATCGACGGGAATTCTTATACATTCTCTGATGACGGAGTGATGTCCGATGGTCTGGTGGAAATAGACGGCAAGTATAAGCATGCATCTGATAACAGCTCTGGTAATAATGTCTGGACTGTAAGCGATTTTGCCGAAATTGATGGATATACATATTATTTCGACAAAAATGGGTTTGCCGTAAAGGGTTGGAATACTATAGACGGTAAACAGTTTTATTTTGATGAAAAATATAGATTAATCAGAGGGATCTTCAAGTCAAATGATGAGTATTATTATATGTCTTTAAATGGTATGGAAACTGATAAATGGGTCAACACAGATGAAGGTACATATTATTTCGGAAGTAACGGTAGGGCATATAAAGGTTGGAAAACAGTAAACGGAATCGAATTTTATTTCGGAAAAGACGGTAAAATTCAGCGTGAATGGACAACAATTGACGGAAAGAAATATTTCCTTCAAGAAGGAGTTGTAACCAGAGGTCCGATTTATATTGACGGAGTTTTATATAACTTCGGTGAGCATGGATATCTGAAAAGCGGTTGGGTAACATGGAATACATATAGGTATTATAATAACAAAAACGGAGAACCTTATACCAATTGTACTAAAACAATCAATGGCAGGAAATATTCATTTGATAATAACGGAATTGCATCATTGAAATAAATTATTTGCCGGAGGGTGTAACAATTATGACAGAATTAAAAAATAAAAAGCTGATAGAAGCAGATGATAAGAATATTTCTTATATGGGACGTGTGGATTTTTCTGATCCAAAAGCTCCTTTAATAATTTTTGCAGGCTCAAATATTTCTATTCGTTTTAAAGGCACTGCTGTCGGAGCTGTAATTGTAAATCACTTTTTTTACAACATAATGGATTTGGGAGTCATTGTTGACGGAAAAGAAGATAAAATCAGATTTGAAGAAAATGAAAAAGAAATATATCTTAATATTGCAGAAAACCTTGAAGATACTGAACATGAAATAGTGCTGTTTAAAAGACAGGACGCTACGCATTATTTTGAATTCAAAGGATTCGCCGTCGAAGGAACCGTGCTGCCTGTACGTCCGAAACCGATAAGAAAAATTGAATGCTACGGTGATTCTGTTTCAGCAGGAGCTGTTTGTGAAGCTGTGGATTATACTGCACAGTGTGATCCCGAAAACCATCAGGGTGTGTACGATAGTGCATGGCATTCATATTCCATGATTACTGCAAGAAACCTCGGCGCAGAAATTAATAATGTTGCTCAGGGAGGCATAGCAATCTTCGACGGTACAGGATATTACCATGCCCCTGATTTCATAGGTATGGAGTCTGCGTATGATAAGCTGTGTTATTTTCCGGAGGGCGGAATTTCAAACTGGGATTTTTCAAAATATATACCCAACATAGTGCTTTTTGCAGTAGGTCAAAATGACTCTCATCATGAAGGACATGAAGATTTAAATATAAACGATCCGGATTATAGATTAAAGTGGAAAAACGCTTATAAGAAAATTATCTTAGATTTGAAAATTAAATATCCAAAGGCTACATTTATATTGCTTCTTACCGTGCTTATGCATGATAAAGGCTGGGACAGTGCAGTGTCGGAAATTGCCGATGAGTTAAATGATGAAAAAATTCATTATCTTAAATTTAAACGTGCAGGAAAAGCAACACCCGGTCATCCAAGACTTCCTGAACAGTATGAAATGGCAGAAGAATTAACAGCTTTCATTTCTAATCTGGGAGATTCCGTTTGGGAGTGAAGCTGAAAATGCTAAGTTGTTTGCTGTTAATATAAAAAATAAAATTTGTGGGATAATATATATGATAAAATATAAGAGGTAAAACAAATGGGTAAAAGACTTTTATTCGTGTTTAATCCGTTTGCCGGGAAAGGTCAGGTCAAGGATAATCTTTGTGATCTGATAGATATTTTTACAAAAAACGGATTTGAAGTTACATCATATCCAACTCAGGCTTCTATGGACGGCTATAAAAAAGTTAAGACCGAAGCATCTAATTATGATTTAATTGTGGCTTCCGGAGGTGACGGTACACTTAGTGAAGTGGTTAAAGCTTTAATGGAACAGGAAACCAAAATTCCTTTGGGATATATTCCCGCCGGTTCAACCAACGATTTTGCTTCCAGTATGGAAATACCTAAAAAAATGACTGATGCAGCCCAAGCCATTATGAACGGTGTGGAATTTGATTATGACGTGGGCGAGTTTAATGGACAATACTTCGTTTATGTTGCCGGATTCGGCGCATTTACTGACGTGTCTTATGAAACGCCGCAGAATGCAAAGAATACCTTTGGTCATGCCGCATATGTTGTAGAAGCTATAAAAAGACTGCCTAAAATTTCGGGTCAGGATATGATAGTTGAGCACGACGGCGAAAGAATTGAAGGTAATTTTATCTTGGGATTGGTTTCTAATACCGTATCGGTTGCAGGCATAAGGAAGCTTATTACTGACGGGGTGTGTTTTGATGACGGTTTATTTGAAATAACCCTCGTTAAAACTCCGTCTAATCCGATTGCTCTGCAAAAAACCATCACAGAAGCTTTGTTCAAAAAACTAACAAATGAAAAATGTTTTGTGACATTTAAAACGTCAAGAGTAAAATTTATCAGTAAAAGTGAGATTCCATGGACGTTGGACGGAGAATCAGGCGGAGCGCATAAAGAAGTTGAGATTATTAATCATAAGCAAGCCCTTAGATTAATGATTGCTCCTGACGATAAAACCGCCGAGCAAAAATTGGTGAATTCCTTAGATGTGAATAATGAATAAAAATACGGGAAGTCTTGTTTGACTTCCCGTAAATATTTGTATATTAAATAAATTAATCAATCTTAACGATCCAGTTAAAGCTGTCTTCAATCGTGCCCCATTGAATACCTGTTAGTGTGTCATAAAGCATTTGTGAAACAGGGCCGATCTTGTTGTCGTTAATTGTCATGATCTTGTCGCCCCACTTGAGATGACCAACCGGTGAAATAACAGCAGCAGTACCTGTACCGAATACTTCATCAAGCTTGCCGTTGTCATATGCCTGTGCAATTTCTTCAATAGAAATTCTTCTCTCAGTCACCTTATATCCCTTTTGTTTGCATATTTCAATTGCAGACTTTCTGGTGATTCCCGGAAGAACCGAACCGGTGAGCTGAGGTGTAATAACTTCTCCGTCGATTACAAAGAAAATATTCATTGAACCAACTTCTTCTACGTATTTCTGTTCTACTCCGTCAAGCCAAAGTACCTGTTCATAATCCTGTTCGTGAGCTTCTTCCTGTCCCTTCAAAGAAATAGCATAGTTAGCAGCAGTTTTGGCAAATCCGGTACCGCCTCTCACTGCTCTTACATATTTTTTCTCTACATAAATCTTAACAGGATTAAGACCTGTCGAGTAGTAAGCACCTGAAGGAGAAAGAATAATCATGAATAAATAATGGTCAGCAGGTTTTACACCCACATAAGGATCCGTAGAAATAATAAACGGTCTTATGTAAAGTGAAGCACCCTCAGTGTGAGGTACCCAGTCTTTCTCAATTTCAATAAGCTTTTTCAAAGCATAAAGCATATCTTCTTCGTTAATAGCAGGAATAACCATTCTTTCATTAGAAACATTCATTCTTTTAAAGTTTTCATCAGGTCTGAAAAGCTGAACGCTTCCGTCTGCGGTTCTGTATGCCTTAAGTCCTTCAAAAATTTCCTGTCCATAATGAAGACACATTGAAGCAGGGGAAAGGGATATATCACCGTAAGGTACAATTCTTGCATCATGCCATCCCTGACCGGCGTCATAATTCATAATAAACATATGGTCAGTAAAAATATGTCCAAATCCCAGTTTGGTTTCATCAACAGGTTTTTCCTTGGGAGTCGAGGTACGTTCGATTTTTATATCTAACATACTATTCCTTCTTTCATATTATTAATTTCATATTTTATTATAATACTTTTTTTTATAATTTTCAATAGTAAATATAAAAAATAAACATTTCTTCACACTTTTTTATAATTGGAAATAAAAACGCAGTTGCAATTTATTGCTTGTTGTTGTATAATAAAAATGAAAACGTATTTTGTCGAAAGGTAATGTCTTGGAACTAAGGAAAGGTCAGTGCTATGGAAAACAAAGAACCAAACAACAAAAATAATGTTAATCATAACATGACGCAAAAACAAAACTCAAAAGAAGAAATGGCTCGGATTATTGCCAGAAATATGACAACCCACAGACGTGAGAGCAGTTCGCAGCAGTCGTTTGAATCTGATAAATATACCATGACTGCTGAAAAATCAAATAAGAAAAACAGAAAAATAAAAATTATAACAGGACTTTTGTTAGCCTTGTTGTTGTCTTTTATTGCCGCCTTTTATCTATATGGAATGAGCAGAACAAATGAAAAATTTCTCCCTAATACAAAAATAAACGGCATAAATGTGGGTGGAAAAACTCCCGGAGAAGTATATAATAGAATTATGGAGTCAGATGAAACAGGAATTCCTGAAAAAATCACTATGATTAAATTTGACGGAACCGAAGTTAATATCAATGTAAAAAGCATAGGATATGTCGATAATATAAGTGAAAGCATATCAAAATTTTATAATGAACAGAATCATTATTTTTGGTTTACATCGCTTTTTGGAGGTGACGAATTTAATTTCACACCTGAATATTCTTTTGATAAGGATAAACTTGACGATCAGATAAAAAGAAAAATAATAGATGCTTCAGCCGATTCTGTTCCTCAGAATGCCGCTATAGAAAAAAGCGACAGCGGTTTTGTTGTGGTAAAAGAACGAAAAGGCGGAAAAATCGACAGTTCTAAGGAAAAATACCTTGTCGATTATATACATAGCTGTGTGGCTGACGGTTCTGACCGTATCGATTTGTCAGAAGTGGATTGCTATCAAAAACCTGAAATAACTTCAGATCAGCTGACCGAAACCTGTCAGAAGCTTAACGATCTGACTAACGTCGAATTGACCTTTGATTTTGACTATACTAAAGAAGTGCTTAAAGGCTCTGAATTTGTGGACTGGATTGTCCTTGATGACTTGAAAGCTAACGAGGTCTTTAAGGTCGATGAGGATAAAGCGATGAAGTATGTCGAAAAGCTTGCTGATAAATATGATACGTACGGAAAAGACAGAACCTTCAAGTCAACAAGCCGTGGAATGATTACCGTACCGGCAGGAAAAGGCTGTTATGGCTGGTGGATAGATCAGGACCAAACATGCAAAGCAATTGTGGAAGCTGTAAAAGCATGTAAATCAGCTGAAGTTGATCCGATATACTATGTAAATCCCGATTCTCATTATGAATATACATGCAATCCCGATTGGAGAACCGAAAAAACAGATATCGGAAATACATATGCAGAGGTTGATCTGAAAAAACAGCATTTCTGGTATTATAAAAACGGAAAGCTTGAATATGAGTGCGATATCGTATCCGGAATGCCAACTGAGGAAAGAAATACTCCCGGCGGAGTATATAAGCTTTGGATAAAAGAAAAGGACAAAGTCCTGAAAGGCAGTCTTTCATCGGGAGAAACATGGGAAACTCCGGTTACATTCTGGAATAATATCAGTACCTTCGGCATAGGACTTCACGATGCTACATGGCATACTTCATTCGGCGGTACAAGATATAAGCAATATGGTTCACATGGCTGTATAAATATGCCGTATAAAGCAGCGGAATATGTGTATAAAAATATACCCATAGGAACTCCTGTGGTAATGTATTGGTAAAAATAAAACTGCATCGAAAATATTTTCGGTGCAGTTTTTTGTATAAAAACAAAGCTTTCGGATAAATAAACCCGAAAGCTTTTGTATTTTTTATTATTTGCTTAATCCCCAAATGTCACGTGCATAATCTTCAACTGAACGGTCAGCAGAGAAAATACCTGCATTTGCAATGTTCATAAGCGACATCTTGTTCCATTTGCGCTGATCCTTGTAGCACTCAGAAGCGTATCTCTGTGCATTTTTATAGGAGTCAAAATCAGCCAATGCCATGTATGTGTCAGTGTTCTTTAATGTGTCGGCAATTTCGTTGAATACCTCACCGTTGATACCATACTGCATTCTGTCAATAGCAGCCTTAATAACACCGTTTGAGTTGTAAATGTTCATCGGCTGATATCCTGCCTTTGAAGCGTTAACTTCATCAACATTCATACCGAAGATAATAATGTTTTCATCGCCTACAGCCTCGTGAATTTCAACGTTAGCGCCGTCCATAGTACCAAGTGTGATAGCTCCGTTGATCATAAGCTTCATGTTTCCTGTACCGGATGCCTCTGTTCCCGCAAGAGAAATCTGTTCGGAAATGTTAGCAGCAGGCATGAGAATTTCTGAAAGTGTAACGTTATAATCTTCAAGAAATACAACATTCAGCTTTTCATTCAGCTTCTTGTCTTTTCTTACTTCCTGAGAAATATTCCATATCAGTTTGATTATCTGCTTAGCCATGTAATATCCGGGAGCAGCCTTAGCAGCAAAGATATAAGTCTTTGGTACAAAATCAGCGTCAGGATTTTCTTTAAGATAGTTATATTCTGAAATAATGTTCAAAGCGTTAAGCTGCTG
>JAHZHC010000027.1:99258-184483 GCA_019420505.1 Ruminococcus sp.
TATATTCATGCAGTCTTTTTACCTGAACATCAAAAATTGAGTCAGTGTTAAGAATGATACCATATTGATTCTTAACGTATTTAGCAAACTTTTTCTTGTTATCCAGTTTAATATCAGCCAGTTTATCAAGAACCTCAGGATCATCTTTAAAAACAGTCAGCTTTGAAAGCTCAGAAGCATTCTTAAGAAAACCGTTTCCGATTTTGTCCTTAAGAAGCTGTGTAAGTCCTTCGTTAGACTGATAAAGCCATCTTCTGTATGCAATACCGTTTGTAACGTTTTTAAATTTAGTAGGAGTGTCATTGTATTCATCTTTGAATGTTTCTTTTTTAATGATTTCAGAATGGATTTTTGCAACACCGTTTACACTGTGAGAAGCGTGAACACAAAGTGTAGCCATCTTAACAAAGTTATTTTCGATAATAGACATTCTTGAAACCTTGTCATGATCCTGATATCTTTCCCAAAGATCACGGCAGTAACGTTCGTTTATCTCAACAATAATTGAGAAAATTCTCGGAGTAACACTCTTGAGAAGATTGCAGTCCCATTTCTCCAGAGCCTCAGGCATAACCGTGTGATTTGTATATGCAAATGTATGCTGAACAATGTGCCATGCTTTATCCCATGAATATCCGCAGTCATCAAGAAGAACTCTCATTAATTCAGGAATAGCAAGGGTCGGGTGCGTGTCATTAATATGAATAGCTACTTTTTCATGAAGGTTGTCCAGTGTTCCGTAAACGCTCATGTGCTGATTTACAATATCTCCGATTGAAGCAGCGCAAAGGAAATATTGCTGTCTTAAACGAAGCGATTTACCCTCCGCATGATTATCATTAGGATAAAGAACCTTAGTGATAGCCTGTGAAATAATATTTCTGCCCAAAGCCTTTGAGTAATCACCCTTATTGAACATTGACATATCAAATGACGGACATTCAGCCTTCCAAAGTCTGAGCTTTGAAACAGCTTCGGAATCATAGCCAGATACGAACAAATCATAAGGAATAGCCATAACAGATGTATAGTTTTCATGTGTTACGCAGTGATATTGATTGTCCCAGTATTCCTTGAGTTCGCCGTCAAATCTGACTTCAACTGCTTTAGTCGGAACCGGCACAAGCCAGGCAGATCCGCCGGGAAGCCAGTTATCGGGAAGCTCAGTCTGCCAGCCGTCGTCAAGCTTTTGTTTGAAAATACCAAATTCATAGCAAATTGAATATCCTGTTGCATGATAGCCGTCAGCAGCAAGTGCGTCAAGATAACAAGCGGCAAGTCTTCCCAAGCCGCCGTTGCCCAAACCGGCGTCAGGCTCCTGATCATAAATGCTGTTGATTGAAATGCCGAATTCCTTCAGCATATCCGTGGTTTCTTTAACCATTTCAAGATTATATATACTTGTTTTCAAAGAACGTCCCATAAGGAATTCCATTGAAAGATAGTAAACTTTTTTGCGTCCCTGAGAGTTAGTCTTTACTGTAAAATGACGTCTTTTTGCTTTTAGGATATTTACAACAATTTTAGTCAGAGCTTCGAAAACCTGCTGGTCGGAAGCCTCTTCCGGAGTTGTCTGATAATCGTTGTGAATGATATTGACAAATTGCTCTTTTAACTCTGCTTTAGTAATAGTCTTGCTTTTAGATGAAGCTGTGCTTTTTGCCATAATATTTTCCCCTCCTATAAATTTGCTTTAAATTGTAAAGCATTATATTAGAATTTTATCACATTGATAAAAAAGTGGATTAATAGTTTCGCTCCACATTAACTAAAAATAATTATAATGACACAATATAATTATATGGTATTAATATATAAATGTCAAGTGCTGTTTTTGTGCAAAGTGTATATTTCAGAGTTTTATACTATGACATCTGAATTCAGCATAGTTTTTTTATTCATTTTTTCTATTATTACATTCTTGGATGATATATTATTGGTAAAAAACAATTTGTCTAATCAAGTTCAAATAAATTACAGCAGAAGTTCTCTGATTATTTAATGCATATATTTTAGATTTTCAGTTGGAGGTGAGTTATAAACTGTAACCCTAAGGTCAAAATCCTTTAGCTAAACTTTCTTTTATCGAACAATCATTTAACTTGTGGCTGATGAGTTTTATATCTTTGCATTTCTATTAAATATGAATGTAAAAAGTCTGACTAATTAATGTTTTGTAAAAATAATATGAAATTCTGTTCAAAGTTGCACGTTTGCGTGCAAAAAAACTCAAAATAAGCCTATTAGTAGAGGGGGGTGCTCGGCCGCACGGGCCAAATCCCGTTATCGGTTTGTGAAATCTATGGCTTTGACCCCGCTGTGATGAGTTTGTGAAAATGATAAATTGCTGTGGTGCTCGGCCGCACGGGCCAAATCCCGTTATCGGTTTGTGATATCTATGGCTTTGACCCCGCTGTGATGAGTTTGCGAAAATGATAAATTGCTGTGGTGCTCGGCCGCACGGGCCAAATCCCGTTAACGGTTTGTGATATCTATAGCTTTGACCCCGCTCTTAAGAATCGAACAGTTTCCACACCTCAGATGTATGATTGCACAGAAAAACCGCCGCTATGGTGTTAAACATATACGGCGGATTTTAATCTGAATATTGTATTATTTCTCAAAAACAGTACATTTTTTTGAAGTTTCTTTAATACCGTTTTTGCCGTTTACAAGGTTTTCTCCCCAGTCGGCTGAAAGCTTGGAACCGTCCCATTCGTCAGCAATGTCAAGATATTCCACACCGCCGCCGTTTCCTTTCCAGCTCCATCCGAGATATCCAATGTTGTTTTTAGTACAGTATTCCATCAGATATTCTTCATCGACATCGCCGTCGCTGTGAGTGTATCCGAATTCGCCTGAACAAACGCAAAGTCCCTGATTTGTAACATTTTCAAGGGCATATCTGATTTTGTTTGAATTGCCGCCTGCACTTCCATAGAAGTGAATTGAAAACATGGTGTTTTCCAGAGGATCGGATTCAAATACTTCCTTGCCATAGTCAGCAATACTTTGTGCATATTGTCCCCAACCGGCGCTGTCAACCATGATAACGTTTTTTATACCTGCGTCACGAAGCTTCGGAATAGCTTTTTTATATTCATCTCTCCAGATGAATCCTTCCCATTGACCTATCCATTCATTGGCAATATTAAGAATAACATATTGTTCCTGTCCAATAAGTGCGTCTTTCATTTCAATCCAGTAGTTTACTGCGTTTTCGAGATATGTGGGATCATCTTTTCCTGTTGCATCATGTACTTCAACTACAGCAATCATTTCAAGCTCTTTGCATTTTTCAATGAGCGATTTAACAGCATCAATACCGTCTTTATCCCATTGATCTCCGTCGGCAAGTACAAGTCTTACTGTATTTGAACCGGTTTGTGCAATAGCTTTCAATGCAACGTCTGTGTCATCTTTAAACCATGTGTAAGCATGATTCACTCCCCGCATTATGAATTCATTTCCGTTTGAATCATAAAGCTTTGTTCCGTCAACATATAAACTGTTTTCGGGAATTTCTGTCTTTCTGGTTGCTTCTGGGGAAGATGATTCAGTATCGCTGCTGCTATTTTCGGAGTTTCCGCAGCCTGCCATGGATACAAGAATCATCACAGGAATCAGCAAAGATAATAGCTTTTTCATAAAATCGTCCTTTCAAATAAATTTAAATAAAAAGCAGTATCACTTCTTTGAAGTGATACTGCATAGGTTCAATGATTAGAAATCACTCATTGAAGAATGAGATTTAACATACTCAACAACATCGTCAACAGTTGTAAATGCCAAACCAACGCATGTATCTGCGCAGCCATAATAAATTGCAATTCTTCCTGTGTCAGCGTCGCAAAGTGTAGCACATGGGAATGTAACGTTCTGAACGTCGCCTATGCACTCATATGACTCACGAGGGTTGATGAGATATTCGCCGCATCTGTATTTAACCTTCCAAGGTTCATCAATGTCAAGAATGCAAGCAGAGAAGCTGTATACGAAGCCGTTGCATGATTCAAGAACACCGTGATAGAATACAAGCCATCCTTCAGATGTTTCGATCGGAATAGGACCTGCACCGATTTTCTTAGATTCCCAAGGCTTGTAAGGTCCCATTACGTGACGATGTTCGCCCCAGTATTTCATATCAGGTGACTGTGAAATATACATATCACCGAAAGGTGTATGACCTGAGTCAGACGGTCTTGAGAACATCAGATATTTATCGTTAACTTTTCTTGGGAAAAGAACGCCGTTTCTGTTGAATGGAAGATAAGCGTTTTCACACTGATAGAATGTTTTGAAGTCAAATGTATAGCCAACACCGATTGTAGGCTTCCAGTCATAAGCGTTGCACCATGTGATCCAGTATCTGTCCTCAATGAAGCAGCATCTTGGGTCATAGCCATAGCCCCATGTATTTACTTCTTCTGTTGACTTGTCAGCCTGAACAAACTGAATTCTTTCAGGGTTGATGTTCCAGTTGATACCGTCATCGGAGAATCCTGCATGGAGTGACATGTTTCTTTCCTTGTCGTCTACACGGAATACACCGGCAAACTTTCCTTCAAAAGTAACTACTGCACTATTGAAGATTGAATTTGAAGTAGGAAGAAGATCTCTTGGGATAGCTGGGTTAGCGTCATATCTCCAGATAACTTCTTTGCAGTCAGCAGGCTTATCCTGCCATGGCATGTTTGGAATAGACTGACCGTTGATAATTTTTACGTTCATTTTAAATTCCGCCTTTCGTATGATATTATTCTAATTTAAAGAAATTACTCAAGAGCATAAAAGCTTCTTTAAGGAAACTTTCTTTACTTATATTAAAACATAAAATTAACAAATTTGCAACCCCTATTTTCTAATTAAATAAGAAAAAATCGGGTGTTCACATTTTTTTTACATTTAGACTTAACAGCATTTCTCATAATTTTATAATCTGCAGCCTATGTCCTGCTTTTTCGGCGGCGAACATGAATTTGTCTGTAAATTTAAGTAATAATCTTGACTGAAAACAGGCTTTGAAGTATAATATTTATATATAATACCTATTAATAACTTAAGGTTACGGTTATTTTATATTTATATTTTGAGGAGATAGAAATAATGACGCCAAATGATAAATTAAAAGAATGTTATGAAAGTATTAGCTCAAAAATCAATTTTAAACCTGAAATAGCCCTTGTTCTGGGTTCGGGTCTTGGTGATTATGCCAATACAGCTGTTGATGTATACTCAACTTTGGATTACGCTGACATTAAAGGCTTTCCGCAGTCAACTGTAGAGGGACATAAGGGACGTTTTGTTTTCGGATATGTAAACGGTGTACCTGTAGTAGTTATGCAGGGAAGAGTGCATTATTATGAGGGATATTCTATGACTGACGTTGTACTTCCTGCAAGGCTTATGTCAATGATGGGGGCAAAGGTTCTGTTTCTCACAAATGCTTCCGGAGGCATAAACGCTGATTTTACAGCAGGTGATTTTATGCTTATTACCGACCACATATCAAGCTTTGTTCCTAATCCGCTGATCGGATCTAATTTTGATGAACTGGGAACACGTTTTCCTGACATGAGCGAAATATACAACAAAAAACTTCGTGAGATCATAAAAATGTCGGCAAAGGAACTGGACATAAAACTACAGGAAGGTGTTTATTTACAGCTTACGGGACCGTCCTTTGAATCACCTGCGGAAATAAGAATGCTACGCACTTTTGGTGCAGACGCAGTAGGAATGTCCACGGCGGTAGAGGCAATTGCGGCCAATCATGCGGGTATGAAGGTTTGTGGAATTTCATGCGTTGCAAATCTTGCCTGCGGAATGACAGAAAATCCGCTTACTCATGCAGAGGTACAGGAAATGGCGGACAAGGCAGCACCGAAATTCAAGGCACTGATTACTGAATGCATTGAAAATATATCCGATTACATTAATACGGAAGGGTTTAATAAATGAGTCAGATAAAAGAGGAAAAGCATTGAATTTTGATAATGTATCTTTTGAAAAGTTGAAAGCAGACATTCTTTCCTGCCGTGACTGCGAAAATAAATTCGGTTTCGAACCTCATCCGATAGTTTTGGGAAGTGAAAGCTCAAAGATTATTCAGATAAGTCAGGCTCCTTCGCAGAATGTACATGATACGCTAAAGCCTTTTAATGATGCAAGCGGCCGAAAGCTTCGTGAAGAGTGGTATCATATTTCTGAACATGATTTTTATAATACGGATAATTTTTATTTTACTTCTGTTGCACATTGTTATCCGGGGAAATCTAAAAACGGCGGAGACAGGATGCCTCCTGTATCCTGTGCAAGGAAATGGCTTATGCGTGAAATTGAGGCAGTAGACAATAAGATATTTATCTTGGTCGGACGAAAAGCGGCAGATTTCTTTTTTCCGAAACAGGATTTTTCAAAGCTTGTATTTGTTGATAATGAGATAAAAGGAAAGCCGGCATTTGTTCTTCCTCATCCGTCACCCTTAAATATTAAATGGTTTAAAGACAATCCTGAATTTTTATCCGTGAGGGTCAGAGAAATAGAAAGGGCAGTTCATGAGGTTTTAAATTTGAATGGCAAATAAAAATCGGCTTGAACAGCCGATTTAAGTCTAATGTTGGGATTTGGTGCAGGTGAGATGCACTGCTATTTATGATATTTTGTATTATTCTGTATCTGAAAACAGCGGTAAATCTGTTCAAGAAGCATTACTCTTGCAAGCTGATGTGGGAAGGTCATCTCTGACATGGACAGCTTTAAGCGGCACAATTCCTTTATTTCGTTGGCGATACCGAAAGAAGAACCTATTATAAAGTTTATTGTATTACATCCCTGCAAGACAAAATCATCTAACTTTTTGGACAGATCAATGCTGGAAAACTGTTTGCCCTCAATACACATGGCTATGTTTACGCAAGACTTTTTATCACAGTAGGGGCGCATTGTTTTTGCTTCCTGAATAAGTGCATTTTGTATTTCCTTATTTGATGGGTTATCAGAAAGTCTTGATTCGTTAAGCTCAACAATGTCAAGTTTGCAAAATGCCGAAAGCCTTTTTGCATATTCGGCACAGGCTTCACGCCAGTATTTTTCTTTCAGCTTTCCCACGGTAATTAAATTTATTTTTATCAAAATGCCACCGCCATTCCGCCCTCGGGTTTTGCGGTCATGAGCATATATTCTTTTACAGACGCATATTCTGACAAAGCGGATATGGCTGACTCCCGAGCAATCTGAGGGGTGTTGTTTTCCTGACTTAAATGTCCGAGAATGAATTTATATGTACCGTTTTTTAACAGCCTTGCCAATTCACAGCCGCAGTCGTTATTTGAAAGATGTCCGTGCTTTGAGGAAATACGTACTTTCAAATTATATGGATAGCTGCCGTTTTGCAGCATATTTACATCGTAGTTTGATTCCAAAAGCACAAGATCGGCGCCGCATAAATTGTCATCTATTTCGGAAGTAACATGACCTAAGTCGGTACAGATCACAAGAATTTTTCCGTCGGGAGTTTCAATCCGATAACCGCAGCTTGCTGCTGTATCATGAGGTGTTTTAAAGCTATGCACTTTAAAATCGCCGATATATATATCAGAAAAGTCGACGGGATTCAGACTGCATTTTGCGTCCACCTTATCCTTGGCGGAAAGTTCATTTAAGTTTGTCTGTTGTGCAAAAATCGGAATATTATATTTTTTAGTGAATATTTTAAGTCCTGAAATGTGGTCCGAATGGGTGTGGGTAATAAAAATTCCCTGAATTGCTTCGGGTGGAATCCCATTATCGTCAAGCGCACTGCATAAACGCTTACATGAAACTCCGGCGTCAATAAGTATTCCGCCGTTTTGCGTTCCCACAAATGACGCATTCCCTTTGCTTGATGAAAACAAAGGATAAATTCTTGCCATATTAAAAATCCTTTCCGTAGTTGTTTTTTAAAAATTTTGCGACCCCGTCATCATTATTTGAGCCGATAATTCCGTCAGCCATCTGTTTAAGCTGAGGAGCTGCATTTTCCACGGCATATTTTCTGTCGCTGGCATTAAAAAGAGAAATGTCATTAAGATTATCGCCGAAAGAGGTAATATAATTAAAACCGTAATTTTCTCTGATAAAATTTACTGCGTTTTCCTTTGAAGCCATTGGAGAGAAAATCTCAAGATACCATAAATCTTCAGAATAGACATCACGATAGAAGACGAGTTTAATTTCACTCAGATTTTTTATTTTTTCGTAAAGCGGAATGAGTTTTTCTTTTTTATTAATCAACGAAAAATAAAGTACATTTTTATTTACGTTTCTGAAGTCTTTAGTTTGCAAGAATCGTTTGTAATACTTATTTTTTCGTTCCTCATAAAATTCCTTCATTTCCTGTGTTGCGATTTTTTCGTAATATGGTATCATCTCGTTGTTTTGGATTGTGTACATAAAACCGTACAAATTCATTTGGTGCAGAAGGAATATTATATTTTCAGAAGCGTTTGGGTTTATTATTGCAGAAAAGACATATCTATTATTTTGCAAATCACGGATAAGTGCGCCGTTCATTAGAATTATAGGTGCGTTGATATTCAGTCCGCCGAGAATTTTGCTGACAGTAGCATATGTTCGGGCAGTAGCGGCTGTAAAATGCATACCGTTTTCTATAAGCTGATTTATTGTAATCCGGGAATAATCGGTAAGCTGTGCTTTTCCGTTTAAAAGAGTGCCGTCCAAATCAGACACGAATAGATTCATGTTTATGATCATTCCTTTTTCAGTAAATCTAATACGTTGATTTAACATTGCTATGATAGCAGATGTTCACGATAAATGGTGCATATTTTTCACATAATTATAAAAAATCGGGCCGATGTCAATCATCGACCCTGTGGTTATCATAAGTTCAAACAGCTTTAACCGCTCATTTGGACGGTGCCGACGTCTTTAACTGTTACTCGCTTGATATCAGCTCCAAGCATTTGAAGTTTTTTCTCAATGCTTTCATATCCACGTTCAATATAGTGGATATCAGCCACCTCAGTTACACCGTCAGCGGCAAGTCCTGCAATAACCATAGCTGCTCCTGCTCTTAGGTCAGTAGCTACGACAGGTGCGCCGTTAAGTTTTCCGATGCCTTCAATAACGGCAACTTTTCCGTCAACTGAAATGTCAGCTCCCATTCTTCGGAGTTCAGCGACATATCTGAAACGGTTATCAAATATATCGTCAGTTACTATGCTTGTACCATCTGCAAGGGTAAGAAGAGTAGAGAACTGCGGCTGCATATCAGTAGGGAAGCCCGGATGAGGCATAGTTTTCAGTGAGGTTTTTGTAAGCGGCCCATCAACGCATACTCTGACGCTTTCGTCGTTTTCTTCGACGGTAACGCCGATTTTACGAAGCTTAGCTGTGATTGATTCAAGATGCTTCGGGATAACATTTTTGATCAGAACATCACCTTTTGTTGCAGCGGCAGCGACCATATACGTTCCTGCTTCAATCTGGTCGGGAATAATCGGATATGTTATACCTTTCAGGTAATCGACACCTTTGATTTTTATTACATCGGTACCTGCACCTCTGATATCTGCACCCATTGAATTAAGAAAATTTGCAAGGTCAACGATATGAGGTTCTTTTGCGGCATTTTCTATAATGGTTCTGCCTTTTGCTTTTACAGAAGCAAGGATTGCATTGATTGTACCGCCGACTGTATTAAAATCAAAATAAATCTGAGAACCTATAAGCTGGTCGGCAAAGCAATGAACCTCGCCGTTTTTAAGCTCGTCCACAGCACCCAGATTTCTGAAGGCTTTAAGGTGCTGATCGATAGGTCTGTCGCCCAAATCGCATCCGCCCGGCATTGCTACATATGCTTCATGAAAACGTCCCAGAAGAGTACCCAGAAAATATGATGAGGCTCTCATGGATCTTGCCATATCATAGGGTACTCGTGGATTTTTGATTCCTCTGGTATCAAACTGGACTGTATTTTTATTTATTAACTGAACATCAGCGCCCATAGTCTGCAATATTTTCATACAGATAGTTATATCGCTGATTTCGGGAACATTTTCAAGAACACATGGTTCATCGCAGAGAATTGTGGCGGCAACGAGGGCAACTGCGGCATTTTTTGCACCGCTTATAGTTACTTCTCCTTTTAATGGTTTTCCGCCGTGTATAACGAACTTTTCCAAGTTAACAACTCCTTAATCCAACGTTAGTCGCAGGGAACGCCGGAATTATTTAAACTGGCTTACAGCAATTATATATCAAATGGTGAATTTTTTAAAATATAAAGTATAATGCTTAAACGTATAAAACTGATTTATAAATTACGAACTATATTCTTCAATTTTTATAACGGTAATTCAGAATTTCAGTCTTAACAAAAACAAAATAGAAACTTACATTTCAAAAGTTACCGGGCAAAAGCCGTAAGGTATTAAAAATACAAGATATCGGTATAATTTTTTAATGTGAATACAATGTTTTGTAACCATAAAGAATTAATAAGTCACATCTAATCATTGTTATTTTACCACAAAAGATATAAAAAATCAATAGGAAATTACTAAAATCTTAATTTTTTTTAAAACAAGACGATTATTGCATTAATACACAGCTGCTTGACCTTTATTTTTTTATATGATATACTTTTTAGATAAAACAAGCTGATTTTAAATATTTTTTGCAATATGAAAGGAAAATTTTTAAGATGATATCCCAAAATCTAAAATGGGTGATTGGTTTTGTCGGTTTGATTATTCTTTGTTTATTATGTATTGTGCTGATGGGTGGCGAAAAGTCGGAAACGGCAGTTATTTATTTAAATGATAAAGTTATAAAGAGAATTGATGATTTATATCCGGAAAATACTGAATATGATGTTATAAAAACCGATAACGGATATAATCGGATAGGGTGGTTTAACGGTCAGATATGGGTTGAGGAGGCGGACTGTGAAAATCAGACCTGTGTTAATTTCGGTAAGCTCTCATCTTCGGGTTTATCAATAATTTGCGCTCCTCACAATTTAGTTATTGTTATAGAGGATAATGGAAGTATGGAAGACACGGTAACCTGAAGGCGGTGTAAAAAAATGACGTTAAAAAAGCTTGCATTAACATCGGTACTTGCCGGTCTTGCATTGATTATCTTTATAGTTGAAGCACAGCTTCCGCCTTTCTGGATTCCGGGGATTAAGCTTGGTCTTGCAAATGTAGTAACACTGGCGGCAATTTTGTTCGGGGGATACAGTGTGGGAGCAGGTGTAATTATTGTAAGAGTAATTTTAGGTTCTGTATTCTGCGGAACATTTATCAGTTTTTTATTTTCAATCTGCGGAGCTTTGGCGGCATATGTAATAATGTGTTTATTGATTAATAAATTTGACAGAAAACAAATCTGGGTTGTTTCAGTTTTTGGGGCAATTTTTCACAGCTTAGGTCAGTTAACAGCGGCTTATTTTATAATGGAAAACATGCATGTTTTGACATTAATGCCGTTTCTGATAATAGCTTCAGTAATTACGGGCACCTTTACCGGTTTATGTGTGCAGAGGCTTTGGTTTAGTTCTTTGCAGAAATACAAGGTATGATTCAAGATCGTGTCACTAATGCTTAAATATGAGAACATATCAGCTCATCATTGGGAATAAAATTGTTACAATTATGTAGGATTGGTTTGTTGACAAATTTATTTTTATATGTTATAATTATTTTGTAAACTTAATTGAAAAGCATACATAATTTATGCGGGTGTGGCGGAATTGGCAGACGCGCCAGATTTTGTCTGCGTTACTACAGTGAAATTATGTAATATACAATATTGACTTAAAGATCGGAGATAAGGAATTTATGGTTCGAGAAGTACAATATAACGAACAAAAAGAATTATTGGAATTATATTTGTCGTTACATGAAGATTCTATTCCCGAACAATCGGAAACTCTCAAAAACACATGGAATGAAATACTGAATGATAAAAATCATCATCTTCTTGTAAATATAATTGACGGAAAAATCGTTTCATCATGCGTATGCGTAATAATTCCGAACTTAACAAGAGGCATACGTCCTTACGCCTTTATAGAAAATGTAGTTACTCATGAAAAATACAGAGGGCAAGGATATGCTACAGAGTGTTTAAATTATGCTAAAAAATTAGCACAAGAAAATAATTGTTATAAAATGATGCTTCTTACAGGTTCAAAAGAGGAAAAAACTCTTTCCTTTTATAGAAATGCCGGTTATAACAGCACCGATAAAACTGCGTTTATGCAATGGCTGTAACAACGTTCAACTTACAACGGTAAAAAGTAAAAATTAAATATGCGGGCGTGGTGAAATTGGCAGACACGTTAGATTTTGTCTGCGTTACTACAGTGCATTTAATTCCTGCGGCTGTCGGCAGGTAAAAATTAGACAGAAAATTTAATATGCGAGTATGGCGGAACTGGCAGACGCACCAGATTTTGTCTGCGTTACTACAGTGCATTTAATTCCTGCGGCTGTCGGCAGGTAAAAATTAGACAGAAAATTTAATATGCGAGTATGGCGGAACTGGCAGACGCACCAGATTTTGTTTGCGTTACGACAGTGTATTTAATTCCTGTGATTGTCGACAGGTAAAAATCAGACAGAAAATATAATATGCGCCTGTGGTGAAACTGGCAGACACGATAGATTTCGTTTGCGTTACGACAGTGTATTTAATTCCTGTGATTGTCGACAGGTAAAAATCAGACAGAAAATATAATATGCGCCTGTGGTGAAACTGGCAGACACGATAGATTTAGGTTCTATTTTCGAGAGAAGTGCAGGTTCAAGTCCTGTCAGGCGCACCAACGACAAAAATCCCTGTTTCAGGGATTTTTTATTTATTGAATAAACGAACATTTGAGTTTTGAAAAAGATGGAATGGCAATTCGCCACCCCATTCTTGGTGATTTGTATTAATTAAGGGATATCGTGAAACACGACACCCCTAATTTTAATTCTTTTCTTTCTCAATATAAACCACTTCACTATCTTCAAAATCCCCGTTAAATTCAAACCTCACATCAAGGCTCTTATCCTCGTTCTGATGCACATAAATTTGTTTTACAAGCATTCTGAGGTTTGCGTCGCTGATTTTACTTTCCGATAGAATATCTTTGAGTAAATCTGATGTACTTTTCAGACTATCACGCTTTTGTCGGCTTACTTCATCGTATCGTCTGCTTTCTTCAATTTTATTCTGCAAATCTGTGATTTCTTCTTCACGTTTAGCAATCATATTGTTGTAAATTGAAGTGTGTTCCCTGTCCGCAATACGCTCCATTATAATTTCTTCAACCTGATTCTGTAGTACTGCAATCCGTTCTTTGTACTGTTTGATCTTTCGCTCGTACATAGGCTTCTGCCTGAGCCAATCCTTGACAATTTTATTATACTTTTCACTTTCGGCAACTATTCTTTCGGTCAGAATTTTTACTTCGCCATAAATCAATGTATCAAGCTGCGTTTCGTGAATTCTGTGCGGAGTACAGTACTCTTTACCATATCTGTGGTGGCTGTTACAAGTGTATTCAACCCATTCAGTATCACGCCATTGTCTGCGTTTGGCAATCAGTATCGCTCCGCATTCGGCACATTTTATCAGTCCGCAGTAACGATGAATTGCTTTCCCATTGCTTGCCCTGACGTTTGATTTCTTACGGCTTTCAAGCATTTTCTGTGCTTGTTCGTAGGTTTGCTTATCGATGATAGCGGGCAGGAATTCTTCGTGTCTGTACTGTTCCGATTCGGGAACAACATTCTTTGTTTTGTAGATTTTTGAGGTGACCGTTTTATGATTTACCAGTGTTCCGGTGTAAATTTCATTTTCCAAAATCCGTTTGACTGTAGTCTGCGCCCATAAAAATTTCTTGCACATTTCAGTACGCTGTGCGCCTATTTTTCTGTGTGAAAAGTATTCGGGAGATTTAATTCCACGTTTATTTAGGTTTCGTGCGATTGTGGATAATCCAAATCCTGTAAGATACTTCTGAAAAATTTCACGCACAATGTCAGCCGCCATTTCGTCGATCAGGACTTCGTCAGTATTTTTATCCTTGTAATATCCCATCGGCAGATTCACTACAAGTCCCGACTTTTGTTTCTGACGTATGCCTGTACGAACCTTTTTACTGATGTCTTTAGCATAAAAATCGTTGAAAATCTGCTTGAATCCTATCAGCAAATCATCGTTTTCATTGGCAGAATCAATGCCCTCGGTGACGGAATATACCCTTACATTATTTTGTCGCAGATGATCGATAAACAATTCTGTCTGCGTTCTGTGGCGACCTAATCTGCTCAAATCTTTAACCAGAACAACATCTATTTTGCTCTCGTCAACAGCGATTTCAAGTTCTCCCAAGCCTTTTCTGTTGAATGTCATTCCGGAAACGTTATCATCGAAACTCTCTCCGACTATTTCATACCCGTTCTGTTCAGCGTAGTCAACAAGTATCTGTCGTTGATTCTGTAAGCTGTTCATTTCTTCATCCTCGTCACGAGATAATCTGTAGTATAGCCATGCTCTCATTTTTTCAACCTCCTTTGGCAGTCGCAGCGCCTTGTCTGGCGCTACGACAACCATATCACAACGATTTATGAAAGTCCAGCAATCACGCCGATTTCATATTATTTTCTACCTTACCAATAAAATTTGGGGACTCGGATTTGGCTATACTACATGAATTTAAATAGTCCAGAATCATGGACTCCATGAATGTTTCAAAGGATTTTTTATCGCCGTTGTAGGTGACAACGACTGAATTGATTTTGGGTATCGCTCTCTGTCTTGACATATCTTTATCGCCCTCCCTGATGTCTTTACATTCGTTCTCCTTGTGAATATTAAATTGAGCATTTTTAAATTTCCTTTCCTAATTTTTAATCTTGCTGATATGAAACAGCATCCTCGTAATCGATAATGCAGTTGATTTTTCTGACTTCTGTAACGCACATAGCGTGCAGACTTTTCAAGGTTTCATCGTCCACATCGTTGAGCGCTGCGGTCATATGAGAGAGCTTTCCAAGCTCGACAGCGACCTTAAAAATCAATCTCGCAAGCCGCTGTTCCGTACCTTTGATCTGAGCTTTTACTGTTTCCGTTATCATAGGGGATAGGTAGTTTACCTCCTCCTGCTGACGAAGATAGCCGATATAGAACTTTACGGCTTTCTCAATAAATTCCGTTTTTGATGCACAGTTGTCCTCACGATATTCCTGTTCGAGCTTTTTAATTGTTTCCGGCTGAAAATATACAGCCATTTTTTGTTTTGCCATGAAACCACTCCTTTTTCTCTTACGACTCCTAAGAATATGCCTATTTTACGCAACTTTCTGCGGTTACGACCCCTAAATCTGCAAAAGTTCCATTTCACGACCCCAGTGCAAAATCCTTGCAAACGCCGTAGAATGGCGGTCGGCTTTGCCGTCCGCTATGACTGCGACCCCGTCGCTTTAACTAGCAATTAAATATTAAAGCGTACAAAATCCAGAATTTGCATAGGTTGCTGCCTCAATTTTCATAGCTAAATCAAAGCTATTCTTCTGTATCGCCAACAACGGCTCACAAATCGCTTGTGTGACACTTTTATGCTCTCTGTTGATAACTTGCCCGATTAAAAATAAAAGGGCACAAATCGGCTTACATTCGCTAATTTTTAAATTCCAACGGTGGAACTTTAGTACCCTGACTTGCAAGCTGAGTTCTAATTTTATTTGCAGACATATTCAAAACTTCATCAAGACTCATCAGGTTTACTTCAAAAGTCTTTTCGAGATTAACAGGGACAGCGTCATCCTTAACAGGGACAACAGTTTTAGCAGTCCTTTTATTTTCATCAACACAATCAAACAGCGTATTTAAAGGTTTTTCTGAACATCTAGTGTCAGTTTCAGTGACGGCAGGGTCAGCGTTTTTACACACATCGGGCATAAGTTTTTTGGCGGCACTGCTGTCACTTTTTAAATCATATTTCAGAATTATTATCCGCTGACCATTACTCCTTTTTGATTCAAAGGTTACACCATAACTTTGTAATTCATAAGCATGGTGCATCAACTCTTTTTTAATGCAGTTTGAAAAAATTTCCTTGCAAAGAGTTTTGCTCAATTCATTTGCAAGCTCAGTCGCAGAGCCTTTGAAACCTTTTCGCTCCAACATAAGATCATGAACAGCAAAAGAAAAAAGATCAGGTTCGCTTTGTTTAATCTCGTCTGTAACAATCCATCGACTGTTTTCAAAAACAAGAGCAATTTCTTGATTTTCAATATCACGACCTACGCAATACAACTTTGCGGTACGGCTGTCACGCTTTGTTTCAACAAGAACCATGCTCCCGTCAACACAACCGCTTAAACCGGTTGAGCCTGAAATCATATTGAACGGATCGCTGTCGGAACACTTTCGAGTATGGTGTACAAGTACGATTGCAATTTCAAGCTTATCCGCAAGAGTTTTCAGAACAGAAAGCTCCTTGTAATCAGAACCATAATTATTCTCAGTCGACTCACGAATCATTTGCAGAGTGTCGATAAACACAATTTTTAAATCGGTGTGATTAGATTTAAAATCAGTTATCTGCTCCTCTAAACCGTGTCCAATTGAATCAGACATGATTGCAAAATACAATCTATCCGTAGGTTCGTCTGTTAGCTCATATAAGCGTTTTTGAATACGCTCAAAGCTGTCCTCAAGGCACAGATACAGTACAGTTCCTTTTGAAGTTTCCTGACCTAACACTTTTTCTCCTTTTGGTATAGATAAACAGATGTCGAGCGATAACCATGATTTCCCCACTTTGGGCGCACCTGCAAGAATGTATAATCCCTGTGCAATCAGATTGTCAACTACAAATTCAATCGGCTTGTACACCGTAGTCATGATCTCCTCGCATGACTTTGAATTGAATTTCTTCATTTTATCAGTCCTCCTTTAAATTTATTGTATTTCACCTGTGCGGCGCACACAAGATAACTTTGCGGCGCTTTAATGAAAAATTTAGGCAAACAAAAAACAGCCTGCAAAGACTTTTAAATCTTTACAGACTGCTTAGAACTATATCGTCACTTCTATGGTATCGCAATATGACACCCTTGTCAAGGCCTTTTGACAACTTTTTCCGTTTTGCATAGGAAATTTATTTTTGACACAGGGGACTGTTGTGCATTTATGCCGTTTCACTGTGACATAGGGGGTGTATCAAAGCTGACAGGCAATCCTTGTGTAGTGTTGCCTAAAAATAATTTCACACATTTAAGCATTTTCCGTCGGAATGACTCTCAAATTCTTGTTTTCACCTATAAGTATATCAAGCATTAGCTTTGCACCGTCCCTGAATCCTGAGACATAGTTTTCCTCTGAACTTATAGATATTAAATTGCTATAATTTTCGCAAATTACATCAACTATTTTTATATCTTCAGATGTAACAGACGCTTTAAGCTGATCTCTGAGTTCATCATTTGACTTGAGCTGTTTAGCGTATTCTGAGCCTTTAACAAATTTTTGCGCTGATGGCGATATGTTTCCATAGTATAAGTCTTTTATGTAATTCATCGTGATTTCTTCCTTTGACAAGAAGTATATCACAACTTTATTTAAATTGCTATCACCAAATGCAATAAAATTAATTGTATAATTATTGTCAAACAAGCTATATTTTTATGATTTTCATTACATTTATATTAAATTTAAGCTGTGGAAAAAAGGAAAGGATTTGTGAAAATTTCGATTATACTACAAAAAACATACATCCGTACTGACATCCTTAAATTGTAATACGACTGTATGCTTTGATTTATGGAGAATATTACTTAGAAATGATGAATTTATACAATTTGTATAATTATATGGACTGTAATATCAATTTTAGCAAAAGCATGGAGGTGTTTTCAAATTTAAGATGTTTTTGTTTAAAAAAGATTGACTTATAAATGGCTTTATGTTACAATAAAAGTGTATAGTTATGTACATTTTTCAAATGAAAATCAGGAGAAGCTATGAGATTTATTGGAGGAAAAAAACTATTATTAGAAAAAATAAATAATGTAATAACTTCTGAAATTCCGAATGTATTATCAGTGATTGACTTGTTTACAGGATCAGGAGCAGTTTCAAGTAATTTCAAATTAAATGGATATAAAACGATTAGCAATGATTTTCTTTATTTTAGTTACGTAATGTCAAGAACTTCAATCGTACTTAACAGAAAACCGGAATTCGAAGCATTAGGAATTGATAATCCTATAAAGTTCCTGAATGAATTAACTATTGAAGATACTGATATTCATATTGATGAATGCTTTATATACAATAATTATAGTCCAGTAGAAAAATGTAATAGAATGTATTTTCAACCTGAAAATGCACTTAAAATAGATGTCATAAGGTTAACTATTGAAAATTGGTATAAGAATGAACTAATAAATGAAAATGAATACTTCTATCTTCTATCTTCTTTGATAAATGCTGTACCATTTATTTCGAACATAGCAGGTGTATATTCAGCCTATCTTAAATACTGGGACGATCGTACATACAAAACGCTTGAACTAGCTGAGCCAGTTATTATAAGCAATGGAGAAAAAAATGAAAGCTATAATACAGACTTTACTAATCTCCTGTCAAAGAAATGCGACTTACTTTATGCTGATCCACCTTATAATTCAAGAGAATATCTTCCTAACTATCATATTCTTGAAACAATTGCAAGATATGATTATCCTGAAATATATGGCAAAACAGGAATGCGTAATTATGATACTCAAAAATCTGTATTCTGCAAAAAAAATACTGTTGAATCTGCATTTGAAAAAATGATAAAAGATTGTCAAAGTCAATATATACTGATAAGCTATAATAACGAAGCTTTGTTATCTACTGAGAAACTTTCTGAAATTTGTCAAGACTATGCTGTTGGCGAAAGTTTTAAATTATTTGAGTATGATTATAGAAGATACAAGAATAAAATTCCTAATAACGCAAAAGGATTGAAAGAACAATTATACCTTTTAAGGAGGCATTAATATGGCTGTTAAAGCCCCTTTTAATTATATAGGTAATAAATATAGAATAATTAACTCTATTCAAGAGTTTTTTCCTAAGAATATAGATACATTTGTAGATGTTTTTTGTGGTGGCTGTGATGTCAGTATCAATACACAGGCTAACAACATTTATGCTAATGATATTAACTATCACGTTATTGATATTCTTGAAGAATTTCAGAAATATGACGTTGAATATATCCTTGACTATATTGATGATACAATAGAAAAATGGCAGTTAAGTAAAACCAATGAAGAAGGTTATAAATCCTTTCGAAACTACTATAATCAAACTAAAAATCCACTTGATTTATATGTACTTATGTGTTTCAGCTTTAATTATCAATTCAGATTTAATGGAAGCCATGATTATAATAATCCTTTTGGCAGAAACAGAAGTAGCTTCAATGAAGTAATGCGTAATAACCTCATTTTATTTAAACAGCAGATTGAGGATGTTCATTTTTCGGCACATGATTTTTGTGACTTTGATTACGATATTCTCAAAGCTGGAGATTTTATTTATGCTGATCCGCCATATTTACTTACCTGTGGAAGCTACAATGATGGTAAACGTGGATTCAGAGGCTGGACTGAAAATGATGACTTTGAATTATTTAGAATTTTAACCGATTTATCTGACAGAGCTGTCAATTTTGCATTATCAAACGTTATTGAACATAAAGGATACACTAATGATAATTTATTAAATTGGGTTTATATAAACGGATATAATATTCATGGTATAAATTTTAATTATGATAACTGCAATTATCATACAAACAATCGTAAGAATATAACTAAAGAGGTTCTTATAACGAACTATTGATAGGAGGCTATCATGGCTGAAAGAACTTTTGGCTGGGTACAAGAGGCATATACTTTATCAAATTTGAAAAATGTTGTCAGAGTGTTTGTGCCGGATTCAGCTGTTAATAAACTTTTAAAGGAAGATAAAATACCAAGACTTATTTCTGATGAGTATCATAAAGATGATATGGTTAAATACCTTGATTCAAATAAAATATGTATTCCCTATACTTTATTGAAGGGAAAGGGAACACCGAAAAGTTTTACAAGAAGCAACGCTCCATGTTCTGGTATAATTCAAGCTGTTCTTCCTGGTCAACGAAAAGAATATCAAAGCGATTGGCCTGCTGATTCTTTTCTTCGCTGGGGAATAAGTATTGGTTTTCTCAATTATAATCGTGATAATGACACTTGTAGCATAAGTGAACTTGGACATAAATATGCTGTTTCGACTGACGGCAGCAATGAAGAGAAAGAAGTATTGACAGAGGCGTTTTTGTCATACCCACCTGTATGTCGTATATTAAGCCTTCTTGAAAGTGGGAGTAGTATGACAAAGTTTGAAATCGGCTCTCAGCTTGGATTTGTTGGTGAAGCCGGATTTACATCTATTCCTCAAAATCTTATTTTACAAGGATTGAGTTTAGCAAGAACATCAGAGGAAAGAAATAAGCTTTTATCTGATACCGAAGGAACATCAGATAAGTATGTCCGTACAATTTGTGCATGGCTGAAAAGCGTTGGCTGGGTTATACAAATCTCCAAAAGTGTAACTGTTGATTTAGGCTATATGACGCATACTGATACAATCCCTCAGTCCTATCAAATAACACTTAAAGGGAAAAAAGTATTAAAATACGCAACAGGATCTTCAAAATTTAAGCGAATTGACAAAAGAATTATGTGGGATATGCTTGCAACTAAGCCTTCCGATAGAAATTATCTCAGAAATCGAAGGACTCACATTATAAAGTATTTATCAGTATCATATCGAAGTTTAGATGAGATTGTTTCTTATTTAAAGACTAAAGATATGAATGAGGATAAAGGTGTTATTTCTGATGATATTCAGGGATTAATAAATATCGGAATCAATATAAACAAGGGCAATGAAAAATTCAAGATTATGGATAATATTATCGGACTTGAAATACCTGTTTCAGTTAATTCTGAAAGTGCATCAAAGTCAGATATTTCCGTAATGAAAGATACTATAAGAAAACGTCTTAATTATATAAATCATAAATATCTTGTACTTATAGATCTGGGATTTGACGGGAAATCAGACAGAGATTATGAATTACAGACGGCTGACTTGCTCACCAATGAATTGGATTTTAAAGGAGCAAGATTAGGAGATACTCGTAAACCTGACGTATGTATATATCATGATAAAAATGGACTCATTATAGACAATAAAGCTTATGGTAAAGGCTACTCACTACCAATAAAGCAAGCTGATGAAATGCTGCGTTACATTGAAGAAAATCAAAAACGTGACAAAGCTTTGAATTCGAATGAGTGGTGGAAAATCTTTGATGATTCTGTAAGCAAATTCAACTTTGCTTTTGTTTCAGGTGAATTTACAGGTGGATTCAAAGACAGACTTGAAAATATAAGTAGACGTTCATTGGTAAATGGTGCTGCCATTAACTCTGTTAATCTTTTGCTTTTGGCAGAGGAAATAAAGTCGGAAAGACTTAGTTATGGTGACGCATTTGCTAAGTTTGAGTGTAATGATGAAGTAATTGTTTAACCTTAACTATATAATAAAAATGTGAATTAAATAAAAATTATCCGTTATAAAAGTGAAAAAGCCGAATAAACTTGATAAAAAACGATTTCAGAAACCGTAGGTTATGATAAATATTGGATTACTTATCTTTCAAAATAATGTTTGCGGTGATATATAATGGTGGAAATATTTGACAAAACTAAATCTCCTGAAATAATGAAAAAAAGTGTAATCAAAAAATAACAAATCTACAGAATTGAAACTTATTCAGATTTTTTTTGATAAAAAATGAGAACGAAACATGACAAAGAAATTACCGAATATTTTAAAAATAGAGGATAGGCGGTTGTTTGTATTTGGGAGTACGAATCAAAAAAACAAAAAAGTCCTTGAAAAATTAAAATGTGTTTACTGAGAAAGGATTGATTATAGTGGCAGTCGCAGATCAAGAATCATTTGGAATTCAATTTGAAGAAGATTATATGCACAGAAATTATAGATCAATAACTTCTACGCCTGATATTGCCTTAACTGAATTTGTTGCTAATGCATGGGATGCTGGCGCATATAATGTTTCTATATCTATTCCAGAGCAAAATGATAAAGAACCTGTTATATCTATTGAAGACGATGGCATTGGCATGACAGATGAAGAATTCAGTCATAGGTGGATGACGTTAAATTATGATCGCCAAAAGAAGCAAGGAAAAACGGTATCATTTCCAGACGATGTTGATGATTATAAGAGATTTGCGTATGGACACAACGGCGTAGGAAGACATGGTATGTTTTGCTTTAATAATCATTATACAATTGAAACCTGGAAAAACGGCATATGTAATAAGTATGATATTGCTCTTTCTTGTGGTAGTCAGCCCTTTAAAATTGTAAAACATGAAAAATATAAAAAAGAGGGGCATGGCACTAAAATTAATACTTCTGTTTGCAAAAATTTGCCGGATAGTAATAAAATGATTGATATTATTTCTGCAAGATTTCTTTATGATCCAAGGTTTACTGTAAGTATTAATAACATTACGGTTAAATTGGAAGAGCAAAGAAATATTCAAAGTCAAAAAGATATTGAAATAAATGGAATAAAATTACATATTGCTGTAATCGACTCTACTAAAACGGCTGTTAATACTCAGCAAAATGGAATTGCATTTTGGGTTTGCAATAGATTGGTGGGGCAACCTGCATGGACAATTAATAATTATCAGTTTTTAGACGGAAGATGTAAAGCTGCAAAACGATATACCATTATTATACAAACCAATGACATGATCGACGACGTCATGCCCGATTGGACGGGATTTATTAATTCTGATAATATGAAACAGTTTTTAATTGATTTACGTCCTCATATTAATAAAATTATTAATATTATAATGGAAGAACATATAAACGATGTTCAACAAACAGTTATTGAAGAGACACGGGATGAATTAGAAAAACTTACACCTTATGAGCAAAGAGGAGTTTCAACATTCATTGAAGTCGTAACCGAATCAAACCCTATAATTAATCCAGAGTTTTTAAAAAATGCAGTTGAAGCTGTAATAATAATGGAACAGTCAAAAAGTGGAGAAAAGTTATTATCACAGCTTTGTAAATTGTCTGCAGACGATATGGATAGACTCTCAGAATTATTAGAAACCTGGAAAGTTAATGATATTTTAACTGTGATGAATGAAATAGATAGAAGATTAACTATTATTGAAGCAATAAGCAGAACATGCAATGATAAAACTACGGATGAATTGCATACGTTGCACCCGCTTATTTTAAGTTCTAGATGGTTGTTTGGTGCAGAATTTGATTCTCCAATGTTTACATCTAATAAAACTTTAAATACTGTTATATCAACATTATTTAAAGATAAGAATTACGATGAAAAACAAATAACTAATTCCAGAAAAAGACCGGATATAGTTTTATTAGATGATGGTACGTTTAATGCAGTATGCACTGATAGGATAGATACAAATGCCGGTGGAATTATGAAACCCGATCAGATTTTAATAATTGAATTAAAACGTGGCGGATTTGAAATTGAATATAATGAAGTTCAGCAAGCTATGAATTATATGCGCCAAATAAAAAAATCTGGAGTATTACATAAAAATTCTAGCATTCATGCTTTTGTTGTAGGTGCTACTATTGGTGATATTGATACTCGTCAAGAAAATACTAGCGGTATTCTTGATGTACTTACTTATAGCCAATTGGTGGAAACTGCTAAAACAAAATTATTTAGACTAAAGGAACAATTAAGTGAACACTATGATTCCATTGATGATAAAAGTATAGTTGAAAAGGCATTAAACACTCAAAAACAGTTATCATTAAATTGATATTAAATAAAGTAGTTTTTTATATAGTGTGTAGTTGAAATATAAATTCACTATCGTTACGCTACCATTAGGTTCTAATGCCTTTGGTGTGCAGGTTCAAGTCCTGTCGCCCGCACCAGTCCTAGCGCGGACGGCGCAATACCCGTTATCATTTTGTGGTAACGGATATTTTTATGTGCGCTGTTCAAAGAATATCTATTTTATAATTACAAGACAAAAAACGACAAACTTCAACAGGAGTTTGTCGTTAATCATACACACAAACCCCAATTCATGTAAAGAAACAGAATCAATGTATATGCTATAATTAGTTCGGAAAGGAGGATGACTTTTATGTATGAATGGTATTTCACAGTGCAAAAGTTAATAGATTGGATTGACAACCATGCAGTCGAAAATCCGTCATTAACCGAGATATCATGTCATGTCGGATATTCACCGTGGTATTGTTCCGAGCAATTTCACCGTGTTGTCGGAATGACTATCAAGGAGTATATGTCAAGAAGACGGCTGTGCTTAGCCGCTTTTGCTCTGAGGGATACAGACATACCGATAATAGACATTGCGTTTGAATACGGTTTTTCATCGCAACAAGCTCTGACGAGGGCTTTTACAAATGCATACGGATGCGCACCGGCTGCATACAGAAAAAAACCTGTTCCAATACCTTTGACTATGAAAAAAATTGTTATCACACCTTCTCAGTATATTGAACAAGGAGATATTGCAATGAATAATTTAACTGTGCCTAATTATCGCATCGAATTTATCCCTGCACATCGGTATCTTGGCTGTTATGAGTATACGGAAACATCGAAAGGACCTATCTGGCCCGCACACGACTGTGATCTTCTAACGGGGATCGTGCAAAGCATTGCCGATTGTCATCCGGTTGTTGCAAATCATACCGCAGGGTGGAAATGGTCAAATGGTGAAAGAAAATACTTTTACGGACTTGGTGTAAATACCGATTACGCTGGTTCTGTACCCGAAGGATTTGTACTTACGGATATCATCCCTGAAAGCTATTATATTGTATTTAACCATCCACCCTTTGAATATTTTTCGAACAACATTGAGGTAATGAGAAGAGTTGAGGATTTGGCATGGAATTTTGATCCCACTACGATAGGCTATGAATGGAATGAATCCAAATGTCAGGATTATCAAAGACATTATCCCGAAGTCATCGGTTATCAGGTTCTTCGCCCGATAAAGAAGATTGTATAGATTTATAGCTCCAATAGTAAAAGAAATTCAGGTTGTTGCTCTGTTCCTGAGTCTTGCACGGCGAGAGTTCAAACTTCTACACGAAACAGCCAAAAATATCTTTTCCGTCCCGATTAAGCAAATAAAGCCGGATACCCAAAGGGTGTCCGGCTTTATTTTATTCAGTTAAAAAAGACGCAGAGCCGGTTCAAATTGTCCTATCACCCGCTCCATATCAAGTGTTTATAACGGTTTTGTTATTAACAGATAAATTATTTAATTGATTATATATAACGGAAATTCGTTCCCAGTCTGTCTTATTACTGATTTTTCTATTTGTAGGATGTTTTGCTTGAATAATAATGAAATTTTTGTCTCCCATTTTTATAACTGCACCATTATCCGTCGATTTAAGTATGGAATCGGAAAAATTATTTTTAAATATTTCATATGTTCCGCAACAAATGATGGCTTTAGGCGCAAGTTCAATGATCTGCCTTTTTTTCTCAGTCAAAAAAAGTTGAACATTTTCCTTATACTTATCGCTTTCTTCTGCCCCGCCGCCTATTGGATTCAGATTCACATAAGAGCATTTGCGAATATCAAAGTTAAGTCTTTTGCATATACCGTTCAAAAAATTATAATACCTTGTCTGCCCGCACTTAGCGTTTTTTATCTGATTTTTATCCAAAGCTTTAAAAGGCTCATTATAATAAGCTCCGCAGGATTTTGTTTTAACAACCTCTGAAAACCAAAAATAATTATCACTTTGCTCATTTCCGTCAGAGGTATTAGATTCTTTTAGCAAAAACATCAAAGTACCTGTCTGAAAAAGTAAATCGTCTATTTTTCCGTCACGAATTTTACGGTCACTTATAGGATTCTGTTTATTGCTCATTTTGTTCCCTCATTTCAATATAAGTTTTTTGATTGCTAAACCTCATTTTTAATTATCAAACGGCCATCTGGCAAGCTTCCACATGAATGTGGAAGCTTACTTAGCTTCTTTGCTCTTTTATAAATCTTATCTCTTTATGGGTATTGTATTCACTATATGACTTAATCTTGCTCCATGGCGTACCGTTATAATTATTGCCAAAGACTTCTTTCAATATATAACTATCAATTGGAACAAAATCAATATCCTCCTAAATGTTACAATAATCTATGTTATATTATATCTTAGCAATTGTAAAATATCAATAGATAATATTTATGCATTCAAGAATATTTTGAAAATATCACGATTAAATATGGACATTATCTTGTTTATTTAAAAATACCCTTGACTCTCAACCGTACTTTAGATTTATAATATATACATAAGGTATCTTAAATCAAAATTAGGAGATGAAGTTAATGAGAATCGGAGAATTTGCAAAGGCTTGTAATATGCCAATTTCCATGCTGCGGTATTATGACAGTTGCGGTTTGCTGGAACCTGTTTATATTGACAGCTTTACAGGCTATAGATATTATTCTGAAAATCAGATAAGCGTTTGCGCTCGAATAAACGAGTTGAAAGCCGCAGGTTTTTCCCTTGCGGAGATAAAGACAATGATTTCAGGCGGTGCATCGTCTGAGAAAATAGGTGCTGTGTTTGACAGTAAGAAAAATCAGTTAAATGAAATTCTCCGCCATCTTGATGAACTCCGTGATATTATTTTAGGAGGTAATTTTATGACAAAAACAAAAATTAAACTAATGCATGAAAATGTTCATATTCCATTTAAAAACGACGAGAAAATAATCGGCAAGTGGAAAGTCATAGGGGAATATAACAGTCGAACGGAATTTGATCTTGGCAAAAAACTGCCGGAGGAAGGAATTGGAAATCAGAATCGTGAAATATTTTTTCTTCCTGAAGGTGAGTGGTATTGGTGTTATTCCTGGACTAAAGGCAAATTGTTGATTGACAATGGTGAAAGCTCTTTTGTTAACGATTTTACCATTGAGAAAAAATCGGACGGGTTATATATGTTTGTCAAGCTTAAATCTTTCGATTATCTGCAAAATGGAAGAACAACTCTATTGGTGCTTCATCAATGCGATAATTGCCACTACACGGCAAATGATATTGCACGGAAAGATAATATTTCTATCCCTTTTAAAGATGACAAGAATGTTTTGGGAAAATGGAAATCCGTAGCTTTTGTTCAGAATAAAGAAGATTTTACTGCCGAAAACATAAATAGCAGCTTTGAATTGTTTTTTAAAGAAATTGAATTTCTACCAAACGGAGAATGCACCAGCGTATACGGAAATGAAACAATAAGCGGCAGGGACATTCAGGAATGGACTAATGGATTTGTTCTTCGTAAATGGAACCATACTGCATGTGCCTATGAAATCAGAACCATCAGTGGTACGGAATATCTGTTTATAGAATGGAAAAGCGGTGACTACCGTTGGGGAGGATTTGATACGGATTTTTATGTTTTGACAAGAGTGTGAAATATCCGGTGTACTTACTCAGATAATAAAAAATTGTAAATGTCAATAAAAAGATTATTTTTATAAGTGCGTGAAGGTATTAAACCAACTGAGGCATTTATAAAGTATATAAAAGAAATGCTTAAAAGGTATTTCTTGCTATAGAATATAAGTATTAGACATTTCTTAAATATTGCATTATAATATAGATGTGAAGAAAATAACATCTATATTAGAGCTTGTCGTAAAAACCTAATTTGATAAAAAGGGGCAGCCCTCTCGTGCAGGGCATGCCCCTCTTGAAAAACAATCCACTGGATTGTTTTGTCAATTCACCCTATGCGGAGCGTTGATGGAAAAGGGATTTCGCTGTCTGCGGACAGCGACAAGGGACACTGTCCCCTTGACCCCTGCAAGCCTTTAAAGAAGGCAAGATTCTTGCAAGCAAGAATCAACCTAAACTTCTAATATTACGCTTTTATAGTTTTTCTACAGACTGATAGATGTTAAGAAAATAACATCTATATTATTATTTTACAGGGGAATTTGAAAATCGAATATAAAGACATCAAAATAAATCTAAATTTTCAATAGATTGTTGTTATATAATAATTCACATAAGGGTGTGTGAAGAAAAGCAGCTTGAGCAGTTGGATTATTTAAGATATAAAATCAGAAACAATAAAAAATAGGGAGTGATCTGTTATGAAAAGAATAATATCAATAGTTATGATGTTTGTTGTTCCGTTTTGCCTTTCAGCCTGCGGAATTAACAATTCACAGAATGGGAGTGCGTCTGATTCTGTCACTAAACAAATTAAAACGCCGGATATTTCTGAGAAAGCGGAGTCTTCACATTCGGAAACGAACCATGACAGCGCCGGAAAAGTTTCCAAAACACTGGTTGTTTATTTTTCCTGCACGGGTAATACGAAATCTGTTTCGGAAAAAATTGCTCAACTGACGGAAGCAGATTTATATGAAATTGTTCCTGAAAGACCTTATACTGATGATGACCTTGATTATAACAATGATGACTGCCGTGCAAATAAAGAAATGAACGACGATTCTGCACGTCCTGAGATTGGCAGTGAAGAAATCGATTTATCCGGTTATGATACGGTTTACATTGGTTATCCGATTTGGTGGGGCACTATGCCGAAAATCATTAATACTTTCCTTGATTTTTATGATCTTTCCGGCAAAATTATTATGCCTTTCTGTACATCGGGAAGCAGCGGCATTGCCCAATCGGTATCGGATATTAAGAATGAGGAACCTGATGCCGATGTCAGGGAGGGACTTCGTGCAAGCGGAGCATCTGACCATAATATTGCGGCTTGGATCAATGATAATAAATTTTAATTAAGGAGGAATTATTTATGAAATATTCAACCTATAAAGAATTTGAAAAGGCAAATGTTTTCGGCAAAGGTGATTTAAATGAAGCTTTTTCTCAATATTTTATCGGTAATTCTTTTTTGAAGCCCTTAACAAATCCAAAAGAAACCGATGTTTTTCTTGCAAATGTAACCTTTGAACCAAGCTGCCGCAACAACTGGCATATTCATCATGCTAAAAGCGGCGGAGGACAGATTCTTATCTGCACAGCAGGCGAAGGATGGTATCAGGAGGAAGGTAAACCGCCGGTATCTTTAAGTTCGGGAATGGTTATAACAATTCCGCCGGAGGTCAAGCATTGGCACGGAGCAAAGAAAGACAGCTGGTTTTCGCATATTGCTGTAGAAGTGCCGGGCGAAGCTGCATCAAATGAGTGGTGTGAGCCGGTAAGTGATGATGAATACTGTAATTTGGAGGAATGATAGAATGAATGAAAAGCTTAAAGCATATGAAACTGACCCTGAATTTACAGAACGCTTTGAATATTTTGCTTTTAACCGGGTTATAAACGAGGAAGGTCAAAATTTAGACGAACTTACACGATATATGGCTATTTTATCTGTACTTATCGGCTGTGGCGGTGCGGAAGCATATAAAGAAATGCTTCCAAAGGCGCTTGACGGCGGAATTACACCTATTATGGCAAAGGAAATCGTGTATCAGGCAACCGATTATTTAGGTTATGGAAGAATGCTGACGTTTTTGAATATTACCAATGAAATCCTTAAAGAGTGCGGTACAGAACTTCCGCTCGACGGTCAGTCTACCACTACAGTTGATAACAGGCTTGAAAAGGGTATTGAGGTACAGGCGGAAATATTCGGTGATCATATGAAAGAAGCATGGAAAAACGGACATATTAACCGATGGCTTGCGGAAAACTGCTTCGGAGATTATTACACCCGAAAAGGACTCACTCTTGCACAGCGTGAAATGATAACCTTTTGTTTTCTTATGGCACAAGGCGGTTGTGAACCCCAGCTTATTGCTCATTCAAAAGGCAATATGAATCTGGGAAATGATAAAGATTTTCTCATTAAAGTTGTTTCACAATGTGTGCCATATATAGGCTATCCACGAAGTCTGAACGCCATTGCATGTATAAACAAGGCCGCAGAATAGTTATAATCTTTGATTGGTAACCTCCGTTTTTTAACGGAGGATATTTTATTTTTTTACGAAAATTTCTGTATTTCAGGTTGTAATTATTTATGTTTTTACTTTACTTGTATTATGTATTTATTACATATTTTTTATATATTTATAAATAAATAATAATTTTATTTTACACAGCTGACAAGCAATAAAATGGATAAAGTTCTAAAAAAGTCTAAAACATTTGGTTAAATTGTATAACGAGGAATCTAAAAATATAGTCAAATATACGAAAATTTTATTTGTATATTTGATTTTTTTTATGCTTATTGACAAGCTATTTTAACAGTGTTATACTAAAAGTGTTGTTTTTTTGGTTATTTTTTAGTCATTTTATATATTTTCGTTTTTTCGCTGCTTTTCGAAAATATTAAAAGAAAAAATAACTGGTTCGTATGATAAATTTGGAAAAGGGGTTGAGTAGAAATGAAGTTTTTGACGAAGAAGGTAGTTTCTTTAGCACTTTCAGCAGTTATGCTTGCAGGATTGATGCCATCAAGTGAAATATTTGCTAATGATAATAATACCTTAAGTGCTAAGGCGGCTTCTTCTGTTCCTGAAGGTTTTGTATATACTGACGGAACAAAATTTATGATGGACAGAAACACCTACTATTATGGTGGAACCAACTGTTATTATTTAACATATAAGTCCAAGTATGCGGTTGACAATGTATTGAACGACGCAAAGGATATGGGACTTAACGTTATCAGAATCTGGGGTAACCTTGACGTTGGTGCTAAAACTGACGAAACACTAAAAGATGGTGTAACTCCTGTATTTGAAGGCAATAACGACAATAACCAGGGTGTTGGTACAAAGGACGGAGTTTATTTCCAGTATTGGGATCCTGAGCTTAAAAAACCGGTAGTTAATGAAGGGGCTAACGGTTTAAGAAGATTGGACTACGTAATTAAAAAAGCAGAAGAAAATAACATGAAGCTTATAATTACTTTCACAAACTATTGGGAAGCATTCGGCGGAATGGGTCAGTATGTGAAGTATTATGAGATGTCACAGGGAAAAACTCCTGACAATAATAAGCTTGACGAAACTGGAGTTTGTGAGTTCTATACAAACGAAACAATTAAGCAGTGGTATAAGGATTATGTCAAAACGCTTGTAAATCACACAAACTATTATACAGGCGAAAAGCTTAAAGATTCTGAGGCAGTATTTGCATGGGAGCTTGCAAACGAACCAAGATGTACAATTGACGGAAACGGTTCGACTTTCTGCAACGACCATATACTTTATAACTGGGTAAAGGAAATGTCAGCCTATGTTAAGAGCGTTGACCCTTATCATATGGTAACTGTCGGAGATGAAGGTTTCTATAACCTGGGCTATCAGGAAGCAAATGCACAGAAGCTTCCTTCAGCTGCATATTCCGGTTATTACGGTGTTGATTTTGATAAACTGATGACGATTGACACTATCGACTTCGGTACTCCTCATATGTACGTTGACCAGTGGGGATTTAAGGACGGCGATGATCTTGAATGGATCAAGAGACATGCTCAGTCAGCAGCTGCTGCCAACAAACCTGTAATTTTGGAGGAGTTTGGTCTTACTAACAAAGAATTAAGAGATGCAAAATATACAGACTGGCTTTCCATCATAACTGGGGATTATTATGAAGGAATTGAGTATCAGGGATTTAACTACTGGATGATTGCTTCATGGATTGATGAAACAGAACAGCCAGGCTTAGGCGACGGCAGACATTACTATGACGATTACGATCAGTATACTGTTTACGGTCCTGCTGAAGTTGACGCAAAGGTTGGATCTCCTAAAGCAAGACAGCTTTTAATTGACGCTGCTGCTAAAATGAATGCCAAAAATATTAATAATACTGCTGAAATCAGTGCTGATACAATTGACAGAAGCAATTCAGTAAATGTAGTAGCAGACCTTTATGTAATGCTCGGACAATTTGAAGAGCTTAAATGCGACGGCAATTCAATGATAAAAGGTGCGGATTACGCAGTAAACGGAAATATTGTTACAATTAACAAGGATTATTTTAAAACACTTGAATTGGGTAAACATACATTCAAGTTTGTATTTACTGAGGGCAACAGTCCTGCAGCTGTAATTACCGTAACTGACAGCTCAATTATTGATCCTGAGTTATCTGCATATTCATTGAATATTGATAAGAGTCCTTTTGTTGTTGCAGATACTGATATTGTAATGACTTTGAATAATAATGAGTTCAGAGGAATAAGCAATGGAAAAACAGTTCTTTCAGAAGGAACAGATTATACAGTTTCAGGAAGCACTGTTACATTAAAAGCAGAATATCTCGCTTCACTTGCAACCGGTGAAACTGTTCTTGTATTTGATTTCTATGAGGGAAATGACAAGTCTCTTACTCTCAATGTAACAGACTCATCTACAAGAGTATGGACAGGAAGCGTTTCTCTTGGAAACTGGCAGAACACTTTGACAGTAAACAAGAATCTTAAAGAATGGTTGTCAGGTAAGCTTCAGATTACACTGAAAAATGCAAGCGGCTGTCAGCTTCAGCTTAATTATCTGGACAGCGATGGAACAGCTGTTAAAATTGTAGACTATACAAACGAATTTACTTCAGACAAATATGTATTTACATTATCTCAATCTGACTTTGACAAGCTCAGAACATGCACCGGAATTACGATTAAAGGTAAAAATGCTACAGTTGTTGCTATAGACGTAATTGACGGAGTGAGAGATACAAACGTTAAACCTGATGATTCATCTTCAATTGAAGATAGTTCATCTGTTGCAGACAGTTCTTCAAAGGAAGACAGTTCATCTGTTGCAGACAGTTCTTCAAAGGAAGACAGTTCTTCCGAAGTTGAGCCTGTTGGAGATGCACAGGAAGTAATGGCTATCGTAAATGACAGCCTTAATCCAAGTGTAAAATATTTCACAGGTTCAGAATCAAATGTAAGAGTTGATGATGATTTCATCAATAATAAGAGCGGCGCTGTAAAGCTTTCTCTTGCACTTCCTTTCACTGTTGATGATTTAAATTCTGATTATACAGTAAAGATCTACGCTAAAGGTCAGGGAAGTCCTAAGACTTTCGTTGCCGACTCAAACGGCAGCTATTTTAACTCCAAATCTATCACAGAACAGAATTGGACAAAAATGAAAACGGATCCTGCAACAATTATTGTAAAGGGTTCACAATTTGCAAAAACCGGTACATACTATGCAGGTATTACTGCAAATGAATATATCAATTTCTATAAGATTACTGTAACAAAATCACCAAGCAAGGAAGACGATTCTTCAAAACCTGATGATTCATCATTGGCAGAAGTAACCGGTACTCCTGAATTTAATTCAATTAATCTTACACTTACAGGTATTATCGGGGCAAATGCATATTACACAGTTCCGACTGGTTATATAAACAATAACTATAAGGTTGAGGCTGTATTCTCTGCAAAGAATTTTGATACTCTCAGAGTACCTCTTGATAAGAGAAATACAAAGACAATCAATGGAGTAAAATCATATACATTTACTCTTCCTGTAAAGTCCTGTGATATGTCAAAGAGATATACCGTTAAGCTTGTTGTAAGCACTTCCGGCGGTAAGGAAGTTGTGTCTACTGCGACATCTTCACTTAACTTAAATAATTATATCAGTTCACTTGCAAGCGTGGGTACTGCTGATGAAAAAGCCTTTGCAAAGGCAATGCAGACATACGGTTATTATTCACAGAAAATGTTTAACAGCGCAGACAGACTGCCTTCAATAACATTAATAGATCTTAGTGATGTAACTTATAGAACTGTAAGAAGCCATGCATCAAAAACTATTGTTTTGGACGGCGATATTAAGGGCGATATTTTCGGAACTACATTATATCTTGATTCCGGAACAGGAATAAGAAGCTATGTAAGAAACCTTTCAGGTGTAAACACAGATAACCTTTACATGCAGTATACCGTAAACGGAAAATCCAAGAGAGTTAAAGCTGTATACTCAGAATCACAAAAGGCTTATTATGGAGAAATTTCTGATATTGCGGCAAACAGACTTTCAACAATTTATGATATCTGTTTCTGCGAAGGAAGTACACCAATTACAAATACCATTCAGTATGGTGCATACTCTTACATTTATGCAACATTAAGATCTTCTGCTTCTGCTGATGAACAGAATCTTGCTAAAGCATTGTATAAGTATTCTGTAGCGGCTGAAAAGCTTATTCCGCCGACAGAGGAGCCGGATTATAATCTTGATACAACTGTAACAGATTCAACAAGAGAAAATTTCGGCGATTATGTTGGTGTGATTCCTAATGTTGATATAAACGGAACAATGCTTTATTCACAGGATGACCTGACTAAGGAATTCGGAAGCTTTGGAAACCTTTATGACAAGTCGCTATATGATAACGGCAAGGGCTCAGATGTAGCTATTGCGTTCTGCGGATGGAACCTTGCAAACTATATTGAAGACCCGAATCTTGCATATAAAATGAACTTCTTCACTGAAGGCGGAGAATATGGCGCAAGAAGAATGACTTTCATTCCAACATATTTCCTTGACACATATGAAGAAGGAATTATGGTAAACGGAAAGAATACACTTACACCTGACCAGCAGGCTGAAATAATGGCAGAAGCGCTGAAAATGGGTGTAAGCCTTAACTACAGACTTCACATTGATCCGCAAAGATTTGCTCCTGAAGCAGGAAGCTACTCAAAGGTTGATACAAGCATTCCCGGTTCACAGTGGTGGAGAGGTGAATTTACAAAGGTTAACCCAATGGGTGATGACTATATTGCAATGATTGATCAGGGCTTTGAGTCACTTGAAAAGACTTTCCAACTCATTGGAAACACTAAGCTTTCTGAGCCTATCAGATTTGATATCGGTGCAGAGCTTATGACATCAATCAAGAACTATACTAAGGAATGGAACGAACTTGTTGAATACTGTAAGGCAAAAAGAGACGCAAGTCCAGCTCTTAGAGATAATGTTATTATCGGATACAACTTCTGTCACCATATCGAGTATTTGATAGAGATTGAAAATCACGATGATTATTTTGAGAGAATTAACGGAACAGGTATTACTTATAAAGAGAGACAGGATCTTCTCTTTGTAGACGATATGCCTGAAGAAAACAGACTTCTCCTTGGAGAATTCATTAAGAATCTTGATTCATTCTCAATTTCACAGTATATGCCTATGGATATCTTTAGTCCGGCAGACCTGAAGAGCACTAATATTGCAACAACTGCTGAAGATGTTCGTGACGCTCTTCTTACACATGAACAGAACTTCATCCAGAAGATTCTTATAGGAAAGCTTGGAATTGCTCCTGACGAAATCCCACCGCTTCACCTCGGAGAATACGGAATGGGTATTAAGGGTCTTACGGCTCCAAACGTTTGGGACAGAACAGCTTGGACAGATAACGAGCTTGCTACATTGGAAGCACAGCGTAAACATATGGAAATTGCAATTAAGGGCCTTTTGATGTATATGCAGGATGAAAGATCTGTAGCAAAAACTCTTGCTCTCTGGATTTCAGGTGCACCTTATGACTTTATCAACTTCTATCCGGGCATGAATATCGGTGACGAAGGTCATGGATATCCGGGAGAAGAAGCATATAATGCTAAAGCAGCACAGACACTTATTGATTACTGGCATGGTGCAACCATCAGTTAATTAACTTAATATTGAAATTTCAGACATTAGTTTGATGTTTAAATAACCCCTGATTCATTATGAACCAGGGGTTATTGTATTTCTTATGTAATTTATGTTTTTCATTTTTGGTCACCTCAGACGGTATATTCCGTTTATTCTTCATTTTTGACAACCCATTCTTTAACGTTATCATACATTAGTTTCTTTTCTCCATTTGCATTGATAAAATAATAATGATTGCCAATGACTTCACCTTCATTTAATAACTTATTTGCCGGGTGAGTGCTAAGATAATAAAACTCATTATTTCCTTTAAATGAAGCATAATCTCCTAACAATTCTTCCTGAGTATCCGTCCAGATATTTTTAACCTCTTTTGTTTCAGTATCAAGCTCAAAAAGCTTTGCTCCGAAAACGACCTCATTATCATAAGCACAGCGAACATAAATAATTTGTTTTCCATTGAATTCAATGCATCGTGTGATATACCCTTTAGAATCTGAATATGTATAAAGCAATTCTTCTTCATTATTTTTTATGGAACGTCGATAATAATTTTCAGTTCCGCCCGAATAATAAATATATTCATCATCTACATAAAACCAGCCACTGTATCCATTATGAACAGCGTCCTCATTTCTGCAGGATATTCCTGTATCAATTACCTCTTCGGGTTTGTCAAAATCAATATAGAATATCTCTTCTGTTTGTTTCAGAAAATGCACTTTATCAAAATAAAGTCTGTTTCCGCTTATGTAATATCTGTCTACACCTTCGGCAAGAGCATTTTTTTCTTTTGTTTTGGGATTGTAAATATATAAAGTGTAGTTTATGGTGTAACCGTCTTTATCATCAATAGATTTTCCAATTGCAACCTCTGAAGTAGGTTTTCTTTCTAAAAAAAACATTAATCCATCAGTAGTCATTGAAAAGTTATATAACCCCTCAACACCTTCGGGCGGGGTATAGATTGTTTCATAATCACCTGTATTTATATCCCACTTTACAATACTTAACTTGTTATCCGAATCTGCATGAACGCAATATAAATCTCCGTTATAAAAATTATAATGAGCAATTAGTCCTTTTACAGGCATTTGAATCTGCTTGTCTTTTAATGTGTCATATTCACAATAATAGTTAGTCACATAATCAGAAAAATATATGAAATCTCCTGAATTACCTACAACATCAGACATAAACATATTTGCTTCATTTTCTATAAATTCGTATTTATTTACAACTTTACTGCTATTATTTTTATTATTTAAATAAAAAATCAAAAACGCCGTAATGGAAATAATTACGAGAAGTCCTGAAATCAGTGTTATTTTTGTTTGTTTTGTCATACTTAAACCCTTTCAAATCACCCCGGGAAAAAGACTTCAATTTCTCCGGTAACACAGTCAACAGTTACATAGTTAAATGAATAGTATACTTCCTTGTCTTCTTCACTATCTGATACGAAATACCATTTAGGCGTGCATTTTGTTGTTTTAGTGCCGTCAAATCCATCCTCCCTTGTTGCATCTAATATAGTTCCTCTCGGTTCATACCATAGCTTCACATCATCAAATTCCATACTTACATTTGACGCAAGTTCTTCCTCAAGAATATCACATGCGCCTTTAAATGAAATCATTTTGTCTATTGGTTCAGATTTGACAGGAGTGTAACCATTACAACTAATAAATAAGTGAAGATTTAATTTTGAGTCATACAAAAATTTAACGTTTAAACTCATTGTCATCAATGCATTATTGCCTTCAAATATATCTCTATTAGAATATATAGGAGATATGCACTGAATCCCTACATTTTTAAACGTAGGTTGCATACTAATCTCATAGTATGTTTCGTCATTATAATCCATAATAAATAAATCCATGGGATTACTTATAATATCTCCTCCGATAAGACTGTATATTTGCTCAGATAATTTAACAGATTTATCTATTACAGCTTGATACTTTTTATTAAGTTTATCGGTATTTATTCGATATAAGTTTTCAATTTTCTTAATATTCATTAAATCTAAATCTATGTGATTTAATGCATACATTGAGCAAAAATATGGTTCTGAAAACTGATTTATACTAATTCTTTCCTTATCACTTTCAATAGAACACCTAAAATCTTGGGTCATTTTCATAACACCATTTTTAATATCAAAAATCTCAGCAAGTTGGGAAGTCTTTTGTTTTAACCATTTAGTATCCTTATCTGCATTGACATATTTAAGTTCAAGGTCGCAAACTTCCTCAGGTTGGTTTATGATAACCGAGGACTTATCAGGCAGTTTAAATTTTGTATATTTGGTTTCAAAAGCCTCGTCAAAATCATCAAGTATATGTTCAACGGAAACTTTGTCATTTTCTGAATTCAAATCAACATTATGATTGTTGCCTTGTATATTGTCAGGTGTCTGAGAACAGGAAGATAAGCATATTGATATTAGATAAATAATAATTAGTTGTTTTTTCATATAATCACCTTTGATTTAACTAAAACAAACACCTTAATTATAATAAATAATATTAATTATAATTGGGTGCTTGTTCTTAATATAATATTTTTAATAATTAATAAGAATTAACTTAAGAAAACTGTTCCTCCTGCTGAAGTTACATACTTGTCCACTTTCTATTAAGTAATGTTATATTAAAACAGATAACTCTCCTTTTAAAGCGTCAACCATAAGACACTTTCTGGGATGTTCATTGCCAATAGCAATATTATCATTATCATCAATATAGAAGCACCAATAGGGTGAATATTCAAATTTATCACTGCTATCAAAATTATCTAATGTTAAATCAGTGCTGCCGTATTCCGCATGGAAGCCCTGCTTACAACAATATTCAAGACTTATATCATCAATATCAAAGTGCACATTATCGGCTAATTCCTGTTCAAGAATATTCATTGCTTCTTTCAGTGGAATTATCTGCGATATTTCTTCTTTGTTATCTAACATTAAGCAATCATAGTTATTAATTATGTCAAAGGTGTTATCTGTTGTCATTGTTACTGACATACATGATGTAATAAAATGTTCTGTACTCTCCTCCAACTTTTCATACTGCATTATATCGCATTCCATTAAAGGAACGCTTCCCAAAACTTTACCTAATCTAAACTTAAAAGTAAATTTCCCATTATATTGGTATACGTATATATCTCTAACCTTTGAAACTATTTTCTTATCGTCATTAAAAAAACTAAGATCATTATTAACGAAAGCTTCAACATTTTCTACAGCTTGTTCTATGGTTATATTTTTATTATTCAGTATATAACTGTCTTTTAAATCAGATGTATCTCTATTAAGATAATATGATTTTACAATATTAAGTTCTGAAGCATTATATATGTCATTATATGTTTTTTCGTTAAAGCAGTTAAACTCTCCAAAAACTGAACAATTCAGCGTATAATCTAAGCAATCGTCGTCAGTCATATAATCAAGCTGTGTTTCACTGAGTGATAACGTATCTTTTTGTATTTTATTGTTTTTGCAAAATATTTCATTTAATCTTTCGGCACGTTCACTGGCATAATTCAAATCCTTATTATCATTTTGATATTTCATAGTTAATTCGTATAATTTCTCTGGAGGATCACACTTGACATTATTAGGTATAGTAAGTTTCGTATAATAATTATTTATATCTTTAGATATCCCATTGTATATTTCAGAAATATCGGATAATATAAATTTCTTATTAGACATCTTAGTATTTACAGAATTGTTTTGAGAAGATAAATTACAGGAAGAAAAAACAAAACATAGTGACATTATTGTAATGATTAATTTTTTCATAGTAATCCTCCAAATTTGAATTAGATATTTAACTTCAGGTTCGAACTTTTAAATTTATATTATAATATCACATAGCAAAAATTAATTATAAGCAAATGAACCTGACGCACTGCCTGATGTAGCTTTTCCAGGAGAAAATGACAGTTTATTAATAACTGTATTGCCCTTAACTATATTACTATTACGTGATTGATGTCTATTTTGATATCCCTGAAAATTATTTTCTACACCATTAATTATTAAAATCCACCTTTTCCCTTTAACCAAATAACTTTTATCATATATTCTTACGTTTTTACTTGAATATTTATTGTAACAAAAGTTTGTAGAATAGTACTTGTTAATATCGGCGCTTCCTGTAAAAGATGCTTGGGTTTGTGCACCTGATGTTGATATATAAAATGACACATTTGCCGTTTTAGCACTCACTCCCATAGATGAAACCGACGCCATCATCATAACAGCAGCTCCCATAGCTGCAAGTCTTTTAAGTATTTTCATTTTTACTTCTCCTCTTTTCGTTAAAATTTGATTTTCGATTTTTCATACAATTTTAAAACTTACCTCTGTATTGGAATCACCTCCAAGATTCAATTCATTTCTCCCTTTATTATATTAAATAACTATTTTATTGGTTTTGTGCAAATTATTTGTACATGCCTATTATATTTTGTATGCTTCCACAGTTTTTGCTAACTGAATTTGTAAGATATGTACAGCAGTTTTTATCCTTACGCATAAAAAAAGCTTTGTTTAACATCACTTTAATTTGTGATATCAGACAAAACGATCTTTAAAAATATGTAGATATCCTTTATCAGCGGACACAAAAATATCCGATATCACTAAAATGATATCGGATATTTCGCCGTCTGCACTAAAAATGGTACGCCTGATGCGATTCGAACGCACGGCACATAGCGTCGGAGGCTATTGCTCTATCCAACTGAGCTACAGGCGCATATCAACTGCTGTAGAATTTTGTCTGACAGCAGTTATTTTAACATTAAATTATCTTGCTTTTGAACCGCAAGGCAAGTCCATGTCAGGGAAAATAACCTTGCATGACCCGTCAGGCATGTCAGCAGCGCAAATCATACCGTTAGATTCAACACCGCATAGCTTAACAGGCTTGAGATTTGCAACAACCAAAACTTTTTTGCCAATCAAGTCATCAGGAGCGTACCATTGTGCAATTCCTGAAACAACCTGTCTTCCGCCCATTCCGTCGTCAAGCTGTAAGCAAAGAAGCTTCTTTGACTTTTTCACCTTTTCACATGATTTAACTAAAGCTACACGCAAGTCAACCTTTGCAAAATCATCAATGGAAATTTCATCAGCGAGAGGAACCGCTTCAATTTCCGGTTCTTCGCTTTCATCTTTAGATTGTCCGATTATGGAGTTAAGTTCCTCAATTTCCTTGTCAACATCTATTCTCGGGAAAAGTATTTCACCTTTTTTAACTGTAACATCAGAGGGAAGTACATTGAATTTATCAGCATTTGCGTATGAAGAACATTCGTTGTTGCAGCCAATTTGCTCCCAAACAATCGGCATAGTTGTCGGCATAAATGCTGAAAGAAGAGAAGTGGTAACTCTTATTGCCTCAAGCAAATTGTAAAGCACAGTCGCAAGACGAGCTTTGTTTTCTTCATCCTTTGCAAGAACCCAAGGTGCAGTTTCATCAATATATTTGTTGGCACGTGATACAACCTTGAAAATTTCTGCAAGAGCATTATTAAGCTGTGTTTTATCAATAAAGTCATCAACTTTTGATCTAAGTGCGGTAACAGCGTCTTTCAGATCACTGTCAAAATCGCCCTCCTGACGATCTTTAATAAGAGTTCCTCCAAAATATTTTTCAACCATTGCAACAGTCCTTGATACAAGATTTCCTAAACCGTTTGCAAGATCTGAGTTAATTCTGTTTATCATGATTTCATTTGAAAATGAGCTGTCTGCACCCAAAGCCATTTCTCTGAGAATGTGATACCTGATCGAATCAGCGCCGTATCTCTCTCCGAGAATAAACGGGTCAACAACATTACCTAAAGACTTACTCATCTTCTGTCCGTTAAATGTGATCCAGCCATGAACCGCGAGATGCTTAGGCAGAGGTAAATCCAAAGCCATGAGCATTGCAGGCCATATAATAGCATGGAATCTCATAATATCCTTTGCTACCATGTGAACATCAGCAGGCCAGAATTTATCAAATTCACTGTATTTGTCGTTCCAAAAACCTAAAGCTGAAATATAGTTTGACAAAGCGTCTATCCATACATAAACAACATGCTTGTCATCAAAAGTAACAGGAATTCCCCATTTAAAAGTGGTTCTCGAAACGCAAAGGTCTTCCAGTCCCGGCTTGATAAAATTGTTTACAAGCTCAGTTGCACGGGTTTTTGGCTGAAGATAATCTGTTTCGGTAAGAAGCTTTTCAATTCGCTCAGCAAATGGCGACATTTTGAAAAAATACGCTTCTTCCTTTGCTTCAACAACATCACGTCCGCATTCGGGACATTTTCCATCAACAAGCTGAGAGTCCGTCCAGAAACTCTCACAGGGTGTACAGTATTTCCCTGAGTATTCGCCTTTGTAAATATATCCCTTGTCATAAAGAGCTTTAAATATTTTCTGTACAGTTTCAATGTGATAGTCGTCTGTTGTACGTATATATCGGTCATAGCTAATGTTCATAAAACTCCAGAGTCTTTTGAAGTTAACTACAATATCGTCAACATACTCTTTTGGAGTAATGCCGGCTTCAGCAGCTTTTTGCTCAATTTTCAAGCCGTGTTCATCAGTACCTGTAAGGAACATTACATCATAGCCCTGCATTCGTCTGTAGCGAGCGATTGAATCGCAGGCAACAGTAGTGTAGCAATGTCCGATATGCGGATTACCGGACGGATAATAAATCGGTGTCGTAATGTAATAAGGCTTTTTTGACATAATAAATCCTCCTGTTTTTAAATATAGAGGTCGTCTCCTCTGTTATAAGTAATAACTATAATATTATATACCGTTTTTTTATTTACGTCAAGTGCATAAGGTAATAAAATGAAACGCTGTTTGAAAAAATATGAAAAGTGAGAAAAAACAGTTGTGCTGAAACGAAAAATGTGTTATACTATTATATATGTATGTCTTTAATAGTTTTTGTGAAAGGGAGGCATTGTTGTGAGTCAGATTAATATGAATCTTTCAAAAAGCCTGAATGTCAGTGAGGATGTTATCGCAGGAGTTATAACTAATGCAGTGAAAGAAATTAAAGGCGTTTATGGAATCTCCCCATCGGTAAAAACTCTGCGTCAGTTTGTATTAAAAGAAAAAAGCTTCGGAGATATTAATATTGAAATGGTTGACGGCGTTTTATCCGTGTCTGTAGGAGTTGAGCTTGAGAACGGAGCAAAAGCAGTTGCTGCATCGGAAAAAGTGCAGGAAAAAATAAAAAGCTCAGTCCAGAATATGCTTGGGCTTACTGTTGCAAAAGTAAATGTAACAGTGCGTTCAGTCAGAAATGCAGCTGAAAATTAATAATAAATCATAATAGTTTGAAAGGATGTGTTTGCGTGCCGGCCAAAAGAAGAGACGTCCGTGAAAGTGCCCTTATTCTTACATTTGAAAAGCTCTTCAGAGATGATCCAGTAGATGAAATATTTGAAATTGCTTCTGAAACCGAGGGCGTTATAATAAACGGCGAGGTTAAAGCGCTTGTAAAAGGGATAATTGAAAAGTCTGAGGAAATTGACAGCATAATATCAAAATTCAGCAATAAACGAGCAGTGGAAAGAATTCCGAAAATAAATCTTGCAGTTCTTCGCCTTGCAATCTATGAAGCGCTTTATGACGAAAAGGTGCCGATTAATGTCGCAATAAGCGAGGCTGTTTTTCTTGCGGAAAAATATGCTCTTGATTCAGATGTTTCCTTTGTTAACGGAGTGTTGGGTTCATTTTCACGATGCAGTGAGGCACCGGAAAATAATGAGTAAAATCCTCGGCATTGATACGAGTAATTATACAACCTCCGCAGCCTTGCTTGATACTGAAACTATGGAAGTAGTTCAGGAAAAAATGCTTTTGCCTGTTAGAAAAGGTGAAAAGGGCATAAGACAGTCAGAGGCAGTGTTTCACCATACAGCACAGCTTCCGGTGATCGTTAAAAAACTCTTTGATCGCAGCGCAAATGTGAAAATTGAAGGAATTGGCGTGTCGTCTGTACCAAGATCAGTAACCGGTTCATATATGCCCTGCTTTACCGTCGGCGACGGTATGGCATCGATTTTGGGTACAGTTTTAGGCATATCTTCCGAAAAAACATCGCATCAGATAGGTCATATTCTTGCAGGAGTATATTCATGCGGAAAATTTGAACTGATAAAAAAGAAAAAGCCTTTTCTTGCCTTTCATGCCAGCGGCGGAACAACAGATTTGCTTCTGTGCTTGCCCGATGCTGATAATGTCCTGAATGTTGAAGAAATCGGTACATCATCAGACCTGAAAGCCGGACAGGCTGTGGATAGAACAGGTGTAATGCTGGGAATGGATTTTCCATGCGGAAAAGAGCTTGATAAACTTGCCTGCCGCAGCATCAGAAAATTTAAAACAAAGCCCGTTATAAAGTCAGGAAACTGCTGTCTTTCAGGTGTGGAAAATTTGTGCAGAAAAATGTTTGATGATGGTGAAAGTTATGAAGATATCGCAAAATTTTGCATAAGCTTTTTGTGCGATACATTTAAAAAGATGATTGACTCAGCATTTGAGAAGTGCGGAAAATTACCGTTGCTCTGCGTTGGTGGAGTTATGTCTAATACTTTAATAAGAGAAGAATTGTCAAAGCATTTCGGTGCTTTTTTTTCAGAACCTGAATTCTCTTGTGACAACGCTGTGGGAACAGCAGTTTATTGCGCATTGAAAAGAGGTATGATTTGATTGAGTTCAATACTTACGGTCTCACAGCTTAATAAATATATACAATTTAAAATACAGTCTGATCTGAAGCTGAAAGGAATCGCCGTTAAGGGCGAGATTTCTAATTTTACGCTTCATTATAAATCAGGACATGCCTATTTTACATTGAAGGATTCAGGCGGCGCCGTTAAGACGGTAATGTTTTCGAGAAATGTCCAAAGATTAAAATTTGTTCCGGAAAACGGAATGAGCGTTCTTGTGGTCGGTAATGTAGATGTCTATGAGCGTGACGGAGTATATCAGATTATCGCTTCCGATATCCAGCCTGTAGGAGTGGGAGCTTTGCATACGGGTATAGAACAACTTAAGGAAAAGCTGTCAAAGCTGGGAGTGTTCGATAATACCGCAAAGAAAAAAATTCCCCTGATACCAAAGAAAATAGCAGTGGTTACGTCATTGACAGGTGCGGCTCTTCAGGATATACTGAATATTCTTTCAAGAAGATATCCCGTTTGTACAGTTGAGATCTATCCTGCACAGGTTCAGGGAGAAACAGCTCCTGATTCTGTCAGTGACGCTTTGATAAAAGCTGATAGATCCAATGCGGATACAATAATTCTTGCAAGAGGCGGAGGATCACTGGAGGATCTGATGCCGTTCAATTCAGAAAAAGTCGCAATGACCGTGTATCAGTGTATTACGCCTGTCATATCAGCTGTTGGACATGAAACGGATACAACTCTTGCCGATTATGCAGCAGATCTTAGAGCGCCGACACCGTCAGCCGCTGCCGAACTTGCGTCACCTCAATTGTCAGAAATTTTTGGTTCTGTCGACTTGATGATCAATAGATTAAATGAAGCTTTTGCCCGCTATATAAATAAATATGAAGCTTTGTTACAAAGGGTTCAGCAAAAGCTTGTGCTCTGTTCGCCTGAAAAAAGACTTGAAAATAATTTGAACAGCCTGTCAGGAGTAAGAGAAAAACTTGATGTCCTTGTTAATCATAAAATTGTACAAAGTGAAAATAAATTGGATAAATATTATGTGCAGCTTAGCGCTTTAAGTCCACTTAATGTGTTGGACAGAGGCTATTCTATTACTACCAGAAATAATAAAGTCGTATATTTGGGCGGAAATCTGCAAAAAAACGACTTGGTTGAGATTAGATTTAAAGATACGGTTAAAAATGCACAAATATTGTGATACTTTATGCTGCTTATGAATAAATAGTAAACTTTTATCTTTTTTTGTTCAAAGTTGCACGTTTGCGTGCAAAAAAGTGCCGAATAAGCCTATAAGTGAAGGGCCTTGTAAACACTCTGATTTAATAAGGGTGTTTTTTAGGAAGGAATGTGTTGATTATGACCTTTGAAGATTCAATGAAAAGACTTGATGAAATAGTTAAAGCTATGGAGGAAGATAAGCTTTCTCTTGACCGGGCTCTTGAATTATATAAGGAAGGAATTGAACTTTCAGTTGACTGTAAAAAATCACTGGAAAATGCAAAGCTTCAGGTTAAAACCCTGTCGGCAGGGGATTCACAGGAATAAAAACCTTATTAAATATGCCGTAAAAATGAAAGGAATGGTCATTTGTGACTGAACAGAATAATTTGATCCTTAAAACCTACTGTGAAAAAATCGAAGAAAAGCTGCTTGAGTTTACAAAAAATAAAAACAATATTCAGGGGATAGTCCTTGAGGCTATGGAATATTCGCTTATGGCAGGAGGAAAGCGCCTCAGACCTGTGCTTATGCTGGAGTTCTGCCGTATGTGCGGGGGAGATATTTCTGAATATCTGGATATTGCCTGTACAATTGAAATGATCCATACATTTTCTTTGATCCATGACGATTTGCCTTGTATGGATGATGACGATTATCGGAGAGGAGCGCCATCGTGCCATAAAGCTTTTCCTGAAAATATAGCCTTGCTTGCAGGAGATGCACTAAATACTCTTGCCTTTGAGGTTATAGCAAATGCCGCTATGGAGCAGAAATTAACTGCCGATAAAGCAGTAATGCTTATATCAGTGCTCTCTCATTCAGTGGGAACAGAGGGTATGATCGGCGGTCAGGTTATCGATTTGCAGTCGGAGGGAAAAACCATTTCGCTCGATACCCTTAATACCTTGCAGGAGCATAAAACCGGTGCATTAATTGAAGCGGCATGTGTTATGGGAGTAATTCTGGGCGGAGCTTTTGAAAAAATACCTGAAGCAGCCGCCTATGCAAGTGCGATGGGAAGAGCATTTCAAATAGTCGATGATATTTTAGATGTTACAGGAAGCTTTGAGGAATTGGGAAAACCAATCGGAAGCGATGATGAACAAAATAAAATTACGTATGTTTCTTTAATGGGCTTGGAAGATTCTAAGATCGCAGCAGATAAGCTTACTAATGAGGCTCTCAGGCATCTTGAAGCTTTTGATAATAATAAATTTTTGATTGATCTTACAAAAAGTCTGCTTGAGCGCAGAAATTAAATCGGGGGTTGTGGGATGTCTAAAAATGAAACTAATTATTTGAATAAAATGAATCTTCCTGCTGATCTGAAAAAATTAACACTGAGTCAGTGCAATAGGTTATGTCAGGATATTCGTAAATTGCTTATAGATACCGTGTCTAAAAACGGCGGACACCTTGCTTCAAATCTTGGTACAGTTGAATTGTCACTGGCAGTTCATCGGGTGTTTGAATCACCTGAGGATAAAATTATATGGGATGTTGGTCATCAGGCTTATACACATAAAATTTTAACCGGAAGAGCGGGAAAATTTCATACCTTAAGACAGGAAAACGGAATCTCAGGATTTTGCCGTCCGGAGGAATCTGTGCATGACGCATTTATAAGCGGACATAGTTCAAACTCTGTTTCGGCAGCTTTAGGTATTGCCACAGCTATGAAAATTCAGGGTAATCCTCATTTTACCGTGGCTGTTTTAGGAGATGGGGCTTTTACCGGCGGTATGATATATGAAGGACTGAATAATGCAGGTAAAAGCGATACAAACCTTATTGTAATTTTAAATCACAATGAAATGTCTATTTCTAAAAATGTCGGAAGCGTTGCGAAATATTTGTCTACTATGCGTACAAAAGAGGGGTATCATAAAACCAAAAGTATTGTTGAACGAACTCTTGATAAAACACCGGTAGTAGGGAATCCTTTGAAAAAAGCAATAAAAGGCTCAAAAAATGTTTTGAAAAATATGGTGCTTCACAGTACCATGTTTGAAGATCTGGGGTTTGCATTTATCGGTCCTCTGGACGGACATAATGTTGAGGAGCTTGAAAAAGGGCTTAATTCTGCAAAGGCTCTGCACAGACCGGTTCTTGTTCATGTTAATACCGTAAAAGGAAAGGGATATGCCCCGGCGGAGGAAAACCCCGGCGAATATCACGGTGTCGGATCCTTTGAAATTGCAACAGGAAATCCTGATGTGGTTTTGTCTGACAGCTTTTCTTCTGTTTTTGGAAAAGAGCTTACTGAAATTGGAGAGCAAAATAAAAATATATGCGCTGTTACTGCGGCGATGAAATACGGTACGGGACTTCAGTATTTTGCCAAAGCCTTTCCAAAAAGATTTTTTGATGTTGGAATAGCGGAAGAACATGCGGTCACTTTTTGCGGAGGACTTGCTTCAATGGGTATGATTCCTGTATTTGCGGTTTATTCATCATTTCTGCAAAGGGGCTACGATCAGATTATACATGACCTCGCCATTTGCAATACCCATGCGGTTATAGGCGTGGACAGAGCAGGAGTAGTCGGTGATGACGGAGAAACCCATCAGGGAATATTTGACGTTTCGTTTCTTACATCAATTCCTAATACGACTATATATTCTCCTTCATGCTATGAAGAGCTTAGAATGTGCTTGAGAAAAGCAGTTTTTGAGGACAGCGGAATTGTTGCTGTGCGTTATCCGAGAGGCAACGATAAATCAAATTATAGTAAAACGCAGATCAATACATCATATGAATATCATGATAACGGAAACGGCGTTCTTATTGTTACATATGGCAGATTATACAACAATGTTTTGTCAGCTTGCGAAATATTGAAAAACCGCCATATTGAGTGTGACACACTTAAATTGATAAAGATTTTCCCTATGGAAGAGGAAATCATAGATATTATTTCAAGCTATAAACTTGTATTTTTCTTTGAGGAATCGTATTACCACGGCTCAATATCTGAAAAGTATGCGGCAGTTTGCAGTAATATTGCTCCTGTTGCCATAGATTATTTTGTAAAGCATGGAAATGTAAATGATTTGCTTGACGAACTTAATCTTTCAGCTGATAAAATTGCAGATCAAATAGAGGAATTCTTAAGCTATGAGTGACAGACTTGATGTTTTTCTTGTGAAGAAATCATATGTAAAAAGCCGGGCAAAAGCAAAAGAGCTTGTTTTGAGCGGAAATGTTTCGGTTAATGGGGAAGTAATTATAAAACCGTCCGTTTGTGTTAATGAAGATTGTGAAATAATTATATCAGATAGTGAAAGCCATCAGTATGTGGGAAGAGGAGCGCTCAAACTTAAAGGTGCATTTGAATTCTTCGATATATGTGTGAAGAACAGATGCTGTGCTGATATAGGTGCGTCAACAGGGGGATTTACTCAGGTTTTGCTTGAAAACGGCGCAGAAAAAGTATATGCGATAGATGTTGGTCACGGTCAGCTTGCAAAAGAGCTGGATGATGATAAACGGGTGAAAAACTGCGAGGGAGTAAATGTAAGAGAGGTTGTTCCCGAATTTTTCAGTGAACCGATAGAGTTCATGTGCGGAGATCTGTCGTTTATTTCATTGAAGCTGGTCATACCGCCGCTTAAAGAATGTCTTGCGGAAAACGGTGAAATGATAATGCTTATTAAACCTCAGTTTGAGGCAGGACGTAAGGCGCTTAATAAAAAGGGAATTGTTAAGGATAAAAAAGACCATATAAGAGTGATGCATGAGCTTTTTGAACTTTTTGAAAGCTGCGGACTTGAATTGCTTGGAATTGCACCGTCGCCAATTAAAGGAGGCGATGGGAATATTGAATATCTCGCACATTTAAAGAAAACCGATCTGCCTTTTCAGAATATCGGGAAAATTAATATAAAAGAATTTGTCGACTCAGTGTTCTTAAAATTCAGTAAAGCTGAGTTATAACAGTTATTATGTAAATCTGTCGGAAAGGAATTACGGCTTTGAAAATATATATATTTCCTAATCTTAATAAAAAGAATTGTGCCGAATATACTGTATCGGCATGTAATGTGCTGAATAGCTGCGGATCTGAGCTTTTTATAGACATTAAATATAAAAACGAGTTTCAGCATCTGAAGTTTCTGAACTTTATTAATGAAACTGATTGTATAAGCGACTGCGATATAATTGTGGTAATCGGCGGCGACGGAACAATCTTAAAGTGCGCTAAGCTTGCTGCGAGCTTTAAAAAGCCTATTTTGGGGATAAACTGCGGAAGGCTTGGATTTATGACATCTCTTGAGCATAACCAGATTGAACTTCTGGAAAAGCTTTGCAGGGGTGAATATACAACAAGCCGGCGTATGATGCTTTCAGTTTCCGTAGAACCTAAAAATAAAGAGCATCTGAAATTCACAGCGCTTAACGATGTGGTGATTTCAAAATGTGATGATTGTAAAATTGCAGATTTTGAAGTTTCAAAAAGCGGAAAAACCATATCGTCTTTAAGAGCGGACGGAGTAATTTTTTCTACACCGACAGGTGCGACGGCTTATTCAATGTCTGCCGGAGGACCGATAATTGAACCGGAACTTGAATGTATCGAATATACTCAAATATGTGCACACACTTTATTTGCACGTTCAGTTGTGCTTTCTCCTGACAGTGTAATAAAAATAAAAAGCAAATGCAATAAAAATGCACATACCTATGTTAACGTGGACGGAAATATCGTTTACAGACTTACTAACGATGACGAGGTAAGAGTTTCAAAAAGCAGGTATTATATAGATTTAATAGATATTGCAGGCGGAAGCTTCTTTGCGTCTGTCAATAAAAAGCTTATGCAGCCGTTGAAGGAAATCAGTGAGGATAAGGATTAAACAGATTTGCCGAAAGGAATAAATGAGGGTATGAAATCACAAAGACAACAGCTTATTTTAAAGATAATATCAGAAAGAAATATTGATACGCAGGAGAATCTTCAGCAAGCATTGAAAGAGCATGGATGTGCCGTAACTCAGGCTACTGTTTCAAGAGATATAAAAGAGCTTGCTCTTATTAAAACTATTACTGCGTCAGGAAATTATAAATACAGTGTTCCGTCGTTTAAGAAGGATTCACTTGATAATCACGGAAGTATGCTTTATACTATTCTTTCGGATGCAGTGAAGGACGTGGATTATGCTTTAAATACAGTAGTTGTAAAATGTAATACCGGAATGGCTCAGGCGGTTTGCGCTAAACTGGACGGAGCGACTATAGATAATACTGTTGGAACTATAGCCGGAGATGATACAATTTTTATACTTATGCGTACAGAACGTGACGCATTAAGGCTTGTCAAGGAATTAAACGGTATTTTAAACGCAAGATAATTATTTTAAAAGGTTTAAAGGATTGGAAAGATACTTATGCTGAGAGAACTTTATATTGAAAATTTAGCTGTAATAGAAAAAGCGACTATCAATTTCACTGAAAAGCTTAATGTTTTCACCGGTGAAACGGGTGCCGGAAAATCTATTCTTATAAACGGCATAAACGCTATTCTCGGTCAAAGAGTAACCAAGGATATTGTCCGAAGCGGTACGGATAAAGCGGTTATTTCAGCAGAGTTCACTGATCTTGACAACAACACTTTGGGCAAGCTTGAGGAGCTTGGCATCAGCTGTGAGGAGGACAGGCTTTTCCTGTCAAGGGAAATACGCTCGGACGGAGGAAGCGTAGCAAGAGTCAATTCAAGAAGTGTCAATGTGGGAGCACTGAAAGAAATCGGAGAAACTCTTGTTAATATTCACGGCCAGCATGATAATCAGATCCTTATGGCGCCGGAAAAGCATATCCATATTCTCGACAGCTTTGCCAATGCGGAGGATTATCTGAAGGATTATCAGTGCTCATTTAAAGAGCTGCAGGCTTTGGCAAGAAAAATAAAGAAAATAAAAATAGACGCCGGTCAGAGGGCATTCAGAATTAATCAGCTTGAAGAAATTATTAATGAGATAGAACAGCTGAAAATTACTGAAAATGAAGATGAAGAAATCGAACAGGAGCTTGCTGTGGCTAAAAATGCAGTAGTGCTTTCGGAGGCAATGTTTACGGCAATAAGCCTTATTAACGGTGATGATGACAATTCGGGTGCAGCCGAACTGACTTCTCAGGCAGAAAAAGCTTTGGAAGGATATACTGATATTTATGCAAGCTTTGAGCCGTTGTATAACAGGCTTTCTTCGGCTCAGATAGAGCTTTCTGACATAGCGGAAGAGCTTTCATCGCTTTTGGGTAAGCTGGAGGTTGATCCAAAAAGGTATGACTATCTTAATCAGCGTAATGACGAGTTGAGAAGGATAAAGAAAAAATATGGTCCTGATTTAAGCGATGTTCTGGATACTTTAGAGAAATCCGGACTGGAGCTGGAGCAGCTTACGGGGAGCGAAGTCAGTCTGAGCGAATTGAATAAACAGCAGACGGAATTACTTACCTTGGTATCTAAAAAAGCGAAGATACTTTCTGATTTCCGCAAAAAGGCAGGAGAAAATTTTATAAGTCGTGTAACAGAAGAGCTTGAATTTTTGAATATGCCGAAGGTTAAGCTGGCAGTAGATCAGAAATACGGAAAGCTTACTATGAACGGAATGGATAATATTGAATTTCTTATTTCGGCAAACGTGGGTGAAGTACCTAAGCCTATTGCAAAAATTGCTTCTGGCGGTGAGCTTTCAAGAATAATGCTGGCTTTAAAAAATGTTATTGCTGATAAAGACAGTATAGGAACTTTGATTTTTGATGAAATCGATACAGGCGTCAGCGGAAAAGCCGCACAGAAAATCGGCATGAAGCTAAGGCAGATTGCTGAGATCAGGCAGGTGCTTTGTGTCACTCACTTATCACAGATCGCAGTAATGGCAGACAATCATTTACTTATAGAAAAGAATATAGTGAACGACAGAACGTCAACGACAGTAAAATCTCTCAGCTTTGAAGAAAGAAAATATGAGATCGCAAGAATTATGGGCGGTGACAATGTTTCAGATCTAATGCTTGAAAATGCCCGACAGCTTCTTGAAACCTACAGCGGACAGCAGTCTGATGTTGACTAACGGCTCATAAAATGGTATAATATTAAGAATATTAGTTTTTGATGTCATAATGTGTTTTTTATTGATTAGGAAAGGATTCTGGGATTTATGAAGGTTACTTTGATTGCACATACCCCCGAGCCTGAAAAGGTAATTGCGGCGGCAGCCAAGCTTTGCTATTCGGCTTCGGATATTAACACACTTATGAACGGGCTTACACCTGAAAAGGTTGAAAGCTTTCTTGAAATGCTGACCAATATGGGTCATGAAAGTCCTATTGAGCATATCAGCTTTACTTTCGGTATAGAGGGTATATCAAGAGCTTGTTCTCATCAGCTTGTACGTCATAGATTGGCTTCATATTCTCAGAAGAGCCAGAGATATGTAAATGAGGACGGCTTTGAATATATCGTTCCCCCTGAAATCGAAAAAATTCCGGAAGCAAGAGATGAGTTTATTTCACAAATGAAGGTAATTGAGGACGGTTATCATAAACTTGCTGAGGTTCTTACAGAAAAGCATACACAGGCTTTTCTTGAAGCAGGATTAAGTGAAAAGGACGCAGTCTATAAGGCTAAGAAAAAGGCGTTTGAGGACGCAAGATTTGTACTTCCGAATGCATGTGAAACAAAAATTGTGGTTACAATGAATGCAAGAAGCCTTATGAACTTTTTCAGTCTGAGATGCTGTAACAGGGCGCAATGGGAGATTAAAGCGGTTGCGGATGAAATGCTCAGACTGTGCTGTCAGGTTGCTCCGACACTGTTTAAAAATGCAGGTCCTTCATGCGTCAGAAGCGGAAGATGCGGAGAAGGAAAGATGTCATGCGGAAAGCTGAAGGAAGTTGTTGAAAGCTATAAGGTAATGAAGAATGGACTGTAAATCAAAACTTGTGGTGCTTGAGGGTCTGGACGGGAGCGGAAAATCTACTCAGTTTGAAAGACTGGGAGAATATTTGGCCTCAAAAGGTGTAAAGCTAAAAGCAATAAGCTTTCCCGACTATGACCAGCCGTCATCTGCTTTGGTAAAAATGTATCTTAACGGTGAGTTTTCTGAAAGCGCCGGGGAAGTAAATGCATATGCTGCCTCCAGCTTTTATGCTGTGGACAGATATGCGAGCTATAAAAAATTCTGGGAAAAGGATTATGCTGAGGGGAGTTTTATTCTTGCCGCAAGATATGCTACTTCCAACTGTATTTATCAGATGGTAAAGCTTGATGAGGAAAACTGGGATGAATATCTGCAATGGCTGGACGATTATGAATATAATAAGCTTGATTTGCCTAAGCCTGATCTTGTAATTTTTCTTGATATGCCTGTGGAAATATCACAAAGACTTATGTCGGGAAGATATGAAGGCGATGAAAGTAAAAAGGATATTCATGAATCGGATGTGAATTTTTTAAATGCCTGCCGAAAAGCGGCGCTGTATACCGCAGATAAGCAAGGCTGGGAGATAGTCAGGTGCAGTGACGGTGAACAGCCGCTTGCAATTGAAGAGATAACAGAAAATCTAAAAAAACTGATAGATAATATTTTGTAAAGCAGAGATAGATAAATATGTTAAATTTCAGAGAGATTCAGTTAAGTGATAAAACGTGGATAGATAAGTGTCTGAAGGCTTCGGATTTCAGAGGCTGCGAATATTCTTTTGCCAATAATCTTGCATGGCGGAGGTTAAGCGATACGGTAATATGTCATCATAACGGCTTTTATATCAGCTGTTCTTTTGACGAAAAGCGCAAGCCTGTATTTACCTTTCCTACGGGCGCAAGGTGTGACAGGGAAGGAATTGAAAAATATAAAGCTCTCTTTCAGGACTTGAAAGAATATGCTCAAAGCGTTCATTCGGAACTGAGGATTTCATCGGTAAACAGCGAGCATTTAAAATGGATGCAGGAGTTTTACGGGGATGAAATAGAGGTCAGAGCAAACAGAGATTCTTTTGATTATATATACAAAACAGAAAACCTTATTGAACTTAAGGGCAAAAAATATCATGGAAAGCGTAATCATATAAAGCGTTTTAAGGATAACGACTGGAGTTTTGAAATTCTGACTCCAAAAGCCTTTGATGAATGTGCGGCTTTTGCGGCTGATTTTTATAATGATAATAAAAGCTATGATGATTATTCGGCTGTAGTTGAGCAATTCGTGATCCATACTTTTTTTGCTGATTTTGAGTATCTCGGATTAAAGGGCGGCGTTTTGAGAAAAAACGGTGAAATTGTAGGATTTACTATAGGAGAACAGCTGAATTCAGATACTTTTGTGGTCCATATTGAAAAGGCAAAGAGTGAAATTCAAGGTGCATATCCTGTTATTTGCAATGAGTTTTTGAAGGCGTATGCTTCCGGACTTGAATATGTAAACAGAGAGGAGGATCTGGGAATTGAAGGCCTCAGAAGATCCAAGCTTTCATATCATCCGGAATTTCTTCTTGAAAAATATACTGTAACATTCAAATAAGCTGAAAGGAAGTAGTTTTCAATGGTTTATGTTTTTCTTGCTCCCGGATTTGAGGAAATTGAGGCGCTGACTCCTGTGGATATTTTAAGGCGTGCGGGGATTGAGGTTAAAACAGTCGGCGTTGGTGATGATATCGTTATGGGCGCTCACGGAATTCCTGTAAAAGCTGATATAAGCGTTGATGAAATCAAACTTAACAGTGATCTTGAAATGATAGTTCTTCCGGGGGGAATGCCGGGGGCGGATAATCTTGAGAACAGTCCTGAGGTTTTGGCGGCTGTAGATTATTGCGCCGATAATAACAGATATGTTGCTGCAATTTGTGCTGCTCCTAAAATTTTAGGTCATAAAAGACTGCTTGAGGGAAGATATGCAATATGCTTTCCCGGATTTGAACAGGAGCTTTTGGGAGCTAATATTTCAAACAGAGCTGTTACTATTGACGGAAAATACATTACGGGTAAAAGTGCAGGGGTTGCTCTGAAATTTGCACTAAAGCTTGTGGAGGCTCTTGTTTCTAAGGAAAAAGCGTTAATGCTGGAGGCTTCGCTCAAGTGCAAATAAGAAGTAAAAAAGATCTTAGAATATTTTATAAAAACCTTAGAAATGAAATGTCTTTAAGTGACAGAAAAAAGCTGGATATGAAGATTTATGAGAAGGTAATAAATCTTAGTCAGTATAAAAACTGTGAATGTGTTCTGGTTTATGTTTCATCATCAATAGAAGTGGATACGCATGCGCTTATAGAGCATAGCTTTCAGGCAAATAAAATAGTTCTGGCGCCAAGATGTATTGCGGGCACAAATCTTATGGACTTTTGTGAGATCAGTTCTTTTGATGATTTGAAAAGCGGTGCGTTCGGAATAATGGAACCAAAGGAAAAATGTAAAAAAGCAGAGTCATTCGGAACAAATTCCTGTTGTATAGTACCTGCTCTTTCATATGATAAAAGAGGATATAGACTTGGTTTCGGAAAAGGCTTTTATGATAGATTTCTTGATAGATATAAAGGATATAAAATTGGTTTGTGTTATGACAATTGTGTGACTGATCAGCTTCCTTCGGATAATTTTGACAAAACAGCTGACTGTGTTATAACAGACCGTGATATAATATATTTTCAAAAACAGATTAATGGAAAGGATGACTGCAAAAATGAGTGACAATAAGTTAAACTTGGAAAATCTGTCAGGCGGTAAAGATGATTCAAAGAAGCCAGATTTGGCTGATATTTCATTTAAAAAGTCCGATTCTGTTTCCGCAAAAAAGAAAGAGCCGGATTTTTCATCTGAAAAACCAAAGTCTGAAGCAAAAGATAGCTCAAATGCTTTAAAAGATAAAAAAGATATTAAAAAGCCTTTGGAAGAAAGTATGGCTAATGTGCAGGGAACACAAAAAAAATCAGTTCCGGATTTGAATCTAAAGGGAATTAAAGTAGATCTGGCTGATGACAGTTCAGATTTAATATCTAAGCCGACAGAAAAAAAAGAGGCTGAAAGGGTTATGAATAAACCCGTTCAAAAAGCTGAGAAAAAACAATCGGCACATAAACCGGAAATAAAGAAAGCTGAAAGCTATACGGCGTCTGAAAAAGACAGCAATAAAAAGCCTGATGTTGAAGACGGACAGAAAACAATGGTCATGAAGGATACTTCAGCTGTTAATAAGACGGACAATAAAGCATACATAAAATCTGACATCAAAGCAGCTTCTCCTGTGAAAAAAAATAAAAAGAAGAAAAAGAAAAATAATCAGTCAAGCTTTAACAATTCTATTTTCGGAGGATTCTTCCTTGCATTTGGCATCGTTGTCGCTGCTTTTATTGTAGCTATCGGCGGTATCTCTTTGGGAAAAGAATATTTGGGAATTGACAAGGCTGAAAATGATATTACCTTTAATATTCCTCAAGGCTCAACAAGTGCGGATATTGCAGAAATGCTTGAGGAAAATCAAATTATTTCAAACAAACTGCTGTTCAGATTGGCTTTGAAGATTAATGCTCCCGACACGATTTATCCGGGGGATATCACGTTACAGCCTGCAATGGGTTATTCGGCAATTATTGAACAGCTTGGTACAATGAGAGAAACTTATGAAACAACGACAATTCCATTCCCTGAGGGTGTGACGCTTCTTGAAGTTGCCCAGCTGCTTGAAGAAAAGGGAGTTTGCAAGGCTGATGAATTTTTGTTTGAATTTAACAAAAATCAGGGATATGATTTTGAAAAATTGATTTCAGGCAATGATGATGCTTTCTATCATATGGAAGGATATTTCTTCCCTGATACTTATGATTTCTATCTCAATGATACGGGTTATAATATCACAAAAATAGTAAGAGAACATTTTTCACAGAAGTTTACTGATAAAATGATCGATAAAATGGAAAAGAGCAAGCTCACTATGAACGAAGTAATGATTCTTGCTTCAATGGTGCAGTGGGAATCGGGATCAGTTGAGGATATGCCGAAGGTGGCTTCTGTTTTCCTTAACCGTTTGCATGACCCCGATACTTTCCCGTCATTTCAGTCTGACGCAACTGAAAAATATATTGATAAGGTAATCAAGGCTGAAGCGGACACAAAGGCAGAGCTTGAGCATTATACCGAGGGATATGATACCTATAATTATAAGGGACTGCCTTCCGGACCTGTTTGCAATCCGGGATTAGACGCTATAAATGCGGTGCTTAATCCTGAGGATACGGATTATTATTACTTCTGTAATAACCTTAAAACAGGGGAGTCGTTCTTTGCTTCAACACTTGAGGAGCATGAAGTAAATCTTGAAAAAGCAGGATTAAAGTAATTCGGAGGTAATATGGATCATAATAATATGCTTGAGATACTGTCTCCCGCAGGAGATATGGAGAGATTGCTTGCTGCGCTGGATTTCGGCGCAGACGCAGTTTATCTCGGCGGTCAGATGTTCGGTATGAGAGCTGCTTCACCAAATTTTACGCCGGAATCTTTGAAAACAGCTGTTGACGAGGCTCATCGGCGTGGAAAAAGGGTATATCTGACTTGTAACACTCTTCCGAGAAATGATGAAATAATACATTTCGAGGAATTCGTTAAAGATGCTTTAAATGCTGGTGTTGACGCACTTATAGCAAATGATATAGGAGTGTTTTCTCTTATAAAAAAATATGCTCCGGACATGGAGATTCATGTTTCCACTCAGGCAGGTATTGTAAATTTTGTTACGGCAAATGAATTTTATAATATGGGTGCAAAAAGAGTGGTTCTTGCAAGAGAATTATCGTTGGAAGAGATTGCTGAAATAAGAGCAAAAACTCCGGCAGATCTTGAAATTGAAGCTTTTGTTCATGGTGCAATGTGCGTTAGTTTTTCGGGAAGATGTTTGCTTTCACAATATCTCGTCAACCGTGACGCTAACAGAGGTGAATGCGCTCAACCCTGCCGCTGGGGTTATCATCTGATGGAAGAAAAACGTGAAAACGAGTTTTATCCGATTTTTGAAGACGAAAAAGGAAGCTATATTCTTAATGCTAAGGATATGTGCATGATCGATCACATTGACAAGCTTGTGCAGGCAGGTGTGAACAGCTTTAAGATCGAGGGCCGTGCAAAGTCGGCTTATTATGTATCTGTAGTAACAAACGCATACCGCAAGGCTATGGATATATATAAGGATAATCCAAAGGACTTTAAACTGCCTCAATGGATTCATGACGAAGTATTCAAGGTCAGTCACAGGGCTTATTGCACGGGATTTTTCTTTGGTCACCCTAAGGATTGTCAATATTATGAAAACAGCGGTTATATAAGGAATTATGATGTTGTTGCTGTAGTGGATAAATGTGAAAACGGCATTTTATATGCACAGCAAAGAAATAAATTTGACAGGGGTGCAGAATTGGAGATTCTTTCTCCAAATGGTAAGCCTGTCAAGTATAAGGCAGAGCATATTTTCAATGAATACGGTGAAGAGATTGAAACGGCTAATCATGCTATGATGAAGATTTCAATGCCATGTGAGAAATCATTTTCCAACAATTCCATTATAAGAATGGAAAGATGATTTGTTATCACAATTAATGAATATTATACACACATACTTTACACAAAATCCTTGACAAAAGCAGTTGTGTAAAGTATAATTTATTATGTAAATAAATTTGATAAACAATTGATAATACTTATGATTTGGGGATATTTGGAGTGAGGAAATGAATCAGGGAAATGTTGCTTTAAGGGAACGAGAAGCTGAGATTATTGTAACAGAAAGAACTTGGGACGGAAGAGAGGTAGAATATAAAGAGAAGAGGGTATATAGTTTTATTAAGCGAGCCTTTGATATAACAGCGTCTTTGCTGGCTCTTATTTTATTGTCACCGTTGTTTTTGATTGTGATGCTGCTTATCTTTGTAACCGATCCGGGAAATCCTTTCTTTGTTCAGCAAAGGGCAGGTAAAGACTGCAAAATGTTCAACATATACAAATTCAGAAGCATGCATAAGGATGCTGAAAAAAGAAAGAAAGATTTGCTTATACATAATGAGGCAGATGGGCCAACCTTTAAGATTGAAAATGATCCTCGTATAACAAAGATAGGATCATTTATCAGAAAGACTTCAATAGATGAGCTGCCGCAGCTTATTAATATTTTAAAGGGTGAAATGTCGGTCATTGGTCCAAGACCTTTTATTCCGTCAGAACAAGAAAAGCTTCCTTCTCAGAGGCTTCTGGTGAAACCGGGATTATCATGTTATTGGCAGATTGGCGGCAAAAATTCTTTGCCTGTTGAAGAACAGCTGGAGTTGGACTTCAAATATATTGAGGATCGCTCAGTTTTAACAGACTTAAAAATTATTTTTAAAACAGTGGCTATTGTATTTAAGAATGATAATTATTAATATTAAAAAATACGGGTGAACAAAAATGTTCACCCGTTTATTTTTTATACCAAAGCTTCGCTCTTATTTCTTAAATCAAGAATTCTTTGAGCTTTTCCCTGAAATCTTTGAAGAGTTTTGTGTCCTACTATTGTTATTTTCGTTTCAATTCCCAATACTGTTTTCATTGCATGATGTATGTCTTTATGAAGCTGATCAAGGAGAGGGAAGTTGTCCAGAATTTCATTACATTTGTCGGAAAGCTCAACTTTTATTTCAAGATGATCGGCAAAGTTTTCTCTTGTAAGTACCAACTGATAATGCGGTGCGATAGTTTCAAATCCCATAAGTACGCTTTCAATTTGTGATGGAAATACATTAACTCCTCGAATTTTGAGCATATCGTCTGATCTGCCTCTTGGTTTAGCCATTCTTGCAAAGGTTCTTCCGCATTTACAGGGTTCGTAGTTAATTTGTGTGATATCCTTTGTGCGGTAACGCAGCATGGGTATTCCCTCTTTTGTTAATGTAGTAATAACCAATTCTCCCTCAGAGCCTTTAGGCAGAACCTCTCCTGTAACCGGATTAATAATCTCAGCATAGAAATGGTCTTCATTAATATGCATTCCGTCACGTTCAATACATTCACCGGAAACACCCGGTCCCATAAGCTCGCTCATTCCGTAGTTATCAGTTGCAAAGATATTAAGCGTATTTTCAATTTGTGCCCTCATTTCCGGAGTACAGCCTTCAGAACCAAACAAACCAAGCTTCAGATGAATTTTGTCAAGAACGCCCATTTCTCTTGCAAGCTCACCTATATATTGGGCATAGGACGGTGTTGACACCAATGCGTTAGTGCCGAAGTCCTGCATAAGCATAATTTGTTTCTCTGTGTTTCCGCTTGAGGTTGGAATAACTGAAGCGCCGATTTTTTCAAGTCCATAGTGAAGGCCTAATGCGCCGGTAAACAGACCGTATCCAAAGGCTATCTGTACAATTGTTTCATCACTTGCGCCCACAGCGGTAACGAGTCTTGCGACGCAGTCGCCCCAATAGTCCAGATCTCTGTGAGTGTAACCTACAACGGTAGGTTTTCCTGTAGTTCCGGAAGAAGCATGAATACGTTCAATTTTTTTCAACGGAACAGCAAACAGTCCGAAAGGATAAGTATCTCTCAAATCTGCTTTAGTAGTATAAGGTATGTATTGAATATCAGACAATTCTTTGATTTTATCTGCGGTTACTCCTGCTTCAGTAAGTCTTTTATTATAAAACGGAACATTATCCATACAGTATTTAACAAGCCATTTCAAGCGTTCGAGCTGAAGCTTCTCGATATCCGCACGTGGCATGGTTTCGATATCTTTTTGAAAAAACATAATATTCTCCTTTGATTTAAAGTAATAAAGTACCTTATAAGTATAACACATTTTTTTATTCTTTTCAATAAATTGCATTAAAAAACCTGACCAAATTTACACCTCATAATTTATGCAAATCATAGAATAAAACTATCTTATAAGATTGATGCCAAGGTAATTATGCATAAAATCTATAGTAAATCCTTATGTTTATTTGTAATAAATATAGAAAACCAAGAATTCATATTGACTTAATAGGAATTATTGTGTATTATAATAACATAAAAAAGCAAACAAAAATCGGAAAGGATGAGAAGTATGTCAAAAGTATATAAAAATGTCTCAGAGCTTGTGGGAAGAACTCCGTTAGTTGAGGTAGAAAGACTTAGCAAAACGCTGGGTGTCACTGAAGCGAGAATTCTTGCAAAGCTGGAGTATTTTAATCCGGCGGGAAGTGTTAAGGACAGAGTTGCTAAAGCTATGATTGAGGATGCTGAAGCAAAAGGCATTCTAAAAGAAGGATCGACAATCATAGAACCGACCTCAGGAAATACGGGAATCGGGCTTGCTGCAATAGGCATTTCCAAGGGCTATAAGGTGATACTTACAATGCCTGAAACTATGAGTATTGAAAGAAGGAATTTACTCAAAGCATATGGTGCACAGATAGTTTTAACCGAAGGCTTAAAGGGCATGAAAGGAGCAATCGCAAAGGCTGATGAGCTTAACAGAGAAATAGAGAATTCCGTTATTCTCGGACAATTTGTTAATGCTGCTAATCCTGCGGCACATACAGCCACAACCGGTCCGGAGATTTGGGAAGATACAGACGGAAAGGTAGATATTTTTGTTGCCGGCGTTGGTACAGGCGGAACTGTAACAGGAGTCGGAAAGTATCTTAAATCGAAAAATCCTGATATTAAAATAGTTGCGGTTGAACCTGAAACATCTCCCGTACTTTCCAAAGGCACGGCAGGCCCTCATAAAATTCAGGGAATCGGAGCAGGCTTTGTTCCTGAAGTTCTTGATACGGAAATATATGATGAGATCATACCTGTTTCCAATGAAAATGCATTTTCAGCAGGAAATGCAGTTGCAAAAAGCGAGGGTATTCTTGTGGGCATATCTTCCGGAGCTGCAATTTATGCAGCAGCTGAACTTGCAAAAAGACCTGAAAACAAAGGTAAAATTATTGTGGCGCTTTTGCCTGATACAGGTGAACGGTATTTATCAACGGCTTTGTTTACTGAATAAAAAATCAAGCGGTAGAAAATCTACCGCTTTTATTTTTTACATAACATTATTTAAACGACGAATAGTGAACCACAATATGTCTTTGCTTTCCTGAGAAAAAATCTTTGCCTTTTATATCCGCACCGTTATGGCTCATTAATTCTGCACAGATCAATCCGTCAAGAGAAAAATCAACTGTAGGCTTTCCATCGCAAACTATTGTAAGTTTATTATTATCGGTGTTTACAGAAATTCCTCCGTTTTTTCCAATGACTTCTTCATCTGCACCAAAACGTTCAACTACGTAACTAAGGCGCTTTCCGTGAAAACAAAGCAATTCCTTTATGGGAGTTCCTTTCGGTTTTTTCTTGAATAATCCCATTTTCAGTTCCCCTGTCGTTTATAATAATATAATTTTTAATATTTTTATTTTGCCTTAGTTCTTACTTCTTCTGTAAGCTTTGAAATAACATCTTCGTATGGCATTGCAGGGAGCTCGCCTTCTTTTCTTGAACGTACGGTAACAGTGTTTGTTTCAACTTCCTTATCTCCGATAATAAGCATATAAGGAATTCTTTCAAGACGGGAAGCCTTGATCTTAGGTCCGATATTTTCGTCACGGCTGTCAACTGTAACTCTCATTCCGTATGAAGCAAGTTCATCGGCAAGCTTTTGTGCATATTCAACATGATCAGGTTTGATCGGAAGGATTCTTGCCTGTTCAGGAGCAAGCCATAAAGGAAGAACTCCGTTGAATCTTTCCAGCATATAAGCCAAGGTTCTTTCATAACAACCAAGAGAAGTTCTGTGAATAATATACGGCAATTTTTTTTGACCGTCCTTGTCAATATAGTACATTCCAAAACGTTCAGCTAAAAGCATATCTATCTGGATTGTAACAATAGTATCTTCTTTTCCATATACGTTTTTATATTGAATATCAAGTTTAGGACCATAGAATGCGGCCTCATCAATTCCAATCTCATAATCAAGTCCAATATGGTCAAGAATATTTTTCATAATAGTTTGAGCTTCATTCCACTGTTCTGCTGTACCTTCATATTTATTATTTGGATTAGCAGGATCCCACTGTGAAAATCTGAATGTGCAATTCTCTAAAAGTCCAACTGTGTCAAGCATATATTTTGCAAGCTCTAAACAGCCTTTGAATTCCTCTTCCAACTGGTCGGGACGAAGAACATAGTGTCCCTCAGAAATTGTAAACTGGCGCACACGTATAAGACCATGCATTTCACCACTGTCCTCATTTCTGAAAAGGGTTGAGGTTTCAACCAGTCTCATAGGCAAATCACGATAAGAACGCTGTCTGTTAAGAAATACCTGATATTGGAACGGGCAAGTCATAGGACGTAAAGCAAAGCATTCTTTTTCTTCATCATATGGATCTCCCATAATAAACATTCCATCAAGGTAATGATCCCAGTGAGCAGAAATTTTATAGAGATCCCTTTTTGCAAAAAGTGGTGTTTTAGTAAGCAAACAGCCTTTTGCCTGTTCAGTATCTTCGACCCATCTTTGCAGAAGCTGAATAACTCTTGCACCCTTAGGAAGCAGTATAGGAAGCCCCTGACCAATATAATCAACAGTAGTAAAATATTCAAGCTCACGTCCGATTTTGTTGTGGTCACGAAGTTTTGCTTCTTCTAAAGCCTTAAGATGCTCTTCAAGCAATGATGCCTTTGGAAAAGCAACGCCGTAAATACGAGAAAGCTGTTTTCCGTCCTCAGCCTTGCCCCAGTATGCACCGGTGCATGAAAGAAGTTTTACAGCTTTGATCGGAGCAACACTCATAATATGAGGACCGGCGCAAAGATCTACAAAATCACCCTGTTTATAAAATGAAAGCTTTTCACCTTTGTCATCGTGCTTATGAATAAGTTCGATTTTATAATCTTCATTACGTTCTTCCATAAGTTTAAGCGCTTCGTCGGCTGTAAGTTCAAAGCGTTCAAGTGCATATCCCTCTTTAGCAAGTCTTTTCATTTCTTTTTCTATTTTTTCAAGATCAGCAGGTGAAAAAGGTTTTGATACTTCAAAATCATAGTAAAATCCGTTTTCGGTAGCAGGACCTCTTGCAAGCTTTGCTTCCGGATACAGATTTTTTACTGCTTGTGCCATGAGGTGGGACGCAGTATGCCAGAATGTTTCTTTTCCGTATTTGGAATCAAAAGTCAGAACTTCAAAATTACAGTCGTTGTCTACAATAGTGCGTAAATCACAGATCTCACCGTTGATTTTTACACAGCAAGCCGCTTTATAAAGCCCCATTCCGATACCTTTGATGATTTCTGAAGCCGGCATTGCATTTTCAATTTCCCTGACGCTGCCGTCTTTTAATTTAAGATTGATCATTTTTATTCCTCCTGTGTTTATATAATATTAAAATATCCTGTTTTGAATATTAAAATGTATACCCATAAAAATATAACTGCCATTGTCAATAATTTTGAAACAAACGTAAGCTTTTTCTTTAGCTTGGGTTTCAATATGTTTTTAGCACTGTCACTGTAGTTTTTTCTGCTGTCAAGCTGTTCAAAGAACGTTGAAAACCAATATGAAGCTATCATAAGCAGGACCGTTGTCAATAAACCCTGCTTGTAAGAGATCTGTTCATAGAATGATTTGTATGTAAAAAATCCTGATAAAGCGATCAGTATAAGTTCAGCAGTATAACAGAAAGCAATTAAAATCTTTCGCATATAAGCCTCCGTAAATTAAAAAATCCCGTGAAAAGAAATCAATCTTTTCACAGGACGATAAAAACCGTGGTTCCACCCGCATTTATGCAAAAAAGCACCTCAAACGTCTTATAACGGTGACAAACCGGTGCTTATTAGGCACACTCATAAGGCGGTGTCTGAATTTAAAGAATCTGTAATGCTTTCAGCCGATGACATCACTCTCTGAAAAATTCAATGTTAAATTCAGCTTCCTTATTCAAAGCTTTATATATTTTCAAAAAAATCATATCACTTTTTTTCGGCTTTGTCAAGCATTTTTAAAAATTTTATGGTTTTTTGTATATTTAACTAAAAAATGCCTTGACAAGCAGTGAAAATTATTATACAATAATATTATGCATTATGTTTATATATGTATAGTGTAATTTTTCGGATAGTTGCGAAGAATATATGCTTTTTTTATATAATTAATTATGCTTATAGTATCTTTAAAATTTAATATTGTGGGAAATAATATTTTTTCTGCTGTGTTTTGTTTAACAGAAACAATAATGTTTCCCAACTTTCTAAGAAGGAGGAAAAAACTATACATGAATGATATAAGTATAGGAATCGCAGTCTTGTTGTGCGTTATTGCATTTATAGCCGGTGCAGCTATTTGCGGATTTATCTGCTTTAAACAGGGTATAAAGTATAGAAAGAAAACTGCTGAAGCAGCTATGGGTTCTGCCGAAAAGGAAGCGGAAAGAATAATTGAAGACGCAAAGAAAAAAGCTGAAAGTCTTAAAAAGGAAGCGCTTGTCGAAGCAAAGGATGAAATACATAAAGCCAGACAGGAAACCGAAAGAGAGCTTAAAGAACGCAGAAGCGACATCTCGAGACAGGAAAGACGCATTAACCAGAAAGAAGAATCACTTGACCGAAAGCTTGAAACCATGGAGAAGAAGGAAGAAAGCCTTCAGAAGAAATTGAAATCTGCCGATGATAAAATGGAGGAAGCTGAGAGAATCAAGAATTCACAGCTTGATATGCTGGAGAAAATTTCTCAGTTTACAGTTGAACAGGCTAAGGAATATCTGCTCAAGAATCTTGAAAATGACTTGGTGCATGAAAAAGCGGTTAAGGTGTCTAACTTCGAGACACAGATTAAAGATGAATGTGAAAGTAAAGCAAGACAATATATTTCACTTGCTATTGCAAGATGCGCTGCTGATCAGGTGTCTGAAGCAGCGGTTTCAGTGGTTCCGCTTCCAAACGACGAGATGAAGGGAAGAATTATCGGACGTGAGGGAAGAAATATTCGTACAATTGAAACACTTACAGGCGTTGATTTGATAATCGACGACACTCCTGAAGCAATTACACTTTCATGCTTTGATCAGGTAAGAAGAGAAGTTGCAAGAATTGCTCTTGAAAAGCTCATACAGGACGGAAGAATTCATCCGACCCGTATTGAGGAAACTGTTGATAAAGCAAGACGTGAGGTTGAGTATAAGATTAAACAGGAAGGCGAACGAGCAGTACTTGAAACAAATGTACACGGACTCAATCATGAGCTTATCAAGCTTATCGGACGTCTTAGATTCAGAACAAGTTATCGCCAGAACGTGCTTGAGCATTCTATTGAGGTTGCACATCTTGCAGGAATGATGGCTTCTGAATTGGGAGTTGACGCAAATCTGGCAAGAAGAGCCGGTCTGCTCCACGATATCGGAAAAGCTCTCAGCTATGAAATTGAGGGTTCACACGTACAGATCGGTGTGGATGTCTGCAAGAAGTATAAGGAAAATGCTGATGTAATTCATGCGATAGAAGCGCACCACGGCGACGTTGAAACAAAAACTGTAGTGGCAGCGCTTGTACAGGCTGCTGACGCAATTTCTGCCGCAAGACCTGCAGCAAGAAGTGAAAACTATGAAAACTATATCAAGCGTCTGCAAAAGCTTGAGGAAATTTGTACTTCTTATGAGGGAGTAGAAAAATCCTTTGCGATCCAGGCGGGAAGAGAAGTAAGAATAATGATTTCGCCTGAAAAGGTAAACGATGAGAAAATGGTTCTGGTAGCAAGAGAAATTGCTAAGAGAATTGAGGATGAAATGGATTATCCGGGACAGATCAAGGTTCATCTCATTCGTGAAAGCAGAGCTATTGAGTACGCAAAATAATAAGAAACGGCGGGCAAATATTTTTGTCCGCCGTTGTTGTTTTTATTATAGATGATTATAATCACGATTATAACGGAAATAAAAGAGCAGTAAAAATATATAGGTATCTTTATATAGCGGCAGTGTTTATAGGACCTTATATGACAGTAGCTGCCGTGTGGACCGTGGCTGATATCTTTAACGGCTTGATGGCGATTCCTAATTTAATTGCTATAGTTGCAATGAGCGGAGTAATGCCTCAGATTCGAAGGACTATTTCAAGCGTCTGAGGACTGCCCAAAAAGGTGAAGCTATTGCCGTTTATAATGGTGAATAGTTAAAAAGATGTGGTATATGAAAAAAGAGATTGCATAGCCTGCAATCTCTTTTTTGTTTAATAGAAATATTATTTATCAATTTCCTCAACTGCGTCTTCAATTTTATCAAGGGCTTCCTCAACATCCTCAACTGCATCTTCAACAGCTTCTTTTACTTCTTCAGCTGATTTTTCTGAAGCTTCATCATCTGCTTCATACTCATATTCTTCAGAGCAGTCGCAGCATCCGTCACAGCACTCGTCAAAATCTTCATCTAATTCTTCATAATCGTAATCTTCAAGTTCCTTACGCTTTTTCAAAGCAAAAACTGCAGCAGCACCGGCAGCAAGCGCACCGATTGCAGCAAATATTTTTAATCCGCTGGCCATATAAAACAACTCCTTTAAATTTTTACACTAAATCAATACAACATTTGTATTAGATTATATTAATTATATCACAATGGACCAAATTAATCAAGTATTTTTCTCAATATTTTATAATATAAATACTCTTATAAACGGTTTTAAAGATAGGATATTTACATGTTTCCCGTAAGATTCATAATAATGCTTATAGCAGAAATCGGCGCAGTTTCGCATCTTAAAATTCTGTTACCGAGCCCGATTACCGTAATACCCTTTTCAGCGCATTCATCAACCTCAGATTGTTCAAATCCGCCTTCGCTTCCGATAAAAATCCCGACTTTGGAGTTAGCTGTTAAACCAACTTCGTTAAGTTTTTTTCCGCCCTTTTCATAGCAAATAAAAGAATGGTCCATTTTTGCTAAAAGCTCTGTGCATTTGGATATATTCATTATTTCCGAAATTTCAGGAATTATTCCTCTGCCGGATTGCTTTGCGGCCTCCAGTGCAATTTTCTGAAGCCGGCGGCGTTTTTTATCAAAGCTCTTGTTATCAGGACGGGAAACGCATCTTGAAGTTATTACAGGACATATTCTTACTGCGCCTAATTCCACAGCCTTTTGAACTATCATATCAAGCTTGTCACCTTTAGGGATTGCCTGAAAGAGTGTCAGTTCAATATCAGGCTCAGAAATTGATTTGCAAGAGCTATTTACTCTACAAATAACCTGTTCATCTGAAATGCTCTGAATTGAGGTAGAATATTCAATTCCGTTTTTGCATACAATAAGGTCATCACCAATTCTCATTCTGAGGCTTCTTCCAATGTGAACAGCGTCGCTTCCGCTGATAACAGCCGTGTCTTCTGTTATATCATCTGAAAAAAATCTCGGCATAATTTAAACTCCCTCGTTTTTATAAATATATTCTGAGTATATCATAGATTTTATAATATTTCAATAAATTTCATTTTAAGCACAATTAGCTTTCACAATAATATCACAATAGAATATTATCATATAATCATCAAAGAAACAAGACTTTGATCTGAAAAAGATGTATTCCTCCATATCCTTTTTCAGAATAAATTATTGGTATGCAGGCTATTACCCCAAGCCTTCATATATTTATTCAGCGTTCATTTGCTGAGTACTCCCCTATAATTTTTATTTTTGGCATCCGCTTTAATGCGGATGTTTTTTTGTATTATTTGTATTAATTAAATTTTAGTTAAATCAAGTGTTTCTGATTGACAGGGAAAAGGGAATGTAATATAATTATATTGTATGTATTTGAAGTGTTTTGAGGAAAGGTATTTGCTATGAATTTTTTTTGTATTGCTTTTTTTATAACAGCTATTCAGATCAATATCAGTCAGGCTGTGAATTATATAGTCAAGCTTGTGGGACTCTTGTTTTTCATGGGTGGAATTCTTGAGATATCAGGTTTTAATAAAAGCTTTAAAAAACTTTTACCTTCGATAAAAATTTTAATTCTGTTATCCGGCTTGGTTTCGGTACTGTTTTTGATATTCTCGTTTATAAACGTTTCATCAGGAGTAAAAAATGCTTTCGGAATTGCAGCCGGAATAGTAATAACGATTTCAGCACTTGGTTTTCAGAAATCTTTGCTTAAATTGATATCCGAGGATAATGAGCTTGTAAACGACCGGTCTAATCTGCGAAGATTCCGGAACAGCTGGAACAAGCTTGCTGTAATAACGATTGCAAATCTTGTGTTTGATATATTGAATCGTGTCATGCCGTTAAATATTATTGCGGATTTATCTGGATTTATGATGGCGGTTAGCAAAATCGTAATGTATGTATTTGCTTTAATTATTCTTTTTTCTGCAAATAAAATACGGATCGATTTTAATAAAAAGCATAGCGTTTAAAATAAAAAATAAAAGAAAGGTAAGATAAAATGCTGTCAATTATTATTCCAAGCTATAATGAAGAGGGAAATATTGAACATACCGCCGATGTGGTATCAAATGTGTTGGAAAACAATGATATAGATTTTGAAATTGTTTTCATAAACGACGGTTCTTCTGATTCGACATGGGAGAAAATGTCCGCTTTAGCCCTTGAAAGAGATAATATTTCTGCGGTCAATTTCAGCAGAAATTTCGGAAAGGAAAGTGCTGTTTTTGCGGGACTTGAAGTGGCAAAAGGCGACGCATGCGTCCTGATGGACTGTGATTTGCAGCACCCGCCTGAAACTATCGTTGAAATGTATAACTTGTGGAAAAATAATGATGTTGATGTTGTTGAGGGAAGAAAAAAGGATAGAGGAAAGGAAAACTTTCTGTATAAGGGCTTTTCATTGCTGTTCTATAAAATAATAAATAAGGCTTCCGGTCTTGATATGGCTGCTGCTTCCGATTTTAAGCTTATAGATAGAAAAGTCGTGGATGCTCTTAACAGAATGCCTGAAAGATTAACCTTTTTCAGAGCCATGTCAAGCTGGGTCGGCTTTAAAACAGAGAAAGTGTATTTTGAAGTTGCCGAGCGTGCAGAGGGCGAATCCAAGTGGTCGGTAAGATCGCTTATAAAATATGCGGTAAATTCAATCACATCATTTACAAGTGCACCGCTTCAGCTTGTAACCGGTATCGGTGTGATAACATTTATTATTTCAATAATTTTGGGAATAAACACCCTCTATAATAAAATCTGGGGTAATTCTGCCGCAGGCTTTCCCACAGTAATTATTCTTCAGCTTTTAACTACAAGTATAATTATGTTCAGTCTTGGTATTATCGGATTTTATATTTCAAAAATCTATGAGGAAATAAAAAATCGCCCCCGATATATAATCAGCGAAATTGTTTCTAAAAATACGAACGATAAAGAAAAGGAGCATTAAATGAATAACATTATTCAGCCCCGTGAGAATAAATCTGTAATAGGTAAAATCAGAGGTTTGTTGTGGAATAAAAGAATTTATTTTCTTGTTTTTATTATACCGGTATTCATAATGTTTGCCGTATATGCCCTTTTTAAAGTGCATCCGTTTGGACCTAATTCCGTTCTTGTCCTTGATCTGAATGGGCAGTATGTCTATTATTATGAGGCGTTCAGGGATTTCATTCATGGAGGAGATGAGCTTTTTTATAACTGGTCAAGAAATCTTTCTGGTGAAATGTTTGGAGTGTTCGCTTATTATCTTGCAAGTCCTTTCATGCTTATTATCTGCCTGCTTCCAAGAGCGTGGATGTGCGGTGCGATCGAGCTTTTGCAGCTTTTAAAAATGGGAGCTGCTGCGGCTGCTTTTGCTTTTTTCCTTAAAAGAACTTCAAAGCCTAAGAACTTGTCTGTTATTGTGTTCAGCAGCTGCTACAGTCTTATGTCATATATGGTCGTTCAGCTGATGAATCCAATGTGGCTGGACGGATTGATACTTTTGCCTCTGATTTGTCTTGGAGTCCACAGACTTGTGGATGAGGGAAAGCTCCTTCCTCTTACCATTCCCATGGCTCTGATGTTTATAACTCATTTTTATATCGGATATATGATGGGAATATTCACTTTCTTTTATTTCGTGTATTATTGCTTTACAAAGAAACGCAGAATATTTCCTGATCATTTTTTTAAAACAGTTGTTAAATTTGCATTAGGTACAGTCGTGGCATTGCTTTGTGCCTGCATTGTACTTATTCCTGTATATAATTCTTTAAAACTGGGTAAGTTTGAATTTACCGAACCTGATTTTTCATTGGCAACACAGTTTGATTTTCTTACTTTAATTACAAAAATGTTCCCGATGACATATGATTCAGTAAACGTTGAAGGACTTCCGATGATTTACTGCGGAACGCTGACGGTATTGCTGATTCCGTTATTCTTTATGAATAAGAAGATATATATCAAGAAGAAAGTTGGATTGGGGCTTCTGTCGGTATTGCTGATAGTAAGTATGTATATTCGTCCTTCGGATATGGTTTGGCATGGTTTTCAGATGCCTAACTGGCTGCCGTTCAGATATTCCTTTGCGCTCTCGTTTATTTTTTTGATTATGGCTTTTGAGGCTTTTGAAAATATAAAGGGAGTTACCGTAAAGGAAATCGGCGGAGTTTTCTTTGGCATTTTGGTATTCCTTTTTTGGTGTGAGCGTGAAAATTATTCTCATTTTCAGATCTTTGAAACATTTGAAAGAGGAAAAGGCTCACATACAATACCTCAGGGAATTTGGGGTTCAATCATAGCAATAAGCGTTTATTTCGCAGTTCTTTACCTTGTAAGAAAAAAGTATAGAATTTCAAAAATTTTCTGTTTATCAGTAAGTATTATTGTTTGTGCAGAACTTACGATAAATGTAATGGATACTGTCAATAAGGTGAATCAGGAGGTCATGTACAGTCAGTATATCTCCTATGAGCCTTATATGAGTAATACCAGAGATGCTGTAAAGCAGATGAAGGCTTCGGATAATGAGCCTTTTTACCGAATGGAGGCAACCTTCCACAGAACAGTAAACGATCCTATCGGAGTTGGATATTACGGCGTTTCACATTCCAGCTCAACAATGAACTCTCCTGTTCTTACAATGCTGAAAAGGCTTGGTTTTTCCTATGGAGGTCACTCCACAAAATATACGGGAAAAACATATATAACAGACGCTTTGTTTGATATAAAATACGTTATGGATAAGATCGATGAAGACGGAAACAACTGCTATGCTGACCGTGATTCAGCCGTTCCGAAGGAATATGAAATCGTAAAAGAAATTCAGGAAAACGGTGCGCTTTATAAATTTCATCAAAATCCATATGCAATTGGTCTGGGGCTTTCAGCCGACAGCAGAATCAAAGATATAGAATTAAGTGATACAAATCCGTTTGAAAATCAAAATACGCTGTTCAGCGCCTTGACGTCAAAAGATGAAATTACTCAGTATTTTACAAGGATTCAGCCGTATGATATGCAAACTGAAAATATGTCAACTGCTGAAATAAGCGATGGACATACTCAATATGCATATAAAGATGAAGAAATTGCGGAATGTCATATTGATTATCTTGTGGAAATGGATAAAACCTCTGATCTTTATATGTATCTTCCTACAAAATATGAGCGTTCATGTAATGTGTGGATTCAAAAAGAATCTGAATATGATAACGGTTCAACTGAAATGAAGTTTGCAGGTCAGTTTTTTGACGGCGATAATTACGCAATTATGAATCTCGGTGAATTTGAAAGCGGAGAGAGAGTTAGAGTACGTATATCAATTGATAATGAAGAAAATGTTGCATACTGGAGCGATAATCTGTTCTATTCATTCGATTTTGATCAGTTTGAACAGGATGCAGTTAAATTACAGAAGAAATCATGGGAGATTACAGCTCATGAGGGAAGCTATGTTGAGGGCAGAATTTCTGCTAATTCAGACGATGAGGTCCTTTTCACTACAATTCCGCAGGAAAATGGCTGGGTTGTCAAGGTAAACGGAAAATCGGTTCAGACCTCTACAGCTCTTGACAGTCTTATAACAATTCCTCTTGAAAAGGGTGAAAATATTGTTACAATGGAATTCAGTCCGGATTATTTTAAGCTTTCAGTTATTTTGTCATTAACCGGATTGGCTGCAATAGTTTTTATTTTCCTTTTTGAATATAAGAACGGAAAAATAATTAAAAGATTACAAAAAGGAGAAACCCTCAATAATGCACAAACAGGCGGAAAATCAGAATAATCATCAGTTGAAAAAAATTAATGGAAAGATGTTTCTTTATCTGACAAAACTACTGATGAAAACTGATTTTTCAGCGTTGACATACTATCGTTTCAGATTGTATGATTAAAAGGGGCGGATATTTAAATCTGTACCTTGAATATCCGGACGGACAGACCCCATGATTGAAAGGATGTTTGGTATGACGGAAACAAAAAAGCACACAAAAAAACTTACTGAAGCCGGAGGGGGAGTTTGCCTTTTGGCATTCACTGCCGCACTGATATCAGCTATGGGATTGGCTATGGAATCTCTTGGCTCATTGGGATATAACAGATATGCCGATGTTGCACAAACATATGTATTTGCTCAGAATGCTTATGATTATATATTCACATATGACAAGGCTATTATAACCTTTTTGATTTCAATTATAACATTCTTTATTCTTATGGCTTACAGAAGAAAGAAAAAGGTAGGAGCTGAAATGCCGGCGATTATAATAATTTCATCTGCTGCTTGCGCAGTAAAGCCTGTTACATTTCTGGTTTATGCACTTAACAACAGCGAATTTGTGGACTTGTTCAGAAATTCAGGTGACAGCAGGACATTTCTTGCTATAATGACGGTGCTTATATATGCTCTTCCTTTGGTTTCATGTATTTTTCTTATAATATGCGGTCTTGTTCTTGCGCTTAAACTTATGGGAGAAGATTTCAGGGTAGAAGTTCCTTCTTTAAAATTTGAGGAAATAGTTAAGGATGAAGAAAAGACAGAAGCTGATATGACAAAGAACGAAAAGGTAAAAAGTGAGGAGACCATTCCTGATTTTGAGTTTAAAAACAGCAATTATATGCCCAAAGAAAACAAAGAAACAGAAAATAAAGCGGTTGATGCTTATGCTCAGATGGTTATTAAATCAGAGGCTGAAAAGTGCCCTCACTGCGGAGAAAAATTAAAGACTGACGCAAGGTTTTGTCAATCCTGCGGTGAAAAAATAGTTAAATAAAAAAGTTGTTTATCATGATTCTCAGCTTATATTGTTTTTTAAAGCGGTTCACCTGATTTTTTTGGTGTGCCGTTTTTTTATGCATTTTAATATATGTGGCTGTTTTGACCGCTTTGTAAAACTGTCAGCTTGCTAAGATATTAAGACTGAAAATTGATAACGTGAGTTGGTCTGTGTGCGCCAGCACCACAGTAATTTATCACTTTTGCAAATTTACCACAGCGGGGTCAAAGCCATAAATATCACAAACTGATAACGTGATTTGCGCCGTCTGCGCTAAGACCCCCTTCTACTAATAGGCTTATTTCGGCATTTTTTGCACGCAAACGTGCAACTTTGAATGAAATATGAACAAAGTTTGTAGCAATACACAAAAAATGCACATTCCTTTTGTGGAATGTGCATATGATTTTATGCTATTTTATTTTTGAAAAAATACTTGATAAAAGTGGTACTGCAAAAGAAAATCCGAGGGAAACAAGCCAGATAATAAGGCTGGGTTTAACTAATGCAAAAATTCCGCTTAAAAACGGGATATATATGCAAACAAGCATACAAGCCAATGAAACGGCTACTGCAAAAAGCATAAACGGATTGGACAAAAACGGAACAGACAGTAAGGTTTTTTCTTCACTTTTGCATTCAAATACGTGAATAAGCTGGGAAGCAATAAGTGTTATCAGCGCTCCGGTTCTTGACTGGTCAAGAGTATAGCCTGTTTTCAGAAGACATGTGAAGCAGGCAAGGGTGCAAAGTCCGATAAGCATACCTCTGATTACAATACGGCTTAAAAGTCCGCCTTTAAAGAAGCTGTCCGATTCATTTCTCGGTGGTTTATGCATTACTGACTTTTCGCTTGGTTCAAGTCCTAAGGCTACCGCAGGGAGTCCGTCGGTTACAAGGTTTACAAGTAGGATCTGTGCCGGGACAAGCACGATGGGAAGTCCCATAATTATTCCTCCGAACATGGTAAGGACTTCTCCTATATTACAGGAAATCAGATATCTTACAAACTTTCGGATATTTTGATAGATTGTGCGGCCTTCTTCAACTGCATTGACAAGAGTGGCGAAGTTATCATCAAGAAGTATGACATCTGCCGCCTGTTTAGTGACATCTGTTCCTGAAATGCCCATGGAAACTCCAATTGAGGATTCTTTTATAGCAGGTGCATCGTTTACGCCGTCGCCAGTCATGGCGCATATTTTTCCCTTGGATTTAAATGCTTTAATTATCCTGAGTTTATGGGCGGGAGTAACTCTTGCGTAAACTGAGATTTTATCAATTACATCGGAAAGCTGTTCATCATTCATGGAATCAAGTTCGGCACCTGTAATTGAAATATCTCCGTTTTGAAAAATACCTACTTCTTTGGCAACGGCACAGGCTGTCAGCTTATGGTCGCCTGTAATCATTACAGTTTTGATTCCTGCTTTCTGACAAAGCCGAACTGCTTTTTTGGCTTCAGGTCTTGGAGGATCAGCCATGCCCATAAGACCGAGAAATACTGCTTTTCCGTTATAAATTTTTGAAAATCCCATTACTCTCAGCCCTGATTCTGCCATTTGATCATTCTTTTTTAATATAAACTGTTTGTCTTTTATATTTAACTTAGAAATTTCACCTTCAGGACCTGTAATTTTATATTCGCATTCTTTAAGAATTACATCCGTAGCTCCTTTTTTATATGTAATATGTTCTCCGGCAGAATTTGTACAAAGCACAGACATAAATTTTGTTTCACTGTCAAAAGGCTGTTCGTCAAGCCTTTTCAGCTGCAAATTCTCCACGTCTATTCCGCCTCTTGCGGCGGCAGTCAGAATAGCGGCTTCAGTGGGATCGCCTTGAGGCTGATATTTTGAAATTACACCTTGGCGGTTTCTTCCGGAAGATGGTGCGGGAACTGCAAATTTTGCGTTATTGCATACTGCACCGCATATAAGGGTTTCGCTCAGAAGAAGATTATCCCACGCCATAAGGCGCTGTCCATCTGACGAGATAAGCCCGTCGGTGTTTTTATCTTTGGAAAATTTATATTCAGATTCTCTGCTTCCTATAGTATAAATATCGGTGACAATCATTTTGTTCATAGTCAGCGTTCCTGTTTTGTCAGTACAGATGACAGACGCACAGCCAAGCGTTTCCACAGAATGAAGCTTATGCACGAGGGCATTGCGCTTAAGCATTTTTCTTACTGCCAGGGCAAGGGCTATTGTCACGGTTGCAGGAAGTCCTTCGGGTATTGCGGCGATGGCAATGGTTATACCTGTCATAAGCATATCAAGCACCGGCTCGCCTCTTATTACTCCGGCTAAGAAAACGACTATACATACGCCAAGACAGATCAGGGCAAGTGTTTTTCCCAGTTCGCCCAGCTTTTTTTGAAGGGGAGTTTGTTCGTCGTCTATTTTTTCAAGCATTTTTGATACTTTACCCATTTGTGAGCGTTCGCCTGTGGCAACGGCTTCAAGCCTTGCCCAGCCTCTTGTTGCAACTGTTCCCATATATCCCATATACGGCTGATTCAGACTCGAAAATTCAACCTGTGATGTACGTGATATTTTTTCAGCCGGAATTGCTTCACCGGTCAATATTGATTCGTCGCAAGTAAAGGCTTTTGCTTTCAGGATATATCCGTCGCACGGAATTCTGTCACCTGCTTCTACTTCAAAAACATCTCCCGGAACAAGCTGTGATGCGGGGATCACTGAAAGTTTATTATCACGATAAACTTTTGCAGTGGGAGAGGTCATTTCTTCGAGGCGTTCCAATGTTTTTTCACATCTGTATTCCTGAATAAATCCCAGAACAGCGTTGACAACTACGATTATCATGATAGGGATAGCGTCGGTATATTTTCCTAAAAGTACGGATACTACAGTTGCTGCAAGGAGTATTATTACCATAATATCGTGGAACTGGCCCGCAAATATTTTTAGTGCGCTGTTTTTCTTTTTTGTTGAAAGCCTGTTTTCTCCCGTTACGGACAAAAGACGGTCAGCCTCTTCTGAGGACAGTCCGATTTTCTCCTCGGGGGAACTTTCAGTATGCAAATCTTTTTTCAGAACTTCAAGCATGTATGTTCTCCTTTCCTTTTGATTACCATAGACAAGCTTCTGAGGTTGTCAGGGTAGTCCCTGAATAAATTCTATTCATATTAGGGCGAAAAAATGCTTGAAATTCTAAAAATAAAGATACACATATTTTCATTCAGTCTTATGTGATATTGACATAAAATAATTAACAAAACGTAAAATATTTATGCAAACTGTTGAATAACTACACAGCAGTGTTATAATTAAAAGAGAGGTAACTATGAATTTATAGAATAGTTCTGAATATACTAAATTGTATTTTACTGATCGGGGGGAGGGTTAGCTCATGATTGTTTTAAAAGGCAGGCCGATTTTCGGAGGAATTATAAAAGGAAAAATAGTTTTTATTCACAAAAAAGAGACTGTCATAAACAAATGTGAGGCGAAAGACCCTCAATATGAAATTGAAAGATATGAAAGTGCGAAGAAATGTGCACTGTCTGAGATTCAGAAGCTATATGACAGTGCACTTGAAAATCTGGGCAGGGATGACGCCGGAATTTTTCTTATTCAGAAGATGATTCTGAACGATGGTGATTTTGACAATGCTGTTAAAGATATTATACTAAGAGAAAGGTTAAACGCTGATTTTGCAGTGGTTCAGACAACGAGAAACTATTCTAAGCTTTTAGGTAAAATAGATTCTGAATACATAAAAAGCAGGTCGGCAGATTTAAAAGACATTTGCGACAGGCTTTTAAAGCACATACTCAATTTAACAGGAAACGGATTTAATATGACTGAAAAAGCCATTGTCTGTGCGGAAGATCTGGTGCCGTCAGAAATGATGAATCTGGACATGGAAAATGTTCTTGCTGTTTGTACAAAATACGGTTCTGTGAATTCACACACCGCTATTCTTGCAAGAACCATGAATGTTACCGCAGTTACAGGAATCGGTTGTGATTTATCTGAGAGTTATAACGGGAAAACAGCTGTCGTAGACGGTTACAACGGAATACTATACATTGAACCCGATGAAAAAACGGAGAAAAGATTATATAAAGCTGAGGAAAAGGAAGCTAAAAAGCGTGATCTTTTAAAGCGTTTTAAGGGCAGGGAGAATATAACTTTAGATAAGACACGAATTAATATATACGCAAATATAAACGGATTATCGGACATTGATTCAGTTATTGAAAATGATGCGGGAGGCATCGGGCTTATCAGGAGTGAGTATTTATATTTAAAGAATAAATGTTTTCCTGATGAACAGCAGCAATTCTACAACTACCGACGTGTTCTGGAGAGAATGCAGGGAAAGTCTGTGGTAATCAGGACTTTAGACATTGGGGCAGATAAAAGCTTTGATTATTTTGATTTGCCTCAGGAACAAAATCCGGCGCTTGGTTTTCGTTCGATAAGAATTTGCCTGAGCAAGCCTGAAATATTTAAGACTCAGCTTAGAGCACTTTTAAGGGCATCTGTTTATGGAAACTTATCCATACTGATACCTATGGTTATTGATATCAGTGAAATAAGGCAGGTCAAGGCGCTGATAAAAGAAGTAAAAAGAGAACTTGATAGAATAGGAGAGGATTACAGTGACAATATAAGACTGGGTATTATGATTGAAACTCCTGCGGCGGTTATGTTAAGTGATATTTTTGCAAGGGAAGTTGATTTTTTTAGTATTGGTACAAATGATTTAGAGCAATATATTTTAGCGGCTGACAGGCAGAATGAAATGCTTGAAAAAATCTTTCCGCCGAATCATACGGCTTTGCTCAGAATGATGAATATGGTATGCATTAACGCTCACAAGGAGGGCATTCCTGTGGGAATATGCGGAGAGCTGGGGGCAGATTGTTCGCTGACCGAAGCTTTTCTCGCAATGGGCATTGATGATATATCGGTGAATCCTGCTGATGTTCTGTTTTTAAGAAGAAAAATAAGGACGCTTAATTTAACTTCCAAGCAGGAAATATTAAAAAAATATGGAGTTATATAAAAAAACCTGCGGTAATTTGATAATACCGCAGGTTTTATATGTTATTTTTCAGCGCCGGATAAATTTATTTCAGATGAACTTAAGTCCTGCTTTTTAACAGGTTCGGTAGTTAAACCCGGATCATTGGTTTCTTTTGCTTGTGCAGTTAAGTCATTGACGATTGCCGAAAAGATTTTAAATTTTTCATTATAGCTTTCTTCCATTTTTTCTAATGAGCTGTTAATGGTTTTTACCGGCTGACGTATTGAAAGGACGACATCGTTCGGCATATTCTCAAATTTGATTTGCTGTGCAAATAATTTCATATTAAGGGAAAAGCCTTGGTCTGTTATATAATCATTATTTTTAAAATCTTTTTTTAAATCTGATTTCATGAGGCTTTTGATATCTTTGTCCGTATTTGAATCGGTGATGAACAGCATACAATCTGCAGTTTGAAGATTAGCAAAAAATTTTGATTGATTAGCCATCATCAGTTCATCACGGCTGGTATTATCCAAAGGTGCGATCAATACGGAAACATATACTTTGCCGTCACCATTAATGTCTTCGGTATATTTTTCAAAAAAGTCCTCCAATTCCTCCTGCCGATAAGACAGACCGTTATCGGCAATCATCATAACAGTTAAATCAGGCTGTTCTTTACTAAGGGTATTATAAAAAATAAAGGCACACACCAGAACTATAAAAGCTGTAAATAAAATTATAATTTTATGGTGAAACCAGAAGTTTGACACCTTTTCAAAGCCGTGAAGCTCAGGTATTTGTTCATGCTCCTCTTTTATACTTTCAGACTCGTTAATTACGCCGTTTTTCAGTTTGATAAGCTCAATCTTCTCAGCCTGTATACGTTTATCACGCTGTTTATCAAGCTCTTTCCGGCGCTCGGTCTGAGCGATTCTTTCAGCTTTCTCCAATTCACGCTGATGTCTGTTCTGTTCAGCAATTTGTTTTTCATATTCATAATCATCATCGGGTATAAAATTGTTTTTATTGTCCATTACATTGATCCTCTTTTCAATCAAATAGAAAACAACTAATAATAACAGAGTATATAACATATTTATTAACTGGATATTAACGCAGGTGACAGTTTTGTGTCAGTGAGAAAAAAACATTATCAAACTTGATTGATTTTCGGTATATATGATGATATAATGTTTGTAGAAAAGGGGGATATTTCGTGAAAATCTTAAAAAAATTTTTACTTATTTTAATGGGTTTAATATTTGTTTTTGCCGCAGTCGGCTGCAAACAGGATTTAAATGATATTGAATCTGTTGATGACATGGAATCAATAACTGTCAAAGAATTAATTAAGAAGCTTTCAGATCAGAGTAATGAAGAAAATTTAAATAAATTTGCTTTTTTTGATGAAGAAATTTTTATAGATAATTGTGAAAAGCTATATGGAATAAGCTATGAAGAACTTAGCGACGGCGGAATTATTTTTGCGGGAAACGGAGGTTTTGCAGACGAGGTAACGATACTAAGAGGCAGAAACGGCAATGTAAAAGAATTGAAAAGTTCGCTGGAAGAGAGGATTCAGAGGCGGATCAAAGATTTTACAGGCTATAAGCCGTCTGAAATATCGAAAATAGAAAAAGCTGAGGTATTTGAAAGCGGCGGTTTTGTTATACTTATAATTTCTGATAATAAAGAAATTCTGAAGAATCAGATTCAGGATATAGTTTATAAAAACACGGGCAATGAATAATTGAATGTGCAGAATCAAAAAGAATATTGATATGTAAACGGATAATACACTTAATTGGTTTTTAAGTGTATTATCCGTTTTTTTATGAATGGTGAATAGAATTTTATTTATTTGAATCAGGATCAATAAATGTGATCGGATCGATCCATTCTCCGTTGCGTTTTATACCAAAATGGAGATGTGATGGTTCGGCAGCTTCAATTTCAGCTGAATCTCCCACAGCGCCGATTACCTCGCCGGAATCGACTTCATCGCCCTCGATTACGGTCATTGCTTTGGCGAGGTTATAATAATGCCCGATAATTCCATCTCCGTGGTCAATTGTCATACAGTTTCCCCATAGAGGATCTTCCCAGATTTTTGTTACTGTTCCTCTGTTCATTGCTTTGACCTGTGTACCGTTATCGGCTTTAATATCAACTCCGTCGTGCGTTTTCCATACTCCGAGAGTTTCAGATTTAATAAGTTCGCCATTGCTGAAAGGATTAATAATCTCACCGTTTACAGGCATAACATTTGGCTGTGTATTCGGTGTTGATTGTGAACTGTCATCTGTAGAGCTATCACTGTCCATTTCTACTCCTGACTGTTTATTATCCGCCTGAAGGTCCGAAGACTGGGAATAGTGGCTGTCAGATACGGAAAAAGTGAGGTTGTCATTGATTTTGGTGACTGCATGGTTATATGCTGCAATGCCAGCTCCGCCAACAGCGAGAAGGCAAGCGCCTAAAGTGATGTATAATCCTTTTCCGCCCAAGATTTTACCGATGCCGGTTTCTTTTAAATTTTTCATAGCATTTTTGCCTTTCTCCGATTGATTTTTTGCTCACAAGAAGTATTCCCCTCATAAGTCACAGCACATTATGTCATCGGAAACATAAGTCCTTTGGAATTATGTTTGACAAAATTATAGAGAATATTCAAATATTTAAATTATTATTTGAAGAATTTTCTGATTGCTTTTATATGCTGAAGAAATTAAAAAGGTTATTGCTTTTTGTTGTGATTTTAAGGCTTTGCCAATAATTATCAGTAAAAACAGGCTAAGTATCTGTTGACAATCTTCGTGTGAATCTGTTACAATAATATTAATATTGATGGTTTTTTAATTTAAAAGAGGTGCAAAATGAAAAAACTGATTTCAGGGTTAATTATATTAATTATGTGTATGACCGGAGTTTTGTCAGGATTATTTGCGGCTGCTGCAAATCAGACAGGAAAGGTTACTGCTGACGCTTTGAATGTGCGTTCCGGAGCAGGAACTTCATACAGGATCATTGGAACGGTATATTATGGAAACAAGGTTACTATAACGGGAACGTCGTATGATTCCTCGGGTGCTAAGTGGTACAGGATCGCATATTCTTCAAGTACCGGATATGTTTCGGCGGCTTACATAACTATTACAAGTTCATCATCGTCATCGGATACTGGAACTACTGATGCAAGCTTTGAGGCATATATGAAGGAACAGGGTTTTCCTGAAAGCTACAAACCAAAGCTAAGACAGCTTCATAAACAGCATCCTAAATGGATTTTTAAAGCTCAGAAGCTGGGTATAGACTGGTATGAGGCATTGAATGAGGAGCTTGTTCTGGGACGTAATCTTGTTCACCTTGATTCTCTTGATTCATGGAAGTCTATGGAGAAGGGTGCATATAATTTTTCGGGGAACTATTGGATAGGACAGGACGGATATTATTGGGTCCCTGCATCCAAGCAGATTATAAGCTATTATATGGATCCGAGAAATTTTCTTGATGATACATACATATTCATGTTTGAAAATTTGTCATATAATCCATCGGTGCATACGATCAGCGGTGTAAAGGCAATTCTTGCAGACACTTTTATGAAAGGAAGCTTTACAGCACCTGACACAAAGAAAACTTATTCATATGCACAAACCTTTATGGACGCTGCTGCTAAATCGGGAGTTTCGCCTTATCATCTTGCTTCAAGATGCAGAAATGAACAAGGTGTAAACGGAGCACCTCAGTCGCTGGGAACTGTAAAGGGATATGAAAACTATTTTAACTTTTTTGATATAAACGCTTACGCAACATCAACTATGACGGCTGCTGAGATGGGATGTAAATATGCAAAGACAACTAATCCTACATATCTTCTTCCGTGGACGAATCAATATAAATCCATTGTTGGCGGTTCAATATTTTTAGGCAACGGATATATAACAAAAGAACAGGATACTCTTTATCTGCAGAAATTTGATATGGTAGACGGCGGAAACGGCTATTATTATCATCAGTATATGACCTGTATTTTCGGACAGGCCAATGAAGCTGCGATGATGAAAAATGCATATACATCTGCTATTTTAAATTCTGCACTTGAATTTAAAATTCCGGTATATGATAATATGCCGTCATCGATTTATCCAAAGCCTACAAGCAGCGGAAACAACAATAATTTGTTGAAATCATTGTCTATAAGCGGTTATAAGCTGGATCAGACTTTTGATAAATACACTATGTCCTATACTGCAACAATAGAGGATGATGTCACTTCAGTTAAGATCAATGCACCTGTTATTGACAGCGGTGCAAAGGTCAGCGGTGCAGGAACGGTTTCTTTATCTGACGGAAAAAACACTGTGAAAATTAAAGTTACAGCTCCAAGCGGAGAGGTAAGGACTTATACAATTATCATTACAAAGAAACCGGGAAATTATCCTGCCTCAGTCACCGGCTTCAAAGCCACAGCGGATATAAACAGTGTGAAGCTTACATGGAATAAAGTAAGCGGAGCAGAGGGATATGTTGTATACCGGTATGACACAGCCAAGAAATCATTTGTCAGGGTAACCAAAACAGCAAGCAATGTGAATACATATACGGTAACAAAGCTTGCGGAGGGAACAGAGCATAAATTTGCAATACGTGCATACAAAACAGTAAACGGAAAAGAAGTTCTGAGCAAAACATATCCAACAGTAACTGCAAATACATATCTTCCTGTTGTTACAAGCTTCAAAGCCACAGCGGATATAAACAGTGTAAAGCTTACATGGAATAAGGTAAGCGGAGCAGAGGGATATGTGGTATACTGGTATGACACAGCAAAGAAATCATTTGTCAGGGTAACCAAAACAGCAAGCAATGTAAATACATATACGGTAACAAAGCTTGCGGAGGGAACAGAGCATAAATTTGCAATACGTGCATACAAAACAGTAAACGGAAAAGAAGTTCTGAGCAAAACATATCCAACAGTAACTGCAAATACATATCTTCCTGTTGTTACAAGCTTCAAAGCCACAGCGGATATAAACAGTGTAAAGCTTACATGGAATAAGGTAAGCGGAGCAGAGGGATATGTGGTATACTGGTATGACACAGCAAAGAAATCATTTGTCAGGGTAACCAAAACAGCAAGCAATGTAAATACATATACGGTAACAAAGCTTGCGGAGGGAACAGAGCATAAATTTGCAATAC
>JAHZHC010000027.1:184583-355677 GCA_019420505.1 Ruminococcus sp.
CATATCCAACAGTAACTGCAAATACATATCTTCCTGTTGTTACAAGCTTCAAAGCTACAGCAGATATAAACAGTGTGAAGCTTACATGGAATAAGGTAAGCGGAGCACAGGGATATGTGGTATATTGGTATGACACAGCCAAGAAATCATTTGTCAGGGTAACCAAAACAGCAAGCAATGTGAATACATATACGGTAACAAAGCTTGCGGAGGGAACAGAGCATAAATTTGCAATACGTGCATACAAAACGATAAACGGAAAAGAAGTTCTGAGCAAAACATATCCGATAGCTGAATGCAGGATAAAGAGATAAATATAGAGGATTTTTCTGATTTATCTTATTGTAGGACGCAGAATTTAAACCTATTGAATTTAAAAAAAATATAAGCAAAACGACCAAGATTGCTCTTGGCCGTTTTGCTTACATAAATTTTTTCAAGTCAAAGTGTAATTGTTTTGTTAATTAAAAAATAATCCCTGAGCTGTTGAAATTAAAGTTCAACTTTTCCTGTTGTTTTTCCGTTAACAACATAATATGCAGCGTTTTCATCAGGCTTGACATAAACGTTGATTGATCTTAAACAGCCCTTATTGTTAGCCTTAAAGTCGGCTTTTGCAGATGCGATAACGGCATCAATTTCAACTTCCTTGCCGGCAAACTGTAAAATAACATTTTCTTTTTTTACTTCTGTTTTAGTAACAGCTTTCTTAGCAGAAGCTTTTTTTGCGGCAGGTTTCTTGTCATAAGCTTTTTTTTCTGTTGTTGCAGCAGTTTTTTTAGATGCCGGAGCTTTTACAGCACTTTCAGTTTTTCTTGCTTCTTCAGTGACAGCTTTTTTTGTTGCGGGCATATTAAATTCTCCTTTTCTACCTGTTAAAAATTACTTATCAACAGCTTCCTTAAGAGTTTTACCTGCTTTAAATGCAGGAACTTTTTTAGCAGGAACATGAATCGGTTCCTTTGTAGCAGGGTTGATTGCGTCCTTAGCAGCCCTGTCTCTTACTTCAAAAGTACCGAAGCCTGTGATTGTAATTTTTTCACCATTTGACAAAGCTTCTGTAATTGTATCGATTACAGCGCTGAAACATTTTTCAGCATCCTTTTTTGTACAGGAAGCTTTTTCTGCGACAGCAGCAATGATTTCTGATTTTGTCATTATAATAACCTCCAAATTTGATTTCTGCTTGTATTATAGCTTATTTTACGCTGCTTGTCAAACATTTGCAAGTGTTTTCACCGCTTTGTAACAATATTTGTTGTTTTATATAAAATCACTATAGTTGTATACCATATATTTTGTATTAATTAACACAAAACGGCTCGCAAATATTTGAAAAAACGGTGACTCTAATTTTATTTATTATTAGTATAGTTTTCTTGTTTATTCACATTTTGATCAAGATTTGATTTGATTATTTTTTGTTCATATGTCATGAAAAAATCGCTTTTTGTATATACTTTATAAAATTTTGGAAAATAAACAGCTGTTTTTGAAAATAATGCTTGACTTTTCAGGAAAAAAGCACTATAATAGTAAAGTGATTATGTGCGGCAAATGTATTATTATATTTGCTAATAAAATATTAGGAGGATTAATTGTGCGCCGAACAAAAAAACCAGTGTTTTTCATCGTGTTGGTATGTATAATTGCGTTTGCAGGACTTACATATGCGGGAATACATACTCAATATGGAGACATAAAAACAACATACATTAAAAGTGTGGACGAAATTCGTTGGGGTATTGATATTCAGGGCGGAGTTAACGCCACATTTGAACCGGCTGACGGTTACGATGCTACAGACAAGGAAATGGATGCGGCTAAAGCAACCATTGAACAGCGTCTTGTAAGTCTTAACATTACCGATAGTGAGGTTTATGTTGATTATACCACTGACAAGGTTATGGTTTCATTCCCATGGCAGGCAGGCGAAGAGGATTTTGATCCGGAAGCTGCTGTTGCTGAACTGGGTGAAACGGCTTTGCTGACATTCAGAGAGGGTTCTGAAGAAACAGGAGAAACTGTTCTTACAGGTACGGATGTTGATAAAGCGGAAGCCGCACAGTTTACTAATGACAACGGACAGGTTGAATATGTTGTAAGCCTTGATTTGAAGGAAAACGGCAGACAGGCTTTTTCTGACGCAACAACTAAGCTTTCTGCTAACAAGGGCGTTATTTCAATCTGGATGGATGATAAATGTATATCATCACCTACTGTAAACGAGCCTATTACCGGAGGAAAATGTCAGATTTCCGGAAGCAGTGCAAATCCGTTTACATATGAATCTGCAAAGGCTTTGGCTGATAAGATCAACGCAGGTTCTCTTCCTTTCAAGCTTGAAACAACAAGCAACAATATTATTTCTGCTACTCTTGGTGAGGGTGCAAGAAATGCAATGGTTATTGCCGGAGCGATTGCGTTCCTTATCATTGCACTTTATATGATTTTCATTTATAAGCTTCCGGGATTTGTGGCAGCAATTGCTTTGTTCGGACAGGTAGTCGGAACTATTGCTTGCGTTTCCGGTTTCTTTGGAAATATCGAAAGCTTTACGCTAACTATTCCGGGTATTGCGGGTATCATACTTGCAATAGGTATGGGTGTTGACGCCAATGTTATCACTGCTGAGCGTATCAAGGAAGAGCTTAATAACGGCAAGACCCTGAACGGCGCCATTGAAATGGGCTACAAGAGAGCATGGTCTGCTGTATTTGACAGTAACATCACTGTTGTATTTGTAGCTGTTATACTGATGGGTGCTTTCGGACCGACAGACAGTGTTTTCGGAACACTTCTCAAGCCGTTGTTTGCTGCATTCGGTGCATCAACTGCCGGTACGATTTACTCTTTGGGTTACACTTTGCTTGTAGGTATTATCCTTAACTTTGTGTTTGGTATATTCTGTTCAAGACTTATGCTTTCTTCACTTTCAAAGTTCAAGTGCTTTAAAAAGCGTTCACTTTACGGTGCAAAGGAAGAGGTTAAAGAGCGCAAACCTTTGAATGTTTATGGACACAGAAAGATTTTCTATACAGTATCATGTGTTCTTATTGCAATTTTTGCTGTTCTTACATTAGTTATAAAGGCGAATGTTGCTATTGAATTCAAGGGCGGTACAATTATCACTTATACATATGAGGGCGATATTGATACAAATGAGGTTGCAAGCACAGTAAAAGACTCCATTGATGAAACTGCAATAGTTACTACAGGTACTAATTTTGCAAGCGATGATACAACTGTTAAGCTTCAGTTTGCTTCAAAGGAAGGTATCAGCGAACAGAAGCAGAACACGCTTAAAGCTGCACTTGAAGAGAAGTTTGCGGATAATAAGCTTGAATTGCTTGAATCCAGTGATGTAGCGGCTTCAAACGGTATTAATTTCTTCTTCAAATGTCTTGTTGCCTGTGCATTTGCAGCGGTAGTAACAATTATCTACATTGGCTTCAGATTTAAGAAGATCGGCGGTCTTTCGGCTGGATGCTTCTCAGTAGTGGCACTTCTTCACGATATGTGTATGGTATATGGTTGCTTTGTGATTTGCAGATTTGATATAAATGCAAACTTTATGGCTGTATTGCTTACAATTCTGGGTTATTCAATTAATGCTACGATCATTATTTATGACCGTATCAGAGAAAACCGCAGACTTTACGGCAGAAGGATGGAGATTACTGATTTGGTTAACCAGTCAATAACTCAGACTTTAGGCCGTTCGATCCATACAACTGTTACGACAGTTATGGCGATGGCAACTGTTTGTATTGTATGTGCAATTTTCGGAATCACATCAATTATCAGCTTTGCATTCCCATTGATCATTGGTATGCTTGCAGGTGTATATTCATCAAACTGTATTGCTCCGACTCTTTGGGTAATGTGGCAGAAGCATGTTGAAAAGAAAAAGAACCTTAATAAAGGTTCAAAGAAAACAGCTAAAGCTTAATCTTTTAATACGTTCATTTTATTAGAAAAACAGGGAATAGTCTTTTTAAGACTTTCCCTGTTTTTTGTATTATAAATTTTTATAAGACGTCATATTGTCTGTTAGTCCAAGAATATAGTCTACATTTGTTTTATGGAACTTTGCTAACGAAATCAGTACTGTCGTAGGAATGTCGTTTTCCCCTGTTTCGTATTTTGAATAACCGGTTTGTGACATATTAAGTATTCTTGCCATTTGCGTTTGATTCATGTCCTTGTCTTCACGAAGATTTCTTATCCTTGTATACATTAAAAAAATCACCTCGTATTTATTATAGGTAATCTGTTTCAGGGTATTGACATTTAACCTGAAATAGATTATAATATATCCAAAGATAAGAATAATATGTTTATAATTCTAATAATTGGAGTAGTTTTTTAAGAAAAAACGATTGTTTAGTTTGTTTATGTCGCTGAATATCTTGTAATGCTGTTTCCGATTGTTACGTTTTCAGGACTTGAACAATAAAAAACGCACCATCTCCAATATTTTTAATGATTTCTCATAAATAATTGACGGAATTGTTAGTTCTAAAAAGCCGGTATAATCGGTTTCTGCAACAGTTCCATCATCAAGAGGTTCGTATTCATAATCCCCTTATGTGCCATATCATCAGACATAGCAGGCAAAAATTCAACCAACTTACGCTAAAAGGAGTTGGTGCGTTTTTCATTGTTTAATATATTGATTACGTCAAAAAATTTTATTGCTTAAAATGTGAAGGTTAAATAAGTAAAAAAACTCAGGATCATATACCCTGAGTTTTTTTATGTTCTTAAATTGACAACGGTTAATATCCGTGATATAATATTTTATTATGGAAAAGTATACACATTTCGGAAAGAGGACTATATAAATGAATGAGAACAATATCAGAAATTTTTGCATTGTTGCACATATAGATCACGGAAAATCTACTCTTGCTGACCGAATTCTTGAACTGACTTCTACTGTTGAACTGCGTGAAATGGAGGATCAGCTGCTTGATAATATGGATATTGAGCGTGAAAGAGGGATTACCATAAAAGCCCGTGCCGTTAGACTGAATTATCGTGCCGAGAACGGAGAGGATTATGTTTTTAATCTCATTGATACTCCGGGACACGTGGATTTTAACTACGAGGTTTCAAGGTCGCTTGCGGCTTGTGAGGGTGCGATACTTGTAGTTGATGCATCACAGGGTATTGAAGCACAGACTCTTGCAAATACTTATCTTGCCATCGAGCATGATCTTGAGGTGCTTCCGGTGGTAAATAAAATTGACTTGCCGTCGGCAGACCCTGAACGTGCCTGCAATGAAGTTGAAAATGTTATTGGTATTCCAGCAATGGACGCACCGAGAGTCTCCGCAAAGATGGGTACAAATATCCGTGAGGTTCTGGAACGTGTAATTACCGATATTCCTGCACCAAAGGGCGATGATAATGCTCCGTTGAAGGCGCTCATTTTTGACAGCTATTATGACCAGTATAAAGGCGTTATTATATATGTCAGAGTGAAGGAAGGACACCTGAAAGCAGGAGATACAATAAAGCTTATGGCAACAGGTGCGGAATTCCAGACTGTTGAAGTCGGATATATGGGTGCAAAGGATCTTGTTCCTGTAGGCGAGCTTCATGCCGGTGAGGTAGGATATATTGCCGCTTCAATTAAATATATCGGTGACACTCGTGTGGGAGATACTGTTACAACAACGGAAAATCCCTGTGATGAACCGCTTTCGGGATATAAGAAAGTAAATCCTATGGTCTATTCGGGAATTTATCCTGTGGACGGTGCGAAATATCCCGATCTGCGTGACGCTCTCGAAAAGCTTATGCTCAATGATGCATCTTTGTCTTTTGAACCTGAGACATCAATTGCTTTGGGGTTTGGATTCAGATGTGGATTTCTGGGATTGCTTCATATGGAAATTATTCAGGAACGTCTTGAAAGAGAGTATAATCTTGACTTGATTACAACAGCACCGTCAGTTATTTATAAAGTTAATCTTACCGACGGTTCGACTATTTATATAGATAATCCGACCAATTATCCTGATCCTGCGTTGATTTTATCTGCGGAAGAACCAATGGTTACGGCACATATTTTAACACCGTCGGATTTTGTCGGGAATATTATGGAGCTTTGTCAGGATAGGCGAGGTGTTTTCAAGGATATGAAATATCTTGATGAAACACGTGTAGATCTGCATTATGAGCTTCCTCTCAATGAAATTGTATATGATTTCTTTGATGCGCTTAAATCGAGAACTAAAGGATATGCCTCTTTTGACTATGAAATGCTTGGGTATGCACCGAGTAAATTGGTTAAGCTTGATATTTTGCTTAACGGTGATGTAGTGGATGCACTGTCGTTTATTGTTCACACTGATAAGGCATATTCAAGGGGCAGACGTATTGCTGAAAAATTAAAGGAGAATATTCCAAGACAGCTTTTTGAAGTGCCTATACAGGCGGCAATTGGAGGAAAAGTTATTGCAAGAGAAACTGTCAAGGCTATGAGAAAGGACGTTCTCGCTAAATGCTATGGCGGAGATATAACGAGAAAGAAAAAACTTCTTGAAAAACAGAAAGAGGGTAAAAAGCGTATGCGTCAGCTCGGTTCGGTGGAAGTACCGCAGGAGGCGTTTATGTCTGTTCTGAAATTAGATTAGAGGGAATATGATTTCAGATTTTTGTCTATAAATTATATAGAAAGATTTTACAACAACAAAATGAAAGGAAAACTCATGAACGATGTGCAGAAAACATTAAAATATTCTTTGGTTTTCGGACTGACCGGTGCGGTATTTATACCGTTATTTTATGAGGTGTATGCGAATATATCAAAAACCGCAGGTCTTGTTCTTATAGCTGTTTGGGCGGCTGCGGCCGGTGTAAAGCTATCTGCTGAAAAGTTGAAATACGGTATATTGGGTGCTACAGCATGCCTCGCATATACCGGTGTGTTAGGAATAGTTTGCTATACTGTTATTCATCCGGCAGCAGTGAGTTTTCTTAACGCTCATGCGGAGTATATACAGCTTTCCCTGGAAGAACAAGCTTGGTTTTTGTTATATGCGGCTTTGATCGGATTCTGTATGTATCTTATTTGTGCTGCAAGGCGGGGACTTATGAAAGCGGCAAGCCTTATTAAGGGTAACGGAGATAAAGCGGCAGCTTATATTCAGGACGCTTTTGACGATTATAACGGAGAAGACGATAAATGAGTACAGGAGTTTATGTTCACATTCCTTTTTGCCTCAGAAAATGTCCGTATTGCGACTTTTATTCTGTTGAATATAACGAGGAATCGGCAGACAGGTATGTGAAAGCGCTGTGCAGACATATAGGTGAGTTTAAGCAGAGAAATGTAAGTGTTGACACGGTTTATTTCGGCGGGGGTACGCCGTCGCTTCTCACACCTGATCAGATTTACAGCATTTTATCTGCCGTAAATTGTAGTTTTAATGTCAGAAATGCTGAAATTACGTTAGAAGCAAATCCTTCGTCTGTTAATTATGATAAGCTCTGTGAATATAAATCAGCGGGTGTCAACAGGATTTCGTTTGGTGTTCAATCGGCAGATAACAGACAGCTTGAGTTCCTTGGAAGACTTCACGACTTTGACGGTGCTTCCAGGGCTGTATATGATGCTCGGAGAGCCGATATTGATAATATCTCCTGTGATATAATGTTAGGACTTTCTGGTCAGGATATGCATTCTCTGAATGCTACTATTGATAGAATTACTGCCTTGCCTGTAACACATATTTCCGCATATATGTTAAAAATAGAAAAGGGTACGGCTTTTGATTCTGAAATAATCAGAAAATCAATAGCTGATGAAGATTTGCTGTGCGATATGTACCTGAATACTGTGGAACGATTGGAATCATACGGTTTTGAACAGTATGAGATTTCAAATTTTGCAAAATCGGGATATTTCAGCAGGCATAATCTGAAATACTGGTCGGGTGAAGAATATATTGGCTTCGGACCTGCTTCACATTCGTTTTTTGACGGACAGCGTTTCTGTTCACCAAGGAATATTGAAAAATATATAGAAAATCCCTCAGATTCAAAATTGATAACAGAAAATGATCCTGACAAAGCAGAAGAATATGTTATGCTTTCACTGCGTCTTAAACGTGGTATAAATCTTGTCAGAGTTCTCGAGTACGGCGGAGAAGAGCTTGCTGAAAACATAAAAAACAAGGCCGGTATGTATGCCGGATGTGGCTTGTGTGTTGTCAGCGGCGATAATATAATCCTCACTCCTAAAGGATTTTTGGTTTCAAACAGTATCATTGCATCGTTTTTGGATAAATAAAATTTAAAATCTTAATTGTTTTTTAACACTATTGATTTTTTATAAAATATAGTTTAAAATAATTATTGTAAATAAAGTGCCTGACAGATGTTACAGGAGGAGTTATAATGAAAGAATTTTTTTCAAATATATGGGTGAAACGTTCTGTTTCAGTTTTCTGCATTGTTTATGCAGCGGTAATTGCACTTTTGGCATATGCTACATTTTTATATAATCTTGAATTTGCTGAAGGAATGGAAACACCGTTTTTTATTATATACACATTAGCAAGTGCAATTTTTCTGGCGCTTATGCTGATTACAAGAAAACAAAGGGTTACTTGCATTATAGGAATGATATTTCCGTTTATTGTTTTTCTGTTAATTTTATTTAATATCGGAAGCTGGGTTTTGATCATTCCGCCTTTTATCGTTGCTGTTGTTATGTTTTTTGCGGCGGATAATCATGAAACAACCAAAGTAGTTGCAGGTACGATTTATCTGCTTGTTTATGTACTTGGAATTGTACTTTACATTGTGCTTAATATGTTGTTCGGAGGATCTTCTGTTGAAACTGTACTTAATGAGGATCTTGATCCTTCCACAAGCGTATACAGAATATATCAGGGAAGCTTTGATAAGCTGAAAAATGTAACCTCTGATGAAAACACTATATCTCCGGACGGAAAATATCAGTTCTATCTTGTTGATGTAAGGGACAGTGACAGAGGAGCAGTTAAAATTTATGTTGTCCCATATGGAGAAGATATTGAGCTTAAGTTCTTTACATTAAAACAAAAAGGTATACGAAAAACTATTTCCAATAAGGGAACAAGAGGGGTTATTCCTGATGTTGGCTGGACTGTAAAGACAAATGACAGCGGTGAACAGATTTTATATGTTCAGTATCGTCTGACAGATCAGGATAAACTCAGAGAAACTTCTGTAACACGTATGCCGGGAAAACAGTATTTAGAGTTCCTGGGAATCAGTTAAAAACAAAAAATGACCGTCTTTGGCGTAAAAAACGCAGGACGGTTTTCTTTTTGCTATTTTTTTGAATAATACTTGTTTTATGAGGTATAATATTCACAGTCAAACGATTTTGGCAAAATTATTTTTGAAAGGAATAATATTTATGAAAAAATTATTTGCATGCGTGTTGAGTATTGCTGCTTGCTCTTGTGTTATGGCGTCCTGTTCAAATAATAGAGACGATAACAATGACAAAACATCATCTGTCGCAACTACAACAACTACTCCTGTAACTTCAGATGCAATTGAATCTTCAATGGCGGGGTCAAGCTTGCTTGACAGCTCAAGCATCATTGATTCTTCGAGCATAAATGATAACAGCAGCATTATCGACAGTGATAATGATAATCTGGGTGATGATATCAGACAGGGAATTGATAACGGTATGGATACCGCTGAGGATATTGTTGACGATATTATCAGATAAGCACTTGATATTACTTTAGAGTTTTGAATAAGATTAGTCTTGAATGACCAATTGTCAGATACGTATGCTTATTAAGCATAATGACTATTGGTCATTATTTTTTAAGCTGCTGTTGACATCTGAAAAAAATTGTGCTATAATGCAAATAATGACCATTAGTCATTTTGCAAAAAATGTGTTGACTAATTGGAGAAATTCGGTTATAATAAAAGTAGTAGTTATTTTGTGTTCTTAAAATATTTATATGATGAACGCCCCTGCGGAGGGTGGTTGTTAATGAAAATCAGTGTTACTCACAAAAAATGCAGCAGACAAATCCGGAGTTCTTATCTGAAACCTGTCCTGAAAAAACTTCTTTTGATTATGGCGGGTTTGAATTTATTGTTTTATTGCCTGAGCCTCTGTTGGGGATTTGATTTAAAGACAATGCTTGGGTTTGTTATCGGTTTTATTTATGTGAGCATTTGTTATATTTATGTTGCACATACGGTTGAAAACGCAGTGAATATGACAGAAAAACGGGCAAAGAGAACTATGATCGTTTGCTATGCTGTCAGATATACAGGGCTGTTTTTAATTTGTTTTTTTGCAATGGAATTTAAATTTTTTAATATTATAGGTATTATTATACCTCAGTTTTATCCTCGTATGGCATTTGGTTTGATGGCGTTCGGGGAACGGAAATCATTGGGAAAGGATCAAACGTTATGGAAGGAATAGGACAAGGACCAAAAGTTGTTTTTACCATTCCTGTTTTCGGCGGTCTGGATATAACCGAAACGGTTGTAATAGGCTGGGCAATTATAATTGCTGTGTGGCTGCTATGTCTGTTTTTAACAAAGAATCTGAAACGGGTGCCGGAAAAGAAAAGACAGGTTATTGCTGAAATCTTTGTGAGTTTCGTAAATAATACTGTTGAAACCACTATGGGAAAACAGTGGAAGAAGTTTGCACCTTATATCGGAACGCTTTTGGTGTATGCCGTAATCGGTGCTCTTGTAAGTCTTCTCGGACTGAGATCTATGACTGCGGACTTTAATGTTACCTTGACATGGGCTTTGATGACATTTGTGCTCATTACGTTTTATAAGATCAAAACCAATGGTTTCGGCGGTTATCTCAAAAGCTTTGGTCAGCCTATTCCGCTTATGCTTCCGCTTAATCTTCTTAGTGAAGTGGCAACTCCGCTTTCTATGGCGTTCCGTATGTTCGGTAACGTTGCCGGAGGTGCAGTTATCACCGGGTTGATATACGGGGGACTGAGCTTTGTATCTCAGGCACTGCATGTTTCATTTAATCTTGGGGCATTTACAATAGATTTGGCACAGATCTTTACTCCGGCTGTTTTGTCAATGTATTTTGATTTGTTTTCCGGATGTATTCAGGCTTATATTTTTGCAATGCTGACAATGGTTTATGTAAGCAGTGCGGCCGAAACAGAATAAAGTTAAACAGTGCTTAGGCACATAAATATATTAGTAAATCAATCAGTAAATAATTAAAATGGAGGATTTCTTATGGAAAAAGCAATTGTTTTAGGATGCTCAGCTATTGGCGCAGGACTGGCAATGATCGCAGGTATCGGACCCGGTATCGGTGAAGGATATGCCGTTGGTAAAACTATTGAGTCTATTGCAAGACAGCCTGAGGCTAAAGGCGACTGTACAAGAACAATGTTTATCGGTGTTGCTATGGCCGAATCAACCGGTATCTATGCTTTTGTTGTAGCTTTGATTTTGCTGTTTGCAAATCCGTTTATCGGAAAACTTTGATATTAATGCTTGCAAATCCTTTTTAAAAGGACGGGAGGAAAAGATAAATGGTATATGCAAAGGTGACAGACTTTTTGTCCATCGACCCCACCACAATTATACTTGTGCTGGCAAATACCCTTATACTGTTTCTGGTTCTTAAGCATTTTCTTTTTGATAAGATAAACAGCGTTATCGACAGCCGAAAAACAGAGGTTGAAGAAACCTTTAAACGTGCAGATGAAGCCGAAGAAAATGCTAAAAAGCTTGAATATGAATATAATCAAAAGCTGAATGCAGCAAAAGAAGAATCAGCCGAAATTGTCAGAAACGCTACTAAAAAAGCTCAGTCAAGGTCAGATGAAATTATTGCCGAGGCTAAGAATGAGGCGAGAGGCATTGTAGAAAATGCAGGAGCCGAAATAGAGCGTGAAAAGAAAATTGCAGTTAATCAGATTAAGGATGAAATTGCCGGAATCGCTTTCAGTGCGGCTGAAGCGGTTATTGAAAAAGAGCTTGATACTAAGGACAATGAAAAGCTTATTGAAAGCTTCATCGACAGTGTAGGTGAGTTGTAATGGCAGAAACTTTGGAAAGAGTATACGCATCTGCGCTTTTTGAGCTTTGTATTGAAAATGATTCACTGACAGAAATATTTGATGAAATGACACAGGTAAAAGATATTTTTATTAAAAACGAAGATTATCTTAAGCTTTTGTCTTCACCGCTTATATCTGATGGAGATAAGCATGAGGTTTTAAATAAAGCTTTCGGAGGAAAGCTTGACGATGTTTTTTTTGACTTTTTATGTGTGCTTTGTGATAAGGGAAGAATAACCTTTTTCCCGGGCATTTTCAGTGAATTCAAAGAAATGTATAATAAACATATGAATATACTTGAGGTTACGGTCGTAACTTCACAGTCTATGAGCGAAAGAATTAAACAAAAGCTGATCGATAAGCTCAGCAGTACGTCCGGAAAGAAAATTTTTCTTGACGAGCGTGTGGATAAATCATTGCTTGGCGGTATTATTTTGAGATATGAGAATACTGAAATAGATTCAAGTGTTAAAGGTAAGTTGGATAAACTTAAAAAACAGATTGATTCCACAATTGCATAGACGGTCAAAATTTATGAAAGGCATGGTCTTTAGTTATGAAATTACGTCCTGATGAAATAACAGGTATTATAAAACAACAGATTAAAGATTATCGTTCAAAGCTGGAGCTTGCCGATGTCGGTACAGTTGTAACGGTTGGAGATGGAATTTCCCGTGTCCATGGACTTGACAGCTGTATGTCAGGCGAGTTGCTTGAATTTGAAAACGGTACTTTAGGCATGGCACTCAATCTTGAACAGGATTTTGTCGGTGCTGTTCTTCTCGGAAGCGATGAGGGAATTAAAGAGGGAGGACAGGTTAAGCGTACAGAGAAAATTGTTTCTGTTCCGGTGGGCAACGAGCTTATGGGGCGAGTTGTCAATGCTCTTGGTATGCCAATAGACGGAAAGGGAGCTGTACTTGCAAAAGAAAGCCGTCCGATTGAGAGTCCTGCATTCGGAATTATTACAAGACAATCCGTTAACAGACCTTTGCAGACCGGTATAAAAGCTATTGACTCGATGATACCGATCGGAAGAGGTCAGCGTGAGTTGATTATCGGCGACAGACAGACAGGTAAAACAGCTATTGCTCTTGATACTATTATAAATCAAAAGGGTAAAGATGTTATTTGTATCTATTGTGCAATCGGTCAGAAGAGATCAACCGTTGCTAATGTTGTTGATATTCTTTCTAAGGCCGGAGCAATGGATTATTCCATTATCGTTTCGGCAACTGCGTCAGAAATGGCTCCGCTTCAGTATATTGCACCTTATTCGGCTGTTGCTATGGCAGAATATTTTATGCTTCAGGGAAAAGATGTTTTGTGCGTATATGATGATCTTTCAAAGCATGCGGTAGCTTATCGTACTATGTCGCTGCTTTTGAAAAGACCTACAGGACGTGAGGCTTATCCGGGAGATGTTTTTTATCTTCATTCAAGACTTTTGGAGAGAGCCTGCAACCTTAATAAAGATTACGGCGGTGGTTCTATTACAGCATTACCGATAATTGAAACACAGGCGGGAGATGTTTCTGCATATATCCCGACAAATGTAATTTCAATTACTGACGGGCAGATATTCCTTGAGTCTGAATTGTTCTTCTCCGGTGTCCGACCGGCAGTTAACCCCGGAATTTCAGTATCCCGAGTTGGCGGAGCTGCTCAGATCAAGGCAATGAAAAAGGTTTCAGGTTCTTTGAAGCTGTTATATTCTCAGTATAGGGAATTGCAATCTTTCTCACAGTTCGGTTCTGACCTTGATAAGGATACAAAGGAAAGACTTGCACAGGGTGAAAGAATTGTGGAGGTGCTTAAACAAGGCAGAAATTCTCCGCTTTCTGTTGAACATCAGGTTATTATTATTTATGCAGTAGTAAATAATTATCTTAAAAAGATTGCAGTTGAAGATATATCAGAATTTGAAAAGGATTTGTTTGACTATATTGATTCTGCACATCCTGATATTACACAGTCAATTCGTGATACAAAGGATTTGACTAAAGAAAATGAGGAAAATCTTAAGACTGCCCTTGAATTATATGTTGAAAAATTCCTGCAGTCTAAATAAATATATAGATTATGATAAGTGTTTTGTTCGGAAAGGAATGAGTTTTTATGGCTTCCGCTAATATGAAGGACGTAAAGCGCCGTATAAAAAGTGTGGAAAGCACCATGCAGATCACAAAGGCTATGGAACTTGTGGCATCTTCAAAAATGCGAAAAGCCAAGGAACGTGCCGAAGCGGCTCAGCCTTTTTTCAAAGCGCTTTATGACGCCATGAGCGATATATCCGGAGATAGTGCATTTAAATCAGCTTTTACACAAACATCTGAATCACATTTGTCTTATTTATTGTTGGTTATTGCCGGTGACAGAGGACTTGCAGGAGGATTTAATTCAAATGTGCTGAAACTTGCAGTATCACGTGCTGATGAGCTTATAAAACAAGGTATCGATGTAAAAATTATGCCAATCGGCAGAAAATCTGTAGAGTTTTTTGAGAAACGCCCTTATGATATTACGGAAAAGTATCAGAATATTGCCGAGGGAATTGATACCTATGAGGCATCGGATATTGCAGATACAGTAATCGAAGGCTTTAATAACGGTGATTATAACAGAGTTGAACTTATCTATACAACGTTTGTGTCAGCGCTTACTCAAACGCCCATGGATGTACAGATACTCCCTGTGGAACATCTTAATAACGGAACTGAAAATACAGCAAGAGCGCTGACGGTCTATGATCCATCTCCTGAAGCTGTGTTTGACGGTATGATACCGCAGTATATGAGCGGTCTTATATATTCAGCAATTGTTGACTCGTATGCTTCAGAACAGGCTGCAAGACGTACGGCAATGGAATCGGCAAGCGATAATGCCGGTGAGATGATCGACCAGCTATCACTGCTGTATAACCGTGCAAGACAAGCGGTTATTACACAGGAGCTTACAGAAATCAGTTCAGCATCTTTAAGAGATGAATAAAATTAAAACGTTGTCTACAGACGTTATTGTTTAGGCGGATATACGTTAAAAATTACGTCTTTATGCATATATAAATTCATAGTTCTTCGTGTCGGATATTGACAGGAAAGGGTTAGACTTCATTTATTAAGTGACGGGAAATGCCCTTATTGAAAAGGATTTGGTGATTATTATGGTGGAAAAAGTGAATAAAGGAAAAGTCGTGCAGATCGTCGGCGCTGTTGTTGACGTGCGTTTTTCAAAAGAAAATCTGCCGGAGCTTCTTAATGCACTTGAAATTGAGTTGAACGGTAATAAACTGGTGCTTGAAGTTGCTCAGCATATCGGTGATGATGTTGTAAGATGTATTGCTATGAGTTCAACTGACGGACTTGTTAGAGGTACGGAGGTTGTGGATACGGGAAGTGCAATTTCTGTTCCTGTCGGCAGAGAAACTTTGTCAAGAATGTTCAATCTGTTGGGCGATCCGGTTGATAACAAGCCTGCTCCTGAAACAAAGGAACGCTGGGAGATTCATCGTGAACCTCCGACATATGAGGAACAGAAGGCTTCTAACGAGGTGCTTGAAACGGGAATTAAAGTAGTAGATTTGATTGCACCTTATCTTAAGGGCGGAAAGATTGGCCTTTTCGGAGGCGCCGGTGTTGGTAAAACCGTTCTTATTATGGAACTTATTAATAATATTGCTAAACAGCATGGCGGTATTTCTGTTTTCACGGGAGTTGGAGAGAGAACCCGTGAAGGCAACGATTTATATAATGAAATGATTGAATCAGGAGTTATTGACAAAACCGTTCTGGTCTATGGTCAGATGAATGAGCCGCCGGGAGCAAGAATGAGAGTCGGACTTTCAGGTCTGACGATGGCGGAGTATTTCCGTGACGTTGAAGGACAGGATGTGCTTCTGTTTATAGATAATATTTTCAGATTTACACAGGCAGGATCTGAGGTTTCGGCTTTGCTGGGACGTATGCCTTCTGCCGTTGGATATCAGCCTACATTGGCTACTGAAATGGGTGCGCTTCAGGAGAGAATTACTTCTACCACCAAGGGTTCAATTACTTCAGTACAGGCAGTATATGTGCCAGCTGATGACTTAACTGACCCGGCTCCTGCAACAACATTTGCTCATCTTGACGCTACAACAGTTCTTTCAAGAAATATAGCTTCTTTGGGTATTTATCCGGCTGTTGACCCGCTTGAGTCAAACTCAAGAATTCTTTCACCTGAAGTTGTAGGAAACGAACATTATCAGGTGGCAAGAGATGTTCAGTCAATTCTGCAAAGATATAAGGAGCTTCAGGATATTATCGCCATTATGGGTATGGATGAGCTTTCGGAAGAGGATAAGCTTATAGTAAACAGGGCGAGAAAAATTCAGAGATTTTTGTCCCAGCCATTCTCTGTAGCTGAGCAGTTTACAGGTATGAAGGGTAAATATGTACCTATTAAAGAGACGATCAGAGGATTTAAAGAAATTATCGAAGGCAAGCATGATGATTTGCCTGAATCTGCATTCCTATTTGTGGGTACTATAGACGAAGCTGTGGAAAAAGCAAAGAAATCAGAGGAATAATTTGATTCTTTGATTGGTGAAATCACAAATCAATTTATTGGAGATTGAATTATGACAACTTTCAAACTAAGAATTGTAACACCCGAAAAGATTTTTTTTGAGGATGATATTTTACAATTGATTTCAAGAACTGCTGAAGGAAATATTGGTGTAATGGCGGGTCATGTGCCTTATGCCGCTAATATTGTACCGTCAACTTTAAAAATAAAAGAAGCTAACGGTGAAGATTTTCGTATAGCAGCGGTGGCAGATGGTTTTATTAAAGTTTCGAGTGATGAAACAATTGTCGTTACATCGGCTGTTGAGTGGGCAGAGGATATTGATGTTGTCAGGGCACAGCATGCAAAAGAGTCTGCTGAACGAAAAATAAAGGAAAACATAAGTAAAAAAGAGTTTGAAAGAGCAGAGCAGAAACTTAAACGTGCATTAAACCGTCTTACTGTTTCAGGGAAATTATAACTTGCGGCAGAAAATCAAATAACAAATAAATAAACCCGCCTTGTGGCGGGTTTTTCTTTGACTTAAATATTAAATTAAAAACATTATTATATAAACTTATTCAGCTTTGCCGATGACATATGACTTTTTAACTACACCTAAAGCTTTTTCACCATTTATAGCAAAGGCAATATTAATAGCGTGATCCGAGCAACGCTCGAGATCAGTTACCATATCTGTAAATATAACTCCGCCTCTTGGTTTACATTTATCACCCTTTAATCGGAGGATATGATCTTCAATATATTTATCCTTTAAATCGTCAATTTCTTCTTCCATATCTGAAATTTCATTGAGCATATTGAAGCTTTCATTATCATAAATTGTGATTGCTTCTTTAAATACCTTAAGGGTTTTTGTAGAAATATCTCTCAGCTCTTCAAAAGCCTCATCACTGAATCTAATTTTCTGATTTGATTTCATTTGAGAATATTCGGTTATGTTTTCTGCATGATCTCCGATTCTTTCAATATTTGAAACAACTCTGAACATCATACCGACAACTTCTTCATCATGTTCATTTAGAGACTGGCCGTGAAGTCTGATAAGGCATCCTGTAATTTCATGGTTCAAATAATTAATTGTTTTTTCAACTTCCAACACATTATCAATATAATCCTTATCATCCTCAAAGAAGTCAACAATAGAATTTTTAAGATTATTGTAAGTCAGATTTGCCATACGCATAATCTCACGCTTAGCTTGAACAATGGCAACAGAAGGACTCATCATAACTTCCGGATTTAAGTATAAAAGCTTTTCACTTGCAAGCTCTTCCTCAGGATCTTCAGGAATTATTTTCTGTACCAATTTTGTTATTAAACCAACGCATGGGAATACGCATATTGTTGATATAAGATTGAAGAAAAGATGCATATTAGCTATTTGACGAGAAATATCATCAGGAGTTAAGCTGATTACCCATTTCTCAAAGACAGGGACGATTAAATACAATATAATAAAGAATATTGAACCGAATATTTTTGCTAATACACCTGCTACTGCTGACTGACGGCATGTTTTGTTTCCGGAAAATGAAGCAAAAATAACTGGAGCGATAGCGCCTATATTCATGCCGATTATCATATAAATAACCTGATTAAGTTCGATTCCTGCCGCAACAGCAGATTGTCCGACGAGAACCTGCAAAATTCCGATAGAAGCAGATGAAGACTGTATAATAGATGTAAAAATAATACCAAATAAAAGACACAATGCAGGATTATTAAAGTTATTAAGAAACATTGAAAGCATTTGGGAAAGTCCTATTTTATCAGTTGCATCTTTTATAAGATAAATACCGACAAATAGCATTCCGAAGCCTAAAACAACCGCTCCGATTTTATTGACTATACGTTTTTTGACGAAGGTATAAAGAACCATGCCGACAAACAGTATAAGCGGTGCAAAGGTTTCAAACTTAAATGCAATAATCTGTGCTGTAATAGTTGTACCGATATTTGCACCAAGCATAATATACAGCGATTGAGCAACTGTGAGCATTCCCGCATTTACAAAGCCTATAGACATAACGCTGGTTGCACCGGAGCTTTGAATAAGGGCGGTAGTACCTGCTCCGACTAAAACTGAAACTCCGCCGTTTCCCGTCATTCTTGACAAAATAGTACGCAGCTTATCGCCGGCAGCTTCTTTTAAGCTGAGCGACATATAATTGATTCCATACAAAAACAGTCCAATGCCGCCAAGCAGCAAAAATATACCCTCAAAGTTCATAAAAAGTAACCTTACCTTTCCATGTGTTATGGGTTTAATTAGTTTTGTCTTGATATCTTTTAATATAATCGGGACATTAATCCCAAATCTCACCGTTTAACATTATAACAAAATATTCCGCAGATTTCAACACTATTTTTCTACATTCAAAAATAATTTAAATATTTGTTAAAAGTATAATAAACAGTTTGATTTTATTTGTATATTTTTAATATAAACTAAGACATCTGTCATAAACATATTTTAATAAATAAAATATATATTAACTATATCTTTTTTTAAAATTAAGCTTGAATGAGTTGGTGAATCTCTGGTTAAAATATGAATATAAATTTATTTTAAATGAATAATATCTGTAAATTTGCTTAGGCAAAGCAGTTCGGAGGCAGGAAATGAAGCTTCTCGTGGTTGTTGATTTTCAAAAAGATTTTGTTGATGGTGCTCTTGGTTTTAAGAATGCTGTAATTCTTGATGAAAGAATTGCAGAAAAAATAAAAACATATCATGAAAATAATGATCAGGTTATTTTCACTGTTGATACTCATCAAAGTAATTATTTGAATACATTTGAGGGTAAGCATCTTCCTGTTTCTCACTGCATAAAAAATACAGACGGCCATAAACTATATGGCAAAGCTGCGCTTGAAGCAAAGGATGATGATCTTCGATTTGAAAAAAATACTTTTCCCTCTCTTGACCTTGCTAATTATCTTAAAGGAAAAGTATATGAAAGCGTTGAATTAGTCGGGCTTGTTTCTCACATCTGCGTACTTTCCAATGCGGTTATGATAAAATCAGCATTACCTGAAACGGAAATTATTGTTGATTCTGATTATACGGATAGTTTTGACAAATCGCTTCAGGAAAAATGTTTTGACATAATGGAAGGACTTCAGATGACAGTATTAAGATAGGAGAGGTTTTGTGAATAATGTTAACTATGCGATGCTGTGCGATTTCTATGAATTAACCATGGGTAATGGTTATTTCAATAGCGGATTAATCAATAAAATATCATATTTTGATTTGTTTTTCCGCCGGATCCCTGATGGGGGAGGTTTTGCTATTGCCTGCGGTTTGGAGCAGGTCATTGATTATATTAATGATCTTCATTTTTCTGATGAGGATATAAAATTTCTTCGGGATAAAAAAATGTTTTCTGAAGATTTTTTAAAATATCTGAAAACCTTCAAATTTACCGGTGATATATTTGCTGTGCCAGAAGGAACGGTTGTTTTTCCTAATGAGCCTATCATAACTGTGCGTGCTCCTGCAATCGAAGCACAACTGATCGAAACCTTTCTGTTGCTGACAATTAATCATCAAACGCTGATAGCAACAAAAGCAAACAGAATTGTCAGAGCTGCTGATGGAAAAATGGTGTCGGAGTTCGGTTCAAGGCGTGCTCATGGCGCTGACGCAGCAATTTATGGCGCAAGAGCAGCAGGTATCGGCGGATGCTCAGCTACTGCCTGTACAGTTACTGATCAGATATTCGGTTTTCCTGCAACCGGAACGATGGCGCATTCGTGGATACAAATGTTTGATGATGAATACACGGCTTTTAAAACCTATTGTGAATGTTATCCCGATTCAGTAACTCTTCTTGTTGATACTTATAATGTTTTGAAAAGCGGAGTACCCAATGCAATAAAAGCCTTTGATAATATATTAAAACCTATCGGAGCAAGACCGAAAGGAATAAGGATTGATTCGGGAGATATAACTTATCTGTCAAAAAAGGCGAGAAAAATGCTGGATGATGCGGGGTATAAAGATTGCAAAATTGTTGCTACAAATTCACTGGATGAATATATTATCAGAGATATGATTTTTCAGGGAGCTGAAGTTGACATATTCGGTGTAGGAGAAAGATTGATAACTGCAAAATCTCATCCGGTTTTCGGAGGTGTATATAAGCTGTCCGCAGTTGAGGACAGTGAAGGCCATATAATCCCCAAAATAAAAGTTTCTGAAAATGTTGCAAAAATTACAGTTCCCCATTTTAAAAAATTATACCGCCTTTACGACAGAGATAACAATAAGGCTATTGCTGATCAGCTGTGCGTCCATGATGAGGTTATAGATGATACGAAAGATTTAATTCTTTTTGATCCTGCATTTACATGGAGAAAAAAAAAAATTTCTAACTTTTATGCCGTCGAGCTGTTAAAGCCAATCTTTAAAAACGGAAAGTGCATTTATAATAAACCGTCTTATCAGGAAATATGCCGAAATGCAAAAGAACAGGTTGATACGCTTTGGGATGAGATAAAAAGATTTGAAAATCCGCATTCATACTATGTCGATTTATCAAAAAAGCTCTGGTCGGTAAAAAATGCCCTTTTAGCAGCTAATTCTGCCGAATAATTATGTAATAAGAAAAATATTAAAAAAGATGTTGACAAAATTAACTTATTGTGATATAATGTTTTAGTCAATGACAAATGATTACTGCATAGAACTACTGTCTAAACTGAAATGATGGGCTTCTATGAGTTCATAAAATTTTTGGTTTGGAAAGGAGGATATATAATGAGAGAGGGAATTCATCCACAGTATGAGGAAACAACAATCACATGCGCTTGCGGAAATGTGATTAAAACTCGTTCTACTAAAAAGGATATCAAGGTTGAAATTTGTTCAAAGTGCCATCCGTTCTTCACAGGCAAACAGAAGCTTGTTGATACCGGCGGACGTGTTGACAGATTTAAGAAGAGATTTAATCTCGACTAATGATGTTACTGAAATTTCAAATAAACCCGGCTCTTTGTCTTTTGGCAGAGAGCCTGTTTTTTTCGGAGGAATATTTTTTGGAATATAAAACCATATATGAACCTGCAAAGGATAGTTTTATTGAAAAAAAATCCGAGTTTATCGGACATATTGCACCGGTTAAAACTAACGAGCAGGCTGTGGAATTTATAAATTCAATAAAAGCACAGCACCGTAAGGCAAGACATAATGTTTATGCCTATATTCTTCGTGACGGAAATATCTCAAGATATTCAGATGACGGAGAACCTCAGGGAACAGGGGGAGTACCCGTTTTGGATGTTCTTCAAAAGGAAGGACTGACTGATGTCTGCGTCGTGATAACACGATATTTCGGAGGAATATTGCTGGGCGGCGGAGGTTTGGTAAGAGCCTATTCTCATGGCTGTAAGCTTGCAGTAAATGCCTCAAGAATAATGATTATGCGTGAATGTTCTGAAATAAGAATTAAATGTGATTATTCTTTTTACGGAAAACTGATGTATGCTGTCCCGGAGTTTGATGTTAGAATTAAATCTGAAAATTTTGCGGATGATGTATCTGTAGTTATGCTTGTTAAGTCTGAACTTGCACAGGCATTAAAGGAAAAGCTTACAGATCTTTCAAACGGCAAAGTGTTTATTGATGAAACGACTAATCTTTGGGCTGATTTTGCTTGAAAATTTGTGCATATATACAAAAATATAAAAAATCGTATCCGCAATAAAGGTGTTTTATTGCGGATTTTGTATAATATATTAGTAGACAATATTTATGTGACGAGGAAGGGTGATTAATGTGCTGCCCAGAGAATATGTAGAAATGCTGGAGGAACATAGTTTGTGTGAATACGCTTGTCTGTCTAAAAATACACGAGGAAGAAAAATTCCTATGGAAAAATGTGACCTCAGAACCGAGTTTCAAAGAGACAGAGATAAAATTATTCATTGCAATTCATTCCGCAGATTGAAGCATAAAACTCAGGTCTTTCTCAGCCCGACAGGAGATCATTACAGAACTCGTCTGACGCATACTCTTGAGGTTGCTCAGATAGCAAGAACTATTTCAAGAGCGTTGAGATTAAATGAAGATTTGACTGAAGCAATAGCCTTGGCTCATGATCTTGGTCATACTCCTTTCGGACATGCTGGCGAACGTGCTCTGGACTGTTTTTCCCCATATGGCTTTCATCATTATGAACAGGGATTAAGAGTAGTTGATTACATAGAAAATGAGGGCAGGGGACTGAATCTTACTGAAGAGGTCAGAGACGGAATTTTAAAGCATACAAATCAGATCGCAGATACCCGTGAAGGATATGTGGTGAGATATGCCGATGTAATTGCTTATATAAATCACGATATTGATGATTCAATAAGAGGCGGAATAATTTGTGAAGAGGAGCTGCCCAAAGAAATAACTGATGTTTTGGGGCATTCAAAGTCCGAAAGAATTACAACACTTGTGCGGTCTATTGTAGATAACGGTGCTAAGGATATAAGAATGTCAGCTGAAGTTGACAAAGCATATAAGGCATTGCATGCTTATATGTTTGAAAGCGTATATAGAAATCCAGCTTGTAAATCTGAAGAAGTCAAGGCACAGGACATGCTTAAAAAGCTTTATGATTATTATTGCCATAACATCGAGAAAATGCCCAAGCTTTATCGGAGGCTTTCAGACAGATTCGGAAAAGAACAGGCTGTGTGCGATTATATAGCAGGTATGACGGACAGTTATGCAGTTGACGTATTTTCACAGCTGTTTATACCGGCTTCCTGGAAAATCAGATAAAAGATTATTATAAGCTGTGACTGATGTACTTATTTGGTTTATAGTGAATAAAGCTTTGGTTATAATAAGAGATATGTTTTTATGGAAAGGAAGGTGATAAATATGCCATTGCCTGCTGAATTTATAGAACAGCTGAAAGCAGCGAATCCTATTGCTGAAGTAATGGGGAGCTATGTAACTCTGAAGCGTACAGGCCGTGACTATGTTTGCCTTTGTCCGTTTCATAATGAGAAAACGCCATCATGCCATGTCCACCCTGATAAAGAATTTTTTCATTGCTTCGGATGCGGTGCCGGCGGGGATGTCATTACTTTTATAATGAAGTATAGCAATCTTGATTATTGGGAGGCTGTAAAACTTCTTGCCGATAGAGGCGGAGTAGATTTGCCGCAGGATACTTATTTTAAAAGCGGAGGAACCGATAAGCGTAAGCGGCTTTATGAGATGAATAAAACCGCCGCAAGATTTTTCTTTGAACGGCTTAAAAGCGATGAGGGAAGAGCCTGTCGGGAATATCTTTTTAAAACAAGACGTCTAAAAGCGGAAACTGTTCAGAAATACGGAATGGGATTTGCCCCGAATAGCTGGTCGGCGCTTAAAAGATATATGATGGGCGAGGGTTATTCGGAACAGGAGCTTATTGACGCCAGTCTTATTTCCCGTTCACAGAAGAATACCAGAAATACATATGATTTTTTTGTTAACCGGGCAATGTTTCCTTTTATAGATCTTAGAGGAAATATAGTTGGCTTCGGCGGACGTGCATTAAGCAGCGATGATAAACGTAAATATCTTAATACAAAAGATACTGATGTTTATCATAAAAACAGATTTTTATTTTCAATGAATTTTGCAAAAAACTCAGCAGCGAAAAATGGAAAAATTCTTCTCTGTGAAGGCAATCTTGATGTTATATCACTAAATCAGGCTGGCTTTGAAAATGCAGTGGCTTCCTGCGGAACAGCTTTGACTCCCGAACAGGTAAAGCTGATTTCCAATTATGCTGATGAGGTTATTATTTGTTATGATTCTGATGAAGCAGGACAGAAAGCAACTAAAAAAGCAATAAGTATCCTCAGTGAAGCAGGGCTTAAAATCACAGTAATCAAAATGACCGGTGCAAAAGATCCTGATGAATATATTAATAAATTCGGAGAAGTTAAGTTTAAGCATCTGCTTGATAATGCGGATGGAGCAGTAAATTTTGAACTTAATAAATGCCGTGACGGATTGGACCTTGATACTGATTTAGGTAAGATTGATTATATGAAGCGGGTTTATAAGGTCCTGGCACAAATTATATCTCCTGTTGAGAGAGATGTGTATATTTCAAAAATTGCAAATGAACAGGGGCTGAGCAAAACGGCAATTTCCGAGGAAATAAATTCAATCATACGGAAAAACCGATATGCCCAAAGAAAACGTGATGACAGAGAGCTTGTAAATTATGCTTCACGACGGCGTGACAATTTTAATCCGGAGGCATCATTGCATTACAAGGAATCTTTAGCAGAATGCGGAATAATATATTATCTCTATAATCATCCTGATTTTTGTGATGAAGCTTTAAAACTGCTTCCCCCTGAAAAATTTGTAACTTCTTTTAATAGAAGAATTTATGAAAATCTTCTGGATAAGATAAAAAACAACGAAGATCATTCAATTACTTCATTTAACGGTGAATTTTCCCCCGATGAAGTGGGTAAAATAACGTCTATACTTGAAAAGTATGATAATATGGGAATTGACAAACAAGTGGTGTTCGATTACATAAATCTGCTGAGTAATTATGCGGAAAAAGACAGTTTAAAAAATGATATGACAGATGACGATTTTCTGAAACTCAGAGAACGTCTGAAATCTAAAAAATCATAAATAATTGATGGAATCTGTATTATTGCAGAATGTTATGAAAGGAATGGAATAGTATATGACAGATAAGAAAAACAATATAATTGACGGTTTGCTGGAACAGGGAAAGGCTACAGGAAAGCTTACTACAAAAGAAATTACTGACGCTTTAGAAAAACTTGACTTTGATGTTGAACATATGGATGCATTTTATGACAGCTGTTCAGCGCTTAATATCGAAATAATTGATGATATTGTGCCTGATGATAATATTATGCTTGTAAACCCTGAAGAGGATATTACCCCGGATTCGGTCGATATCAGCATTTCAACTGACGGAATAGCAATTGACGACCCTGTAAAGATTTATCTGAAAGAAATCGGAAGAGTTCCGCTTCTTACATCTGAAGAGGAAATTCAGCTTGCAGAAAAAATGGCAGGAAATAATGAAAAAGAAGCGTCAAATGCAAGAAAGCGCCTTGCTGAGGCTAATTTGCGTCTTGTTGTTTCTATAGCAAAAAGATATGTCGGAAGAGGAATGAGTTTTCTTGATTTAATTCAGGAAGGTAATATGGGACTAATTAAAGCTGTTGAAAAGTTTGATTATACAAAAGGCTTTAAGTTTTCAACTTATGCTACATGGTGGATCCGTCAGGCTATAACAAGAGCTATTGCAGATCAGGCAAGGACAATTCGTATTCCTGTTCATATGGTTGAAACAATAACAAAGGTTAAAAAGGCTTCAAGCCAGCTTTTGCATGAAAACGGACGTGATCCCTCTCCTGAGGATATCGCTGAAAGACTTGATATGTCAGTTGAAAGAGTAAGGGAAATTATGAGAATCGCTCAGGACCCTGTTTCGCTTGAAACGCCGATAGGAGAAGAGGAGGATTCTCATCTCGGAGATTTTATACCTGACGAGGATGCACCGGCACCGGCAGAAGCAGCTTCTCTTGTTTTGCTTAAGGAGCAAATCAATCAGGTGCTTTCAACATTGACAGATCGTGAAGAAAAAGTTCTGAGACTTAGATTCGGACTTGAGGATGGCCGTTCAAGAACTCTTGAGGAAGTGGGACAGCAGTTCAACGTTACCCGTGAAAGAATTCGTCAGATCGAAGCAAAGGCTTTGAGAAAGCTGCGTCATCCAAACAGAAGCAACAAAGTCCGGGATTATTTGGATTAATACGGAGGATTAACGTATGTTTATAACTCTTGAAACAGATTATGCTGTCAGAATCGTTTCAAATTTGTGCAAGGACGGCGGCCGTGTGGAAGCTAAAACGCTTGCTGAGCGTTCATCTGTTACATTGAGATTTGCATTGAAAATATTAAGAAATCTCGTTAATTCAGGAATTGTAAAATCATTTAAAGGTTCAAAAGGCGGATATATGATTAATCTTGATCCGAAAGATATTACCTTGAGAATGGTTGTTGAGGCAATTGAGGGTACATATTGTTTTTCACGCTGTCTTGCTCCTGATGGTGAATGTAACAGAGGCGCAATGGGAATTTGCTGTTATAGAAAGGCTTTTGCGGATATTACAGAAACAGTTAGAAAAAAGCTTGATAGCTATAATTTTGCAGATTTGATTGAAGAATCTGATTGTAAGGATATTAAAGATGAGGCTATTTCGCAGTAAAAAATCAAATGATAATGAATATGATTTTCAATTGGACGATGACGCAGTTGAGCAGATAAACAGCGAGTTTTCCGATGATGAAATTATAGATGTAAAACCAAAGCATAGATTAAGACGGTTTATTATCAGGTTTTCTCTTCTTTGCGTAATTGTTATAATGATAAATATTGCCGTTCTGTTTTTTACAGGAAAGCTGTGGTTTAACCAGCCTGATAAAAACGATTATCCTGTCAGAGGCGCTTTGATTGATTCGGATATGGGGAAAATCCGCTGGGATGTGTTTTCAAAGCAAAATATCAGTGCAGCATATATCCGAGCTACCAAGGGAACGTCTTTTAAGGACGAGCAGTTTGATGATAATTGGAAAGCTTCACGTGACAGTGTACTTCTTACAGGAGCTTATCATGTTTTCAGTATGAATACTGATGGAAAAAAACAGGCGGAGTATTTTTGCAGTGCTATAGAAAAAACAATGAAGGAACGGCTAATACCTGCGGTTGAAGTCAAGCTTTCCGGAATTTATGCTGTGGTTGCTCCCGATAAAGATAAAATTGTCAGCAATTTAAGAGACTTTTGCAATTATATTGAAAGTCAATATGGTGTTAAGCCTGTAATAATGTGTACAAACCGAAGTTATGAAAAGTTTGTTCAGAACGAGTTTAATGATTATCCATTATGGATTACTGATGTGTATTCTGAACCGGAAGAAGGAACAGATTGGGATTTTTGGTGCTATAACAGCAGGGTAAGAGTTAAGGGATATGAGAATTCAAAAGAATACTTTTCAATGTTTGTATATAAAGATGATGTTGAGACTTTAAAAAAGAATATGTTTGTTGAATAAAAGAAATACTGATCTTTACTGAATTAACGGGCGAACTATGTTCACCCGTTTGTTTTTTTATATTTTAATATAACGTATATGACCGGTCATTCAATATTTAACCGAATGTTAATTCTATTGAGTATCAGTTTTACCTATAAAATATTAAATCTTTTTAAAATAGTATTCTAAAAAAGGGTTTTCTATGTTATATAAAACCAGTTCATCTTCGTTCAATTCTTTTATTCCGTAATTCTCAAACCATTCGCTGTTACATATTTTTTTATGTTGAATTATTTGATCTGACCTGTAAGGATATTGTTGAGTTCCGTAATACTTTGTTAAGGTCATCGTATCGTCTTTATAGAATTCCAGAACAGTTGTTAAATTTTCCTCAGTTATTTCTAAATCACCAAACCTGTTGCTTTTTGCATACATTTCCCATTTTCCTAAAATACTAAGCTCTGACGGTTCAAATATCATCATTTTAATACATCTCCTATATTTTTAAGAAAATTATACCGCAAAATGCAGTAAATTGTCAAGATTATTTGAAAATTAAAATTTTTTAAAAGTATTGAAATATAAGTTTTTACTGCAATTTGAAGTAAAATTGCTACAACAAATTGCGGTATGATATAATAACTGTGAGAGAGGTGGTATGGTGTTTAAGCGTATTCGGGATTTGCGAGAGGACGCAGATTTGAAGCAAAAGGATGTTGCTGCTATTTTAAATTGTTCACAGCAGGTTTACAGTAACTATGAATTGGGTCAGCGTGATGTTCCCACAGATATACTGATTGCATTAGCTAAATATTATGAAACCACTACAGACTATATATTAGAACTTTCTGATGATAGATATAAATGACAATTGCTGTTTTTGTTGAACAAACCTGATAAAAATCGATAAAAAAAGAGCCTCCTGTGATAGAATTGAAGAAACTATCATAGGAGGTTTTATTGTGTCGTTTTATTTATAAAATCTGATTAAGGTCTTTTGATTATATATTGAACAAGCATTGTAAATGCGCCGAAAACAAGTTGATATAGCAGAACCAGAGATGCGGTGATTTGTGTAAATGCTCCCAGCGCCATCATAATAAGCGCTATTAAACCACCCAAAGCCAGTGAGCCAAATTGCATTGCAATTCCCAGGTGAGAAACAACCTTTAGCCTTTTTGCTCCGATTACAAGCATTGCAAAGGATGGGAAATGTCCGGAGCAAAGCATTGATGAGGAAATCCTCGGAAGATATTCCGTTTCATTTTCATAATCCTCATGATATCTGAACGGCAAAAGCTTTATTGAGGTAGGATTAATATCAAACAGTTCAGATAAGAAATTTAAGTTGATGAAACCGTCAACCGTACGGATAACTGTAGTGATGCCTTCTGCCTCCAACTCCTGAAGCCAACGAGCAACAGAAAGGCTTGGACTTGCTTTCAGAACAAACAAGGTTGATACTACGCCTGAAATGGACAGATACATTACAATATTGCCCTTGCTATATTCTTTTTCCTTTGCTAATGTAGGAATACCCTCAATTGAATGATTTTCCATAAGCTCACGGGTTCCCAAAAGAACACGCTTATTTTCAATCCAGCCTGAAAGTCCGAGTCCGTCCTCATATATATAGCTTTCAACAGGATAAAGCATTTCGGTTTTTCCTCTTAGCATTTTATAAAAAGTAGGCTTAAGAACGCTGTTTGCCTGACACGCAAGACTTGCCGCCATAAGAATGCATTCTTCAATCATAGTTGAACTGAGAAGCTTCAGGTTCACAAAGTCAACCATTCCGTTAGGGAAAAGCTGCTGTGCATCAACGAGAATAGAGTTTGTATCAGCAAATTCCTCTACTGAAGAGTATCCCAGCATAACTGCGGAATAGTGCAAATATTTTTTAGAAGCCCTTGACAGAGGAATATTTACCACAAGCATTATTATCATTGAAGAACAAAGTGAGATTGTTCCGGATAATGCAGCAAGCATTACAAATGATTTTTCCGCAAATCCTGAGGCATTTTTATCAAATATCAAAGAAAGCAATGCAATAATAACGCCGGCAATAAGAATAAGCGGTGTAGTTTTTTTGGCAAACTGATCTGAAATATCAGAGGAATAAGAATTCTTCATAAAGTCCTCTACAAATTCAGTTTTGCGCATTGCAGCAAGTTCAGGAAAATCATTCAGAGCGCCCTTTGTAAACTTGCTTGCAACATCTTCATTATCAATGTTCATAAGAGCATATCTGTCATATTCCCCTGCGGCAAAACGGAAATTCTTTTCTGTTCGTCTGACAATAAGAAGTTTTCCCAGCGTATTGAACAATAGTCCTAAAATAGATACCGACATATACATATGGAAAAAGCCATCCCTGATCGATTCAGGACTGAACAGCATAATGATACCTGCTATTATTGAAATAAAGATTCCGACAGCGGCCACGCTGTCACAGTCAGCATTGCGTTTAAACAGGTTTTTAATGCCCTCTGACAAAACGGTATATGATACCGCAATTGAGATAATTCCTAAAATAGTATTAATAAATACAAAGGCTGATGGATTCAAAGAACGGTCAAATGCATTGATCATAGGCCATTCAAAATCGTTTGCCAAAGCGATTATAAGGCTGAAAATTCCTGTGAACATTAAAACGCAAAGTCTTATAACAAGATTATTTTTAACCTGAAGAATGTCCCTTAAAATTCGGGAAGCGTCTTCATACTTTTCAAATTCCTTCTGACCGGAGTTTTTTGATGTTTTCTTGCTGTCGCTGTTCTTGTTACTGTTTTCATCAAAGGTTTTGAGTCTGAAATTATCAATTTTCTTTTTTCTTTGCTGATACAGTATTTTGGTTTTCTCTTCAAAAGTAGCGTCCTCAGGAATTTCAACAGCTTTATCAAACTCTTCTGTTTTAGGAATGATTTTTCCTGTAAGACCTAAGTCAATATCCTTTACGTTAGGACGGTTAACAGGAGTTACATGCTGCTTTCTTTTGACTGAACCACGTTCTTTTTTCAGCTTCATAAGATTTGCTATAGCAGCAGCATTTTCAGCATTCCTTATTGATTCTCTTTGTTTTTCGGCTTTTACCGCTTTCTCACGGTCAATTTTCGCAAGTTCTTCTTCCTGTCTTGTACGCTCAATTTGATTCTGTTTAATGCTGTTTATCTTTTTAAAAGGCGTTGTCCGTTCGTTTTTATCATTATTTTCGTCAATATTTTTTATAAAAGCATTTTCATTGATTTCAGATTTTATATCTTTTTCTGAAGCATTATTTTCAGGTTTGCTTTCAAAAGATAAATTAATTTCATCTGTGTTATGCTCTTTGTATGTATCAATGTTATTTTCTGATTCGTCAATAACAGGCATAACAGCTTTTTTGTTGATCACCTTTTGTATACTTTCATCATTATTGTTTCCTGACAAATTTGTGTGTTCTGATGCAGCAGCTTCCGTTTCAGAATGAACAGAACTATCAGAATTTTTCTGTGTCTTTTTATTGGTATACTCATCTAATATGTCGTCCAAAGAAAACTTATCAGCCATTCAAATCACTCCTAATCTTACAAAAAATCTATCTCACATCTCTTTGTCTTACAATTTCATACATAAAAATCCCTGCTGCAACAGAAGCGTTCAGAGAAGTAATTTTACCGTTCATAGGCAAACTCAGAAGAAAGTCGCATTTTTCTTTCATCAGCCTTCCCATACCGAACCCCTCAGAACCTATCACAAGTCCTATCGGTCCGTCAAATTTAACATTGGTATATCTTTCGCCGCTTCCGTCTGTGCCGTATATCCAAAGTCCGTTTTCCTTAAGCTTGTCTATCGCTGACGGAAGATTTGAAACTCTTGCTACAGGAAGCCAGCTTGCAGCACCGGCAGATGTTTTATAAACAGTGTTATTCAGCGAGGCGCTTCTCCTTTTTGGAATAATAATTCCATGTGCGCCTGCCGCTTCGGCTGTTCTTATAATTGCACCGAGATTATGCGGATCTTCAATTTCATCGCAAATTACAACAAAGGGAGATTCATTTTTCTTTTCTGCAATTTCAAGAATGTCCTCAACGCTTACATATTCGGCACAGGCTCCCATAGCTATTACACCCTGATGAGATGCTCCGCCGCTCATATTATTAAGCTTTTGCTCGTTTACCTGTTTAACCGGTATATTTCTGTCTCTTGCCAATTTACAGATAAGCGAAATTGATCCCCCGGCTTCGGAATTGACAAAAATTACATCAATGAGCTTATCAGCTTTCAGAGCTTCGATTACAGGATTGCGTCCGAATATAAGTTCATTTCCGTTTTCATCTGCATGATCCGCTGAATTATTTTTTTGTTTATTATCTTTATACTGATTATTTTTCATAAAACTAATTCCTTAAAACAGATTTAATCACAATATATTATAACACAAAAATCCTCAAAAGCCAATAGCCTTTGAAGATTTTTTATACATTTAGACAATTTAAACAAAATTGAATATTTAAATTTTACATGGTTGACATATTATCTTTTACAAAAAGAAAACTACTGCTGCGATTCCGAGAATCGCACCCAATAAAGCACAGGCTGTCAGTGCAATCCGAAAGCGCCGTTGTTTTATCAGGGGAACCTTTCCATAGCTGTTCATTACTGTGTCGTAATAGTATCTTGCACGGCTCTGAAGAATACTTTTTGGTAAATCAGTTTTTTCTGATTTAACAAATAACAATATTTTTTCAAAGCATTCATTATTCGGACACTTTATTTCAATGATTTGTTTATTTATCCCTCTAAGCATATAAAAAAACACACTCCGTTTTGCACAATTATGGTTATCAAAACTATTATTGTCATGTTTTTTATTGATAATCATTACTTTTTCAATAATTTGTTGAAAACTTTGTTGAGAAGCTCATTTCCAACTCAAATATTGTTGAAAAACTTGTTGAAACCGTTGAAAACTACGTTGTTTTTCGGGATGTTTTTAACATGAGTAATTCAACATGTCTGAAAAAGTGTACAGAATCGAATATAATCCTCCATATAATGTAATAAAATTAACCTGAGATTATGAATTTTTTATTAACTAACTGAACTTCTCAAAAAAATGACTATAAAACTCAGATTTCATACGGCTTTATGAATGTGTGAATTTGTTTAAGCAAAGATTAATATATTTTATTGCTGATGTACAAATTTAATTACAAGCATAATTCAAGCCCATAATTCATGGGACTGTTTTTAAAAAGTGTACATAATTTAAGACTTTTATACATAGCATTGCATAAAACAAATCATCTTGATGTAAGGAATTTAATGGAACGTTCAATTGAATCCTTTGAGTTTCCCCAATCGGCATTTTTACCGGTGTTTCTGTAATCATACATTTTGCAATAGTGAGAAACATCATTTTCAAGGATATCAAGATATTTTTTTACAAGCTCACCGCATGACTCAATAAACTGTTTTTGATATTTTTTATCAATACTGTCAACGCACATACTGACAAGCAGGTCATAATGCGGCATACAGAGCATTTCCTGTTCAGAGAACAGTTCTCTGAATTCTCTTGATTTCGCAAACATCTCAAAAAACGTAACCATGAGCCTTGACATACCCCATTCGATTTTTGAGCATACAAAGCAGTCATTGTTGATTTGTGAAACCTTTTTCTGCTTTGCGGTTTTACCCTCAAATATATTTTTTCGATTAAATATATTCTTTTGAATATCCTGAAGATGAGACTGGAGCATTAATGCTAAGGATAATCTGTTTTTGCAATCCCTCATTTGCTCAAAATGAGTTTTGCAAAAGCCAAGACGATTAGTTTCCATACGAACATCAGGCTCCATCATTGCAGCACCCATAATATATTCAATAGTACGCTGTTCAAGCATATCCCTCATTCTGCATATCGGACATCCGCACTTAGGTTCAAATATTTCGCTGACGGGAATAGTAAGAATACTTTCTCTCATTAAAAACACTCCTTGTTACTTGAATTGTAGATTTATTTATAGTATAATATTTTTATTGATTTTTTTCAAGAGGATGTGCAGAATTGATGGATTATAAAATAGACGGCAGGGATATACTATTAAAACAAACTGACTTCAGCCTTGACGAAACTCTTGACTGCGGTCAGGCTTTCAGATGGGTAAAAAAAGATAATAAAACCTATGAGGGATATTTTTTGAATACACCCCTTAAAATAAGTGAGGAAAATAGGAACGATAATATTTTCCGTCTGCATGAAACAGATGAAAAAACTTTTCTTGATACATGGATTGAATATTTTGACTTGAATACGGATTACGGAGAGTTAAAAAAGCGGTTTTCAGAAGACGAAACACTTTCAAAAGCCTGTGAATATGCAGGAGGAATACGAATTCTCAAACAGAACAGCTGGGAGGCGCTATCGTCCTTCATCATATCTCAGAATAACAATATTCCCCGAATTAAAGGAATTATCGGCAGACTTTGTGAACATTACGGAGGATATCCCCTTCATACTGATATGATTGATGAAACCGTAGATTCTTTAGAATATCTGCGTTCGGGATTCAGAGCCAAATATTTAATAGATGCAGTTGATAAAATAAATTCAGGTGAGGTTAACTTATCAGAGATTGCAAAAATGCCTGTTGAAGATGCCAGAAAAGCTCTTATGACAATAAAAGGTGTCGGACCGAAGGTTGCCGAATGTGCACTTTTGTTCGGAATGTACCGGGTTGAAGCATTCCCTGTTGATGTATGGGTAAAACGTGTTATGGAACAGTGGTATCCCAACGGATTGCCTGAGTGCGTCAAAGGATATGAAGGAATCGCCCAGCAATATTTATTTCATTACATAAGAACAAAAGAATAACTTAACAACAGTCAAAGCTTATAAGATTTTCTTTTAAAACAGTCTGAAAATTAAATTCAATAAATAAACTGACTTCGTTTTCAAGCGGAGTCAGTTTTGATTTAGGTTGATTCTGATGTGATTGTAAAAATATAATTATATTCAGTCTGTAGAAAAACTATAAAAGAGTAATATTAGAAGTTTAGGTTGATTCTTTGCAAGAATCTTGCCTTCTTTAAAGGCTTGCAGGGGTCAAGGGGACAGTGTCCCTTGTCGCTGTCCGCAGACAGCGAAATCCCTTTTCCATCAACGCTCCGCATAGGGTGAATTGACAAAACAATCCAGTGGATTGTTTTTCAAGAGGGGCATGCCCTGCACGAGAGGGCTGCCCCTTTTTATCAAATTAGGTCTTTTTAGACAAAATCAATTATATTATTTCCTTTTTATAATTTTGAATGCGTCTGTAACTTTTTATTACAGAAAAGCCTCCTATGATGATTTCTTTAATTCTATCATAGAAGGCTGTTTTTTATTGTCCGTTTTTATCTGATTGTTAAAACTATGCACCGTTTCTGTATGATGTTTTATTCAAGCGACCAATCAATAGGTTCCATTCCGTTTTGAATAAGAAAATTGTTTACCTTTGAGAAATGACGGCATCCGAAAAAACCGTTAAATGCCGAAAGCGGTGAAGGGTGAGCACATTGAAAAATTCCATGTTTGGGATTTGTTATAAGTCCGGATTTTGATCTTGCATTTCCACCCCAAAGAATAAAAGCAACTGGTTTTTCACGTTCATTCAGTTTTTTTATAATTGAGTCGGTAAGCTGTTCCCAGCCTTTTCCCTTGTGGCTGTTTGCTTGTCCCTGTCTTACAGTCAGAACTGTGTTTAAAAGTAAAACTCCTTGCTTTGTCCATGGAATAAGCTCTCCGCTTTTAGGAGGAACTACTCCTAAATCCTCATATAATTCCTTGAAAATGTTCTTCAGGGACGGAGGAGGAACAACTCCCTTTTTTACCGAAAAACATAAGCCGTGTGCCTGTCCGGGTCCATGATAAGGATCCTGTCCCAAAATCACAGCCCTGACATCATTGTAATCTGTGTATTTAAGAGCGTTAAAAATATCGTACATGTTTGGATATACATGATAGTGAGAATATTCATATTTCAAAAACTCTCTCAGCTTAAGATAATAATCTTTTTTGAATTCGTCCTGTAAAATCGTGTCCCAGCTGTTTCCTATATGTACCATTTAAAACACTCCCGTTACTGCCGATATAACTATTCCCAAAACCATTACTGCCACTACAGCAAGTACTATAACCCTGATTATAAAAGGTTTTTTTCTGTTCATTTTAACCACTCTTTCTTTTGTTTTCTAATATTCTACCATATTTGCTCAAAAAAATCAACCGTCGAAGTATGTCAAATAAAATAAACTGCAAAAAAGTGAATAATATGTAGAAGTAGTTGTTGAAATTTTGGCAGGGTTATGTTATAATAGAATAAGTATTATATAAAATCCATTGAGATTTTCGGATTTGTAAAAAGAGGTCATATAATGAATAATTATGATGTAATTATTGCCGGATGCGGTGCTTCCGGACTTTACGGAGCATTGAATTTGGCTTCGGATTTAAGGGTGCTTGTGCTTTCAAAACGTGAACTGACATTGTGTAACTCGTCTTTGGCACAGGGAGGAATTGCAGGAGTATATAACAGCCCGGAGGATTCGCCTGAAAAGCATAAAAACGATACTTTTGTAGCAGGAGGTTTTGAAAACGATCCTGAATCTACAGATGTGTTGGTGAACGAGGCTAAAATAGATATTGCAAAAATCATAGACCTTGGTGTTGATTTTGATAAAATGCCTAACGGAGATTATCACCGAACTCTTGAGGGCGGACATGGAATGCATAGAATTTTTCATCATAAGGACGCTACAGGTTTTGAAATAGAAACAACCCTGCTTGAAAATGTCCAGAAGCTTCCCAATGTGGAAATATGGGAAAATGCAGTGATGTGTGACGCCAGAAAAACAAAAACAGGGTTTTCGTTCCTTGTGCTTAAGAACGGCAAATACGTAACCTGTAATTCTCATTATGCAATATTTGCAACAGGCGGAATCGGCAGAGTTTATGAATATACTACCAATTCAGCTATTGCAACGGGCGATGGAATAGCAATGGCTTATAATATGGGAGCGGAAATAAAAAATCTTTGTTATATACAATTCCATCCAACAGCTTTCAATAACCGTAATACCCGTGAGTGCTTTTTGATCTCCGAAGCTGTGAGAGGTGAAGGAGCATACCTCAAAAACTGTAACGGCGAAAGATTTATGCAGAATTATGATAAGCGTCTTGAGCTGGCCCCCAGAGATGTAGTATCACATTGTATTATGTTTGAATCAAAGAAAACCGGTTCGGATAAATTCTATCTTGACATTTCTCATAAGGATCCTGAGTTTATAAAGCAGCGGTTTCCTATGATTTATAAGAATCTGCTGTCTGCCGGATATGATATGGTTAAGGATATGATTCCGATTTATCCTTGTCAGCATTATTTAATGGGCGGAATAAATGTAAATACCTTGGCTCAGACAAATATTGACGGACTTTATGCCTGCGGCGAATGTTCTCATACAGGAGTACACGGAAACAATAGATTAGCAAGTAATTCGTTGCTTGAAGCTTTGGTATTTTCAAGGCGTGCAGCGTTGGATATAAATGAAAAAGCAATGCTTAATAAGGATGATTTTGAAGCTTATGATTTTTCAGTTGATGAAAATGCTCCTCATATTCCATCAGGATTGAGAACAGAGATAAGAAAAATTATGCAGAATTCTTATTTTGTAATTCCCGAGGTGGATCGTATAGAGAATGGTCTGAAAAGAATTAAAGAAATTAAAGAAATTTTAGACAACGGTCATTATAAAATAGACAGGGATTACGTCGAAGCAAAGTCGCTGGCTGCGGTTGCATTTATAGTGCTCAGTGAGGCAAATAAAATTGCTTCTGAAAACGCTGAAATTACAGGAGATAATAAGTTTAAAAAATAGTTTTAAAACTTATGGTTTTGTGAATTCCGTATTGTTAATCAGCATGAAATATACTGAAAACCGTTATAAATATTATTTGATCAGAAAGGAAGACTATAACAAATGAAATTAATGCAGTTTCAAATTGATGATATAATTAAATCAGCACTTTTGGAAGATATAAATTACGTTGATGTTACAACGGATTATCTGATTGATGAGGATGATATTTCAACTGCAAAATATGTGTCCAAGGACGAGGGAATACTTTGCGGAATTGAAGTCGCTTTGAGGGTGTTTCAGCTTCTTGATGACGGAGTTACATGCAGAATTTTTATTAATGATGGCGAGGCTGTAAAAAAAGGTGATATAATCGCTGAGTTTACAGGTCATACAAAAGCATTGCTCAAGGGCGAGAGAACTGCCCTTAACTTAATTCAGCATATGTCCGGAGTGGCTACTGCCACAAACAGATGTGTCAAGCTGGTTGAGGGTACAAAAGCTTCAATTGCTGACACAAGAAAGACACTTCCGGGTCTTAGAGTTTTACAGAAATACGCTGTAACTGTCGGCGGCGGAAGAAATCACAGATATAATCTGTCTGACTGTGCTATGCTCAAGGATACGCATCTTGATGCATACGGAAGTATGACAAATGCAGTAAATGTTCTCAGAGAAAGAATGGGACATACGGTCAAAATAGAGGTTGAGGTCGGAAATCTTGAAGAATTACAGGAAGCGCTTGATTTAGGCGTAGAAGTAATAATGCTTGACAATATGAGCTGTGAGGATATGACAAAAGCCGTTGAAATAACCGCAGGCAGGGCAAAGCTTGAAGCATCGGGAAATGTAACCGCTGAAACAATAAGAAAAATTGCTGAAACAGGTGTAGACATAATATCCTTAGGAGCACTTACTCATTCGGTCAAGGCTTTTGACATTTCAATGAAAATGTCTTAGTACCCATTCGGAGTGATTACTATTAATACATAATTTTGAAAGCCTGCCACAGCGAAATGGAAGCTATAGATATCGAAAAGTAATAATACAAATTTAATTTTATGATATTTTGACCCGAGCCGAATCAAACTGATTGTTGTATCAAATATGATTGGTGAGAATTGCGCCGTGCGAGCCAGTACCACAGTAATTTATCATTTTTGCAAATCTGCCACAGCGAGGTCAAAGCTATAAGATATAACAAACTGATAACGTGATTTGCTCCGTCTGCGCTAAGACCTGTAATGCATTAAAGATTTGTAAAATTCAAATCTGCACATTTACGGCGAATTATATTTGTTAGGGGTCTTAGCGCAGACAGCGCTTGTCACGATATAAATTTTATGAAGAGAATAATTCTGACCCCGCTATAGTGAGTTTTTAAAGAATTGGATTGCTGAGTTTGCTCCTAAAATGCCTGTCCTTTTTACCGTAAATCCTGTCAGCTTAATTTTACAGTTGCAATACAATTTTTCTTATGTCAGTTTATGCTTGAAGTACTATAGTTACTTTTTTGTAAACCTGCCACAGCGAGGTCAAAGCTATAAATATCACAAACTGATAACGTGAGTTGGTCCGTGTGCGCCAGCACCACAGTAATTTATCATTTTTGCAAATTTACCACAGCGGGGTCAAAGCTATAGATACCATAAACTGATAACGTGATTTGCGCCGTCTGCGCTAAGACCCCCTTCTACTAATAGGCTTATTTCGGCATTTTTTGCACGCAAACGTGCAACTTTGAATGAAATATGAACAAAGTTTGTAGCAATGCACAAATTGCATGTTTGGAAATTGTCTATTATAACCGGAGATTTTCTATATTTTAGGAGGCGTATGTATGGCAAGCATTATGGATGGTGAACGTCAATTTCATATTCAAACTTTGCCTGATGACGTAGGTCGTTATGTAATATTGCCAGGTGATCCCGGGCGTGTTCCCCATATTGCAGAACTGCTTGACGATGCAGTTCAGGTGGCTTATAATAGGGAATACAATGTTTACAGCGGTAAGCTTGACGGTGAAAAGGTTACGGTTTGTTCTACAGGAATCGGCGGTCCTTCTGCGGCTATAGCTGTTGAAGAGCTGATAAAATGCGGAGCTGACACATTTATACGCATTGGGACGAGCGGAGGTATGGATTTAAAGGTAAGCGGCGGTGATCTGGTAATTGCTTCAGCTGCGGTAAGGGGAGAGGGAACTACGTTTGAATATCTTTCTCCTGATTATCCTGCAGTTGCTGATTTTGCAGTTGTTGACGCACTGAGACAGGCGGCAGAGCTTACATCAACAAATGAAATCGGAAACAGGTATCATATCGGAGTTGTTCATTCAAAGGACAGCTTTTACGGCGAGGTTGAGCCTGAGAATTCTCCTGCAGCGGAGAATATTAAATCAAGATGGGAAAGCTATCTTAAATGTGGTTGTCTTACATCTGAAATGGAATGTGCGGCAATTTTTGCTGTAGGCATTGCAAGAGGTGCAAGGTGCGGAGGTGTATTGACTGCGCTTTGGAATGTTGAACGTTCAAAGGCAGGTTTACCCGATAATATAACAAATGATTCGTCACGGGCAATAAAATGTGCGATTGATGCAATAAGAATTCTTATAAAAGAAGATAGAATTAAATAATTTTCTATAAAATGCTTTTACAGGCTGTCAGGCAGATCAGACAGCCTTCGTTTTTTAATATTAAAAGAAAAAGGGGTATTTAATATGAATAAATTCAGAATTTTTTCTTTATTGATTTCACTGGTTATATGTTTAGGCATTTTGACTTCCTGCGGTGGTTTGGATAAGTCTGATAATTCTAAAGAAGAAGTCAGTAAAATCACGGAACAAAGTGTGTCTGATTCGGACGAATCCGTAATTCTAAATAATACTGATTCCGAAAGTTCATCTGAAAATTCAGAGAATGATGTTACTTCAGACATAACTCCTGCCATGTGGCTTGTTACATCTCCCCAAGGAAACAAAATGGTGTGTCTGGGATCTATGCATGCGTTAACATATAAGGATTATCCGCTTCCTGATGAAATAACAGATGCTTTTAATAATGCTGATGTTCTTGCGGTGGAATGTGATATTACAGAAAAGAATAATCTTGCTGAACAGTTCGCTTTATTGAAATCTGCGACTTTGACGGGGAATGATGAGGCGGCTAATCATATGTCGGAGGAAGCATATGAAATTTTGTCAAAGCGTTTGGCAGAATTCAATATTTCCATTGAAGCCTTAAAGAAATATAAGCCCTGGTTTTTGCAGAATACTTATGAGTCACTTATTCAAATGAATTCAGGTTTAAACGCTGAGCTGGGAATTGATTTATGGCTGCTTAAACAAGCCCACAGCAGTGGCAAAGAAATTTATGAGGTTGAAGATTATGATTTTCAAATAGATCTGCTTACGAATATGCCTGATGAAACCTATGATCTGATGTTCAGAGCGCTTGAAGGAGAAACTAAAAAAAGTCAGATTCAAACTCTTAAAAACATGTATGAGGTTTGGAGAGCAGGAAACTTTGAAAAATTAGAAAGCATGGCAATTGATGTTGATTATGGGGATATGACTGATAAGGACATTGAAATTTATGAGCGGTATAATGCACAAATGATAACCGAACGTAACAAAACTATGGCTGAGGCTGTGAAAAAGCTTCTTGGTGAAGGTAAAAATGTATTTTTTGCAGTTGGTGCGGCTCATTATGCGGGGGAAAAGGGTATTATAAATCTTCTTAAAGCCGATGGGTATACTTGTGAGAGAATAGAATATAAACAGAAATAAACGCTTCTGTTATGATTTTATTTTTTATTTATTTTTTAAAACTTATTAATGTTGACTTTTACGACATTGAATGATATAATATTGCTGAATGTGTGTTCTTAAAGCAAATTATAGGTTATGTGAGATGTGTAAATATGAAAGTTGTAATTATTGGCAATGGAAAAGTGGGGAGCAGTCTTTCATCGCTACTTGCAAGAGAAGGGCATGATGTAACCGTCATTGACAACAAGGCTGAAGCACTGAAAAAAACTCAGTATACTCAGGATATAATGTGTATTGAAGGGAACGGTGCGACGGTTGATACTCAAAAGGAAGCAGGCGCTGACAAGGCGGGACTTCTTATTGCCTGTACAGCGCATGATGAGCTTAATATTCTGTGCTGTCTGGTTGCTAAAAGGCTCGGCGCTCAGAAAACTATTTCAAGAGTAAGAAATCCTGAATATTTTAAACAGATGGACCTGATCAGAGATGATTTGGGTCTTTCAATGGTTATAAATCCTGAGTGGATAGCGGCTGAAGAGATTTCAAGAATTCTTATTTTCCCGGCGGCGGCTAAGGTCGAAGTGTTTGAAAAAGGAAAAGTGGAACTTGTGGAGCATAAGCTTAATGACAATTCTCCGATATGCGGGATGAGTTTGGCCGAAATTTACAAAAGATATAGAATTAAATTTCTTATATGTGCGGTTCAGAGGAATTCCAACATTTTAATTCCCGGCGGTGATTTTATTCTTCGTTCGGGTGACAGAATTAATATTGCTGCTTCTCATAATAATCTTGAAAAATTTTTTAATCAGATAGGCACATTTATCAACAAGGTAAAAACGGTTATGATAATAGGCGGCGGAAGGGTTTGTTATTATCTTGCGTCTTTACTTATTAATGTAGGTATGAAGGTCAAGATAATTGAGAACAATCTTGATCGGTGTAAAGAACTTGCGGAAAAACTGCCTAAGGCATCAATTATTAACGGCGATGGTACAGATCAGGAGCTTCTTATGGAAGAGGGTATTACTGAAGCTGATTCTTTTGTGGCTCTTACGGGAATTGATGAGGAAAACATACTTATATCTATGTTTGCAAAGAAATCGTCGAATGCTAAGGTAATCGTTAAGATAAACAGAGATAATTACAGTGATCTTGCTGCAGAGCTTGGACTGGATTGTCTTATTTCACCTAAATATCTGACCACAAGCAGTATAATTAGCTATGTGCGTTCGCTGAAAAATACATCGGGAAGCAATATTGAATCACTTTATCACTTAGTCGGAAATCAGGTTGAGGCTATTGAATTCAGAGTAGGGAAAGACATTCCTGGTTTAGTTGGTATTCCTTTAAAGGATATAAAGCTTAAAAAGGATATTCTTATTTGTGCGATTATCAGAAAAAGAAGTGTCATAATCCCCAACGGAAATGATTCTATTGAAGTTGGTGATTCTGTTGTAGTAATTTCAAAGGAACATCAATTTTCGGAAATAGAAAAAATTTTAGAGTAATTGGATCAGAATATGAATAAATCTATTGTAATGCACTATGTATCAAAAACATTGATGGTAGGTGCGGTATTATTTTTGCTGCCTGCAATGGTAAGCATATATTATAAAGAATATGATATTGCACGTACTTTTTTTGTGACGGCTTTATTGGTTGCAGTTATATCAGCTCCGCTGTCAATAATAATCAAACCGAAGAATACTCATCTGTATGCCAGAGAAGGACTTGTAATTGTGGCTCTTATGTGGGTTCTTTATCCTATAATCGGCGCTCTGCCATTTTGGATTAGCGGTGAAATTCCTCATCTTATAGATGCAATATTTGAAAGTGTTTCCGGATTTACTACCACCGGTTCAACCATATTGACTGACATTGAAAGTTTGTCGAGGGGAATGCTTTTTTGGAGAAGTCTAACTCACTGGGTTGGCGGAATGGGAGTTCTTGTGCTCGCAATAGCGATTCTCCCGTCGAATAATGATGCGCTTTATCTTATGAGAGCTGAATGTGCCGGACCTCAGGTGGGAAAAATTGTGCCGAAAGGAAAAACTACTGCTTTATATTTATATCTTATTTACGGAGTATTGACGGTGGTTTTGATTATTCTTCTTTTAGCAGGAGGAATGCCTTTGTTTGACAGTGTTTGTCATGCGATGGGTACTGCGGGTACGGGTGGCTTCAGCATTAAAAACAGCGGAATAGCTTTTTATAACTCTCCGTATATTGAAGGTGTTTTAACTGCGGGAATGATTTTGTTCGGAGTGAATTTTTCCTTATTTTATTTTATTCTTGTAAAGCGCTTTAAAGAGGTATGGAAGAACTCCGAAATAAAAGTATATCTGGCGATTATGGCTGCTGCAACGATTTTAATTACAATTAATATTTTTCCTATGTACAAGTCAATAGGAAAATGCTTCAGATATGCTGTTTTTCAGGTATCTTCAATTATGACTTCAACAGGATTCGGTACGGCAGATTATAACTTATGGCCTGTTTTTTCACAGACAATATTGATCATTCTGATGTACATAGGTGCATGCGGAGGTTCAACGGGCGGCGGATTTAAGGTATCGAGAGTTATCGTTCTTTTTAAAAGCGCTGCGAAATCCATAAGAAAAGCAATTCATCCCAAGTCGGTTAATATAGTTACCGCAGGTGAAAAGTCAATGGATATAGAAACGGTTCACGGAGTTCATGCGTATCTGATTATTTATATTATATTGGTTTTTGCTTCTTTACTTATAGTTTCAATAAACAATGCTGATTTCGGTACTAATTTTTCGGCAGTAACAACGTGTATCAATAACATAGGTCCGGGAATAAACAGGGTAGGTCCTACTGAAAATTTCAGCTTTTTCTCTGATTTGTCAAAGATTGTGCTTTCTGTTGATATGCTGTTGGGTAGACTTGAATGTCTGCCGATAATAATTTTGTTTTCTCCAAAGGTATGGAGAAAGAATTTCTGATGAATACTTAAATATCAAACAGTCAGCTATTTATTAGCTGACTGTTTTAGCTTGTCGAAAAAGATCTAATTTGATAAAAAGGGGCAGCCCTCTCGTGCAGGGCATGCCTCTCTTGAAAAACAATCTACTGGATTGTTTTGTCAATTTGCCCTATGCGGAGCGTCGATGGAAAAGGGATTTCGCTGTCTGCGGACAGCGACAAGGGACTCTGTCCCCTTGACCCCTGCAAGCCTTTAAAGAAGGCAAGATTCTTGCAAGCAAGAATCAACCTAAACTTCTAATATTACGCTTTTATAGTTTTTCTACAGACTGTTTTTTCATCAGTGTAAAAGATAGTATATGTTTGGGTTGGGAAAATTCATCAAACCTATTGACATTAACTGTTTAAGGGTTTATAATATAAATGATATTTAAAGTGCTGTGATGGAATTATCCGAATGAATTGGTTCAGAGAAAAGGCGGTTGGTGAAAGCTTTTCCATGAAACTCGGTGGCTGACCTGAGCATCGCTGTGAAAACAGCGGCGTAGCTCCTGCGTTAAAGGATTCGAGTGACTGAATGATGATTTTCATTTAGTAATTTGGGTGGTAACACGGAAACTAATGTCTTCGTCCCATTATATGGGTCGGAGTTTTTTTATTTTAAATAATAATTATTATGAAGGAGTAAAATTTATGAAATGGACAGGACTTAATGAGCTTAGAGACGCTTATCTTAATTTTTTTGAAAGTAAAGGCTGCCTGAAGCATAAGAGTTATTCTCTTATTCCTCAAAATGATAAAAGCCTGCTTTTGATTGTTGCAGGAATGGCACCTTTAAAACCTTATTTTACAGGACAGGAAACGCCTCCGAGAGCGAGAATGACAACCTGTCAGAAATGCATTCGTACAGGTGATATTGAGAACGTAGGAAAAACTGCAAGGCACGGTACTTTCTTTGAAATGCTGGGTAACTTTTCATTTGGTGATTACTTTAAAGAAGAGGCTATTTCATGGGCATGGGAATTTTGTGTTGATGTACTTAAATTGCCGGAGGAACGTCTTTATGTTTCTGTTTATGAAGAAGATGATGAGGCAGAAAAAATCTGGCATGAGAAAATCGGTTTGCCTTTGGATAAGATTTTCCGTATGGGAAAAGAGGATAATTTCTGGGAAGCAGGAACAGACGGACCTTGCGGACCTTGCTCTGAAATATATTTTGACAGGGGCGAAGAATACGGATGCGGTAAACCTGACTGCACAGTAGGATGTGACTGTGACAGGTATATGGAATTCTGGAATCTGGTGTTTACACAGTTTGAACGTCATGAGGATGGCACATATACACCACTTGCTCAGAAAAACATTGATACCGGTATGGGACTTGAAAGACTTGCGGCTTTGATGCAGGGTGTGGATTCTATATTCGATGTGGATACAATCAAGGCAATCCGTGATCATGTTTGTGAAATTGCAGGATGCAAATATGGAGAAAGCCATAAAAAAGACGTTTCAATCCGTGTTATTACAGATCATATACGTTCAGTGGTATTTATGGCGTCCGACGGAATACTTCCTTCTAATGAAGGCAGAGGATATGTTATGCGTCGATTGTTAAGACGTGCTGTTCGTCACGGAAAGCTGCTTGGAATTAACGGATTGTTCCTTAAAGACATTGTAAAGACAGTTGTGGACAATTCAAAGGGTGAATATACTGAACTTGAAGAAAAGTACGATTATATTGTCAAGCTTCTTACAACGGAAGAAGAAAACTTTAATAAGACTATTGACAGAGGTATGAAGATCCTTGACGATTATATTTCAGATATGATGAAGAACAATGAAAAGGTTCTTGACGGAAAGGCTTGTTTCAAGCTTTCTGACACTTATGGTTTTCCAATAGATCTTACTAAAGAGATACTTGAAGAAAAAGGTTTGACTGCTGATGAAGAGGGTTATACCAAAGAAATGGACGAACAGAGGGAAAAGGCTCGTGCAGCAAGAGGCGGTTCAAAGTATATGGGCGCAGATGAAACTGTTTTCCATAAGATCGACAGAGATTTTCACACAGAGTTTGTGGGATATGACACCTTTGAATGTGACAGTGAAATATCATTTATTGCAACGGAAGATGAGCTGATTGAAAATGCCGGCTGCGGAGATGATATCTATTATATTGTATCTGACAAAACTTCCTTCTATGCAGAAAGCGGCGGACAGGTAGGAGATGTTGGAACAATTACTACAGTCAGCGGAAAATGTGAGGTTCTTGATACACAAAAGGTTGTAGCAGGAAAAATTGCTCACAAAATAAAAGTAGTTGAGGGTGCGGTTTCCGTAGGTCAGAAGGCGCATTTTGCAGTTGATAAGAAGACACGATGGGGAGTTATGAGAAATCACTCATGTGCTCATTTATTGCAGGCTGCATTAAGAGAAGTACTTGGTGAGCATGTTCATCAGGCAGGACAGCTTGTTGATGCTGACAGGCTCAGATTTGACTTTTCTCATTTTGACGCTATGACGGCAGAAGAAAAAATGAAGGTTGAAGTATTGGTCAACACTTATATTCTTGAGGCTTTAGATATCAGGGTTGAGGAAATGCCTATTGACGAAGCAAAAAAACTGGGTGCTATGGCTTTATTCGGAGAAAAGTATGGTGAAACAGTAAGAGTAGTAACTATGGGTGAGGGAGATGAAACCGCTTCAATAGAATTCTGCGGCGGAACTCATCTTGATAACACTTCCCGAATCGGTTTATTTAAGATCATTTCTGAAAGCTCGGTAGCTTCGGGTGTAAGACGTATTGAGGCGGTTACCGGAAGAGGTGTTCTTAAATTACTCAGAGAACACATTAATACTTCAAGACAGGCGGCAGAAGCGTTGAAGCTGAGTAATCCGGGAGAACTGGTTAAAAAATGTATTTCTGTTATGGATGAAATAAAGAATCTTGAAAGAGAAAGAGATGAGCTTCAGACTGAGATTTCTAACATGCGTGCAAAGGCTCTTTTTGAAAATCCTACTGATGTCAACGGTGTTAAGGTCATTACTGCAATGCTTACTAACATGCGTCCCGATATGCTCAGAAAAATGGGTGATGAGATCAAGGCAAGGGAAAATGATGTGGTTGCAGTTATTGCAGGAGTAAATGGTGAAAAAGCTAATCTTCTTGTTGTTGCAGGTAAAGATGCGGTGGCTAAAGGCGCTCATGCAGGTAAGATTGCAGGAAAGACGGCTGCACTAACAGGCGGAAAGGGCGGAGGACGTCCTGATTCTGCAATGGCCGGAATCGGAGACAGATTTAAGATTGATGAAGCATTGGATAAGGTCAATGAAATAGTTGCCGAATTTATAAAATAGAATGGAAGTGTTAATGATGAAAGACTGTATTTTTTGTAAAATTATTAATGGCGAGATCCCTTCAAAAAAGATATATGAGGATGAACTTGTATATGTTTTTGAGGATATTGAACCGACAGCACCGATTCACTATCTTGCTATTCCTAAGCAGCATATATCAAAGCTTGATGAAATCAATGCGGATAATTCATCTGTAATTGCTCATATCTATGAGGTAATTGCTAAGCTTGCCGATGAACTTAATTTGAAGGACGGATTCAGAGTAGTATCTAATTGCGGAGAACAGGCCGGACAGAGTGTATTTCATATACATTTTCATATTCTTTCCGGACGTCCGTTACAATGGCCGGCAGGATAAAAAATTGATTTTAAGTCCCTCGTTTCAGTTCGGGGGACTTTGTTTTTTATATACCATTGATTTTTTTGTAAAAAAAGTGTAGAATAGTATTGTATATTCACAAAACTTTCCTGTAAAACATAAAATGCAGTAGATTTACAGGGAGGTGTTCGGTTTGAACGGTGTGATAATTTTTATAGTATGCGCTGCTGCGGTAATTGCGTTGTTGATAATACAGCGTATAGAATCAAATAAAAGTCAAAGTAAGAAAGTCGGATATATTCTTGTGCCATGTGATTCAAATACAAAGAACCTTGAAAAATTGGTTAAAGCTTATTATTGGGAAGAAGTGTTTGAAAGTGAAAGTTTAGGACGGGAAATTTTGCTTGTAATTATGGAAAAAAGCGATAATTATTACATAGCTGAAAGATTAGAGTCTGAATATTCAATTGTTTCGGTTGTTGATATTAATGATCTTGAGGATTATCTGAAAAAAGAATAATAAGGATATGATTATGGACAAATTAGAAAAAATAAAAGGTGAAGTTGACAGCATAATATACAGAAACGAAGAAAATGGTTTTGCTGTACTTATGCTTGAATGCGACAATGAACTTATTACTGTTGTCGGTGAAATGGGTAATGTAGAAGAGGGAGAAGAGCTGGTATGCACAGGCGAATTCACACTGCATAAAAAGTTCGGGGAACAATTTAAATGCACATTATGTGAACGTTCTCTGCCTCAGACTGCGGCGTCTATTCAGCGTTATCTTTCAAGTGGTGTAATAAGCGGAATCGGTGCAGTTATTGCCAAAAGAATAGTATCTAAGTTCGGTGATGATTCACTTAAAGTAATAGAAAATGAACCGGAAAAGCTTACTGAGATTGAGGGTATAACTTCTAAGAAAGCCAAGAAAATTTCTGATGAATTTAAAACAACTTTTGCTGTTCGTTCATTAATGATTTATTTATCCGGTTTTGATGTTCCGGCTTCAATTGGTATAAAGGCATGGAAACGATGGGGTGATTCAGCAGAGGCTATGATTAAATCAAACCCATATGTACTTTGTGTATTCGGAGTCGATTTATCTTTTGTCAAAGCAGACATGATTGCTAAATCCGTTGGATTGAAACCGACGTCAAAGTGCAGAATTGAAGCAGGAATAAGCTGCGTCTTGAAAGAGAATGCCAATGCAGGACACACATGTCTTCCTCTTGATAAATTCGAGGAGGTGTCTTGTCAGTTTCTTCATATAAATCATAAACAGTTTACAAGCGTTCTGGAGGAACAAATTGAGGAGGAAAACCTTTTTAGATATTATAAAAACGGAAGAGCGTTCATTTCACTGAAAGACTATTATAAAGCAGAGGATTATATTTCAAGGCGGCTTTCGATAATGAAAGAATGTTCTTTTGATAATAAAATAGATTTTTCACAGGTAATAGATCTTGCAGAAGAAGAAAATAATATCAAATATGAAGAAACCCAGAGAAAAGCAATCAATCTTGCACTTTCTCACGGCTTTCTTGTACTTACGGGCGGTCCGGGAACAGGTAAAACAACCACGTTAAATGCAATAATATCGCTGTATCAGCAGCAAGGTATGAAAGTTATGATCGCTGCTCCGACGGGAAGGGCTGCAAAACGCATATCAGATCTAACGGGATATGAAGCTAAAACTATACATAGACTTCTTGAAGTAAAGCATGTAGACGGTGATATGCTTAGTTTTGTACATGATGAGAATAATCTTCTTGATTGTGATGTTATGATAATAGATGAAATGTCAATGGTTGACGCTTGTATATTTGAGGCGCTTCTCAGGGCGGTGAGCGTTACCTGCCGTCTTGTTCTTGTGGGTGATTCTGATCAGCTTCCTTCAGTCGGAGCCGGTAATGTTCTGAAGGATATAATTGACAGCGGGGTAATGCCTGTGGTGACCTTAAAAGAAATATTCAGGCAAGCTCAGCAGAGTGCAATTGTGATTAATGCGCATAGAATTGTAAACGGCAAGCATATTGACCTAACGGAAAGGAACAGGGATTTCTTTTTCTTTCAGCGTCAGACTTTTTTTGAAATACAGAATCTTGTAGTTGAGCTTTGTAAGACTCGCCTTCCTAATGCTTTCGGATATTCTCCCTTTGATAACATTCAGGTGCTTTCTCCCACCAGAAAGGGTCCGAGCGGTACGGTAGAGCTGAATAAAATTCTTCAAAGTCAGCTTAATCCTCCTGCTGTAGGAAAATCTGAGATAAAAACTCCGCTTTATACATACCGAAAAGGCGATAAGGTTATGCAGACTAAAAATGATTATGATATAATCTGGAAGAAGACAGAAGGCGATGAAACGGAAAGCGGTTCGGGCATTTTTAACGGAGATATTGGAATTATAATCAATGTTAATAAGATACTTCAGACAGTGACTATAGATTTTGAGGGAAGGGTGGCAAACTATTCTTTGCCTATGCTTGATAATCTGGAGCTTGCTTATGCGGTAACAGTACATAAAAGTCAGGGAAGTGAATTTGACGTTGTAATACTTACTGTATTCGGAGGATATGACAAGCTTTATTATAGAAATTTACTTTATACTGCTGTTACAAGAGCAAAAAAACTTCTTATTATAATAGGAACCAAAAGGCGGGTGGAGTTTATGATTGATAATAACAGAAGAACTTTGAGATATACCTGTCTTAAAAATATGTTATTGGAGATAAATTCAAATGAAGAAAACCAGCAGGATTTTAAATTATAAGTTCTGGATAGATTTACTGATGCCTAACAGGTGTCCGATATGCGGAAAAATAATCGTTTGGAATGAGCTTATATGCAGAAAGTGTGAAGAGCAGCTTCCTTTTTTAGATAAGCCATTCAATGTAGGAGAAAAGATCCGTAGCAACAGCATGGATAAGCTTTGCGCAGTTTTTGATTATAAGGGAAATGCTGTTAAAGGTATATATAATTTAAAAAACAAAAAGGGTCTTAACTTTGCAGAATATGCAGCGGAGTATATATGTGAGTATTTTTCTGAAGATGGTGAAGAGTTTGATTATGTTACATATGTTCCGATGTCAAGCGCAAAGCGTAGTTTGAGAGGGTATAATCAGGCTGAACGGATAGCCGGTTTTGCTGCAAAAAGATTGGGTAAGCCTTTGACAAAGGATTTACTTATACATAAATTAAATTCCTTTGAACAGCATACTCTTAATTATAATGAAAGGCAGAAAAATGCTGAGCTTGTTTTTAAAATAAACTCTGATAACAGGGATATCTGCGGAAAGCGGATACTATTATGCGATGATGTTGTTACGACGGGGGCAACAATGAATATGTGTGCTGAATTGTTGAAGTCTATAGGTGCTAAAGATGTTTGCGGAGCGGCAATTTGCAGTACAAGCTTAAGAGAATTTGCACCAAAGGAATATAAAGGTGAGAATCGGAGATAATATATTCCGGAGGCGGTATTGTGAACAAACAAATTACAAAAGAAGAATTAAATGAAATAAAAAATCTGATCAGTACTCATAATAATATTATTTTTCGTTTTGGTGAATTCGCAAAACAAATAAAAGAACCACAACTGAAAAGCGAATTTCAAAAGCTATATGCTTCTGCAACCAATCATAAGAAAAAATTGCTTTCTGTTTTAGATTCGCAGAGCAATAGTCAATGATCTGTATAAAGGAGTGCAGTGTAGAATGAATGATAATTTGAGAATAATCAGAGATGCTAAAGATTTGATAAAAAGCGCTTCAACTCAGCATTGCAATGCTTATAATGAGCTTTGCGGAAGCTCATGTGCTGACGCTGTCATGTCTGTTCTTGACGGGGAACTCAGGATGGCTGAAAAGCTTGCGTCTTTGGAAAGTTTCTTTTCACCGCAGGTGAACAAAACCTATGCAGATGAATATGAGATTAATAAGCTTAAAAATCAGGAAAGCTAAAGGCAGGACATTAAGTCCTGCCTTTTTTATATCTCATTTCTGTTTTCCAAAGCCTTAAAAAGCGTTATTTCGTCTGCATATTCCAGAGAACCGCCGATAGGAAGTCCGAATGCAAGTCTTGTAACCTTTATATCCAGCGGTTTTAAAAGCTTTGAAATGTACATTGCTGTAGCTTCACCTTCAACTGTAGGATTAGTTGCCATTATTACCTCGCTGATTACGCCTTGCTGAATTCTTGACAGAAGTTCTTTTATTTTTAGTTTATCGGGTGTAATTCCGTCGATCGGAGAAATAAGACCATGTAATACATGATAAACTCCATTGTATTCTCTGGTGCGTTCAAAAGCTGTAATATCCTTTGGTGTTTCTACAACGCAAATCAAAGAGTGATCACGGTTTTCATTGTCACAAATCGGACACAGCTCTTTGTCGGTCAGGTTTTGACACATCTTACATGTATGAACTGTTTTGTGCGCATGAACAATTGCATCAGCAAAAGCCTGCGCTTCATCGCTTGTCATGGACATAACATGATAAGCAAGCCTTTGAGCTGATTTCATACCGATTCCGGGTAGTTTAGCAAATTGCTCTGCGAGAAGTACGAGCGGAAGTGCATTTGAATCAGCCATATCAGAACAATCCCGGGAATGAAACTCCGCCTGTGAGCTTTTGCATTTCTGCATCACTTGTTTCATTAAGAATACGAACTGCTTCATTAAATGCGCTCATAATCAGGTCCTGAAGCATCTCAACATCGTCAGGGTCGACAACTTCCGGTTTAATGTCAAGCTTAAGCACATTTCTCTTTCCGTTGATTGTAATTTCAACGGCACCGCCGCCAACTGATGCAGAAAATTCTCTTTCTTCTAATTCAGCTTGTAATGCAGTAATATCATCCTGCATTTTCTGAGCCTGTTTAAGTACCTGATTCATGTTGTTTGAAGGGCCTTTACCCATGCCCTGCGGTAATCTTGCTTTCATAATAAAATCTCCTTAGTTACTTTTTTATTTCAACTTCAATTTCAGCATCCTTTGCACGTTTCAAAAGTTCGTTGATAGGATTTTCTTTTTCCTCAATATCAACAGCTTTTGAAGAGTATAGCTTGAAATCAAAGTCCTTTCCGTAATAATTATTTACTACTCGTTTTAAAATTGCTTTATCATCGGAAGATTTAAATTTCTTCATGAAAAAGTCGCTGCTCACCACAACCTTAAAAACATTGCCGTCAATACTTGCCATAGAATTTTTCAAAAAAGCACCGATAGCAGGCGCTTCAGCATTAATCTGCTCCAAAATTTCCTGCCACTCATTTAAAGAAGCAAAGGTATTGGGATCAAGCTTGGTAAGGTCCTGAACAGGTTCTTTTGGTTTAAGCTTATGATTTTCGTTTTTGACTGAAATGCGGGAAGCTTGTCCGCCGCTTTTTATTATTGTTTCAAGCTGTGTGATTCTGTTCAGCAATAAATTAATTTCTTTGCTTTCAACAGCTTCGTCAGAAATTGAACTTACATGATTATTTCTGTTTTTTTCAGTACAAAGCTTCACAATACACATTTCAAGCTCAATTCGCTTATTGGAGCTTTTTGCAAATCTTTCACTGCATTGCTGAAGTATAGTTATAACAGATAATATTCTGTCGAGATCCATTGAATCTGCAATAGCCGACAGCCGTTTGAATTCTTCCGGAAGACAGGTAATAAGATCACTGCTGTTATCAACTGTTTTGACAAGCATAACATTTCTCATTTGGTTTAAAAGTTCAGAACAAAGCACCTTTAAATCCTTGGACATTCCATAAAGCTCATTAATTATGGAAATTGCTCCTGCGGTATCTTTTGCGCTGATTTTTTCAATCATATCGAAAAGATAGTCACGGCCGGCAATTCCTGCGGCAGATGATACTGTATCAATAGTAATGTTGTCATCATAAGCCACACATTGGTCGAGAAGAGAGAGCGCATCTCTCATTCCTCCGTCAGACAGTCTTGCAATCAAAGCCGCAGCGTCTTCACTAAGAGAAAAACCTTCCTGTGACGCAATATACATTAATCTTGCGACGATATCTTCCGATCTGATCCGTCTGAAATCAAAATGCTGGCATCTTGAGACTATAGTGGCCGGAACTTTGTGAATTTCTGTCGTGGCAAGTATGAATTTGACGTGCGGAGGAGGCTCTTCCATTGTTTTGAGCAGTGCATTAAAAGCTCCGGTAGAAAGCATATGGACTTCATCAATGATATAGACTTTGTATTTACAAAGTTCGGGAGTAAATACAACGCCTTCTCTTAATTCTCTTATGTCATCGACTTTGGCATTTGACGCAGCGTCAATTTCTATAATATCTGCTAACGAGCCGTTATCGGCATTTTTACATATATCGCATTCAAGGCAAGGCTCGCCGTCCTTGGGGTTACGGCAATTTATTGCTTTGGCAAAAATTCTTGCACAGGTAGTTTTTCCGGTGCCTCTTGAACCTGTGAATAAATATGCGTGAGCTGTTTTATCGTTTAGAATCTGATTTTTTAAAGTGGAGGTAATATGCGGCTGTGAAACTACGTCTTGAAAAGACATAGGACGCCATTTACGATATAGTGCCTGATACATATTTACACCTCCTAAAATATAACTTAGGCAAGATGTTCCCCACCACTAAGGTGGTGGGGGGAACATCTTGTAATCAGCAGGGGAAACAATCCCCCACTGATTACAGGTTGCCAAAAGTCAACCCTTGCCACGTTTAATGACGGGCAAGCCCTTATTGAATAAAAAATCAATCCGACATATAGGCGTGCAGGCGAAACTGTGTCACACGAAACAGACTGCTTAATGCTGCTCGGTTCCCCGCCTGACATGGTTCACAGCGTTTCATTGCACAGGACCCGCACACCTATATCTCGGATTGATGAGGAACATTTCTGAAACAACTCAATCTTAAAATATATTTCTAACATAGTATAGCACATTATTTTCAAAATTTCAAGAGTTTTTAAATATATTTTTGAAATTTGACATTGCCGATATATTGTTTTTATATACAGAAAAATGAAATAATCCGGCGCAATATGTTGTTTTGGCAAACCTTGACTTGAAAAAATTTAAGTTGTGTGCTATAATTTATTATCATTTATCAATAAAAAATAATGACAATTGTCTGGAGTTTAAAATAATGAGCATGTCAAACGAGGAATTTGAAAATATATATGGACGTCCGCCTATAAGAAAAGCGGATAATAAGAAGGTTAAAATTTACTGGAACAGAATTATTATTGCATTAATTATTTTAATTCTGATCATTTTTGGAATAATTCAGTTAGTGAAAGGAATAGTAAAGCATTTTAAGAATGATGATAATGTTGCGGCGGCAGTTGTTTCTCAGGCTGATAAAAGTATGCCTTCAAAGGAAAAAAGTACAGATGAAGCTAAACTTCAGTTTAAAGTATGTATTGATCCCGGACACGGAGATTATGATGTAGGAACGACAAGTCTTGACGGTGCACGTCTTGAAAAGGATGATAATCTGGCAATTGGTTTGAAGGTAAGGGATTGTCTTGAAGAAGCCGGAGCGGTTGTAGTAATGACACGTGAAGATGATTCATTTTTGTCGTTGGAAGAACGATGTGATTTGGCAAACAGAACATCCTCGGATTTATTTGTTTCTTTACACAGAAACAGCTATGACGGAGATATTTCAGGAATTGAAGTATGGGTACATAATAAAGAACCGGAAAAGGATACAACTCTTGCACAGGGTATAATGAATGCTCTTGATAAGACCAGCATAGCTGATGACAGGGGAGTTCAATACGGTTATGTCGGGCTTCCTAATGATAATTATTACGTTAATGCCGAAACTAAAATGCCAAGCTGTTTGCTTGAAATGGGATTTTTGACAGACGAAACGGATAACAGATTGTTTGATGAAAACATTGACAGCTATGCTCAGGCTATAGCAGATGGTATAATTCAGTCGGCAAAGGATTTACAGGTAATTGACAACAGCGGTAAGCGAATATTGAACGAACAGTTAATTACTGAGGAAAAGGATTATTCTTCAAAAATTGATGATAACAGCACTTTAAGTTCAGAAAGTGACAGCAGCCGACTTGTTTATAACGACGGTGAAGAAGAATATTACAGGTCATTAGGTTAATAGATATATAATAAATAATTACATTTCGGCAAACAAGGGATGTCTTATTACAGGCATCCCTTGTTCTATAGATTATATATTTTTTATAATTATTTTTTACTGTACCATTTTTGCAGCACTTTTTCGGCCTTTTTACCGTAAACAGTAAAATCACGGTTTTCATGAGCTTTTTTCTCAGGAGGTAAAATTGCTTTCCAATCCCACCAGAAATAGCCGGCAAACCATGGCTGATCCCAGGTCGCCCACATTGCTGATTCATAGAAATCAGCCTGTTCTTCTTCGTCTAACGGTATTTCGGGACGATGTATAAAATCATACGGATACATAGTACATCCACGTTCGTTTCTAACACCGATTTCAGCAAACATAACAGGCTTATTGTAATATTTATGAGTTTTCTCAAGAATGTCAATTTTTGAGAGCCAAGCTTTTTTCATATATTCAAGACTTCTGTCCTCAGGAGTTGAGACACTGTAATATGCAGAAATTCCTACGACATCTACATCAGTAAGCCATGGAAATTTCATTTCGTCACCATGATTGACATTATGCATTATAAGTCCGTGATAATTTTTTCTTACTGTTTTAATAAGTTTTCGGCAGCGCTCAGTCTGTTTATCCATACCTTCCATTTCACAGCCGGTGCAAAGCATTTCACAGTCTGTTCTTTCTGCAATCTTTGCATAATGAATCATAAAGTTATTATAGGATTCAAACCATTTGTCCCAGTATGTCTGATTATCAGGCGGAAAGCTTATTCTTGCACGCCAGTTTTTGTCCATGCAGTTTACAACAGGCTTTAAGCAAACCTTAAGATTCATTGTTTTAGCCATATTAATTGCATGAATAACGTCTTCGTCTGTTTGTGTAAAACCAAAAAGGGGGAATATTCTTGTGGAATAAAAGGTTTCCTGAAATACATTTACTGTTATGCAAATCCAATCAAGTCCGTTAGAGGCAAGACGTTTCATTGAATGTTCGGCAGCTTTTTTCTGATAGTCGCCGCTTTTTGAACACCAGCCCCAGGTATAGCCTTTACAAAATAATCTGTCCATAATGGAATTCCTCTCTTATTTACTTTTTTCTGTATACGTCAATAAAAAACTCGCATGGAGTATCAAGCCTTTGCAGCTGTTTCAGTTTTTTTACAGAGCTTTCAGATGTTTTGTAGTAATAGGGCGTCATTGTAAATAAGTTCATTATATCATCATTACAGCTTAATTCTATATTAAAATTGACAGTATACTGCTTTTCAAGTGTAAATTTTTTCAAACCATATATATTAGGTTTGTTTTCATAAGGTGTATCATATAAAACCTGCTTTAATCCGAAAAGATGCTTTGGAGCAGGTGATACGATAATAAGATACTTGCCTTTTTTTAAGACTCTTGCATACTCAAAATCTGAAACAGGAGCAAATGTTGAAACGATCAGATCTGCCGTTCGTTCGCAAAACGGAAGTTCAAATGAAGAAGCTACTGCAAATTCAGTATTTAAAGCTTCTTTTTCTTTACATTGTTTAACGCAGTGTGCCACAGCGGATTTTGAGATGTCTATACCGTAAATCTGAGCGTCAGATAATTTTTGTGCATAAAATGCGGTATAATAACCTTCTCCGCACCCGCTGTCGATAATTATGGGTTTACTGATACCATTGACAAGCTCTTTTATTATATCAGATATTTTTTCTGCAAGAGGCAGATAGTAGTTTTTATTCAGAAAATCACTTCTTGCTTTAACCATTAAAGGATTATCTCCTGCATTTTTAGGGTTATGTCCTTTTGTTGTAAGCAGATTGACATAGCCTTTTGAAGATATGTCAAAGCAATGATTATTTTTGCATAAATAGCTTGAAGTTTTCTTTTTCAGCTTCTTTTTGCATACAGGGCAAATATACATATAAATTTCTCCCATAATAAATTTATTTAATCATACCAAAAATAAACTGAGGTGTCAATATGCGAGTGTGCAGTACTTGACTTTTTGGGGATAATCGGTTATAATATAACTTTAATGAAGATATTATTTTTTGAATAGGAGATTTTAATTATGAGTGCGAAGAAAAATACAGTTTCCAGAGAAGGATTTGCAAAGCTTGAGGCTGATCTTGATTATCTTATTACAGTACGAAGAAGCGAGGTTGCCGAAAAGCTGAAAGAAGCACGTTCTTTTGGAGATCTTTCTGAAAATGCTGAGTATGATGAGGCAAAGAATGAACAGGGTATTCTTGAAGCAAGAATTGCTGAACTTGAGAATATTATTGCAAATGCCGTAGTTGTTGATGATGACGATATTTCAATTACTGAAATCGGCGTTGGTTCAATTGTAAAAATCAGAGATTTGGAATTTGATGAAATTGAAGAACTTCAGATCGTCGGTTCAACAGAATCCGATCCTGACAACAATAAGATTTCAGATGAATCACCAATAGGTAAGGCTGCTTTGAAAAAAAAGGTGGGAGATATTTTCGAGGTCGAAGCTCCTGTGGGAATTATTAAATTTGAGGTTTTGGAAATTTCAAAGTAAATCTTGACGTGAAAGGATTGTAACATAAGAATGAGCGAAGAAATGCTTAATAACGTTTCTGAGGAGGAAATGACTCAGGAAGATATAAATATTTTAAAGAAAATTCGTCTTGAAAAATTAGAAGAAAGACGCAGCAGTAATAATGATCCGTTTGTTATTACAAAATATGACGTAACGATTCATAATGCAGAGGCTAAGAAACGTTTTGAAGACATTGAAGCCGCAGTTAAGGAAGATGCGGGCGAGGATGAAGAGCTTTTTAAAGCAAAGCTTGAAGAAAAGCGTGAAACAGTGAGAATTGCTGGACGAATGATGTCAAGACGTGATATGGGCAAAGCTAACTTTATTGATGTTCGTGATAAGACCGACAGAATTCAGGTTTATGTTAGAATGAACGACATTGGCAAGGACGAATTTGCCGATTTCAAAAAGTGGGATGTCGGTGATATAATCGGAGTAGAGGGGTATGTTTTCAGGACACGCAAGGGTGAGATATCTGTACATGCTCAGAAAATTGTAATGCTTTCAAAATCGCTTTTGCCGCTTCCTGAAAAATGGCATGGCCTAAAAGATCAGGACACAAGATATAGACAGAGATATGTTGATCTTATATGCAATCCGGGAGTTATGGATACATTTCAGAAGCGTTCAAAAATTATCAGCTGTATAAGAAGATATCTTGATAATCTGGATTTTATTGAAGTTGAAACTCCTATGCTTGTATCAAATGCCGGCGGTGCTGCTGCAAGACCATTTGAAACTCATTACAATGCTCTTAATGAAGACGTTAAGCTTAGAATTTCACTTGAACTATATCTTAAGAGGCTTATTGTCGGAGGACTTGAAAGAGTTTATGAGATCGGCAGAGTTTTCAGAAATGAAGGCGTAGACGCAAGACATAATCCTGAGTTCACATTGATGGAATTATATCAGGCGTATACTGATTATTACGGAATGATGGATCTTACTGAAAATATGTACAGATATGTTGCCAATGAAGTTTGCGGAACAACTGTTATACCTTACGGAGAACACACTATTGATCTTGGTAAGCCTTTTGAAAGAATGACGATGCTGGAAGCTGTTAAAAAGTATTCAGGCGTTGATTTCAATGAAATAAAAACTCTTGAAGAAGCAAGGGCAGAGGCAGACAAGTATCATATTGAATATGAACAGAGACATAAGAAAGGTGATATTCTTAATTTATTTTTTGAAGAATTTGTTGAAGAGCATCTTATTCAGCCTACCTTTATTATGGATCATCCGATTGAAATCTCTCCGTTGACTAAGAAAAAACCTGAGAATCCTGAATATGTTGAAAGATTTGAGCTTTTTATAAATGGTTGGGAGATGTGCAATGCTTATTCAGAGCTTAACGACCCGATTGATCAGCGTGAGCGTTTTGTTGAACAGGAAAGACTTTTGAGTCAGGGAGATGAAGAAGCTAACAGAATTGATGAGGACTTTATGCGTGCTCTTGAAATAGGTATGCCTCCTACAGGTGGTATAGGTTACGGAATTGACCGTCTTGTTATGCTTTTAACAAACAGTGCATCAATCAGAGATGTGTTGTTGTTCCCCACGATGAAGAGTTTGGACAAATAAAGCCGATAAAATCAAGGGCTTGCGGACTTTTGGAGAAGCCTAAATTGTACATCTGTTGCAGAGTTTTGTGCAGGGATGTAAAAATTGCATAAATTACAAATTGAAAGGGCAGTTCCATAACGGGATTGCCCATTTTTTTAAAAATAATGGATTAAACAAATTGGGAGTTGCGGAGAGGAGATTACAGCATGGAAATCATAGCTTATGAAATGAAATATGTAAAAGATGATATTGAAAAAAATAATATTCTGTGTATTCCCTTTGAGCAAAAGTATTTTCAACAATATATGAAAATATATAATTCTTGCTTTTATGAAATGCGAAAATCTCTTGATATCGAGCCATATAATTTTTTGAGCGATTATAAACAAATCAGTGAAAAAAGTAAGGATATTTTCTTGCTTGTAGGTGAGGAAGAGATTATTGGTTCTGTCGCATGTTATGGAAATGAAATAGATGATTTGATAGTCAATAAGAAATTTCAAAATAAAGGATATGGAAAACAACTTTTATTGTGGGGAATGAACTATATTCGCCAAATTAGCAATGGTCCTATTTTGTTACATGTTGCTAAATGGAATGAAAAAGCTTTAATGTTATACAAAAAAGTCGGATTTGATATTACAAATATCGAGAGAGTGCGTTAAATTACGGTTTATCAGGGAGCTGCCTAAATCAAAAATCGAGATTTGTATCGGAGGGATAAGGAATGAATGAGATGAATAAAACAATTATAGACGCTATTATAAGAAAGGCAGATGCTTTGTGCCCTGATTCTCTGGCGCTGATCGGTGTGTATGGTTCGGTCGTTACCGGAGATGAGTACGAAAAATCCGATCTTGATTTGATGATTTTGATCAATGACGAAAACGGATATGTTCTGGCTGACGGATTTATTATAGATGATGTTGATATAGGATATGATATTTACTGTACCAGCTGGGATATGCTTGAAAAAGATGCGCAGTGTGGCCACGCACATTTATCCAAGCTGTTCGACTCGATGATTGTCTATTGCAAAGATAAATGCGCATTGAAAAGGCTGGATGAGATTAGAAGAAAAGCGGCAGAGCTGCTTGCATCGGATAGGCGGTATGAGAAGGCTGACAAAGCATATAGTAATGCAAAAAAGATGCTTGCAGAGGTATATCTCGTACAATCTTTATCAAAAGCCAGAAGCTGTGCAGGAGTGGCTATTGAATTTATAGAAAATGCTGTAATGTTGTATAACGGCCAGTATTTCAGAAAAGGAACGAAAAGGGCTTTGGATGAGTTGAAACATCTCAGACTTCCTTTTGATCTTGAAACCAGAATTCTTGCCGTTATTCAGGCGGAAACAGTGGAAAAAATACGGGAAAGACTGCGAGAGTTATTCGTTTTGACAGACGGGTATTTTCAGGCTCCCAAGAAAAAAGAACTCCCTTCTGCGAAAAATCTTCGTGGAACGTATGAGGAAATGTATTCTAATTGGAAAAACAAAATGGCCGAGGCGGCAGACAGAGACGATGTGTATTCTTCATTTATGAATTTATTGTCTTTACAATACATGTTTCATGGGATTGCAGAATGTATAGCAGTGGATGACTTTGAAATTATGGATAAATTTAACCCCAAAAATCTGGAAGAGAATGTGGATGTCTTCGATCAAGCTCTAAATAAGTATCTTGCAGAGTATGAAAAAGTGGGAATTTGCCCAAAGCATTTTGAGAGCGTGACAGAATTTGCGGAGGATTACAACAAAAAAATTTCTGAAGATTTATAAAATGAAATCGGGATTTATAGGAGGAAATATGATTCTTGAAACAGAAAGAATGATTCTAAGAGAATATACATTACAAGATTTCAATGCGTTATATGAAATAATGTCAGACGCAGAAACCATGCAACATTATCCTAATCCCTTTGATAAAGAGCGTACTGTGAAATGGATTGAATGGAATCTTAAAAATTATAAGGCATATGGATTTGGTCTGTGGGCTGTTGTTTTAAGAGAAACGGGTGAATTTATCGGCGACTGCGGGCTGACAATACAGAATATTGATGGAGAATATCTGCCTGAAATAGGGTATCACATTCATAAAAATCATTGGAGGAAAGGATTTGGAAGCGAAGCAGCAAGAGCGGTCAGGGACTGGACATTTGAACATACGGAATATGATTGCCTGTATTCCTATATGAAGTATACAAATATTGGTTCTTATTCTACTGCCATTGCAATCGGTATGAGGAAAGTGAAAGAATATCCCGATGAAAAGAAAGGGATATCATATGCATATGCTATTACACGAAAAGAATGGAGTGTGCTTGAACGATAAATTCCCGTTTATCAGGAAGTCACATATTAAAAAGAAATTGGAATGGATTAGAGGAGGTTCCGTGTTGAACAGAATTAGAATCAGACAAGAACAACCAGCGGATTATGATTCGGTATATCACGTCGTAAAAGAAGCATTTGAGAGTGCTGAACATACCGATGGCAATGAACAGAACTTGGTGGTTAAGTTGAGAAAAAGCAAATCTTTTATTCCGGAGTTGTCCCTCGTCGCCGTTGAAGATGGTAAAATTGTGGGACATATCCTTTTTACCAGAGCGTTTGTTAATGATGTTGAAGTCCTTGCGCTTGCTCCACTGTCTGTTCTGCCTGAATATCAAAGAATGGGGATAGGGATGTCTTTAATCCAAGAGGGGCATAGCATTGCTGACAAATTGGGTTATGAATATTCGATTGTATTGGGCAGCGAAAAATACTATCCGAAAGCGGGTTATGTTCCGGCAAGTCAATACGGAGTTAAAGCGCCTTTTGAAGTTGAAGATAATAATTTTATGATAGTATGCTTTGGCGGAAATGATAAAAAATTGAATGGAATTATGGAATACGACGAGGCTTTTGGAATATAACTCAAATTCCAGTTTTTGGAGCAAAAACTTAAGAATAAAACGCACCCCTTGAAAGAATAAAAATTCTCCAAAGGGATTTTTTATGCTGAAGATCTCAAACTACAAGTTCTCCCTGATTTTCAATACAATGTGATTGCCAAGGAGGTTGAGGATTGATTATAACAGTTTAGCGGCTATGCGCCCGGAAGCTGACGCAGATGTTTGATTTGGAAAAGCCTGCGGAACTGTCTCTTGACGATTGCAGTATCTGTTTGCCAATAACCATCTTGCCGTGGAGGAATGCCGCATTCGTTATATTCGTGACTTGATTGACGGGATCGAAAAAATGAACGGGACGTAGAAGTCTGTCCCGTCTTACATACCACAGTTGAAAAAATCATAAAAATAAGGTATAATACTCATATGTCAGGTTGATAAATCGGGATTTGAAGTGGAGTAAAAATGAATGGCTGAACTTTTTATATGCAAGATACCTTCTTTTCAAGAAATGAATATAAAATGGGAGTATGAGATTGCTCAAAGCGGAAAAGATAAAGAGAACTGGATCGTTTGGAAGAAACATCATATAGAAAATTATAAGCAGGGTTATATCATTCCTTATTATGGGATACTTGAGGGAGTCATCATTTGCGAAGCAACTGCGATGCTTCACCCCAAGGTCGTGCAAAACAGTACTGGTTTAGTTGACAGTCATACAGTTTACCTGTCTGCTTTCCGAACGATTAGCAAGTTTCAAGGGAAAGGATATTTTTCAAAGCTATTTCATTTTATGATTGATGATTTGCGGCAAAAAGGATTTACAAAAGCTACCCTTGGCGTAGAACCTATTGAGAAGAAAAACAAAGAGATATATACTCACTATGGCTTTACCGAATATATTAAATCCGGTAAGGAATATTATCCGGACGGGACGGTAATAGATGTGGAATATTACGGGAAAAGATTAGAATGATAGAATCAAATGCCAGTTTGTTGAAATGAATAACAGTTACATAGCCGCTTGGTTTTCAAAAAAATCAGGCTGCTATTTCTTGTTTTGAACATTTTAAAAAATTTTGAGAATGTGTTCTTTTTTGCATAACAAAACTGACACCGCTTGAAAAACGATGTCAGTATGTTATTAAAATTTTATTGAACTGTAGTTGACCTTTTTGCACTTTCCGTAATAATGAAGTGGTTCAGACTAACCTTGTCGGCTAAAAATTTAATCAATACAAAAATATTACGCTATCTCTACACCTTCAATCGGAATAACCAATTGGATAGTAGTTGTAGAACATTCAGTAAGACCCCAGTTCTGGAATACATATGTATTCACAGGAGATGTGATACCTGCAAACTCAACAAAATCAGCATATGTTGTTACATATGTATTTTCTATTTCTGCTCCAACTGAAGCAAGATTGTTAGTTCCTGTGTACCATTCAGCACCATTACCGCAGATACCTACACCTGCTGTATCTTCTTCACCGGCACCTGTATAAGTAATCTTAATTACTGCACCAGCTGTGTATTTTCCAAGCTGTGCAGGAGTTAATGCTACGCCTGCTTCTGTCAATTCACCATCAAAGAGATTAACTGTAGTAGTTGTGTCTGTAAGATTAGCTGCAGGAACCAAAAGTTCAATTTTAACGTTTGTGTTTTCTGCAACGCCCCAATCCTGGAATACGAAGCATTCAAGGTTGTCGCCGATACCAGCATATTCAACGAAATCAGCATAGCTGAATGTGTAAGTTACCTGCTCATTTACATTTTTGGAAAGAAGTGAATTCTTCCATCCTACCCAATCCCAAGTGCCTTTTTCCTTACCGCATATACCTACTGTACCCCAATACTTTTCAAGATCAGATGTGAATGTGAAACGGATCTTTGAACCCGGTACGTTTTTGCCAAGTTCATCAGGTGTAAGTTCTGTGTCGTTCAATGCACCATCAAAAAGTGTCATATCTGCGTAGTGAACTACCGGAGTAACAAGTTCAATTTTGACATTAGAATCTGCTTCAAGTCCCCAGTTACAGAAAACATAACAACGTACATTAGTACCAATGTCTGCCAAAGCTACTAATTCATCATAGTAAATTTCCTGTACATTTTGAACATTGTAGCCTGTTGTTGTTAAACCGGGTTCAGAAGCTGCCTGAAGCCATGTCCAAGCATCATCGTTTGCTTTTCCTGCAATACCGATAACCTTTGAGCCATCCGGCTTATCCTCTGCTGAATAATAAGTAAAACGAAGCATTGCTCCGTCTGTACCTTTACCAAGCTGCTGAGGTGTAAATTCAACCCCGTCTGCTGTAATAGGTGCGTCATGAAGAACTTCTACGTTCTCTGTTGGGTTTACCGGCTCAATAGGTTTTGGTGTAATTAGTTCTATTTTGCAGTTTTTATTTGCATCCAGTCCCCAATCCTGGAACACAAAATACGCTAAATCATCACCTATACCCATATATTCAACAAAGTCTGCATATGAGAATGTAAAAATGCTTTCTTCACCCACGCCCTTTGAGCATAGAGCGTTCTTATACCAGATCCAATTCAAATCATCTTTACCCTTGCCTGATACACCTAATACTTTATATTCTGATGGTTTAGCTGAGGTATAGGTAATACGGACTTTCGCTCCTGTAACACCTTTACCAAGCGTCCAAGGTGTAATTTCTGTATTCTTGAGTTTTCCATTATAAACTATCTGAGTTTTTTCAGATATTACTGGTGTTAAAAGCTCAATTTTTAAGTTAGTACCTGTCTTTAATCTCCAATCATGAAAAACAATGTATTCTAAGTTATCACCAACACCTATATAATTTACCAGGTCCTTATATGTAAATGTAGCAACGACTTCTTTTCCTTTTCCTCTGGAATAAAGGGTACTGTTGGCCTCTATTAAATTTTTGCTATTCTTTAGTATTCCTGATATACCGACTGCCGCCCAGTTTTCGTATGTATCAGTCGTATATGTAAAACGGATTTTAGAGCCTTTAATTGACTTTCCAAGTTCGAAAGGTGATAATTTTATGTTGTAATCAACATTGTCATTAAAAACTTCTGTAACTGATTCGTTTACATAAGGGGTTACAAGTTCAATTTTAAAATTTGTATTTCTTTTTAAACCCCAGTCCTGAAAAATATAGCTGCGAATATTATTTACTCCTATATCAGCCAAATCAACTAATTCATCGTAATATACTTCAACAACGGATTCTGTGTCAATCCCTTCTGAAACAAGTGCAGGGTCATTTTCTGATTGAAGCCATGTCCATTCATCATCAGCTGCTCTTCCTGCAATGCCTACAACACCTGAGCCTTCTTCGCTGTCCGACACATATGTGAACCGTAGTTTTGCTCCTTCAATTGATTTTCCCAGCTCAAATACACCGAATTCAACTCCGGTAAGCGGTGCATCATAAAGAACACGGACATTTTCGTTTGATTTTGCCGACATATTCTGTACGTCAGAGTCTGTGGCATTTGCTGACAATGACAGACAGCTTACCGTCATTGTTCCTGTTATCAAAAACGATAACAATTTTTTTAATTTCATAGGTATTCCTCCTTAAAACATTTATATATTATAGAATAAAAATACCTGCCGATTTGTGCAATGTTTTACAAAACTTTGTAGTATTCTCCAAATCAGCAGGTCTTTATTTGTTATATTTTACTAAAATTATTAGAATAATCTCAAAAACCATAAAAGGTGATATTATGTTTCTGTTCAGAAAATTTCGTATATTAAACCCGTTGGAAAAAACTATTGAAACATTATGGATTTTGTTGTATAATGTCTATAGGAGGAAAATTAATGTTTAAAAGTTATTTGAATTGTAATGTTTATGAAGCGTTCCAGAACCGCATGAAATATATTTTTAATGAATTTGACAATATCTATGTTTCTTTTAGCGGAGGAAAAGACAGCGGACTTTTGCTTAATATGGTTTTAGATTATGTGAAAAATAATAACATTAACAAAAAGATAGGGGTTTTTCATCAGGATTTTGAGGCTCAGTATACCGTGACTACTGAATATATTCTTAAAACATTTGAAGATAATTTAAATTATATAGAACCATATTGGGTGTGTCTTCCTATGGCTACAAGAACAGCTTTAAGCAGCTATGAAATGTATTGGTATCCCTGGGATGATACCAAAGAAAAATTATGGACAAGACCGATGCCTGATAAACCATATGTAATTAATCTGAAGAATAATCCTTTTTATTATTATAAGTATAAAATGCATCAGGAGGATTTGGCAAAACAATTTGGCCGTTGGTATCGTGAGGTTCATGGGAACGGCAGAACCATTTGTCTTCTGGGCATCAGAGCCTCGGAATCTGTTCAGCGTTATAGTTCTATAATTAATAAAAAGTATGGATATGAGGGATCATGCTGGATAACTAAAATGTTTAAGGATGTTTGGTGCGGTTCTCCGCTATATGACTGGAGTGTCAATGACATATGGGTTGCCAATTATAAATTCGGATATAATTACAACTCCTTGTACGATCTTTATTATAAAGCTGGATTAAGACCTGAGCAAATGAGGGTTGCATCTCCTTTTAATGATTTTGCAAAAGACAGCCTTCATCTTTACAGAGTGCTTGAGCCTGAAATGTGGGTAAAGCTGCTTGGACGTGTAAAAGGTGCAAATTTTACATCAATATACGGTCGGACTTCTGCAATGGCATATAGAAATATAAAGCTCCCTGCCGGTCATACATGGAAATCATATACTCACTTTCTGTTAAACACGCTTCCAAAATGCCTTAGCAAAAGTTATATTGAAAAATTTAAAGCGTCAATAAAATTTTGGCATGAAACTGGCGGAGGCTTGTCCGAAAAGACAATAAGTGAACTTATTGGCAAAGGATATAATATAAAAAGAAATGGTATTTCAAATTATACTTTAGATAAAAAATCACGAATTATATTTATCGGAAACATTCCTGATAATACAGATGATATTTTATCTACAAAAGACATTCCGAGCTGGAAGCGTATGTGCATTTGCATATTAAAAAATGATCATGCCTGCAAATCTATGGGCTTTGGAGAAACAAAAAAACAACGTGAAAAAATTGCAATTATTAAAAAGAAATATAAAAGTCTGGAGGAAACATAGTGGAATTTAAAAGCCCGGTATATAATATAAAAGCGATTCCTATTGAAAAAATAATTCCTAATACATATAATCCGAATTCTGTTGCTCCTCCCGAATTAAAACTTCTTTATGACAGCATAAAAGAGGACGGATATACCATGCCTATTGTTTGTTACTATTCTAAAAAAAATGATTTATATGTTATAGTTGACGGATTTCATAGATATAGGGTTATGCTTGAGAATAAGGATATTTATGAACGTGAAGGAGGACTCCTGCCTGTTTCGGTAATAGATAAACCTCTTTCAGACCGTATGGCTAGTACAATTCGCCATAACAGAGCCAGGGGATCGCATGATGTTGATTTAATGAGTAATATTGTTAGAGAACTACATGAATTGGGAAGGTCTGACGCTTGGATTTCCAAACACCTTGGAATGGATTTAGATGAAATTTTAAGATTAAAACAAATAACAGGTTTGGCTGCATTATTTAAAGATATTAAATTTGGTCAGGCATGGATTCCGGAAGCGGATAATACAGAAAATATAGAAAAAACAATGCAGGAAATAAAATAGATATGTGTTAATATACACTGATTGCCTGCTGAAAAATATAAAACAATGATTTAAAAAACTAAAACTATAAATGTTTTCAATAACAAAATACGGTATAGCCACAATTGACTATACCGTAATTTTTTTGTGTATGGAAAAATGAAAAGTTTTTGCTTTGTATATTATATTTAGTTTATTCCTTCTGCAAAGGTTACTGGAACGGCGAAAAGCACACCTGCATTAGGCTTTGAAAGGTCGCCGGTTACCTTTGTGATGGCTTTTTTTGCATCTTCAAGCTGTTCATCATGAAGAACAACAAAGATAGTTTTACCCTTTTGAACCTCATCTTCGCCATTAAGTATTTCTCTAAGTACGCTTATCATAGGCAGGCTGTCCATGTTAGAGATTGATTTTGCCATACCCATGCTGTCAATGCAAGTACCTCCTTTGATTCCAGCCTTTGCCAGCTCTTTCATAATCTCATCAACTAACTCGACCCTTTTAATTACCAAAAATAATAGTTGCATTTTTGTCATTCCTTTCTGTATTTAATAAAGGTTTGCCGCTTATTTTTTCTTTCTGAATGAAGCAGCAACCCAGTCTTCCTTTTCTCGTATTTCTGTAAGTTCAAAGCCTTGAGATATTATGGTTTCAAGAACTTCATTCTTTCGGCTGTCAATAATACCTGATACAATTAAAGTGCCATTCTCCTTCAAAAAATCTGAAAATTTTCCGCTCATTGCAATTAGTACATCTGCAACAATATTAGCACAAACAATGTCATATCCGTTTCCGATTTCTGCGACAAGCTGTTCATCTTCAATAATATTTCCGCATTTTGCAGTGTAAATATTTTTGGAAATATGATTTTTTTCAGCGTTTTCAGTTGCTATTTTAACTGAATTTTCATCAATATCAACTGCATATACGGAACTTGCATCTAAAAGAACAGCGCCGATAGAAAGTATTCCGCTTCCGCAGCCTAAATCCAAAACTTTATTTTCTTCACATAGATTCTTTTCTATGAGTTCAAGACACAGCTGAGTAGTGTTATGCTGACCTGTACCAAATGAAGACGCAGGATCTATTTCAAGTATCTTACGCCGTTCATTATCATCAATCTTTTCCCAGGACGGCTTTATAAGAAGCTTTTCTCCTATACATAAAGGTTTAAAATATTGCTTCCAGTTATTTTCCCAGTCTTCTTCCTTAACGTTTTTAAGACAATATTCAAGTCTGCCGAATTTATTATCAGAATCTCTGTTTTTAAGCACCTTCAGCTCTGATTTTACAGCTTCCAGATTTTCAAGTCCCTGAGCATTTTCAGGAAGGTATACAGTTACTGTGGTTTCACAATTTTTTAGTCCCATAAGATCATCGTCAATATAATCCCAATTAGCTGTTTTATCAGCCAAAAAAGCTTCAAAATCAGCGGCGTCCTTAATTGCAAAACCGTTTATGCCCATATTGAGCAAACATCCTGTCAGCGGTTCAATTCCGTCAGAGGTTGTGTAAATATCTAATTCAACCCAGTTCATAGCGATTCCTTTCTTTTTTTATATTAAAATTAATTATATCATATTTTTCGATTTTTGTAAATAGCAAGTAAATTTAATTAGTTTAGAAAATCATAATTGATTTTTGTTCACTATTAACAAAAGTCAATTATAATTAAACAGTATACCGGATTTATAAATTAAAAAGTTATATCAGTCTTGACAAATTAATAATAATGTGCTTTAATATAATGTAGTATTAATGTGTTGAAAGGGGTACATATATGAAATTGAAAAAAATACTTTCGTTGTTTACGGCATCAGCTTTAGCTCTCGGTACATTAGCTTCCTGCGGGGTAAAGGATGATTCTGATGCTGAGTCTGAATCAAAAGATTCAAAAAACTATAAAATCGGTATAGTTCAGATTATGGAGCATATGTCTCTTAATACTATAAGAGATGCAGTTGTTGACAGATTGGGTGAACTGGGCTATAAGGACGGAGATAATTGTACAATTGATCTTCAGCAGGCTAATGGTGAGGCTACAACGGTTCAGCAGATTCTTGATAAGTTCAAGGATGACGGAGCTGACGTTATTGTTGCTATTACAACACCGTGTGCACAGCTTGCAGCTCCGTATTCTGAGGAAATTCCTGTTGTATTTTCAGCAGTTACTGATCCGGTAGGCGCAGGAATTGCCGAATCAATCGAAAAGACAGGTGCAAATATTACAGGTACTTCCGATAAACTTGCAATCAGCAAGATCCTTGATTTTGCACAAACATTAAAACCTGAAATTAAAACTCTCGGATATCTTTATAATACAGGCGAGGATAATTCGGTTTCTTGTCTTAAGGAAGTAAAGGAATACTGTGAATCCAAGGGTATTAAAGTAGTAGAAGCTGCTGCAACAAATACTTCTGAGGTACAGGAAGCTGCTCAGAAGCTTGCAGATCAGTGTGACGCTGTATTTTCACCGAATGATAATACAATTGCAGGTGCAATGGGTACAGTTACAGAAGTTATGAATAAGGCTAAGGTTCCAATGTTTGTAGGAGCTGATTCAATGGTTCATGACGGAGGCTTTGCAACAGTTGGAATTGAATATACTGATCTCGGAAAAGAAACAGCAAATATGGTTGCTCAGATTCTCAGCGGAGAAAAGAAAGCTTCAGAAATCCCTGTAAAGGTATTTAACGAAGACCTGAGCAATTATATCAATAAATCAACGGCTGAGGCAATCGGAATTACAATTCCTGAAGATGTTCTTAATAATGAGAAAACCATTATTGTAGAATAAATTTGTTGCAAAAAGTGTAAAAACAGTGTATAATAGTGAAGTGGAGTAATCTGCTTCACTATTTTTCATTGAATTAATAAAGAAACTTGCGGGAAAGGATTTATTACATATGAAACTAAATAAGAAAACTTTTATTTCGTTGCTGCCTAAAATAATATTGTTGGTATTTTTGATTCTGATAATTAATATGCGGTTGAGTGAAAGCGTTGTGACCGGTACTTTTGAAAAGGGGCTTGTTTTTGCATTGCTTGCATTAGGCATATTTATTTCTTTCAGAATACTTGATATTCCTGATTTATCCGTTGACGGAACTTTTACATTGGGTGTTGCCGTTTCGGTTATGAAAGCTTATAACGGCGATACGATCCAAGGAATATTTATTGCTTTGCTGGCAGGTGCAATTGCCGGGTGCGTTACAGGTATATTGATAACCAAATTAAATGTCCAGCCAATTTTGGCAGGAATAATTACGATGACAGCATTATATTCTATAAACCTTAAAATAATGGACAGACCTAATATTTCACTCTATAGAAAAGAAACTTTGTATACTGTTATGGAGAAATATTTCGGAGAATATTATAAGCTTGCTACCGGAGCAATGGTAGTTATTATTGCAGGAATCCTGCTTTTTGCTTTTTTAAAAACACAGGCAGGAATGTCATTGAGAGCAACAGGAGATAATGAATTTATGGTCAGGGCTTCGTCTATAAATTCTGACAGAATGAAAATTTTAGGATTTGCAATTGCTAATGCTCTTGTATCCTTAAGTGGTGCAATGTATGCGCAGTATTCATCAGCAGGTGATACAAACAGCGGAACAGGTATGTTGGTTGTAGGTCTTGCTTCAATTATTATAGGCGAAATTTTCTTTACACGTCATACTATTTTAAACGGTATTCTTGCCGCAGTTTTCGGCGCTGTAGCATATAGATTTATTCTTGCTTTTGCGATGAATATGGGTATGGACAGTAACTATACCAAGCTTTTTTCAGCGGTAATCGTTGTGTTGGCAATTTCAATTCCCGCAATTAAAAATTATTCTGTAATATATTATAATAGATTATTTAAAAAGAATAAGGGGGTACAGTAAATGCTCAAACTTGAAAATGTGTGTATAACCTTTAATGCTAATACAGTTAATGAACGTAAGGCGCTCCAAAATATTAATTTAAGTATTGAAAACGGTGACTTTATTACTGTTATCGGTTCAAACGGTGCCGGAAAATCAACCTTAATGAATGCTATAAGCGGTACGTATAGAATTGATCAGGGAAAAATTTTGCTGGACGATAAAAATATAACTAATCTGAAAGAACATCAGAGGGCAAAAATAGTCGGCAGACTTTTTCAGGATCCGCTCCGGGGAACTGCTCCTAATATGACAATTGAAGAAAATCTGGGGTTAGCATATAGCCGAGGAAAAAGGAGAAGTCTTTTCCCCGGTATCAGAAAAAAAGATGTCAGCTATTTTAAAGAAAAACTGGCTGAGCTTGATTTGGGGCTTGAAGAACGAATGAAAACTCCCGTTGGATTACTCTCAGGGGGACAGCGTCAGGCTCTGACGCTTCTTATGGCAACAATAGTAACACCAAAGCTTCTTTTGCTCGATGAGCATACAGCAGCGCTTGATCCTAAAACTGCCGATAAGGTTATGGGGCTTACTGATAGAATTGTAAAAAAAGACAATATAACTACTCTTATGATTACACATAATATACCCAATGCCTTGAAATATGGCAATAAAACGCTTGTCATGAGTCAGGGCAAGGTTATTCTTGTGCTTCAAGGCGAAGAACGTAAGAATATGACGGTTGAAAAGCTTATGAAGCTTTATTCGGATAATGCTGATGATGTAATGTCAGATAAAATGCTGCTTTAGTATTGACATTTGTATAATGGCAATCAGAATTAAGACAGGAGAGTTTAATGATAAAAGTAAAAAGTTTTTTAACATTTATTTCAGCTTTGATAATTATGTTTGCTTTTTCGGTTTTGGCTTCAGCTCAGAATGATTTGGTTATCAATGATTCGGAAAAATATTTGGAAACATCTGAACCGGACTATGAAAATGATCCGTTATATATAAAATATTTGAACCAGCCGATGACAATGCCATCGGTGGCAGGATCCAATAAGCTTATACATAATAAAACATTTGCAAAATATGATAAGGTTTATGGTGTTGATGTTTCATACTTTCAGAATACTATCAATTGGAAAAAAGTGAAGGCGTCAGGAATTGATTTTGCTGTGATCCGTGTTGGTTATCGTGGATATGGAGACGGCACTTTGATGGTGGATTCTAAATTTAAAGAGAATCTTGTAAACGCAAAAGCTGCGGGTGTTGATGTAGGGGTCTATTTCTTTACTCAGGCTATTAACGTTTCAGAAGCAAAAAAGGAAGCGGAATATGTTTTAAAACAAATTAAAGGATATACTCTTGAATTACCTGTTTATATAGATATGGAAGAGATAAGCTATGATTCAGCACGGTTTGATAAAGCTGGTCTTTCATATTCAGCAAAAACAAATATATGCAGGGCTTTCTGTGAAACAATAGAAAATGCCGGTTACAGGGCAGGAGTATATGCGAGCAATAATTGTCTGACTTATCATTTTAACGGTCCTGCTCTTGCTGAAGATTATGATATCTGGGTAGCTCATTACAATAATTATACTGACTACAAAGGAGAATATCAAATGTGGCAGTATACAGGTACCGGCAGAGTTGGCGGCATAACTACTACTGTTGATATGAATGTACTTTATATGAAAAAAGGTCCTGATAAGGTTTGTAATTTGAAAGCCGACGGCTATGGTCAAAAGACATCTTTATGCTGGGATAAAATCGATTATGCTCATGGATATGCAGTTTTCGTAAAAAATCTGGAAACAGGCAAACTAAGTGAAATAGCTAAAACTTCTTCTACAGATAAAACGGTAAACATTCCTTTTGAGAAATCAAGATTTTATGTTAAGTCGTATTATAATATTGGTACAAAATATGCGTATTCTCCTTATTCAACAGGTATATCTGTTTATAAAAAGTATTTGCCGGAAGTTGCCGGATTTAAATGTGTAAAAACACTTCATGATACAGTTTCTTTATCATGGGAGAGAATGAAAGATTGCGACGGATATATAATTTATAAATATGATAATGCACAGAAAAAGTATATAAGAATAGTCAGGATAAATGATAATATTAATAATTATAAGGTTTCTGATTTGCTTCCCGGGACAGCTTATAAATTTGCAGTGAAAGCATATAAAATTGTTGACGGAAAGGAAATTGCAAGCGGAAGTTATCCGTCACTTTCTGTAATTACAAACCTGAAAGAAGTTACAGGCTTTAAAGCTTCATCAGCTACTGTTAATACTGTAAAATTATCTTGGAATAAATATAAGAATGCACAGGGTTATATTATTTATAGATATGATAATTCCAAGAAAAATTGGGTTCGTGTAAATAAAACCTCTCAAAATGTAAATTCTTTTGTGGTAAAAAATCTGAACAGCGGAGCTGCTCATAAATTTGCTGTTAAAGCTTATATTACTTCCAATGGGAATGAAATTGCAAGTTCAGGTTATCCTGTCGTATCAGCTTTTACAAGGTTTGATAATGTAAGCGGAATTAATTCTAATTCATCTTCGGAAAGTATAAAATTGTCATGGAAAAAAAGTAATGGGGCAGACGGATATATTGTTTACCAATATAAAAGTGGTAAATGGGTGAGAATTGCTAAAACTGATAATAATACATATCTTATAAAAAAGCTTTCTTCAGGAAGCACTTATTGGTTTACCGTAAAAGCATATAAAATATTTGATAATAAAGAAATTACAAGCCAGAGTTTTAATACATATAAAACATCTACCGATCCGGAAACGGTAAACTTTTCTGTAACCACAGCTAAAGGTAAAGTTACGTTAAAATGGAATAAAGTCAGAGGTGCTACAGGTTATATTGCCTATTATAAAACATCAGCTAATGAATCCTGGAAAAGACTCAATGTTACTTCGGGTACATCATATACAAAAAGCGGATTGACAAAGGGTAAAACCTATTACTTTACAGTCAAGGCATACAGAAATTATAACGGTATAACATATAATGGCTCATATAAATCTAAATCTGTAAAAGTACGATAAGCTGTTCTGAAATTATTATTCTATGTTCTAAGATAAACAAATACGAACTTTGAACTGTAATTGAACAGTACGTTATTTTTAATCAAATCCTTTATGGCAAGAATTTCTCAAAGGAGAACCTTACAAAATTTTATTTATGATTTACATTAGTAAAAAAATAGGGTTAAGAACATTTTTGGTTCTTAACCCTAAATTTATTTAATTACTTCCCATTCAAGCATTTCATCAACAATAGTGTGAATGTAACTATTACCGCCATTCTTTTCGTATGAATCGTACAGTTTGATCAAATTTTCACGTTCATATATAGGAAATGCTTTAAGTTCAAAGTATTTATAGTATATTGCTGTTATTTCACTTCGAGTAATACATAACAATGCTTCATTTTGTGATAGGTTTTTCTTTTCACTTTCTATAATATGTAGTTTCAACATTTCTTTAATTTCTGATAATGTATCTTTATTTACATTACTGATTTTATTCATAAACCATTTTCTAAATGGTTTAATGAGAATTGTTAATGCTGAAATGCTCGACAGAAATAAGCCAACAAAGACGGCGATATTTTTTGCTGTTTCAATCATTTTTAAAATACCGCCTATTGGTTTTCTGTCATTTCATCATCTTCAGATAAATAGTCTGTAATATATTCTGTATCTTCTGTTATATTGTGACTATTGTTTGAATCAGCAAGTCCTTCCCCGATAATATATGCAATTAAGGCACCGCCTGACATGATAATAGATGTTACTTGTGTTTCTGTGTCAGACGATACATTAAAAGCGATTAAAAGGGGAGTGATAAATCCTACAATTGCAGACCAAAACTTGCGTGATGTTAATTTTCTTTTCCACTCAACCTTCATAACATTTCTCCTTTATATCTTCTTTTCAATTTCCGTGTGTAATCTCTTAATGAAATTTGTTCCGGCAATACCGTTTTGCTGATAACCCCACTTGCCAAGCAGCTCGTTTACTGCGCTTTTTGTACCATTGCCAAATCCGCCGTCTTTAGCCACTTTATATTTTGTCATTTTGAGGTTATACGCTAATAAAAGCAGTTCTTTCATGGCTAATAATCCTGTTGTTTTATCTCCGCTCTTATATCCGCTTTTATCAAGGATAGGTTTAGTTGTAACTGCTGTAATTTGAGGGTATGATGGACTTAATATTTCTTTACCGTCCACTGTCTTATATGCTCTTATTGCATATTTATAGCTTGTACCTGAAGCAAGGTTTTTGTCTGTATAAGTAAGATTCTTGCCTTTAGCTATACGCTTATATTTTTTTGCTTTAGTATCATATCGGTATACTATATATCCGTCTGCATTAGTCACTTTGTTCCATGTCAGCTTAACAGCATTTGATAAAACATTAGCTGCCTTAAATCCTGATACATTTGCAATATCAATATTACTGCGGTCTATAGGCTCTAAAAATCCTGCAATATCTGAGTAATCGTGCTTAACCTTAGTAAAGCCTTCGTTTCTTCCGGTCCAATTCTGGTCGTAAGAATAAAAGTAATTTGTATCACCCTCGCCAGTACAAATACTGATATGACCTATACCGTTTCCGTGCCCTTTAAACACAGCAACAACACCTTTTTTGGGAACATAAGAAGGTGTGTTTTTTACAGCTTTGAATTTTGTTTGTAAAATAGTTTTGTGCTTATTAAAATCCGTAAAATAATTAATTGCATTATAAAAAATAAATAATGCTGAAGACGGAATGCCATGCACATTTGCAAAATAATCATTGGCTAAATCACAGCATTGAACACCATAATATCCGTCATAGTCAATTGACTTGTTTTTCCGTTTACTTATCCATTCGTCGAATGTCATTTTTATTCCTCCATTTCCTTAGTACATCTTCCTTAGTACATCCGCCTGATCTATTTCCTGCCAGTTATCAACGCTTTCATTTACAACAGGAGAATATGTTTCTCCGTCTGTAAGCGTTTTGCTATCATCAATACTTTTGCCATTATTTGATTTTTCCCGGTCTTTTCAATCATAACAAATATTTATGTTATAGCTATCCAATTAATATAATAATCAGTTCGTGGTAAAACCGCTGAATTGTCCGATGGCTGTATTACAGCAATATATGTGTCGGAACTTTTTTTATAAGTGTATAATGAAGCTTTGCATTGTTCTGGGGTACTAATACTTAATTGTAAACTTGCTATTACTTGTTTACAATTTTTTGGTACAGATATTGTGGCTGTTGCATAAGGAGCGGAAGATGATGTAACAGGAACATATATAGTGCCGTTGCTAATATTATAATTATCATCAATACCTAAATTAGATTTTAATGCAATATATCCACTGCTTGGAATAGTCCAATAATAAATCCAAACAGTATCATCTTGTTTTAATTTCCTATGTGTTCGATTAATTAAAAGCATTTCTTGATTATTAAATTCAGGAAGTATAACTTTTGCTTTATGTAATGAGTCTTGATATTCCTCAACTATACCAAATGTACGCTTTAACTTATTGTCAGCATTCTGACTGTCTTTAATTAATTTATTTATTTTATTCAATTAACCACCACCTAATCTAAATCTAATGTAGCAGGCAACTGTTGTAAATTAACAACACTAATTGTCATATCACCAAGACCTATTGGCATTGTAAGAGATTCAATTAAAAATAATTGATTATAAAATCCATACTTCTCATTTGTTATAGAAACATTATTATCGACATCTAAATGAGGAAGTATAGGATAACTGAAACTAACGTTTAAATTAGTACATACGCTTTGATACAGAAGATATTCTGCATATTGTCTGCATTGTTCCTCACCTGATACATCATCATGTGTAATAGTGATATAAACAACGCCACCTTCATATCCTCGCTTTCCGATACTTGATATACAAACATCTGATTTAGGATTATTATTTTTTGCAGTGTAGGAATAAATTTTACTGTCTGTATCGTCACTTGCGACAGTAACAATATTATATCCTGTAAAATCCCTTGCTAATGTAGTCTGATTATATGACAAATTGGCATCATTAAAATGATATATAGGCGCTAAATATTGATAATAACTTGAAACATTGGAATTAAAAACGCTTTCCATACGAAAACGTCCATTAACATCGTAATAAACAAACGCTTTAAACATGGTTGCTATTTTTTCAAATATCTCACCTATATATCCACCTTGAGATATTGTAATATCGGCATAAATGTATAAATCTTCAAATTTTGAATCAATGATTGGTTCTTTTGGATCTAAAGGCATACCATTTCCCATACTTAATGATAGTGTTTCCCTAATCAGATCTCCAACTTTAATTTTATTCTTTAATAGAATACCATTATTATTTTCAACAGTAGTGAATATTTGTGTCTCAAGCATAGCCATACCGGTCTTTAATTCGCCATTAAAAAATCCAAATTTATCAATACCTTCTACAGTAATATTGCAGCCTTGAATATTGGTTGACTTTGCAACAAAAACACCTTGTGAAAACCAATAAATATCATCATAACATTTAATGCCTATATATATTTTGAATTTACGATTATACCAAAAGTAGTTGTCTGTACTTTTGGAATATTGATGTTCTTTATCAATAATAGTAAAAGAGCAAGACCTACGACAGCCTTGCCCTCTTTGTATCTGTATTGTGCCAGCATTATCTTTCGAAATGATATTAATTATTTCACCTATAGAATTTTCGTAGAAATCTAAAATTTCCATTTTGAAATAAACAGTACGATAATTTTGTTTTAACGCTTTTAGATATGTGTCAGAAATTTTATTGTAATAATCCATTTAATCACCGTCCTAATCAGTAGATTTATGACCTATAATAGCAACCTTTTGAATGTCTAGACTTTCAACCCATGAATAATTAATAGTTGTAGGTTGCACATCAAATGAATGGTCATAACTACGTGTAGGCGTTTCTGTGATATTGACAATCCAAGAATCACCTTTATCACTTTTTAAAAGGAAATTACAATCTTGTGAAATGAATTTTTTCCAAGCCTCAATACGTTTATAATTATTTTCAAATGTCATTGTCGGACAGTTGATAGTTTCTAGCATAGCTGAGAAAGAACCACTTTCATAATTTGTGTCACTATAAGTAATGATAGGCTTTTCTGATATAGCATTATTAACAGTAGCACCTATATTAGTTATAATTTCAGTATTTAAAATGTTACAATTAAAAATCCAGTGTTCTGTAGGCACATAGATTTTTTCACTAGTTTCACTTTGTTTTAAACTATATATATACCAACCATCTTGCTCTTTCATGTTAACATCTATAACTGCACATTTATAATCATCAAAAATAAAAAAGTAAATATAATTTTGATTGCCAGCAGGTTCAAAATCAATAAAATTTACAGAACCCTCATTAGTAAAATATATAGAGCCGCCTAAAATTTTACTGTTATTTAAATCTTCAATATTATAAAGCAACCCATTAACTATATTATCGTTATTATATTTCTTAGTACGGTAGCACGTACAGCTTGATCCTTTTGATTTAATAGTGCTGCGAATGTTTAATATATCAAATTTATTGCTGTAATCAGCATTTAAAGAATACCAGGGAGAAATATTTTCAATTTTTAATGGCGGACAAAGATATTGAGGATTAATATGATTTTTAAAATTATAAATTTTATTATCCCTCGTAATAATATCCATAGAACAAATTGAATATTGATTATATGGCACATTTAAATCTGTGTATAGCAGATTATCATCATAAAACCAATTGGTTTCTATTCGTTGCCTTTTTGATTTAAATCCCGAAGATGTGGTAGTAAAACATAAGCTGCAAGTATTATTTACTGTTAATATTTTTTCTATGTCAGACATAGATAATTTTCTAAAGAAAGAACTATAACAGGATACACATAAAATTGGATTGTTACCTATATCTAATTTGTAATAATAATCTTCACGATTTAAATTAGATGGACTATTTAATAAGTATAGGGGTACTCCGTCTCCATACCAATTGGATTTACCAAATTTAATAAAAACAGTGGGAATATCATCTTCTGATGTTAAAAGAAAATCAAAAACAAAATATTCTATTTTAAAATAACGGGTTGTATTTGTATTTCCTAAAAAGATTAATTGATTTGTAGAAGTATCATAATAAAATTTATTTGAATCTTCAATACTTCCAATAGAAGGATGGTTTGAACTTATTTCAGTAAGTGTATTATTTAAAGGAGTTGTAAATTGAGATGAAGTATATTCTGTTATTTTGTAAATATAATTCCCACTAGCATTTTTTAGAATCTGCGTAGATTTCACATCTGTAATTTGTATAGATTTCCCAGTAAGACTCATAACTTCATTTTCAGTTTTCTTAGCAATTGGAATTTGTTTTATTTCTAAATAAGAGCTATCATTATTCAAGGATAAAGGCAAATCTTTATATTTTTCAGTGTACTGAACGTCAGCTTCATTTATTTTGAATTTATATGCTGACAGTCCTGTTTTTGAAAAGTTGTGGTATGTTCCTGTTAGCTTAACTCCTGTTTTGTTGTTAACTATACTACCATTGACTTCTATATCTGGTTTTTCTCTTAATCTAAACACTCTTGGTTTGTCAGCAAAATAATTTGTATAGATTTTATATTGTTTGCCTTCGACTAAACCTCCTGAAGTAAGATAACCGAAATTAGAACTAGCATTATCCCCTTTAGGTGTAATAGTTATATCTCCAGTTGAGGAATTATATCCAGTTATATAGCAAGTACAAATACCTTGCTGATTTGAACTAGGCACTTCAAGATTAATTTTTATAACTCCATAATAATCTTGAAATGATCTGTATAATTTGATGTTTTTTCCGATTTTTAATTTGACAGGGGCGGTATGGCTTTCAATACTTCTAACTTTACCTTTACAAATAAAGTTGTCATAATTGGGTTCATCGGTATTTTCAGGTTTATAACCATGATAAACTAAAGTATATTCATAATCATCCGTAGTCTGAAAGAATTTCCCCTGATATCTATTATCGTCAAAGTAATCTAAACAAGGTTTAATTGAGAATATATCTCCATGTTTTAAGTTACAATAATTTACTTGATATGCGTTAGTAAAATCTCCATGTCCAGTAGTTAAGTCCTTTATATATAAATCAATATTTTTTATTACAGACCCTCTACAGTTTACTTTTCCTGTAATCGGAGTGTTTAATATTTTCTTTCCGTTACTATTTACTGTCCAGTCTAATTCTAACACTTCATCATCAGGGAAAACATTTGTAGCTGTTTGTATCATTAATTTCACTTCCAATCTTTTGAAATAAAAAAACCTCAGAATTTAATCTGAGGTTTGTAATTTAATTTTATTCTATTAAAGCCCAATATAGGGACTTGTTATTCTCCTATTTGTTTTAATCATTATCATCATCTTTTGGATTGGTGTTTGTATCTCTAACGACTTTAAATATATTTTCTTTTTCTCCAAGTATTAATAATTCATCTATTGATAATTCTTTACTTTCAACTACTTTTTCTTTCACAGAGTTTTCTTTTTTTGATTGCTTATTCATATACTACACCTCTACAATTTTTTTCTTAGTATTCAAATTCAAAAAATATGATTTACCCGATACGGATATAAAAAACTCTGAATTGTGATACTGTCACAATAAAAGCTTAAACATTAAACCGTATCTTGGAATCATAGAAAGTATATTGAAGAAAATGTTGATTATATATTACAAATAGATTGTTTAAATGACCTAACTTATGGAACAACAAAAAAACAGCAACCCTGCGACTGCTGTTTTATCAAAATATTATTTTATAGTTCAAATGCTGCTTTGCTAAATACACTTTAATTATTACTTCATTACCTAAGTATAGAAGTTATAATATAAACTATCAAACCACTTGATACGGCGGTAATTATAGGTAAGCCAATTTTTTTAAATAATGTACTTTTTCTTTCCTTTGATTTTAGTTCAACCAAAGATACTTCGGCATTTTCAATTTGATTTAATATTTCTGATAACTGTTCGATTTGTTTCGAGAATAAAATAATATTTTTTTCATCATTTAAATTATTGTTTTCTGACGTTTTATTCTCTTTATAAACTGTAAGATAAGAACCTATTTGTTGTAAATTTGGTTTAATTAAAGAATAGTAATTTGGTAACGCCTTTGATATTTGTTCAGGTGTATATGGAGCTATAATATTATTACAAATCTCTTTTACCTGAAGATAATACCATTCACAAATATCGCTATACGCTCTTTGCAAATGATTAATAGATGAACTAATAGCTTTTTCAACGGAAAAGTTTATATTAGAAATTTGTTCATCTGTAATAGAAGGTGTCTTTTCTTTTTCAAGTTCCCAATTTATTGCTCTTATAAAATGATCAAAAGAGTACCTTAATTCATTATATAATTGAATATAAATTTTTTTATTGTTATTTTCTACTCTGAGTATAACATTTTTAACCTCTACATACCACTTAACTAGGTTTTCAATTGATTCCATATGATTTTCTAACATTGATTATTTGTTCCTTTATGGCAATTTTATATTTAAGATATTTTTTTTCCACTCATTATATTCATTATTGGTAAATATGTATCCCAAAGATGTTTTAACACTTCCTCTAAATAAGTGAGGATACAAAAAAATATCGTTGATTGAATCCTGTGTGATAATTTTAGTTTGATATTCTTGATCAAGAATTATTTGACGTTCCTCAAAAGTTTTCATTTTTATTGCTTCCTTTTTCTCATTTTGCCAAAATATGATGGTTTTGTTTATTCCATAATATCATAAAATATTCCAAAAGTCAACTAAAAATTACAAAATAATAATATTTTTAATATAAATTTCGACATTAATTAAATGAGCCAAGCAATAAAAATGTTAATTTTACCTGGCTCATTATAATTAATTAATTTAATGTCCAATCATACGTTCAAGATTAGATTGATTGATATATCGATCCATCTGTCTTGTAAAGTCAATTGGATCATTAGCAACAACCTTTTGAATAATAAAGGTTGGACTATAATGCGTTGAATTATTATTCTGATTTACAACGTTATGGAATTGATCAATAGTATCTCTGTATAATCTGTCTGAAAGACTTTGTGTAAAGCTGCTAAGGAAATTGTCTGAATTGTGAATTACGTTGAATAACTTCTTAGCATCAGCAGAATTAAATATAACTTCGGGTGAGGAAGATGATCCATGTACATTAGCCATACCTGTGTAGTCAATAACTCCACCTGTACTGTAAGACTGAACAGTGTAATCATTTTTCATAGAATCTACTATTTTGCGAAGTTCTTCAGTAGTATATTGTTTACCCTTAATAGCCTTAGTCAAGTCAGCTTGATGTAATTGATTCTTTAACAGTTCCGCATCGGTTCTGTTGGTAAACTTGTCAACCGTATTACCGTTTGAATCCTTTACAGCATAATACGTTGGTTCTTGACCATTAATCTCTGATAAATCCGAAAGCCGATTATATTCTGAGTTAAAGGTTTCAAGGAATTTAAGATGATCGTTTTTCAATCTTTGTTCTTCTGATATGAAATAACTTAAATCAGAAAGTCTTTGATTGTCACCCTTTTTAATAGCTTCAACCCATTCATTAAGATGTGTTTTTGTCAGTTCCCAGGAACTGATTTCATTTTGCTTGGATTGTATACTGTTATTAACAGCTTCAATTTCTTTTTCAACATCATCATGTAATCTAGTCTGATATCCGTTGTAATTACTTTCAAAGTTATTAATAATGCCTGTATCTCTTGCTAAAATGCTTGCTTTCCAGTTAGAACCTAACATTTGAGAAGCAATTAATTCATTTTGTTTTAATTTATATGAACCAACTGCATCAGACCATTTTTGCTTGTATTCATCCCACTTTTCAATATCCTTATCATACTGAGATAACTTATTGTCTTTTTCAGTAGTAAGAGTATCAATTTGTCCTTGAATATTATCAATATTATTTTGTCTGACAGCTTCATCATATTCGTTTTGAGCCTTATTAACGGCAGAAGCATTTTGACCTATAGTCCAGCCACCATCTTCACGATAGGTTGCAACCATCTGACTTTTAGCCTTGTTGAGGTTATTAAGCTTTTCCTGTAGATTAATCTGCTTACTTATATTGTCGTTTTGACTTTCCAGAGCCTTTTTCTGATTTTCTAATTGTTCGATACGTTTATCGAAACTATCAGAAACAAGCTCCCTTTCTTTTTCAACAGATTCTTTTTGCATGTCAATGAATGATTGAGCTGTACTTGCCGCAGTTTCATAATTAGAGATTATTTTTTCAAGTTCTTCCTTTTGTTTTTCCAGAGTTTTAAGAACTTTTTCCTGTTTATCAATCTCAAGCTGAATTTTTCTAATCGTCTTATCAATTTGATAAACCTGATCCTCGTAATATTCGTCAGCAGTCTTGGCTTCATCAGAAATATTCTTTGAGTTGTCATCTATACCACTACTTAAAGCATTGACAACTTCTAAATATGTAGACCAAGTTTTTGTGTTTTCATTAGCTGTGAATATTTCGGATTCAGTTGTGTTCATTGAAGATTCAATTTCTTGAATGTCCTTTGAATATTCTTGAAATACTTTATACAATGCTTCAGAATCACTTTGACTTCTTGATAATCCCATCTTTTTCGATACTTTGGTACGTTCGCCCAATAGTTGCTCTAATTTTTCTTTTTGAGTTCTCAGTACAGATTCTTGGCTTGAGGCATATGCAATATTAGCTTCTATTTCCGTTTTAATTAATTCTAATATCTTTTTAGTATATGCTTCTCTTGCACTAAGTAATTTATCCGAATCAATAATAAATCCGTCTGCCGTTTTAGTAAATGCACCTGCTAAATCACCGTTTAACTCAACAAGTGCTAACATTTCATCACCCGACAATGCTTGATTGTCAGATAACTTAGAAAGTGCAGAATTAAATTTTTCAATACCCTGAGAAACCTCTTCAAACTGTTCTGATTTAAAATCTTCTAAAGTTTTTGAATATTGGTTTCCTGCTTCAGATAGTAGAGTATTAGTCTTTTCTAAATTATTTTCTAAGGATTCGAAAAATAGATCAAGTCCTTTTTCTAATTCACTGCCTTCATCTGTTCCGGAATATAAAGACTTTTTAATTTCATCTATTCGATGTGAAATTTCAGTAGCTTCTTTAGATGAATTAGAATTTTCTAATTTTTTAAATAATGACTCTACTTCGTTTAACTTGCCTTTTTGAGTGTCTGATAATCCTGCAACACCCAATATCTTTTTAGCCTCAGTAACTTTATTATAGACTTCTGTTAACTCATTTAAGCGATCAATTTCATTCTGAACATTTTGACTCCGTTCGGCATCATAATCTTCTGTATTGCGATATAGTGTGTTAAACTGTTTCCAGAAGCTTAATTGTTCTTCTAAATTACCGCTTATTCTTATTCTGTTATCATCTTCTATATCTAAATGAATACTTGATAAAGTTTCTGCAATTTCTTTAGCATTTTTAAGATCATTTTCACTCCAAGTACCTATTCCTGAAGCGACAGCTACGGAACTATTTTTACGATATGTTTCTTGTAAAGTATTAATTGCCTCTTGTGATGATGAAAAATTACCCCTTTCATCATATACCATACGATTATTAATGGCTTTCTCATATTCTTTTTGCCATTCATCATAGTTGAAATCATTTATAGATTCAGCAGTATTAAAAATGAGCTCGTTGTCTTTTACAACCTTTTCTGCTGCTTGTTTATCATGTTCTAACTTTTTCTCTAAGACATCAGAATATTTTTGACTCACCAAATCAAGAGCGTTAGCTTCTAAGCCTAATGATTCAGTAAGTTCTTTTTGAATTTCAGTTAGTTCAGATTTCTTATCTATGGTTTTATCAACAGAGGTAACTATATCAGTATATTTACTGAATAAATCATCTAAAGCCTGTTTTTCTTGTGTGTACTCATTAATATTTTCAACAGCCTTTTCAGCTAATTCAGCAGTCTTTTTCTTAGCCTTTTCCTCGGCATGAATCCAGTCATTTATCTTTTTAATACCCGTTGAAGCTAAAAATGCAACACCGGCCATTAAAACTGTATTCAAGGTCATTGTTGCAGCTTTTGCAACGGCTGTTTTAGCTGTCATTTTAACTAAGCTAAGACCATAACCTGTAATTGAAGCAGAAGCTTCACTGCCTTGTTCAGCCACCTTAGTTAAGTAAGCGCCTAACTTTTGATTAGACTGTCCTACTGCTTTAGCAATAATTGTACTCTTATCACTATTAGCATTAAAGGTTTTAATAACGCTATTTACTCCTGTGAATCCTGTTGTACATTTTATTTGACGTGCGTAAAGGTTAGTTAGAGCATTATTCGCAAAGTCATCTACTGAACCGTTGAGGATGTCAAAGTCCTGAGCAGTTTTTCTGATTGCTTCGTTGTCAATACCTTTTGCATAATCGGCAAAAGCATTTTGTTTGTCTGTGTTAGTAGCAAAATTTAATGAGTCTTTGTTTATCCTATTAATCTTATCTTTAATTTTATCTAATTGTCCTTTAGCTTCATCAAGGTTTGTTAAATCAAAAATTTGAGATTCGAAATTCTTTCCAAAACTCAGATCATTGTTAAAATTAAATATCGGTCTAATATAATCACTTTGTGAAGGTGAGTATACTAACAAAAACAGCCTTGTTTGTGAGGACAAGACTGTTTACATTTTTGATTTATTAACTTTTGAAACATGGGAAAACTATTGAAAATCAAAGTAAAAACATTATAAAATACAGATTACCATTTTGCTTTGCAATTCAGACATTCATAGTTTTTACCTATTTTGCCACTGAGTAATCCTAACGTTCCTATAGATACTGCACGATTAAGAGTTGATATTTTTCTGATATTAGTTGAGCCACAAGTAGGGCATTTGGGTTTATTATCATTTTGTTCTGATATAAAACTTGAAGAACCTGAACCACCATAGTCAATCTTATCCCACTTTTCCATGATCTCAGGGTCATATTGTTCATTGTTATAGACATATTCTTGAAGTATTGTTTCACGAGATATATCTTTATATCCAGGCATACCGAATAACTCGCCACGTCTATATTTAGTTTCAACCATTATACCTGGACATCTTTTACAATGTCCGTCAAATCCAACTGGAGGTACACCTCCACCTCCACATTTCGGACAAATCCAGTATACTCCATTATAATCTATCATAGCAGTAACCTCACTTATGTACTTTATATGATTATTTTACCATAAGCTATTTTTAATGTCAATGAAAATTTTCTCAAAACTCAGATCATTGTTAAAATTAAATATCGGTCTAATATAATCACTTTGTGAAGGTGAGTATACTAACAAAAACAGCCTTGTTTGTGAGGACAAGACAGTTTACATTTTTGATTTATTAACTTTTAAAACATGGGAAAACTATTGAAAATCAAAGTAAAAATATTAAATACAAATTACCATTTTGCTTTGCAATTCAGACATTCATAATTTTTACCTATTTTGCCACTGAGTAATCCTAACGTACCAATAGATACTGCACGATTAAGAGTTGATATTTTTCTGATATTAGTTGAGCCGCAAGTAGGGCATTTGGGTTTATTATCATTTTGTTCTGATATGAAACTTGAAGAACCTGAACCCCCACAGTCAATCTTATCCCACTTTTCCATGATCTCAGGGTCATATTGTTCATTGTTATAGACATATTCTTGAAGTATTGTTTCACGAGATATATCTTTATATCCAGGCATACCGAATAACTCGCCACGTCTATATTTAGTTTCAACCATTATACCTGGACATCTTTTACAATGTCCGTCAAATCCAACTGGAGGTACACCTCCACCTCCACATTTCGGACAAATCCAGTATACTCCATTATAATCTATCATAGCAGTAACCTCACTTATGTACTTTATATGATTATTTTACCATAAGCTATTTTTAATGTCAATGAAAATTTTCCCAAAACTCAGATCATTGTTAAAATTAAATATCGGTCTAATATAAATTTGTTTGTGAGGACAAATTTATTGACAAAAAACAAAATATGTGGTAAAATTAATCCAAAGAGATTTACTAATTATAGGAAGGGGTTTAAATATGGCTAAAGAGTTAAATTGGGAATGCCCACGTTGTGGAGCAGGATATGAAGCTCCTGAAGGGAACATGCCTTTAGAAGATGGTGTGTGTAAAGTGTGCGGAGGAACATTAGTGAAAACTCCCTATACTTTTCATGAAATACTTTATGGAAATGGCGAATTAACAGGATATGAAATCCTTAATGACATTATGGAAAATTATATTAAAACTAATCCGCAGTACGATGCAGAAGTTTATGAGATGTGGCGCAAACGTAGAGATGGAACGCAATCAACTGTTTTTAAGTCACAGCAAAATACAAATCAACCTAAATGTCCAACCTGCGGAAGTACAAACATTAAGAAAATAGGGAACTTAGAACGTGGTGCTTCAGTAGGGTTATTCGGATTATTTAGTAGTAAAATAGGGAAGACAATGCAGTGTAAGAACTGCGGTTATAAGTGGTAAGTAACTACATAAACCCTGAATAAAACATATATTTTTATCTCCTTCTTTATTATTTTAGAGTATAATAAAACACTCTCCTATAATCATTAATTTAAATTTAATGAGTATAGGGGAGTATTTTTCTTAGATAATCATGATAAAGTATTAATCAATCAAATGAATAAGTATTATAAAAACGACTACCGGATTGAACTGCTACAAATTGTACGGACAGCACAAAATTAAGTAGTCGCTTATTTTAGTTATTTCCAAATCAACTATTTTTCTTTTATCACGGCTGAAATACCGTCACAGTGTAAAAGTACAGATAAATTATACTGATAATTAGTGTTACACATCACTTTGACCCGAGTACACCTTTCTGAACCGTAGTCCGGATTCCCATTATACTCTGTGAACGTCTTTTTACTTTCATAAAAATTTCGCTGCGGATTTCTCTATAATTAACCTTGTTACTATACCTATGGAAATTACTCCATAGCCGCTTATATTTCACAACATAAGCTTAGTAGTTAATTTTTAAACGAGTTACCCCGAACTGCATTATCTTACAGTTATATGTTTTTTACACATACCAATTTTGGTTGTTGTTTTACATCAGGTAAAAATATATACATATCGTATATTAAAGCACCTGAATACCTCAGCCCTTACTTATGCTGACATAAGCTCGTTATTATAACTGAGGGAGAGCATATTTAAGAGGGGAGTCGTTTTACCCCTACCCTCGCCTTTTAAACTTTTATATGAAGCTACAGCTGCTGATATTGCTGTAATTGCCGTTGGTATTGCACCTAAATTTTCGGCAGTCCACGAAGCACCATCTGCTAAGTCTTGTAATAAGGTAATGCCGGTTTTAATACCATCAGAATTAACGAATTGTGAAACTAATTTAGTCCAGGAATTTGAAAGTCTATTTAGTCTGCCGTCCCATGATTGTGCCGACTTTGTCATTTCTTTAAATGCTGAACCTTCTGAATTTGAATAATCACCAAGAATCTTCTCGTAAGCATTCCAGTCATTTAATATTGCAGACAATGTATTCGCATGATATGTACCGCCGATATTTGACAAAATATCAGCCCTTTTAACATCACCTTGATCTAAAGATATAAATACATCTGATAATTCTTCAAGAAGTTCAATTGGTGTCTTTAACTTTTCACTGCCATCAACTACTTTAGTCATTGACACACCGATTTCATCAAATGTGCTTGTTATTTCTTTATTGGTAGTGTCTTGTAGATTTATAAATATACTTTTAAGTGCATTACCGGTCTCAGATCCTGATTCTCTGGTTTTGGAAGTTGCTGTGGCAATTAAAGATGATAACTCTTCAACCTTAACACCATACTGTGCCGCCATAGAAGCAGCTTCACCGGTAGCTTGTGCCATGTCTGACATCGAAACAGCATTTCTATTTGTGATTTGGTTCTGCCCATCAAGAATTTTATTTAGCTCTTTAACATTACCCCTTAATTGAAATGCGGCATCAGTAGCTAACAGATATTCATTTGCAACTGTAGCATCCACATTACCTGCTGACTGTGTTAAAATACTTAACTCAGATAGTTGTTCGGCTTTTTTTCCTTGGTAACCGGCACGGCTCATTTCTTGTACGCCGTTTAAATAACCACTGACATTAGCACCATATGTATTAGCTACATCAAATGAATTCTCTCTCAAAGCTTTTATATTTTCAGCAGATCTATTAGAAGTCTTTGAAATTTCAGTAAGAATAGTGTCCATATCTTTTAGTTGTGACACTGCATTTCTTACATCATTAGTAAATGAGGCAATGATTGTTGTCAAAGGTACCCATTGGGATAATCTTGATAATTTATTTTTTAATTTATCAAAAGAAGATAATCCTGCTTGACCTAAAGCTTTAGCTTCAGACTTTACAGCTCCGAGCTGGCTTTTGAGTTCTTTCATATTTATATCAACATCTAAAGTTACCTTTTGACCTTTTAATTGTTTCTGTATTTGTTTTATGGTGGAGTTTACGTCCATTTCACCTGAAATTTTTATTTTAAATTGATCCAAATATTTTCACCTTCTTTTATTTTAAATTAATTGGTATTCTTTGTGATTTTGCATATTCTATAAAACCGGCTAAGATTACCGCTTTTTGATTATGATTAATCTCATCTATTGTATTAGACCAAAATCTAATATAACTATTACCAACTTGAGGACTTTCAATGCCGTGAACTCCTTGGTTTGCATTATTCAAAAATGTTTTCGTTCTCTTATATTGAACAGGAAAATAATTGTGAGACCAAGAGTCTAAATAACTGTCTATTATAGATTTAATTTTTTCCGAAGTTTGGATTAAAACTTGTTGTAATACTTTTGAAAAAGTATCTTTCAAATCCTTTTGATTATTAATAGTCATAATATATCACCGTTTAATTTTGCAGATTATTTGTTTAATTATATCTGAATCCTTTTCTGCTATTTGCTTATCAGCATTGTAACATGTTACTCTTATCAATTCATTTGTATTAATTTTAAAAGAGGAAACATCTAATATATTTTTTAAATTGATTTGATGATCTAATGTAATAAAGTATACATCTGATTTAAGATTTTGAATTTTATAAATTAGTTTTTGTATTTCTTCATGATCATTAATATTTGGGTATCTAAAGCAAAATGATTTACTGCACAACTTTATCACCGTTTTTGTTTTCATCGGTAAGCTGAGACAATATTTTTTGAAAATCAGCCATATTAAAATCCTTAAAATTAGTATCCATAGTACTAATAAAAGCTGTCAGCTTGTCAACCAACTTTGCAAAAGCTTCATTTGCAGGATTTCTATGTATCTCCATTTCATAATAATAATTAAGTTTTTTATCGATTATCTTAATCAAATCCATAAGTTCGTTCTTATAGAAATCGGTATGTTCTTTTTTTATCTCAACAATATCCGTATAGATTTCTTCAAATGATATTTCATTTTTTGAACTGTTTTTATATTCATAATAGTAATTTGAGATAACTATATCAATAAATAAATCTCTATATTCCATACCATGTTTAATAGTGTTTTGTACTACATAATCTATGAATGCTAATCTTTCTGCCAAAGATAATGTTCTTTTACCAGGGGCTGAAGCGTTAACTGCGATATTTTTATTAATGTTAATTTTCATATTAAACTCCTTAATCAATAATTTTTACATAAATTTCTGTTCGTGGTTTTTTCCTTCAGTATCACAATCCAAAGTTAATGTTATGATATGTTTATTATGGTTAATTAAAACTGATTTAATAGTACGTTTTATCGTTATTTTATAGACACATCTTCAATTATAATAAATATTTACATTTAAAAACGAATTCTTATATTAATAAAAAATGGGGAATATAGTTTTATTTCTATATCCCCCTTATTTTTTATTTCATAATTTTATCTACAATTTTTTGAATACTTTCACAATAGTTAATTTGACCATATGTTTTATCAGCATTTTTCAAATGATTTTTAGCTTCGTTTTTATCCATTGCAAAATTAATGTATTCAATTATAGGTATGCGATGAACATAACATTGTATTGAGCAGCATGTTTGTCTCCAAGAAGGGAAGTCACTATGGGTTTCACAATAACTACATGCCTTGTAATGTTTTCCGCATACTCTGCATACTCGATAATTATTCATTAACAGGATCTGTTGAGATAGCTACATCATCAGACAATGCAGATACCTGAGATACAGTGCCTGTTTCTTCATCATATGTAAAGAGAACAAAATCCCAGAATTTTGTGTCGTTGCTCTTCATGCAAGTATCAGCAAGAGCCTGTGCTGTAAGTGCGTGAACTACCTGATCACCATTCATATCAATATCAAACTGACCTGAAATATCCAAACGAGGGAATATAAATGCACCATGATATTCTCTATCACAACTGTCTGCTACTGTTACGTCTAACTGACCAAAAAGAGTTTTTCCATACTTGTCACTTCTATTTGTAATTTTAGCACCATTAACTTTTATCTTATAGAAAACAGCTAATTTAAAATAGATTGTTGCATCTTCAAAAGTAATACCATCAGATGCCTCTATTTCAATTCCGGTAGGCACTTTAAGACCCTTTGCTCCGGATGATGATGCTCCATAGAAGTACTGTGTATCACTTACAGCATCACCCTGAGTCCAATTGTTTTTAATAAGAGATCCGTTGTCTGATAGAATTCTGATATCAAGAATTTTATCATCAACAGGCTGTTTAGTTAAAGAATAAAAAGGTTCACCTGCATTTTTTCCTACTGCTACATCAATGACATCCTTGTAAATAATTTCAAATTCTCCCTGTCCTTCTTCCGATCCTACCTGAGCTGCCATCATACCGCCGGAGATAACACCAGAAGTTGCATCAACCTGTACTGCCTTATTTTTCTTTATTACTCCTATTTTTCTACCATTACTTCCTGTCAAATCGGAAGATTCTTCGGTATTACTGATTTTCGCATTCTGCATTTCAATCAATTCAAAAGCACATTTGTCTGTAATTCTGTCAAAGGTTACAAGTCTGTCGTAAGATTTAATCATCAAATTATTAAAATTAATATTATTCATTTTCATTTTCCTTTCTAAAATAGATTGCCTTCTAATCTCTAAAAGACAACCAGTTTAATTGATTTTTACTGATTTTATTTAAGTCAACGCTTCCAAAACCACAATATGCACCATTCATAATATAATCTATATTACGATCTTTAATCAATTGTTTTAAGCATGCATAAAAATCGTATATCGTTAATTTATTAATGGTATCAAAATCGTAAGTAAACCCAGGTCTGCACACTATAGCTACTATTTGTTCGTTAAATTCATTTTGCCGTTCTTGATCTACTTTATTAGATTTTTTTTTGATGTATTTTTGGTGTCTGCGTTCTACTTCAATAATATATTTTTTAGCTTCTAAATTTTGAGGATTTCTTCTATTTTTCTTGATCATAAATAATTCACAGAAGACATTTGAAATTTGCATATATAGACGTTTATTTATTATTTCTTTTCCATTCTTATTTATAAGTACAATTTCATCTTGATGATTTTTAATAATATTCAAATATTTAAAATCTAAATTTTTAAATACCTTAGTAGAATCAGGAGAATTAATTTTTTTAGAATTTAAAATATATGTACTATAAAATAGAGAAATAAAAAAGTCGTATTCATCTATTGACGTAAAGTCAATTCCTTCATCATCTAGGTCTACCATTCTATCCGAAGGCGTTATTATAAACAAACTCATTATACTTTGATAATCAGATTGGAAATTATCTGTGTTGCGATAATCTTTAAGAGTAGGAATTTTTATTATTATATCATCATTAATTTTATACTCATTTTTATTTAACAAACTAACTAACATTATTTGATTTCACCATATCGTAACTTATCATTAAAATCTGTAACTGAAAAAGCAATTGTTCTTCCGGTATAATCATACAAGCCTGTTGATAATAATTTATTGTAAATAAAATGATTTTTAGAAAGTCCTAACTTACAATTATGTCTCATTATATTCTTTAATTCATGCGACAAAATATCTAATTTTAACCTACCATTATATTTTTGAAAATCTTTATGTGTTATTAACCAAAAAACTATATCAAGTGTTACATATGAAGTATTGGTAGTAGAAGCAGTTTCCTCAATATCATAAAAAATATATGTGTCAGTATCTGTAACAGTATAAGGCACAAATTGCAACGGGAATACTTTTTGCCATAATAATTCATCTGAAGAAATTAAGTTTTCATCATTAACACCATACTTACCGTTTCCAATAATATCAACAATTAACTTGTTAGAAAGAAGTTGATTGGTTATTACATTTCGATAATCTTCTATTAAATTGTCATTAACGCCCATATCAAACACCTCCTGTAATTGTTATCGTTAGGATAGACTTTACATCATTACAAACACATTAAAGTACAAAGTTTGTTCTTACAAGTAGTTTATTATATAAACATTTAATTCTTATTTGATTATTCGTTTCAATTATCTTAATATATTTTTTGTAAGTCGGTAGTATTTATATTCCATATAATTTTTTAATTAGTATTGACAGTAAACATTTTTGTAATGCCGCCATTTCTTACTTCGGGTAAGCCACTATATTCTATTTTTAATGGCATGGTGGTTTTATTAGGAATATAATCGCAAATCATCAGTTCAATATTATCTGTTTCAGGCTTATATTGATCTTCTCTAAAAATTAAAGTCATTTTTCCAACACCCATATACGATTTAGCGTCTGTATCAGTCTAATTAATTCTTTAAGCTTTAGGAAAATTCATATTGTTATCCACAAGTATTAGTTTATCAGATTTTAATTTAACAGTTTCGCCATCAAGAATGACATATGCAATTAAATGGTTTAGCCAAGAGTTAGAATGTTGTTTTTATTTTCACCAAGACCATATTGCAAAGTTGATAATATAATATATGGTCTTTCTATGATAGCTCCATTCTCATTTTGCCATTTTAAAATCCTTTTGATAACTCATATCTTCACTAAATCTTTGTATATTTATTTTAAGATTTAATTTTCTTTCCTAAAATAATTTATCAAAGTATCTACATCCAAAAGTGTTTGGAAAACTTATTTCTATCCATGAGATAATTATTTGCTTTTATGATTTGACTCTTTAATATTTATATTTTGATCAAACTCCTCCAATAATTTTTTTACCTTAGAACTTTCTTCACAGTAATAATGATGCCTTCGGCTTTTTTCTTTACATGTACGGTAAATACAAATGTCCTTGCCGAATTTTTGTCTAATAGCAATAGCTTCTGTTTTGTCAATAGATATCATTAATCCTCCCACTTTCTTGTTTTAATTTTGCATTTATTTGAATATATTATAATGAATTAGTAATGTTCTTGACTTGGAATACTTAATTTCAAAACGAAACTATATTCGTTATTGTTTTCTATATCATTATACAAAAATCGAAAAAAATTTAATGCCCCTGAAAATCCCCTAAAATAGGCGGTTTAAGAGGTGTTATTTTTATTTCAGAATAAAATGAACTAGTCTTTTTTATGTAAATTTCTATAGTTTGTGTTTATTCTGTTTCTTTCTTTTTGATGACAATCATCACATCTGATTCGTCTTGAATTGCTTTTTATAGTGAATCTTTTACCACAATCACAACAGACAACAGTTTTCACTAAAGTTGGCTGATACCCACGGCAATCCCTGCAATATTTGTTGTTATTACTTTTCTTTCGCATAAGAACACCGCATTTTGTACAGCACACAAACTTCTCACCTTTGTAGTTTAAATATGTATAACCAATTTCACGTAAATCATCAACCTTTAATATAACATGACTATTATTATCAATGAACAAAACTCTGAAGTTAGGGTTGTCTATCCTTTTGCACCTTTGTACTAAACCTAATTGTTTCAAATCGTTAAGCAGTAGAGGTTGAACATAAGTGGTTGCAGTAACCCTTGCTAATTTAAACAGAGTACTGTAATCTATATTTACATAATCGTTATTGCTCGGATTTCTCATATTATAGTATTTTGCAACTACTAAGCAGGTAAAAGCAAGCTTTTCAAGTTTTTTATTTTTTATATTGACAATTGTTTTTAATTCATTTTCAGTGATAGGGATATAATCAAAATCGTAAAGAGGTATTGATTTTACCTTATTAACAATTTTTTTTATTCGATTGTACCACTTAAATGAATCATAGTCATCATATCTCTCTGTAAGAAGTTGTTGTAATTTAATAATGACTTCGTTGATTTTAATTTTTTTATTTTCGTTTTTTGCTTGCGTATAATAATATCTTGCTGCCAATGCAATGTCTTGCATTGGATTTTTACCTAAAACTCTTTTTTCAAGTATTTTTTCTGCTTCTAAAGTCTCATTTAGAGTTAACATTAATCTCCTCCAGTTTTTTTATTCTACGTGAAAACCTTTTCCCTTGGTATTCTATATCTCCATTATCATCAGATACTAAATAATTTATTTGATAATCGTTGCATTTCAATAAATTTTCAATAATTACATCTCCACAAATTTCCCAAGCGAAACTTTTTGATTTATTGTTTAAATAACACAGATCAAGAACAATATTGCAAAGTTCGTACTTGTTATTACATGCAGTAAAGCATTGGTGTCTATATTCTTCATTTAATAATTGTAATTTTATTGAGTAATCTTCACGTGACTGTTTTGTTTGGTTATTAGGTCTGATATTCTTTAATTCTGTTTGATACTTTTCATACAGCCTTTTAATTTCTTTATAAGTGCTTTGATTATAATTTATATCACATTTTAAAATAGAATAATCAAACGTAGAAGATTTTTTTAAAGAACATATATAACCATCAAATTCACGTTCAACCATATGACATAAACGATTCATAGTGCTTAGTCCATCAAAGACAGGAAAATTTGAATCATAGAATTTCAGGAAATCCTTTTCGTCTGCTGTAATATTTTCTTTTTTACGAATTTCATTTATTTTATTACGATAATCAAACAATCCACAAATATTACTCTTTTTAATAAAATTATTGAATTTAGTTTTTTGTTCGGGATAAATATAGTTCATAAAGTATGGTTTCTTATCAACGCATAAACTATTGTAAAATTCAGTATTAGATTTATTTTCATCTTCCTTTACTTTACGCTTGATATACCAACTTTTTGGCATAGGTTCAGAAATAATACCTTTAGTCCTGTCAATACAATTCTGTTGGTAGTGTTGTCCGCACTTAATCCTGTAGTCTAAAATAGCATACTCCTTACTATCTTTATCAAACTGTGACTGAACGTCAAACATAGCTGTGATTCTATTTGTAATAGCACCTATTTCGTCGCCGAAACTATTCTTATTAGCCAACACAAGCAGATCTTCGGTTATATTTTGTTTCTCAGCTTTACGTTGAACACATAATATTGATGGAGTATCTTTTGTATTATTCATAAGTGTTAAGTTATTGGTAGAAAAGATTATATCACCATCATTGTCTGCACCATTAAGCGCATGAGTTGTAGTGTCATGACAATTAAAAATCATAATAGTGTTCATATATTTATACCATTCGGCAACTTCATTATTATTAACAACATTCATTTTTCTAATATTATTATGACAAGTCATAGGAGCTCGGAAACAAACTATTTTATCTTGCTTTTTATCATTCCAATATTTAGAATAAACTTCATTGGATTTAAGTAACCCGTAATTTTCTGAGTTTTTTATTAAGCCAAATATATGTTGACACAAAGCGTAAGGATCACCGCTAAGCATTTGATAATTACCATTAACGGACAATACACCGATTTTCATGTCGTTGATTCTTTTCTTTATTATATAATTAATTCTATCTATAACATAAGGATCATCAATCATTCTGCTATCAATCATTAAAGCCTTGATAAAATCATCATCTAAATTATTCAGAACATTCTCTTCGGTTATTGAAAGTCCTCTTAAAAACAAAATGGATTTATTTACGTCAGCGTGTAATACAGATTTAATTTCATTTACAGTAGGGCTAATTAAGTTACAAATATCACCATCCGTCAAATCATAGCTTTGAATAAACTGATAATTAAGCGTTCTTTCGTTATCCAGTATATCGGGACAAACTTTAGTTGCCGAGAAAGTATACCCATTTGTTATATAGTTTTTATGATATGATTCATAATCAGGATAGCACTCCCACAATTTCATCATTGAAGATGTCAAAATTAGATTAACATTGTTTATATCATATTTATTGCCCCATACATCTGTAATAATATTCTTTTTTGCAACTTGCCTTGCAAATTTATGAAAATCAAATGTATATATCATGCCCTTTACAAAGGCATTTCGAACACAGCAACCAGGTATCAAATAGTCAATCAATAAATCATTTCCCCATTGTTTTGCTAAACCGGGGGACATTAACCCGAAACCATCACTGGCATTTAGTGTAATCTCAGATTCTTTTTCTTCCATTATCGGTTCACTACCGTTGTCACCATCTTTAATTTCTATTACATTTGAATAAAAGGATAATTTTAAGTCGTCAACCACCACTACTCCATCAGGCTCCGATAAAGGTATAGAAGCGCTGCATGCTAATCCTTTATATGCTTCAAATTTTGCCGGCACAAGTTTTATGTTAGTATCTCTGCCATTATCCAATCTTTTATTTAACTCGTCCGCTAACGATGAATATATAACTGTTGACTTCTTTACGCCATTTGAAGTACCTACGAGCCGTTTAAATATATTCGCTTTTCCGTTAAAACTAAATCCTCTTTGCAATTTATCAATATCATTTGGATTATCCATAATTACACATACATACTCGCAAACAAGTTGAAGTTTTTCTAACTCATTATAGATATTCTTAATTTCTTTTCGGTTTTCTGTTGTTTTATCTTCTCTGCGCAGACGTTCAAGTTTTTTTATACAGCAATTGAAATTTTTTATGTTTTCGTTTCTGTCAATGCCGTTAATATCATCTATAAATCTAAGTACTTGACTATCTGCCAATGTAATAATCTCTTGTCTTTTGCGAGCTTCTGAAACGGAAAGATTATAATTATATTTTGCTTTAATGATATCTTGACTATGTATTTTAAAAATATATCTTTGGTACATTTGATGTTTTGCCAATTTACCACGAATCCTTTCATCTTAATTGTATAGCTTTTTTTGTTCATCAGAAATCTTACGTTTCTCAGGTCTTCTAAAACTTCAGGAACTTTGTATTGTTTAGCCATAATTGTTCTGTCTCTATAATTTTGTGTGTCTACGCACTCATAGCTTACATATGTGTATTAAGAAGTATCAATGTACCAAAATTCATCAGATTCACAATAATTGTGAGTGGTTGTTCTTTCTCCTTTAGTCAGTTTAGTCGTAATATTTTTGGACATTCTAATTTTCCCCTTGCTTTATTCCACCGTTTTTTATGATTTTCTTTTTCCATCTTTCTAAATCGCCTTTCGTTTCAAGTTTTGGTATTTGGTTCGGTTTAATACGTATACAAAATTGTTTAAGAAATCTGATTACCCGTTGTATATCTCTTTGTGTAGGTTTTTGTTTGCGAGAATTTTCTTGAGCTGCAATATGTTTTCTTTGATAAGCTATTTGATTTGCATAATCTTTTTCAGATAGCGCAGTAATTTCAGACATTTTTAATTTCCTCCTTGATATTTTTCATACAACATAATTCATTTGGAATATATTTATTTAGAATCTTTTCAAAAAACTATTTAAATTTTCATACAATAATAAGCCTGTAGAATTCTAATAGCTGCCTGGTTCACATCTTCGAGATATTTACTGATCCATAATCACCACAATAGAAATTCATATGCTTCTTGCATATGATGAATTTGAGTATTTACTATTCCATAATTAGATTATATATTAAATTTTTTTATTTGTCAATACCTTTTTACGAAAAAATTAATTTCAAAATAATGTCTGTGATTAAAAAAAGTTTAAAATTGTTTCTCAATTCAAAATTAATAAAGAAATTTAGTTATGATGAATTAAAAGTTGCATTAATTAGTGGTTTTGATATTTCTCAATTAAAATATGTGAAGAAAGAATAGTGCAACCCGGTTGTTAATCTATTTTCCAATTGTAAAATATAAACGAAGAAAATTATTATGAATGTTTAAAATGCTGAATTTTCAAATATGATAAATGATGATATATATCAATGATAAGCCTAAAATAAGGCAAAATCAAAATTATGTAATAAAATGTAATTATCCAGTCCGTTTTGTTGTACACATAAGACTTGACAAGAACAAATGTTTGTGATATACTATTTACAGTCGAACAGATGTTCTGATTCTAAACGAAAAGTTGGTGATAATATGAAAAATGTGATGTTCTGATGTTTCGACGTTCATACGTATTATATAACAATGTAAATAAAATAATTAGAAAGGATAAGTAGATTTGTACAATAATAAAAAAATAGAAGATGTTTTAATTCATATTCATAAACAAGGTTTCAATAGATTTATTATGAGTAACAATGTTAATAATGAAAAGATATTAGCTTTCGGATTCAAGTATACAACCGAGCCTAATATTAATATTTGTTGTGACAAGATTGAAAAATTACCGGCACCGGAATTAATGATAGAAGTAGATCGCAGTCATGATGAAAGCATTGGACGATACGTGGAACAATTGTGTATGAAGAATAAATTACCTTTATATTTATCACCAACAAAATTTTCTTTTGTTGATAATACCTTTTCTATTGAATTCGGAAAAGTTGTGTTGAATATAACCTGTGAAATTGATCAAGACATTACAACTAAAGCAAGGCTGTGTGATATAAAGCAGTTAACTTTATTTGAAATATTTAATATTGAATGTATTAAATACTTAACTAAAGACAATGTTTTATTATTCGATATGTATAAAATAGGCGATCTTACTCCTGAATTGTTAAATGATCTAAAAATCAGTTATTTTTATTTATTGAATGGGTTTTATCCCGGTGTAAATAAATCTTATAAAACATATCATAGGAGCAGTACCCCTTATTGTAAAATACATAATAATCAAGTTTTCATAGGTCTTTGGGATAATTATAAAAATAAGATTATCAGCAGGATTAAAGTAGAAGAAATATCTTTTAAAAAATATTTAGAAAAATTATATATCGATTATTGTGATACTCAAGTATTTCAATGGGATTAAAGTCCGCATAATCTTGACAATGGTAATAAAATGTGCTACATTAAGTCAAAGGGTGTGATGGCAATGAAGATAAATAAATCCGAAATGAAAAAAATGATATCTGATTTTTCTTTAGATAATTTGGGCAATGATTCAGACATTTCTTATCAAAAGGTTTTAAATAGTATGCTTACTTCATATAATGATGAAATAAGTGTACAGGAAAACTTTGAAAATATTTTAAATCAAGTTAAAACTATCAGTTATTTTTATCTGGTGAAATCTATTCTAAAGGCGTTTGTTAATTACTATAATATAGATGTTGATATATCAAAAATTATGTATCAAAACAAAGATAGATTTATATTAACATTTAAGGACTTAGAAACTCAAATACAAATGGGCGAACAAACAATACGTAAATTGCAAGCTGAAGTTGATGAAAATAGACGTAGAGAAATAAGGAGACATGCTAATTTTTATCATATGGCAAAGATTTATGCTTATTTATTGTGGATAGGTGTTTCAACTGATGATATAAAAAAAATCAAACGAACTGATTATGATAAGGATAAAAAAATATTAACTACTTCTAAAGGTATTTTTGATCTTTCATTATATCCTATAATTTATGACGAATTAGAGAATAATATTAATAGTTATTCAACAATATCAGATGCAGATGGCTTTAAGCAATATGTAACCTCTGCATCTATGATTGAAAAAAAGGTATCTGGCAGCACCAGCTCATATATTATTAGAACAAGAAATAATGAACTGTCAGAGTCCACAATGAAAAAAATAGTAACGGTTGTAAGTAATTATGTTGAGGATCCTTTGATTATTAGTAAGTCAGGTCTGTTTTATAAATTTTATAGGGATCAGCTTATTATTAATATTAATAATATTATTGAAGAAGCTCAAAAATTTAATTATAGAATAGAACCGTCAATGGCAAGAAGATATCATAAGGAATGGAATTTGTATAAAGAACAAATTGAACGTTATGAATTATAAACAATAAATCAAAGAGGATAATAATCCTTTTTGTTTATGCGTACAAAGTGGATTAGAAAATAACAAAAATGCTATAAAGGTATTGACATTTTTATAATTATAGTATACAATACTTATGGAACGGTAAATAATCACCGTTTTAACATCACGCTATTTGTGGATTGGTAAATAATTAGAGCAAATATAGATGTTTGTTATGTATGAAAAGTGGTGATATATAAAGCAATCATGATACATTTAAGAAATGCCAGAAGAAAAGAATTGGCTCAATATGATGTAGAAAAAATGTGTGCAAGATATAAAAGAGAATGCAAATATTTAGGTTCTTATCAGGAAACGGAACAAGAAAGAAAAGAACGATTAAATCAGGCAAAATTAAAAAAGCGTTGTGAAGAAAGATTTAAATTACATATATAATTGGAGGATTGTATGTATTCAGTAAAAATAAAATTAGAAAAGATTGCAGATGTTAGAAAGTTCGTAACTGTTGCCGGCAAATATAAAGAATTGGATTTAAAATCAGGTAGACATATAATCAAAGCTGCTTCTTTAATGGGTATCTTTTCATTAAATTTAGACAACCCAATTGATCTTTGCTATTATGAACTCTGCCTCACTGATAGAATACGTAAGGATTTTGAGAGGTGGATTGTAAATGAATAAGAAAACCTATAATGCTAAATTGAAATGTATATGGGTTTCACCATTGGATAAACATAATTTTCAGGAAGGTACAGTTTATTTAGTGAAAAACGGTAAATTAATTGATGGCAATGGAAAAAGAAGCTATGGTACATATTCTTGTTTAGAAGATTTGCAAGGAGCATTTTACGCAGAATTTCAAGAAATATAGAAAGGAAATAAGCTATGAGTGAAAAACCTTTACTTTGTGTCTTAGGGGCTTCAGGATCAGGAAAATCTACGATTTGTTTAGAACTTGAACAAAAATACAACCTAAAACAAATACCTTCTTATACCACACGAAAACCACGCAGTGAGAATAAATCAGGGCATATTTTTTTGACTGTTGAAGAATTGAAGTATATTGAAAATGAACTTTTTGCTTATGCAGAAACTACAGGTGCTGAATACGGTGTTACCTGCAAACAAATTGACAGTGAAGAGTATGATTTATATGTAGTTGATTATACAGGACTAAAAAATTTATTGGACAATTATAAAGGCAAACGAAAGATAGTATCAGTATTTATTGAATGTCCTTTATCAGATAGGTACGAAAGGCTAAATAAAAGATACGCAAAGCAATTTGATACTTTCAAAGAAGCTAATCAAAAGACCTTGGAACGTATAGTTCATGACGCAGGTGAATTTAATCTTGCAAAAGCTTCTTGTGATTATGTTATTGATAATCATACAGGTAATTTTGCTAATGCAATGATGAAAATTATAAACATATGTATGGAGAATGGAATTATTCAAAGTAAGGAGTTTAATTATGCCATATGTATATGAGAATCATTTAAACGGAGGATTTTACACATCCGATGAAGAACTTAGTGTAGAAGAATTGTATTGCGAACAATGTGAAGATCATGATCTTCCTATTGGTTATTTTGACAATGCAGAGGACTTACGAAAGGAGTTAAAGGAATTTAGTGTAGGTTATGAAGAAAGCTTTATTGATGAATTTGTTAGTTCTATAGAATTTTAAATAAAGGAATGATGGTTATGAATTTTGTACTGGGTTTTATTTTAGGAGCAATTTTAGGAGCGGTTATTATGGGCTTTATAAAAGGAGGAGATGATAAAATTGATTAAGGTTTATTCAACAATCACATCTTGTCCCAAATGTGCATATGACACTTAGGTGAAACACTTGTCAGTGGTTATTTTATTGAGCAATTACTTTCCACAAGAAATATTGATAAACGTTATATTATAATTAAGACGCATGAAAACAAGATGATACCAACAGATATAGCGTCAGCTTGTGATTGTGGTTTTATGTTATATGCATAAAGCAGATGTTTTTTATCGGGCATAAAAAATATCCGTTATCATTAATTGATAACGGATATTGCGCCGACTGCGCTAAATTTGGTGCCGGTGACCGGGGTCGAACCGGTACGGTATCACTACCACAGGATTTTGAGTCCAGCACGTCTGCCAATTCCATCACACCGGCAAAGTATGTTTAGCATTAATGCTCATATATTATAACATATAGAAAACCAATTGTCAAGCAAAATGAGTTAAAAAATATAATAATGAGAAAAATATATTTTTAAGCATATATTTAATGTAATATAGTGATATAAATTGACTTTTGGGATTAAAAGTAGTATAATTATATAAATATTTTAGGAGGTAATTTTATGAACTCGTTGATTAAATTGCTTAAAACTAATGCACGTCTTACTAACGCAGAGCTTGCTGTTATGTTGGGTAAAACCGAACAGGAAGTAGCGGAGGATATAAAGAAACTGGAGTGTGACGGAGTAATAAAAGGCTATTCTGCTATTATTGATGAGAGCGCAATTGACAGTAATTCAGTTTTTGCTATTATTGAATTGAAAGTCACCCCTCAGTCCCAAAGCGGATTTGATGAAATAGCTAATGAGATTTCTCAGTATGAACAGGTGGAGTCTGTAAGACTGATGTCCGGTGCATACGATATTTCTGTTTGTGTAACCGGGGGAAATATAAGAGATGTTTCACAATTTGTTTCGCAAAAGCTTGCTGCTATTGACGCTGTTCAGTCTACCGCTACACATTTTGTGCTTAAAAGCTATAAAGATAACGGTATTATTATTAGCGGCGATGAAACTGATGAAAGAGGTATGATTTCTCCATGATAGATTATGATAAAGTGCTTTCCAAAGCTGCAGTGGAAATGAAGCCGTCAGGAATCCGTAAGTTTTTTGATATGGCTCAGACAATTGAGGGAGTCATTTCCCTCGGCGTTGGAGAACCGGATTTTAAAACGCCTTGGAAAGTTCGACAGGCTGCTATCACTTCTCTTGAAAAAGGAAAAACTGTTTATACTGCCAATGCTGGTTTAATAGAGTTAAGAAAAGAAATTTCTGAATATCTTAAAAGAACTAACAATCTTTCATATGATCCGAATAATGAAATAGTTGTTACTGTAGGTGGTTCTGAGGGTATTGACATTGCTATAAGAACTATTGTTGAACCGGGCGATGAGGTTTTGATAGTAGAACCTTGCTTTGTATGCTATTCACCGATCGTTTCACTTTCAGGAGGAGTACCGGTTATAATAGAAACAAAGGCAGAAAATGACTTTCGGCTTACAGCAGATGAATTAAAAGCTAAAATTACCGATAAAACAAAGCTTTTAATTATGCCTTATCCCAATAATCCTACAGGTGCTATAATGGAACGGAAAGACCTTGAAGCTGTAGCTGAAGTGCTGAGGGATACCGATATAATGGTACTTTCCGATGAAATCTATTCTGCACTTACATATTCGGTAAAGCATTGTTCAATAGCTGAAATTGACGGTATGAAGGAAAGAACTGTCGTTATAAACGGTTTTTCAAAAACCTTTGCCATGACAGGCTGGCGTCTGGGTTATATGGCAGGACCTGAAGGCGTGATTAAGCATTGCCTTAAGCTGCACCAGTATGCAATAATGTCATCTCCTACAACAAGTCAGTATGCAGCTATAGTTGCGCTTCAATCATGTGAAAAGGATATTGATCACATGAGAAATGAATATAATATGCGCCGCAGATATATTGTTGATGCATTTAATAAAATGGGTCTTGACTGTTTTACACCGCAGGGTGCATTTTATGTATTTCCTTGTATAAAATCTACAGGAATGACAAGCGACGAATTTTGTGAAAAGCTTATTGATTCAAAAAAAGTTGCCGTAGTTCCCGGTACTGCATTCGGTAAATCAGGCGAGGGCTATGTAAGAGTTTCATATGCTTATTCAATAAATCATCTCAGAGAAGCTGTTAAGCGTATAGGCGAGTTTCTTGAAGAAATTAAAAATGATCATAAGTAAGGTTATATACTATGGTAAAAAAAATGAAAGTAAAATCTTTTGCAAAATTAAATCTTTTTCTTGAGATCACAGGAAAACGTGAGGATGGATATCATCTTCTGAGATCTGTGATGCAGTCTGTTTCACTGTTTGATGTTATTGAATTCTCTTGGTCAGATGGAAATGGAATTGAAATCATTTCAGATATTCAGGGAATTCCTCTTAATGAAAAAAATTTAATATGGAAAAGCATAGAGGCTTTTTATGCTGAAGCTAAAGAGTGTGACAGAAAGAAAATTACTGTAAATATCAAAAAGAATATTCCGGCAATGGCAGGAATGGCAGGAGGAAGTTCAAATGCCGCAGCGGCGCTTGTGGCTATGAACGAAATATATTACAGACCGTTTTCAGTATATGATTTGTGTCAAATCGGTGCAAAAATCGGCGCAGATGTTCCTTTCTGTATATTGGGAGGTACGGTTCTTTGTGAGGGTATCGGTGATAAAATGAGCAGACTTCCGGCTTTGGATAATTGCTGTTTTGTTGTTGTAAAACCTGATATCAGCATTTCTACACCTGAAGCCTATAAAAAATTTGATAATATGAAAATTAATGATATGCCGTCTTATTCAGACTTTGCCGAAGGACTGACAAACGGTGATTTGAATTTAATGTCACAGTCTATGTATAACTCATTGGAATATGCCTGCGGGTTAAAAGAAATTAATGATATAAAGGACAAGCTGCTAAAAAACGGCGCCGTCAATGCAATGATGACAGGAAGCGGATCAGCGGTTTTCGGTGTGTTTGATAATATAGATGTTGCTGAGAATTCGCTGAAGGAATTTTCGGAATATTCATTTAAGGGAGTGTTTGCGCCTGAGAATAAGGGCGTAGAGATCATAAGCGATTAAATATGAAATTAGATAAAAAACTTCTTGAAGGCTGTCATCTTTGCCCAAGAGATTGCGGTGTTAACAGATATAAAACCAAAGGCTTCTGCATGGAGGGTTCTGATATAAGGATTGCCCGTGCAGAGCTTCATTTTTGGGAAGAACCATGCATAAGCGGTAAAAACGGTTCGGGAACAGTGTTTTTTCCGGGTGTCCGTTGAAATGCTGCTATTGTCAGAATTATGAGATTTCAGCAAAAAACAAGGGATTTGTAGTTACTGCAAAACAGCTTGCGGATACTTTTATAATGCTCCAGAAAAAGGGCGCCCATAACATTAATTTAGTAAATCCTACTCATTTTGCCGTCCAAATCAAAGAAGCAGTTGATATCGTAAGAGATAAACTGACAATTCCGATTGTTTATAACTGCGGAGGATATGAAAAAGCAGAAATAATAAACGAGGTCGCTGAATTTGCAGACATTTTTCTTCCGGATTTAAAATATTTTGACGGAAATGTTTCAAAACGTTATTCTGAAGCAGAGAATTATTTTGAGATTTGTTCTGAAGCAATTAAGCAAATGGTCAGAGTCTGCGGAAAGCCCGTTTTTGATAACAGCGGAATGCTGAAAAAAGGTGTTTTGGTAAGACATTTGGTTTTGCCTAATCATCGGCATGATTCAATAAAGCTGATGAATTGGCTTGGTCAGAATTTTGATAAGGACGATATTCTTGTGAGTGTAATGAGTCAATATACACCTGTATATAATGCGGAAAAATATAATGAAATAAATCGTAAAACGTCTACGTTTGAATATAAATCTGTCTGCGATACTCTGAAAAAATATGAATTTAACGGATATTTTCAGCAAAAATCATCAGCACAAAAAGATTTTATCCCTCTTTTTTATGATAATCTATATTATGAATTACCATAGTTAAGAAAAATATGGAATTATGGTATGTAAACATTACTTGTTGACTTTTGCACCTATAATGGTATAATAACAACAGATTGCTGTATGCAGTCTGTTGTTTTTAAATTATAAGAAAGAGGTATTTAATATGTCGAGAGCTTTTGGTTCAAGATATAATATAGAATCTTCAAAAGAAGCTAAGGAATATTTTGATTTTGTAAAAGATCTGCTTGACAGCAGCGTAGTGAATGAAATGCGGAAGTTTCGTCATCATTACAGTACAACTTGTTTTCAGCATTGCTTGAATGTTTCATACTATAATTATCTTGTCTGCAGAAAACTGGGGCTGAATTCAAAAGAAGCTGCAAGAGCAGGATTGCTGCATGATTTGTTTTTGTATGATTGGCGTGAGGTTGAAAAGAAAAGCGGAGATAAACCGCATGGTATGAGACATCCGGGTATAGCATTAAATAACGCAAAACAGTATTTTGATATAGCCAAGCGTGAAGAGGATATGATAGTAAAGCATATGTGGCCGCTTACAATGAAGCTGCCAAGATATGCAGAGTCTTATGTAATTGTAATGATAGATAAATATATAGCAACTCTGGAACTGGGTACGCACATTTCAAGGATTGTAAAAAACAAATATAAAGATTTCACTCAAAAATCAAAAAGAATTTTTTCATAAATAAATCCCTTGCATTTGCAAGGGATTATTTATTTCAATTTTTATTTTAAAACCCCTTGACAAATGTGTGCCAATGTTTTATACTAAAAAACAGTTGATTTTTGAGTTAATATTTTATAAGATTTCATAAAGGAGGACGGTTAAAATGACTAATATAAATAAGAACGAAATCATAGTTTTTTCAGATGTTATTTATCCGTCCGATTTTTGTGACTGATTTTATATGCGAAATTATATCTGCATGTGATAACCTCTGAACTGTGTTCAGAGGTTATTGTGTTTTTATGGGGTTGAGAGGAGTGAACAACAATGAAATATTTTGATATTTTGCCGAAAATGGTAGAAACAGAGCTGCTAAAACGTGGAGTAATGACAGATGAGCTTTTATATTGTGTAAAATCTGACCTCGACGGCGATGGAAAATATATCGATGTGTATATAACTTTTACAAAAGATACTGTAAGCGTTATTAAAGGATACGAAAAGTACGGAAAGCTTAAAAGAAATACCGGGAGAAAAAATCTTATTGATTTTACGGTATATGAATATAATGAATATCCAATCAGTAAAATTGAAAAAATGTATGTGGACAGATATGCTAATTCCGCAAGAGTTATGATAAAGGATAACTGCGGAAACGAATTTTCAATTGCAAGATTTTCTATCGGTTATTCAGATAAGTTTGAAAAGTTTTGCCATAGAGTGAACTGTATAGCCCATGATGAACCTGTTGACGATTCTCTTCTTGAAGGAACAAAAACTCATTGCCCGATATGCGGTGAACCTTTTCCTGATCTTAATCGTCCCGTATGTCCAAGATGTGTGGACAGACGTTCGGTTTTTAAGCGTCTGCTTACAATGTTCAAGGAATTTAAAACAGCGGTTATACTTATCCTGATTACAATAATACTCAGTAATATATTTGCTGTTATTGCACCTGTTTTCGGATCACAGATGCTTTATGACGATGTTCTTGCTGACGGCGGAAAATATTACGGGAAAATATTTATGATTGTCATGCTGATCGTGGCAGTAAATGTATGCGGCCTTATTCTGAGAATGGTTTCAGGAGTGATAACATCAAAAATTGTTCCTGTTGTTACTCATAAATTAAGATTAAAAATATTCTCGTCAATGCAATATCTTTCACTGGACTTTTTTACAGGTAAACAAACAGGTTCGCTCATGTCAAGAGTTGACAGGGACAGTGAGAATATATATTGGTTCTTTACTGATATAATGCCCTACGGTATTACAAATATAGTTAAGCTTCTGGGTATTGCAGGTATTATGATTTATATATCTCCGATTTTGTCATGCGGAATAATTATTACAATTACAGCAATTGAAATTATACAGCATAGATTCTATAAAAACCAGCGTAAGCTGTATAGAAAATTTGATGTTGCAATGAGATCTGCCAACTCTGTGTTATCAGATGTAATGAATGGTCAGCGTGTTGTAAAATCCTTTGCAAAAGAAAAAAATGAGATAGAGCGTTACAGAATCAAAAACATGGATGTGTTTACTATCAACTCAAAGATTAATTCCAGAATAGCAAATACGATTCCTGTTATTTGGACGTTTTATCGTACAGTTAATAAATTGGTCTTTTGCCTTGGCGCATATCTTGTGATTAGGGGACATATACTTTTCGGTGCATTGTCAGCATTGGTTACATATACGGAAATGGCAAGCGAACCGATAAACTTTTTCACATGGATTGGTGACCGATGGGCAAGATGTATGGATGCCGCTTCAAGAATGTTTGAAATAATGGATTCTTCAGCTACGGTGAAGGAAGCCGAAAACCCTGTAAGAATTAAAAATATGAAAGGAAATATTGAACTTAAAAATATATCATTTGAATATGAGGCGGGTCACCCGATTATCAAAGATGTATCTCTTAAAGTCAGGTCGGGACAGATGTTTGGTATCGTGGGAAAAACCGGAGCAGGGAAGTCCACAATAATTAACCTGATCGCCCGTCTGTATGACGTGACAGGCGGAGAGGTATTAATTGACGGAGTACCGATAAGAAATATTGCTTTTGAGGACCTGAGAAGAAATATCGGTATAGTATCACAGGAAACCTATCTGTTTATGGGTTCAATAGCTGATAATATCAGATATGCAAATCCTGACGTTTCAATGGAAGAGGTAATCGAAGCGGCAAAATCAGCTAATGCCCATGAGTTTATAACAAAGCTTCCCGATAGCTATAATACAATAGTGGGAGAGGGCGGAGTATCTCTTTCAGGAGGAGAAAAACAGCGAATTTCTATTGCGAGGGCAATAATTCAAAAACCCAATATCCTTATACTTGATGAGGCAACCGCTTCAATGGATACCCGAACGGAGCGAAAAATTCAGGCAGCTATAGATTCTCTGAAACAGGGAAGAACAATTATTTCTATTGCCCACCGCCTGTCAACCTTGCGTGACGCAGATATGCTTTGTGTAATTGAAAACGGAGAGCTGAAAGAAATCGGTACGCATGATGAACTGATAAGACAAAAAGGGAAGTATTTTGAACTTTATAAATTACAGTCTGACGCTTTGCAATTTATACAGGAATAGTGCTTTTTAAGAAAAATGTTAAAATAAATCTATATGTTCTATAAGGAGTGTGAATTCATGATAGAAGAAATTTACGAAGTCGACAAGCTTAATATTCTCGATTGCTCAAAGCTGAAATTTACAAAGGAATCCAGCGGTTATCTTACCCTTGATTTTAACGGAAAAATATATCATAAAGTAAATCCAACAAGATTGATTCCGTTTGATTCAAAAACAAATTTTATCAGCATTTCCTATGAAAATGATGATAAAGAATTTCGTGAAATAGGCGTAATAAAAGATATGAGAGAAATGTCAGAGGATCAATATAAATTAATGGCTGCATTTCTTGAATATAAATATTATATGCCGGAAATAGTGAAAATCTATTCGATTAAAGATAATATGAGAGGTTCAATATTTGTAAAATCCGATACAACTTCAGGCGAAAAAACAATATGCGTAAAGGATTGGTATCAGAATTTCAAGCTGTTTAACGGAAGCTATCTTTATGTGGTTGATGCCGACGGAAATAAATATTTTTGTCCTGATGTTGATAAACTGGATAAAAAAAGTCTTCAGATATTGGAGATGTTTACATAATTAAAATCAAATAAAATGAAAGGAGCTGAGAAAAAATGAATTTATGCCTTTCAAAACCAGAAAATGCAGATGAAAATATAATTTATTCATTGCCCTTTAACTTGTCACGAGAAGCAGAAAGAATCAACGGACATTTTTGCGTAACTAAGGAAAAAATACTTATTTATATTGACAATAACCTGAAGAATGAATATCTTATTGATGACTTCTGTGAAATTATTTGTCAGCAGCATATTGGTTCATCAATGGTGCAGGGCATAACAAAAAGCGAAGAAATTATTTGTATTTGCAGCTTTTCACAGGAGCTTTTCTTAAGATTTGCAGAGCTTTGTAAAATTATTGACTATTATATCAGAACCGGAGAATTTATTGCTGAAACAGATAATGACGAACCAACATGTATGAAATGCGGAATGCCGCTGGAGGGAGCAAAAGAATGCCCTTACTGTACCAAAAAAGGTAAAACAATGCTCAAGCTGATTAAACGTATAGCGCCGTATAAACGTTTTTTTGCAGCAGCAGTTATATGTACGGTTTTGTCTGAGCTCATTTGGGTTCTTATGCCATATTTGTCAAGATTGATAATAGATGATTATGTTACTCCTGAATCCCGTGAATGGACGGGCTTTGCATTGATAACAGCTTCTATAGTTATTCTGCTTATCGTTGCCGGAATATTGGAATACATAAATATGAAATATAGCTTTAAAGTCGCTTTGAATATGGGAAGGGATCTTCGACAGGATGTTTTTAGAAAATCACAGTCTCTTTCAATGACTTCAATTTCTAAAAAAACAGCAGGGGAAATGATTAAGCGTATTTCTAACGATGCGGCAAAGCTTGAGGATTTTGTGACAGCCAACGGAAAAGATGCAATAGTAAAGATTTTATCCCTTGTAATCATAGTAGCGCTTCTGTTTGTAATGGATTGGCGGCTTGCATTGATGACGGTTGTTCCTGTGCCTCTGGTTTTTTATATTACTGACAAACTGTTTCAGAAAATGGCAGTATGCTATACCATGGTGTGGCGTAATATGGCGGCTCACAGCTCGGTGCTTCATGATATACTTAACGGAATACGGGTCGTTAAATCTTACGGCAATGAAGTAAGAGAAATTCAAAAATACTCAAATTGTTCTGAAAAGTGGGCAAAAAGTGCTGTTAGAGGAGAAATGATGTGGTGGCTCACTATTCCTGTCGCAGAATTTATTCTTACAATAGGTAATTTTTTTGTACTGTATTTCGGCGGAAAAATGATTCTTGATCATGAAATGACGCTTGGTGCTTTAGTTCAGTTCACAACCTATGTTGCAATGCTGTATGAACCGATAAGGTGGTTGATTCAGATTCCGAGAAACCTGGCGGATACAACAGTGTCTGCCGGAAAGGTATTTGAAATTCTTGAAGAAGAAAGTGATTTAAGGGATATTGAAAACCCCGTTTCTCTTGATATAAAAGGCAGAATAGAATTTGATGACGTATATTTCGGATATAAGGTCTATAATCCTGTTTTAAAAGGCATAAGCTGTGAGATAAAACAAGGAGAAATGATAGGAATTGTAGGGCATTCAGGAGTCGGAAAATCTACCCTGATCAATCTTATTTTAAGGCTTTATGACTGTACTCAAGGTGAAATTCGTATCGATGGAGTAAATATTAAAAATCTCTCGCAGGAAAGCCTCAGAAGTCAGGTCGGCGTAGTTCTCCAGGAAACATTTCTTTTTGACGGAAGCGTGCTTGAAAATATCGCATATTCAAAACCCAATGCTTCATTTGAAGAAATAGTCAAAGCAGCAAAAATCGCCAATGCACATGATTTTATTGCAAAGCTGCCTGACGGATATAATACAAGAGTAGGAAATAAGGGCTATCAGTTGTCAGGCGGAGAACGGCAAAGAATTGCAATAGCAAGAGCAATTCTTCACGATCCTAAAATAATAATCCTTGATGAAGCAACAGCTTCACTTGATACAAAAACCGAGAAGCAGATTCAGGACGCTCTCGGAAAGCTTACTAAGGGAAGAACTACAATTGCTATTGCTCACAGACTTTCTACATTAAGCAGTGCCGATAAATTAATCGTTCTCGATAAAGGAAAACTTGCCGAATTCGGAACACATGAAGAACTTATGAAATCAAATGGCGTGTATTATAAGCTTGTCATGGCTCAGCGTCAAACAACGAAAATGAAAAAAGCTGATGATTTTAAAGCGCTGAATCCTGTTTAAGGTTAATCTGATATAACCTCTGAATTGAAAAATATGTAAAAAATGCACATTCTGATTCATTGAATTTGAATGTGCATTTTGTATAATTATAGTAGATGTAATTTGTGCATTGCTACAAACTTTGTTCATATTTCATTCAAAGTTGCACGTTTGCGTGCAAAAAACCTCAAAATAAGCCTATAAGTGAAGGGGCATTTAATTTTTTAGTTGTTTTTCAATTAAATCCGCAATGAGCAAATCTGACTTCGTCGTGATTTTTATGTTCATTACATCGCCCTTGACAATGTTGACCGGAAGTCCTTTTAAAGTGAAAACGGAACAGGTGTCAGTGAGCTTTGTTTTTTCATTTTCAGATAACGAATGATATATTTGATACAGCTTTAGAATGTTGAAACTCTGAGGAGTCTGAGCCTGATACATTTCCTTTCTCGGGGGAACATCAAATACCGTGTTTCCGTTTTGAGAACGAATAATCGTATCAACAGCAGAAATATAAGTGCCGCAGGCATTGTGTTTTAACGCTGTCTCAATGTTATCGCTGATAATTTTCTGTGAAACAAAAGGTCTTACACCATCATGAGTAAGAATAATATCATCTTCGTTTTTACCAAATTCATTAATAATTGAATCAATAATATTAAATACAGTCGTGTTTCTGTCAGACCCTCCTTTTATGATAGAAATCCTTGAGGAGTCAAGCTTGTATTCTTCAATCAGTTTTTCAGTATATTCAATCCATTCGGGATGAACACCTGAATAAACCTTTTCAATGTATTTGTTTTCGAGAAATTTTGTAATAGTATGAATTATAATTGGTTTTCCGCCTATTTTTAAAAACTGCTTCGGAATATCAGCGCCCATTCTCGTTCCGGTACCTCCGGCAACAATTCCTGCAAATATCATGAGTATTAGTCCTTTCAAAAAAGCCCTTCGCTTTTACGAAGAGCTTTTAGTATATTATTTATGGTTGTAATTTTCAAGAAGAGCTTTGATTTTTTCATGCGGATCAATAATATTGGAAATTGACTGATCATGATTAAGCGATGCTATGAAATATGCAATATATTTAGCGCAGTCAACTTCATAGAACCAAGGCTTTGCCATCAGTTCAGGAGATCTGTATGTCAGATTCGTGCCGAAAACTCCGTCGATAATTCCGTCAGCATATGCTTTGTCAAAGGATTCAAGACCGTTTGTGAAAATTGCATATGTTGCATAACAGTAAATCTTGTTAGCCTTGCGCTTTTTCAGTTCAACGGCAATGTCAAGCATTGATTCGCCGGAAGAAATAATATCGTCAGCAATAAAAACATCTTTTCCCGTAACGTCATTTCCCATATATTCATGTGCTACAATAGGGTTTCTTCCGTTTACAATAGTAGAATAATCACGGCGCTTATAGAACATACCTAAATCAACTCCGAGAACTGAAGCGTAGTACATGTTTCTGTTGATAGCGCCTTCATCCGGAGAAACGATCATAAAATGCTGTTTATCAGGTCTGAAATCATCAAGATTTTTAAACATAGCTTTAAGAACCTGATATGACGGAATAATATTGTCAAATCCCATAAGAGGAACAGCATTCTGAACTCTCGGATCATGAGCGTCAAAAGTAAGAACATTTGAAACACCCATAGCCTGAAGCTCCTGCAATGCAACCGCACAGTCAAGAGATTCTCTGTAATTTCTTCTGTGCTGTCTTCCGCCGTAAAGCGAAGGCATGATAATATTTATTCTGTGTGCTTTTCCGCTTGCAGCCTGAATTATTCTTTTAAGATCCTGATAGTGGTCGTCAGGTGACATCCAGTTTTCATGACCGAAGTAATCATAAGTAACACTGTAGTTACCCATGTCACATAGGATAAACAGGTCGTTTCCTCTTACAGTTTGCTTGATAAGACCCTTGCTGTCGCCTGATGAAAATCTTGGACAATTTGCCTCAACCAGAAAAGTATCTTTAAAATATTCTTTTTCGTTAGACCATTTGGTGAGGTAGCTGTTTACCTTTTCACCTAATTCTTTAGCGCCTTCCATGGCGATAAGACCAAGAGGTGCAACCCTTGAACTGTTGTCAAATAAAATCTTTTCAGCACTTCCCATTTTACGTCCTCCGTTATCTTATTTATGATGTATATAAAATAATTGTACTTTTATACAATTATTATACTTTATTTTTCGTTGTTTTACAATAGTTTTTCGTAATTTTCTTGTGTTTCATGTTTTTTAACAAAAAAACCTCATCTTTTAAAGGCTATTTTTACATATGCATAAAACTTATATAAAGCGCAGAGGCTCAGCTGTGCGGAAAATTAGTGTAATCTCTTGCGTTTTCATGTGAAATGGTATATAATATAATTGTATAATTATATTTGAATGATTTTTTATTACAATAACTGATTGATAATAAAATAAGCTTTCAATCAGGGAAAAGAGGACATTTATGACTAAAGCACAACGTTTTTTTTCTGATATTAAAAATAAAAGAGTAGCATTCATCGGAACCGGTGTCAGCCATCTTGAACTTATAAAGGTTTTTTTGACAAAAGGTATAGATGTTGTAGTCTGTGATAAAAAAGATGAAGATCACTTTGATGAAAATATTTATGAGGAGCTTTCTTCAAAAGGTGCCGAATTTTCACTCGGCGAAAATTATCTTGATGAAATATTTAATTGTGATATAGTTTTCAGAACACCGGGTATGTATTATAATAATGAAATACTTACAAAAGCAAGAAAACAGGGTGTTGTAATAACCTCTGAAATGGAAGTTTTCTTTGATCTTTGTCCATGTAAAATATATGGAGTAACAGGTTCTGACGGAAAAACAACCTCTACTACGCTGATCAGTGAGTTTTTGAAAGCAGAAGGCAAAAGAGTTCATCTCGGAGGAAATATCGGAAAGGCATTGCTTCCGTTAGTTGAAACAATGGCAGAAACTGATGTTGCCGTAGTTGAACTTTCAAGCTTTCAGCTTATTTCGATGAGAAAATCTCCTGATGTTGCTGTTATAACTAATATTTCGCCTAATCATCTTGACGTGCACGGTACTATGGCGGAATATATAGACGCTAAATGTAATTTGATACGTCATCAAAATGCATTTTCAAGAACTGTGCTTAACTATGATAATGAAGAAACTATGAAGCTTTCTGATATGGTAAGAGGTAAGTCGGTTAATTTTTCTCTTTCTTCTGAAGTTGAAACAGGAAGTTTTCTTCGTGAGGACGGGGTGCTTTGCTATAAAGAGAAGGGTATTATAACAGAGATTATTCATAAAGATGAGATTAGAATTCCGGGAATTCATAATGTTGATAACTATCTTACTGCTATTGCCGCAGTATGGGGAAATGTATCTGTGGAAAGTATAGTAAAGGTTGCTAAGAATTTCGGCGGAGTTGAACATAGAATAGAATTTGTGCGTGAAATAGACGGAGTTAGGTGGTATAACGATTCTATTGCCACAAGTCCGACAAGAGTAATTGCGGGTCTTAACTCATTTAACCGTAAAATTATAGTTATTGCTGGCGGATATGATAAGAAAATACCGTTTGAACCTTTAGCAAAGCCTGTTAATGAACGAGTTAAAATCTTGATCCTTATGGGTGCAACAGCTGAAAAAATTGAAAAGGCTGTAACAGATTGTCCTTATTATCCTGAAAGCGGATTGAAAATTGTTCATGTTAAATCAATGGAAGAGGCTGTTATGACTGCAAACAAGCTGGCTGATGACGGCGATATCGTAAGTCTTTCTCCCGCTTGCGCAAGCTTCGATATGTATCCTATGTTTGAAGCAAGGGGTAATCATTTTAAAAAGTTAGTCAATGAGCTTTAATTAAAAATAAATTTTTGAGGTATCTGAATTTAATGAATATTGAAAATATATTATCACAGCTTATCAGCGAAAACGGAGTTTCCGGCGATGAGTTTGCAGCGTCGCATAAAGCAGCAGAACTTTTAGAAGAATATCTTGATGTTAATATTGATGCATTCGGGAATGTTTATGGCATTTCAAAAGATTTCAGTAAGAATAAGAAAACTTTATTGCTTGATGCTCATATTGATGAAATCGGCATGATCGTAACTTATATTACCGATGATGGCTTTTTGAAGGTTTCTGCATGCGGAGGACTTGATACAAGGTTATTGCTTGCTCAGGAAGTTGATGTTCTATGTAAGGAAGTAATTAAAGGAATAGTGATATCTACGCCTCCTCATCTTGAAAAAGACAGTACAAAAGCTCCGGACATTGACGAAATATATATAGATATAGGAATGTCAAAAGAAAATGCTGAGAAAATCATTTCATTAGGTGACAGAGTATTTATTAACAATTCTCTTTTATTTATGAAAAATGATTTTGTTACCTCAAAATCGCTCGACGACAGAAGCGGTGTTGCTTCTATTGTTTATGCGCTTGATTTATTAAAGAAAAAACAAACGAAATATAATATAAATGTTTTGCTGTCAGTTCAGGAAGAAATCGGTGAAAGAGGAGCAAAAATCGGCGCATATAATGCGGAAGCAGATATGGCTGTAGCTGTTGATGTTTCCTTTGCGAGAACAAACGGAGAATGCGCTGATAAATGCGGCGAAATTGCTAATGGTCCTATGATTGGAATTGCACCTTCTCTTTCAAGGGAGCTTTCAAACGCTTTGATTGAAACTGCAAAGAAAAATTATATTCCATACCAGATTGAAGTTATGGGCGGTAAAACAGGGACAAATGCGGATGTGATCGGAATAACTAAAGGCGGAATCAAAACCTGTACCGTTTCTATTCCTTTAAAATATATGCATACTCCTGTTGAGTCAATAAGTATTTCTGATGTAAAAAATACCGGCGAACTGATTGCAAAATTCTGTGAATCGGAGGGAGCAGAATGTTGAATCATTTGAAAAATCTCTGCAATATTAATGGAATTTCCGGTGACGAGAAAAGAGTCAGAGATTATATATGTTCTCAGATCGATGGAAAAGCGGAGTATAGAATTGATAATCTGGGTAACGTTATTGCTTTTAAAAAAGGTAAAAAACACGCTAAACACAGAGTTATGATCTCGGCTCATATGGACGAGGTCGGAGCTATTGTAACTTATATAAATTCCGACGGAACGCTTAAATGTGTACCGGTGGGCGGAGTTGACGCAAGAGTTATGTTCGGCCGCAGGGTAACTGTCGGAGATAATAATATCACAGGCATTATCGGCTCAAAAGCTGTGCACAACTTAAGTGCGGACGAAAGAAAATCCGCAGTTAAGTTCGATGAAATGAATATCGATATAGGATGCACTTCTAAAGAGCAGGCAGAAAAATATGTAAAGCTTGGCGATTCTGTATGTTTTGTATCAGAATTTTTTGAATTCGGCGAAAATAAGATCAAAGGCAAAGCAATTGATGACAGAGCCGGCTGTGCAATTATGCTTAAACTGATTGAGCAGGAGCTTGAATGTGATGTGTATTTTGCTTTTGTTGTTCAGGAAGAAGTCGGACTGCGTGGAGCTGAAGCGGCTGCTTATACCGTAAATCCTGACTATGCTTTTGTTTTGGAAGCCACAACTGCTGCTGATATACCGTCTGCTCAAAACGATAAAAAGGTCTGTATACTCGGAGAAGGACCGGTAGTATCTTTTATGGACAGGCATACGATCTATAATAAAGATCTGTATAATCTTTGCTTTAAAACTGCTCAGGAAAACGGAATTGCATGTCAGACTAAAACAATGATTGCAGGAGGAAATGATGCCGGAGCTATTCATGTGTCAAGAGGCGGCGTTAAAACCTGTGCAATATCCGTTCCATGCAGATATCTGCATTCGCCTTCGTGTGTAATTGATAAAAATGATTTTGAAAACACTTATATATTAACTAAGAAATTGTTAGACAGGATTTTTATAAATGATATCGGAAATTAAAAATACAGACAGCGATCTTTTTTTGAAATTGAAACAGAATCATTATTTAAGGCGAATAAAATCTCATTTTCTTGCCTATGGCAACCGCTATGATTTTTGTCGTTTTTTTATGATAAAATCAGACGATGTTTTTGTCGGATTAATTTCTTGCTTTTATTCATCAATGATAATTTCAAGTACATCGGACAAAGCATTTTCCAATAAGATTCTTGATGAGGTTTCTGATTTTATTTCGCTGAATAAGCCAATGACTGTAGAATTTGAACAATGCTATTCTGAATATCTTGCAGAAAAAATTAAAAATGAATATGTGCCTGATTTAAGGACGGAATTCAGGTTTATGACAAAGAATACAGCGCTTGACCTGTCAGTTGAAGAGCTTCCTAAGCTTGGTGATGTATTTGAAATACTGAAAAGATGCTTTCCATCCATCCTTTCAGATGAAAATCAGCTATGGCTTGCAGACACGTCACATAGGGTCAGAAGAGGATTGTCGCAGTCTTTTATGCTGGATAAATGTACAACAGCAACAATTCAATATATAGTTGACGGTACTGTTTTAATTGGAAATGTAGGTACTATTCCTGAAGAACGTGGAAAGCATCATGCAAGAAATCTGCTTTATTGGATCGGAGAAAAGCTGACAAATGACGGCTTTGACGTCAGATTAATGGCAAGACCCAATAGGGTAAGCTATTATGAGGAAATAGGTTTTAAAGAAATCGGAACAGATATAGTTTTGGAGAGGATAGAGAAATGACAGAAAACATTTTTAATATAGATGAAAAAATTCTTGCTCACGCAAGACAAGCAGAAGCGGAATGTTCGGAAATGTTTACAGAAATTGATCGTATTGCGGAATATAACGGTCAGAAGGTGCTGAAAGCCTTTATTGACAACAGAGTTTCCGAAAGCTGTCTTAAGGGTACAACAGGATATGGTTACGGGGATATGGGGAGAGATACTATCGATAAGGTATTTGCACAGGCGTTAGGCGGAGAGGATGCAATTGTGAGGCACACATTTGTCAATGGAACGCATGCTTTGTCTACTGCCCTTTTCGGAGTGCTGAGAATGGGTGATACCATGCTGGCAATGACGGGTAAGCCCTATGATACCCTTGAGGAAGTAATCGGTATAAGAGGCGAACAGGGAAAAGGTTCACTTAAGGATTTCGGAGTAAAATATATTCAGACAGATCTGATCGATGAAAAATATCCTGATTATGATAAACTTGCTGAGCTTGCAAAATCTGCAAAGGTGGGTTATATCCAGCGTTCAAGAGGATATTCTCTCAGACCGTCGCTATGTATTGAAGTAATAGAAAAAATGATAAAAACAGTTAAGAATGCAAATCCGGATATTATAGTGATGGTGGATAACTGTTATGGTGAATTTGTGGAAAGAAACGAACCGCTTTCGGTGGGTGCGGATTTAATTATTGGTTCTTTGATAAAAAATCCCGGAGGCGGAATAGCTTCGACAGGCGGATATATTTGCGGAAGAGCAGATCTGGTTGAAAAATGTGCTGATCGTCTTACCTGTGTAGGAATGGGAAAAGAAGTCGGTTGTTCGCTTAATCAGAACAGAGAAATGCTGTTAGGTTTTTTTATGGCGCCTCAAACGGTTGCCTGTTCATTAAAGACATCTGTTTTTGCATGCAGGTTTTTTGAAAAATTAGGATATAAGACGCTTCCTGAGAGCAATGAGAAAAGGACGGATATTATTGCTTCAATATTGCTTGAAAATGAAGAAAACCTCACCGCTTTCTGTCAGGGAATACAAAAGGGATCACCGATAGATTCATATGTTACACCGGAAGCCTGGGATATGCCCGGATATGACAGCAAGGTGATTATGGCAGCAGGAGCTTTTACTATGGGCGCTTCTATAGAATTATCGGCAGACGCTCCGATAAGGCCTCCGTTTGCAGCATGGCTTCAGGGCGGTATAACTTATCCCTCAGGAAAGATGGGAGTTATGATAGCTGCACAGGAAATGTATAACAGAGGATTAATTAAATTTTAATGTACGAAAGGGTTGATAACTGATGGCAGAGGTTTTTACAGTCACAATTAAGGAAATTGTCGAACAGCTTCGGCTGGAAATGATTTATACTCATAAGGATATAGGAAAGCTTCAGATCTCTGATAATGACTGTAACCGTCCCGGTTTACAGCTTATGGGCTTTTATGAATATTTCAATGCTGAGCGTATTCAGATTTGTGGAAATATGGAATTTGCTTATTTGGCTTCGCTTGATGAAAACACCAGATATCAGCGAATTGAAGCATTGTTTGCTACAAAGATTCCGTTGTTTATCGTAGCAAGAGGTCATGAGGTTTATCCTGAAATGATTGAACTTGCAAAGAAATATGATATTCCTGTGGCAAGAACTCCTGACAGTACAACTGAATTTATTGCTGCTCTTATCGGTTTTCTTAATGTAAGGCTTGCACCGAGAATTACAAGACACGGCGTTCTTATTGAAGTATATGGTGAAGGTCTTCTTATTGTCGGTGAAAGCGGAGTAGGAAAATCAGAATGTGCTATTGAGCTTGTAAAAAGAGGTCACCGACTTGTTGCAGATGATGCTGTGGAAATCAGAAGAACATCAAATGTTACCCTTGTTGGTTCATCTCCTGATAATATCAGGCATTTTCTTGAACTGCGTGGTATCGGAATTATAAATACCAGACGGCTCTTTGGTATGGGTGCAATCAAGGTAAGTGAAAAGATTGATCTTATTGTTGAGCTTGAGCCATGGGATTCCAATAAAATTTACGACAGAATGGGCGTCGATAATGAATATACAACAATTCTTGGAGTCAAGGTACCAAGTCTTACAATTCCAATTAAACCGGGCAGAAATCTTGCGGTTATCCTTGAGGTTGCGGCAATGAACAACCGTCAGAAGAAAATGGGATATAATGCGGCTCAGGAGCTTCTTGATAACCTTGGACTTCAGATGGACACTAAGGATAAGGTTAAAAACTGGGACGATGTCTGATAAATTTATTGCGGGAGATAATGAAGATGAAAATACAAGCAGATTTGCATACTCATACTATTGCGTCAACTCATGCTTATTCTACTATTACAGAAAATTGTGAATGGGCTTCAAAATATGGTCTTAAAGCTATTGCAATGACCGATCATGCTATGTCGATGCCGGATTCACCCCACAGATGGCATTTTGAAAATTTAGACGTTATTCCAAGGGAAATTTCAGGGGTAACGGTATTAAAGGGGATTGAGGCAAATATAATGAATATTGACGGTGAGATTGATGCTGATGACAGTTTTTTAAGCAAGTTGGAATGGGTTGTTGCTTCAATGCACAGTCAGGTAATAGAAAAAGATACACTTGAAAATATTACGAAAGCTTATATTAATGTATGTAAAAATCCTCATGTGGACGTTATAGGTCACTGCACGAGTGATGAGTTTTATTTTGACTATGAAAAAGGCGTAAAGGCTTTTAAGGAATATGAAAAACTGATTGAAATCAATGAAAGTTCAATTAAAAACAAAAAAGGTTCCCGCAAAAATTGTTATGAAATTTTAAAGCTTTGTAAAAAGTATGAGGTGCCTGTGGTTGTGGATTCCGACAGTCATTTCTGTCAGAATATCGGACAGACTCCAAATGCTTTTCAAATTATTGACGAACTTGATTTCCCCGAAAAATTGATCGTTAATACGGATTGGAACAAGCTGAGAGAGTTTATTTTAAATAAAAGAAAAAATCTTGATATTTAAATCTTTTTAATTTATATAGTTTTATACTCATTTTTTATTAAAACGAAAGGCTTGATTTATGTAATGGAAATTCAAGATATCTGTAATTTAGCAGAGCAGAACGGCTGTAAGGTGTCGTATAATAAAATGCTCAAGGAATATACTTCTTTTAAAATCGGAGGAGAATGCCCTGCAATCATTGAGGTTAATTCGTCAGAGGCTTTTGGAAGTCTTATAAAAACCTGTGTGGATAATAATATAAAATATCTTGTTATCGGAAAAGGCTCTAATATGCTTTGTGACGATAAGGGTTTTAACGGAATTGTTTTTCATGTGGGAAATGATTTTTCTGAAATCAGGCTTTGTGATGAGGTAATTGAAGTTGAGGCAGGATGCAGTCTTATGAAGCTTTGCAGATTTGCTATGGATAATTCTTTGTCAGGATTAGAATTTGCTTATGGAATTCCGGGAAGTGTAGGCGGCGCAATTTATATGAATGCCGGCGCTTACGGCGGAGAAATAAAGGACGTAATTCAGTCTGTTGAATATCTGGATCTGAACGGAAATGTTGGTACATATTCAATGGACGAATTGGATTTATCTTATCGTCACAGTATATTTCAGAATAATAATTATTTGATTTTAAAAGGCTGTTTTAAGCTTAAAAAAGGTGTAAGGACTGAAATTGAAGCAAAAATGACAGATCTGATGGGAAGAAGAAAATCCAAACAGCCCCTTGATTATCCTAATGCGGGGTCAACGTTCAAACGGCCGGAAGGTCAGTTTGCGGGAAAACTTATTCAGGATTGCGGGCTTAAAGGCTTTTCATCAGGAGGGGCAATGGTTTCAGAAAAGCACAGCGGTTTTGTTATTAATTATGATAATGCAACAAGTGAAGATGTAAAACAGGTTATTCAGCATGTGCAGAAAACCGTTAAAGATAAAACCGGATATTTTCTTGATTGTGAAGTGAAAATAATTCCGTATTAAGCGTAAAAAGGAGGTTGATTTAATGCAGTTTATAATTGTAACCGGAATGTCCGGTTCGGGAAAATCAAGCGCTGTAAATGTATTGGAAGATATCGGATATTATTGTATTGATAATATGCCTCCTGAGCTTATAAGCAAGTTTGCTGATATATGTGCTCAGTCGGAGGGGAAAATAGACAAGGTGGCATTTGTTGTAGATGTAAGAGGGGGAGATTTATTTCTTAAGCTTCAGGATACGGTTTCTTTGCTTAAATCGGAACATATTAATCTTAAGATACTTTTTCTCGATTCTTCTGATGACGTTATAGTGAGAAGATATAAGGAAACAAGAAGAAAGCACCCTCTTGATGAAGTTTCTTACGGCAACATCAGAAAAGCAATTGAAACTGAACGTGAAGTGCTTGTTCCTATAAAGGCAGCTTCTGATTATTATATTGATACATCAAATACATCAACATCACAATTCCGTGAAAGAATGTATTCAATTTTTCTTGAAAACAATGACTATATGCATATAGATATACGTTCCTTCGGATTTAAATTCGGTCCGTTAGCTGAGGGAGATCTGATATTTGATGTCAGGTGTCTTCCTAATCCTTTTTATATTCCGGAGCTTAAAGAGAAGACCGGTCTTGATTCAGAAGTTTCAAGCTATGTTATGAAATTTGACGAAGCAAAGGAGCTGTGCAGAAAATTAACGGATCTGCTGGATTTTCTTATACCTCTTTATGAAAAGGAAGGAAAGTCGCAGTTGGTTGTCGCTTTCGGCTGTACAGGCGGAAAGCACAGAAGCGTTACTTTTGCCGAAGCCATAGCTAAGCATTTAAAGGAAAAAAATTATAAGGTCAGAATAGCGCACAGAGATATAGAAAAGCGTTGATTCAGAGGAGTATAATTGATGGAAATGTCATTTTCCTATAAAGTGAAAGAGGAAATAATAAGTAAAATAAATACAAAGCCTAAGGCTGATGTATGTCTTATGGGTATTCTTACATTCTGCAACACACTTAGCGCTGAGGATATTACTTTTCTGACTGAGCATAAGTCTGTTGCAGACTTTTTTCAGTTGAATGTAAACAGGATTTGTGAGAATGAAAATTCCGTTTCTGTTTCAGAAATTACAAAGAAAAATGATATAACTTTATATAATTTAAGCGTATGTGGTGTGGAAAACAGAATGCTGCTGCTTGAATATTTCCGTATGGATTCCAGCAGGCGTCTTACATCTGAGGATCTACCCAAAGAAAAATTTTATCCTCAGCTTATATCGGGTATTTTTTTAGCATGCGGTTCGGTAAATAATCCGGAAAAGAAATATCACCTTGAATTTGTAATGCCGACATTGGAGCTGTGTAATGATGTAGGGGCATTGATTATAGATAATTTTAATATAATACCAAAACATACGGAAAGAAAGAATTCTCAGGTTGTATATATAAAAGAGTCTGAAAATATTATTGATCTTTTAACAATAATGGGGGCTGTTAATTCATCCTTTGATCTTATAAATATGAAGATTTATAAGGATATGCGGAATAAAATCAATCGTGCGGTAAATTGTGATAATGCTAATATTGAAAAATCTCTTAAAGCGGCTGAACGGCAAATTGCAGATATTGAGCTTATCGATGAAACAGTCGGAATATCTTCTTTGCCTGATAATCTTCAGGAAATGGCAAGAATAAGATATGATAATCCTGATTTTAACCTGAAAGAATTGGGACAAGCTGTTAATCCTCCGATTTCCCGTTCAGGCGCTAATCACAGACTGAATAAAATTGCAGAGATTGCAGAGGAGATACGTTCCAAAAAACAGCTTCAGTAAAGAGGAAATGTGTTATGATTGATTTTGTTCATCTTCATGTTCATAGTGAATATTCGCTTCTTGACGGCGCTTGCAGGATCAAGGAGCTGGTTTCGCATGTTAAAAATATGGGACAAACTGCTTGTGCTGTTACCGACCACGGAAATATGTTTGCTGCTGTAGAGTTTTATAATGAGTGCAAAGCTCAGGGAATAAAACCGATTATCGGCTGTGAGGTCTATGTTGCTCCCAGAACACGTCATGATAAAGTCAATAAGATTGATACGTCACCATATCATCTTGTGCTTCTTTGCAAAAACAACAAGGGATATCAAAATCTTATTAAAATGGTTTCTCTGGGATATACAGAGGGATTTTATAATCGTCCGAGAATTGATCTTGAGCTTTTAGAAAAATATAATGAAGGCTTGATTTGTCTTTCGGCTTGTCTTGCCGGAGAGATACCAAGGAAGCTTTCCAATGGCGATTATGAGGGCGCAAAAGAAACCGCCTTAAGGTATCTGAATATATTCGGAGAAGGAAATTATTATATCGAAATTCAGAATCATAAATTTGCAGATCAGCAAAGAATCATACCTTCTCTTATAAGGCTTTCACAGGAAACAGGTATACCTCTGGCTGCTACCAATGACGCACATTATATAAAAAAATCTGACGCAAAAGCGCAGCGTGTGCTGGTATGTATTGCAACAGCTACTACTATTGACGACCCTAATAAGCTGGAATTCCCTACGGAAGAATTTTATGTCAAATCGGGCGAAGAAATGTATGAGCTGTTTAATTCTCAGCCTCAAGCTATTTTTAACACGGTTAAAATTGCGGAACAGTGTAATATAGAATTTGAATTCGGACAAACAAAATTACCTTATTTTCATATTGACGGAATAGATGATAACGAGCGGTTTCTTCGGGATATGTGCAGGAAAGGTTTGTATGAAAGGTATATAAATCCTACGAAAGAAGCGTTGGACAGGCTTGAATATGAGCTTTCTGTAATTATTCAGATGGGATATACGGATTATTATCTTATTGTCTGGGATTTTATAAATTATGCAAAAAAACAGGGAATACCGGTTGGGTGCGGGCGAGGCTCAGGTGCGGGGAGTCTTTGCGCTTATTGTATAGGTATCACAGGGATTGATCCTTTGAAGTATAATTTGCTTTTTGAAAGATTCTTGAATCCTGAGCGTGTGTCTATGCCTGACTTTGATATAGATTTTTGTATGGAAGGCAGACAAAAGGTAATCGATTATGTAGTAAATAAATATGGTTCAGATCATGTTGCGCAAATTGTAACTTTTGGAACGCTTGCTGCAAAAGCAGCAGTCAGAGATGTTGCAAGGGCAATGGGACTGCCTTATCAGACAGGCGATGTTGTTGCAAAAGCTATTCCAAGGGGACTTCCGTTATCTTATTCTATAGAAAATATACCTGAAGTGAAAAAGCTTTATGAAAGTGACGCTAAGATACATGAACTTCTCGATACTGCAATTAAAGTTGAAGGTATGCCGAGAAATGCTTCGACACATGCAGCAGGCGTGGTAATCACAAAAGAACCTGTTGATCATTATGTTCCGTTATATGCCCGTGACGGACAGGTATCTACTCAATATACAATGACAGTGCTTGAAAGCTTAGGGCTTTTAAAAATAGATTTTCTCGGGCTTCGCAACTTAACCATTATAAATCATTGTCAGCAGGAGGTCAGAAAGAAATATACTGATTTTAATATCGAAAATATTCCTCTTGACGATCCGCAGGTTTATGATATGCTTTCTCAGGGCAGAACAGAAGGCGTTTTTCAGTTTGAAAGCGCCGGAATGACGTCAACTATTATGAAGCTGCGCCCTACAGGCATTGAAGATCTGATTGCTGTTATTTCTCTTTATCGTCCCGGACCTATGGATTCCATTCCGACATATATAAGAAACAGGCATAATCCCAAGCTGGTAACATACAAGCATCCGCTGTTAAAGGAAATACTTGAAGTAACATACGGATGTATTGTATATCAGGAACAGGTTATGCAGATTTTCAGAACTCTTGCCGGTTATTCATATGGCAGAGCGGATATTGTAAGACGTGCTATGGCTAAAAAGAAGCACAAAGTGCTTGAAAATGAACGAAAAGCTTTTATTTATGGAGAAAGCGGACCGTGTGAAGGCGCTGTTTCCAAAGGAGTTCCTGAAAAAACTGCAAATGAGATATTTGACGAAATGATTTCCTTTGCATCTTATGCTTTTAACAAATCTCATGCAGCGGCGTATGCTACTATCGCTTATCAGACAGCATATTTAAAATGTCATTACTATAAAGAGTATATGTCAGCTTTGATGACGATTTCTATTCTTGACAGTACGGATAAATTATTTGGATACACGGCTGATGTCAAGCGTAATAACGTTAAATTACTGCCTATTGATATAAACAAAAGCGGAAGAGGGTTTATGGCAGAGCCTGACGGAATCAGATTTGCACTTCTTGCGGTTAAAAGCCTTGGAGAGGGAGCGATAGCGTCAATAATCAGTGAACGTGAAATGAATGGAGCATTCAGATCGCTTCAGGATTTTTGCAGCCGTATGACGGGTAAGGATATTCATGTCAGGACTTGCGAGGCTTTAATAAAAAGCGGTGCATTTGACTGTTTTCCCAATAACAGACATGAAATGCTTAATGCATGTGAAACTCTTATGCAGAACGCTGCTCAGGAAAACAGGATAAATATTGTTGGCCAGTTAGACTTTTTCGGAGGATCGGCTCAAGAAACAGCCATGGAGGCGGTAATTGAAAGGGCGGAGGAATTTTCTTATAAAAAATTGCTTGAATTTGAGCATGAGGCTGTTGGTATGTATATTTCAGGACATCCATTGGACGAGTTTGAAGCGATTGCTCTGGCAGGTAAATGTACTGATATTTCGGTTCTTATTGAAAATGCAAAGGAAGAATCGGAACATTTCAGAGATGGCGATTATGTTGAGATACTTGCTATGATGACTCATAGAAAGCTTTTTAAAACAAAAAGCGGCGCTTTGATGAGCTTTACTACTTTTGAAGACAAGTCCGGAAGTATGGAGGTTCTTGTATTTCCATCAGTTTATGAGATTTCAAGCTCACTTTTAAAGGATAATTCTATACTTCACATAAGAGGTAAAATATCTGTCAGCGATGATGAGCCTCCAAAGCTTATTGCAGAGTTTATAGAACCTGCTGAACGTTTTGCGGAACAGTGTTTTAAGAAGAGCGTATGTGTAAGAGTTAATTCAGCAGACAGAAAAATTATTGACGAGTGCAAAAAAATTGCTGTTGAGAATGCAAACCCGAATTCAGTTAACAAGCTGAAATTTTATTTTGGCGATTTAAAGAAAATAACTGCAATCAAATCAATTTCTGCTATTGATCTTGATTCAAATGTTTTAAAGGCGCTGCAAGATGCAGCCGGAAATAAGAATGTCTTGTTTATGTGAGGAGAATTAAAATTGGAACCTAAAGAATATCTTGTTGAGAAAATTGACGGCGATTATGCGCACCTGAAAAATCTTGAAGACGGTGAAACAATGCTTATTGCAAGAGCTTTAATACCTGAAGAATCAGATGAAGGATCTGTTCTTCACTGGGAAAACTTTATTTATTCTATTATTGAATGACATTCAGGCATGTGTGGGGGAAGTTATCCGAAGTAAAAATCAGAAATTTCACGAGGTGTTAAATGGGTAAGCAATTATCAGAAATGAGTTTGAATGAGTTATGGCAGTTGTTTCCTATACTTTTGACAGAATATCGGACTTGTTGGAAAGAATGGTATTCAGAGGAAGAAGTAGTTTTAAAAAAGGCAATGCCGCAAGGCTCAAGAATAAGTCATATAGGCAGTACAGCGATTGGTTCTATTTGGTCAAAGCCTATTATTGATATTCTGGTGGAAGTTCCAAAGGGAACTAAGTTATCTGATTACAAGGATTCGGTTGTAAATAGTGGCTACATTTGTATGATTCAAAATGCAAATAGTATTTCTTTCAATAAGGGATATACGGAAAATGGATTTGCCGAAAAGGTATTTCACCTACATTTAAGATACATCGGAGATAACAATGAATTGTATTTTAGAGATTATCTTATTGAACATCCCGATGCTGCAAATAAATACGAGAAATTGAAATTGAAGTTATGGAAAGAATATGAGCATAACAGAGATGGATATACAAACGCTAAAACCGAATTTGTTCAAAAGTACACAGAAAAAGCAAGGCTTTTGTATGGGAACAAATATTAACAATTTTGGTTTATTGAATTGACAGATATGAGATGGTGAAAAAACATGGATTACTATATTCGGGAAATCAGGGAAAATGAGTATTCGATCTTATCTGACTTTTTGTATGAAGCAATTTTTATCCCAGAGGGAATGGAGAAGCCACCAAAGTCCATTATTAAACAGCCGGAATTACAAGTATATATCGCTGATTTTGGAAAAGCAGATGATTGGTGTTTGGTTGCGGAAATCAAAGAGAAAATTGTGGGGGCGGTATGGGTGCGAATTATGAATGATTACGGTCACATTGATGACGAAACGCCTTCATTTGCCATATCGATTTATGAGGAATACAGGAATTTTGGTATTGGTACAGCACTTATGAAAGCTATGCTGCAATTCTTAAGAGAAAAAGGATATAAGCAAACATCTCTATCAGTACAGAAAGCGAATTATGCAGTTAATATGTATAGAAAAGCAGGCTTTGAGGTTGTTGGTGAAAACAAAGAAGAATACGTAATGCTTTGCAAATTAAAATAAAGAGGTGCTGTTTGACTATTGCTTTTCTAAGCAAAATCATTTATAATCCAAGCGGTAAAAAAGAACTGCTGTTAAGCGCATTTGGCAAAACAGCAGTCTTTTTTTATTTTTCTATATGAATATCAAGCTTGTTATAAGGTATATTGATACCGTTTTCATCAAATTTATCTTTTACCTGTTCAAGAAGCTGATAGTTTAAATCCCAGTAATCCGAGGATTTCACCCATATTCTTGCAAGAATTTTAACTGAACTGTCTTCGTGAGCGGAGATTGTGACAAATGGTTTTTCAGGGATATCCAAAGCAAGTTCATTGGAATTTATAACATCAAGAATAATTTCTTCAGATTTACGGTAATCAGCTTCATATGCAATTGAAAAGTTAATATCAAGTCTTCTGTAATCTTCTTGTGTATAATTGATTATTGTTGCACCTGATACTGTTCCGTTGGGTATGAGTACAGCTTTATTATCAAGAGTTAAAAGACGTGTATATAAAATAGTAATAGCGTTTACTGTACCGCTGACGTTGTTTATTTCAATGAAATCGCCGCATTTAAACGGATGAGTGAACATTATGAGAAACCCGCCTGCTACATTAGAAAGACTGCTTTGCAGAGCCAGAGCAACAGCGACGCCGGCTGCTCCTACTGTAGCAATTATTGATGACATCGGGACCTGCAATGCCGAAAGTGTAATTATAACGACTAAAATATATAAAACAGTTTTAAGCAGGGACTGTAGGAAAGAATGCGCTGTTGAATCTATTTTACTTCGTTTTAAACCTCTTGTCAGAATTTTTATTACTATCTTTGTCAGTATCATTCCTGAAATGAATATTATGACAGCTGAAATAAAATGAGGTAAAAAGTGTTCGATTTGTTCTATAAATTGCTTACCCATAAGTTATCTCCTAAATTATATTTATTTTTATTATATCATAAATAAAATATTTTTCAATAAATTTTTATAAGCTAATAGTTATATCAAATTTTTTAATATTTAGTTATAAAAAAATTTGATTTTTTTATGATAATTTTGTGTAAAAAATGTCTTTATTGGTCTTGTAAAAAGCATATATTTAGTGTATAATAGTAGTAATTGAATTTTTATTGTGCATTATTATTTGCTTGAAAAGGAGAACTATTATGAACCAACTATTATTGAATACTGCACAGCTTCTTTTAAAGGGTACAGACAGAAACCTTGATGCAGGAACTGTTTCTTCTGTAGTTATAACAGGAATTGTTGTTGTTTTTATTGGATTAATACTTTTAATATTTTTTGTATTCCTTTACGGAAAAATTTTCGAAGGTATAAATAATAAAAAAATTAAAAAATCACAAAAAATACTTGAAGAGAAATCGGCAGCCCTTCCTAATCAAAAAACAGCTAAACCCGTTTCGGTTCCGATAATTGAAAACGGAATAGATGAAGAGATTGTTGCGGTAATATCTGCTGCAGTTGCCGCAATGAGTTCAGGTTCAGGTAAGAAGCTCGCTTTAAAAAGTGTTAAATATGCTAAGCCAAGCCGTCCGGTATGGGCAAATGCAGGCATTGCTGAAAATACAAGACCTTTTTAGTTTTACTAATATATTTACTTTTTATTTTGAAAGGATAGTGGGAAGATAATGAGTATTATCAACAGTTTCTTGGAAACTCTTGCTGACTTGGCTCAGGAATCCGGCTTTGCGGGATTTTTGGTCGATGGCGGCTGGAAAAACATAATAATGATACTTATTTCGTTTTTATTTATGTATCTGGCAATTTCAAAGGGTTTTGAACCTTTGCTTCTTCTGCCGATTTCATTTGGCATGCTGTTGACAAACCTCCCGGGTGCCGGAATGTATCATCCGGAATTCTGGGATTATTCTACTGTAACGGAAGCGAGCGGAGCAGTCAACGACCACTACATAGATTACGGCAATATTCTTCAGCACGGAGGTTTGCTGGATATACTGTATATGGGCGTTAAGCTTCAGATTTATCCTCCTTTGATTTTTTTGGGTATTGGTGCAATGACCGATTTCGGTCCGCTTATTGCTAATCCTAAAAGCTTTTTGCTTGGTGCTGCAGCACAGGGCGGTATTTTCTTCACATTCATCGGTGCGGCAGTGTTGGGAATGAGTGCCGCAGAGTGTGGTTCTATTGCTATTATCGGTGGAGCTGACGGTCCTACGGCTATTTATGTTTCATCAAAACTGCTTTCAAAAACAGATGATATCGGTGTAGGAACTATTGCGCTTGCCGCATACACATATATGGCTTTGGTACCGATTATTCAACCTCCGATAATGAGAGCCCTTACAACTAAGAAAGAGCGTTCTGTGGTAATGGGACAGTTAAGATCGGTTTCAAAAATAGAAAAGCTTATTTTCCCGGTACTTGTAACAGTTATAATTTCACTGATGGTTCCGTCGGCAGCGCCGCTTGTTGGTATGCTTATGTTCGGTAATCTGCTTAAAGAAAGCGGATGCTGTGATCGTATTGCAAAAACAGCACAAAATGAATTAATGAATATAATTACAATATTCCTTGGAGTATCTGTTGGTGCGACTACAAGAGCTGATAAGATTATTTCTCTCGCATTCGGCAAGGTTATTCTTTTAGGAGTAATAGCATTTTCAATAGGTACGGCCTGCGGTGTATTGCTTGGAAAACTTATGTATATCATTTCAAAGGGTAAAATTAATCCGCTTATCGGTTCAGCAGGTGTTTCGGCAGTTCCGATGGCTGCACGTGTTTCCCAGAAGGTCGGACAGGAGGAAGTTCCCACAAACTATCTTCTCATGCACGCAATGGGTCCGAACGTTGCAGGTGTTATCGGCTCAGCGGTAGCAGCAGGTGTATTATTAAGCATTGTACAGGTTTAGTTTGAGATAAAAAGAATGACGGGGTAATTCTGCCCGTCATTTTTTGTATAGGAGATTTTTATGGAAAGTAAATTTTTTGCCGTTATATCCCGAATGAAATATATTAATCGCTGGTCGCTTATGAGGAATACTATTAAAGAAAATATAAGCGAGCATTCTCTTGAAACTGCGTTTATTGCGCATGCTTTGGCATTGCTCAGAAATAAACGTTTTGGAGGAAATGTTAATCCAGAACGATGTGCTTTGCTTGCAATGTTTCATGATACTACTGAAATTATAACAGGAGATTTGCCGACACCTGTTAAATATTATAATCCTCAGATAAAAAATGCATACGGAGAAATTGAGGATAATGCTAAAAGACAACTATTATCATATCTTCCTGAAGATATGAGGGATGATTATGAACCGCTGTTTGCCAGAACGGTGGAAGAATCGGAACTCTGGGATCTGGTTAAGGGTGCGGATAAGATATCTGCATTGATAAAGTGTATAGAGGAGAAGCAAATGGGGAACAGTGATTTTACTTCTGCTGAAAAAAGCACCTATCAAGCTATAAAGGCTTTAAACCTGCCTGAAGCAGAGGTTTTTCTTCAGGAATTTATGCCGTCATATAATCTGACCTTAGATGAACAGGCTTGATTTTTGCTAAAATGTCCCTATTCTCTTGCAAAATAAATTGTCCTGTGATATAATTATAAATATATATGCCTTATTTTTTTGTTGGGAGTGATTTTTGTGATTAAAGTCAGTAACCATTTGGGTACAATAAAAATATCAAATAAATATCTCAGAGATATTATTTCTAATACTGTTGAAAGCTGCTTTGGGGTTGCGGGTATGAATTCCTATGGAGCAGTTCAGGGAGCAGAGCGTGTTTTTTTAGGCAAAAAAAGATTGTCTAACAAAGGCGTTATAATAAGACAGAAAAATAATCTGCTTTCTATTGATTTGCATATTACGGTTACTTATGGTGTAAATGTTGCCGCAGTAACAAACAGTATAATCCATAAAGTACAGTTTGTCCTCAGTGACAGAACCGGAATAGAGGTTTCAGAAATTAATGTTTTTATAGACAAGGTAATAGAGAATAATTAATAATTGGGAGGAAATGTTTGTGATAAGCGGAAAGTTATTGCGTGACGCATTTATCAGCGGTGCAAACAGTATTTCAAATAAGAAAAAGTCAGTTGACGAGCTTAATGTCTTTCCGGTGCCGGATGGAGATACCGGAACTAATATGTCTATGACAATGGGCAATGCTCTTGCTGAACTTAAATTGATGAATGATAATGTTCATTGTTCAGCAGTTGCAGAGGCAACAGCGTCAGCGCTGCTTAGAGGAGCAAGGGGTAATTCGGGTGTTATTCTTTCTTTAATTTTCAGAGGATTTTCAAAAGCTTTTGCCGGACAGAAAAACATAGGAAGCGAACAGCTTGTTCGTGCTCTTGAATTGGGTGTTGAGGGAGCATATAAATCTGTAATGAAGCCGACTGAGGGAACGATACTTACAGTTGCAAGGGAATCGGCGGAAAAGGCAAGGGAATTGCTTCATTCAACCAATGATCCTGTGGTTATCTGGGAAGAGGTTTGCCGTCAGGCTGAAATATCTCTTAATGAAACCCCGAAGCTTTTGCCTGCGTTGGCAAAGGCAGGAGTAGTTGATGCAGGAGGCATGGGGTTACTTGTTATTTTTACTGCTATCAAAGAAGTTTTTAAAGGCGGGGAAATAATTCAGGCTTTAAGCCCTGATGATAAATCCGTTACGGTTGAAACCTTTTCATCAGCAGTTGGACAATATGATGAAGAAATTCATTTTACCTACTGTACAGAAATGCTTATCACAAAATCTGATGATTCTGAAGACTGCTCAAAGCTTCGTGCATATCTTGAAACAATTGGTGATTGTGTTGTTGTAGTTGAAGATGATGAGATTATCAAAGTTCATGTTCATACAAACGATCCGGGTAAGGCATTACAAAAAGCCCTCGATTTTGGATATATAAATTTGCCAAAAGTTGAGAATATGAAGCTTCAGCATGAGAAAAAACAAAAGGAAGTAAAACAAGAGTTTGTACCTGTCAAGCCTGAAAAACAATATGGATTTGTTGCAGTTGCTGCCGGTAAGGGTATTGAAGCTATGTTCAGAGATATCGGAGTGGATTGTATAGTTCGTGGAGGACAGACAATGAATCCGTCTACGGAAGATATTTTGGCGGCAATTATGTCTTGTCCGGCTGAAACGGTGTTTGTGCTTCCTAACAATAAAAATATTATTATGGCGGCAGAGCAGGCAGTCAGACTTGCAGACAGAAAAGTATGTGTGCTTCAGACAAGAACTATACCTCAGGGAATGGCTGCGATGTTAGCTTTTGATCCGGACAATGATTTCAATGACAATCGTTTGGCGATGACTAAAGCACTTGAAGGAGTTTCAACGGGTCAGATAACTTTTGCAGCAAGAGATTCAGATTTTGAAGGTCATTCAATAAAGCAGGGTGAAATTTTATGTATGGATAATGGAAAACTTGCGTTTGTTGAAAAAGACCTTGCTAAAGCTGCATTTAAACTTACCAAAAAACTTGTAAAGAGTGACAGCTCCTTTATAACGATTCTATATGGATCTGATGTGACTGATGAAGCTGCTGAGGCTTTGCAGAAACAAATTTCAAATAAATTCAGTAATCTTGATGTAAATCTCATAAACGGCGGACAACCTGTTTATTACTATATTATTTCTGTTGAATAATATTTACTCGCTTGCGTCACTTATTTGGGCGTAGGCGAGTTTTTTGTAAGAAAAGTTCGCCATGGCTAACTTGAAAATAGTGCAAGATTTATATAATTTTAATAATAATTAATATGTAGTTTGTTAAATTTGCTCTAACATTTGCGGCTTTTTAACCTTTATATCAATTTTTTCTTGACAATAATGTAATGTAGTGATAAAATAAAAGCGAAGGTTAGCATATACTAACTATAAAATGTGCGGAGGTGTGTTATGATGCCTTTAACTATGGCAAAAATAGGGCAAGTTAATTTTATAAAGAAAATCGGAGGTAAGGATCAGACAAAACATTTTCTTGAGAATCTCGGCTTTAACGAGGGCAGCAGCGTAACAGTCATTTCTGAACTTAACGGAAATGTGATTGTCAGCGTTAAGAATTGCCGTGTCGCTATCAGCAAAGAAATGGCGAATAAAATAATGATTTGATTAGGAGGATAATATTGATGAAAACGCTGAAAGAGGCTAAATGCGGAAATATTGTTAAAGTTATTAAACTACATGGCGAGGGTGCTATTAAACGAAGAATAATGGATATGGGAATCGTTAAAGGAACGGAAGTATTGGTGCGAAAGGTTGCTCCTTTGGGCGATCCTGTTGAAGTATGCGTAAGAGGGTATGAGCTTTCAATCAGGAAATCTGACGCTGAGTTAATTGAAATCGCTTAATTTTTTGGATTTTAGTTAGCAAAGGCTAATTCAAACATATATCGGGAGGAAATATTATGTCAATTACAATTGCTTTGGCCGGTAATCCGAACTCAGGCAAAACTACGTTATTTAATGCTCTGACAGGCGCCAATCAGTTTGTTGGTAACTGGCCGGGTGTTACTGTTGAAAAAAAAGAGGGTAAATTAAAAGGTCATAAAGATGTGACGATAACCGACTTGCCCGGTATTTATTCTTTGTCGCCATATACACTTGAAGAGGTTGTGGCAAGAAATTATATCATAAACCAACATCCGGATGTTATTCTGAATATTATTGACGGAACAAACATTGAAAGAAATCTATATTTGTCAACACAGCTTATTGAATTAGGTATTCCTGTTGTTATGGCTGTAAACATGATGGATATTGTGAAGAAAAACGGTGATGTCATAAATTTAAAGAGGCTGTCTGAGTGTCTCGGCTGTCCTATGGTTGAAATATCTGCTTTAAAGGGAAAAGGCGTTAAAGAAGCGGCTGAAAAAGCAGTTTTAACTGCAAAAAATCATTTCTCTTCTAAAATAGTACATAGATTTTCACCAAGTGTTGAACAAGCGCTTGAGGAGATAGAAGATTCAATATATGGTGTTGCAGAAGAACAAAAGCGTTTTTGTGCTGTAAAGCTTTTTGAACGTGATGATAAAATCAAAGAAGTTATGAGCTCTGTTCCCGATGTGGAAAGCATTATTGTCAGAGTTGAAAATGAATCTGATGATGACGCTGAAAGTATTATAACTAATGAAAGATATAATTATATTACTTCAATAATTGGAAAATGTTATGTTAAGAAGAATAAAAGCGGACTTACTACATCGGATAAAATAGATAAAGTTGTCACAAACAGATTTTTAGCTTTGCCAATATTCGCTGTTGTTATGTTTATAGTATATTATGTATCTGTATCAACAGTTGGAGGACGGGCAACTGATTGGGCGAATGACGGTTTATTCAGTGATGGCTGGCATCTTCTCGGTATAGGTTCATCCAAGTATGAGGATGCTGCTGAAGAATATGAGGAAAGCAATGCAGGTCCTATTGTTGAAGCTTTTTATGCTGCCGCTCAAGAAAACGGTGCAGTAGACACGGATAAGTCAACGGATGAGGAAACTGTGCTTCTTGAAGATAAGGCACAGGTTATTACTACAGAAGCTGAGATTTATGATGAAGAAGGCAATTTAACAAAAACAATATTTGTTGATTTCAACAAGTTTAAAGAAGCGTCAAAAATTGAAGAACCTGATCCTTCTGATTATGGAGTTTGGGTTCCGGGAATTCCGGGGATAATTGAAACCGGTCTTGATAAACTTAATTGTGCTGACTGGCTTAAAGGACTTATTATTGACGGTATTATCGGAGGAGTAGGAGCAGTTCTCGGGTTTGTTCCGCAAATGCTTGTTTTGTTTATATTTCTTGCATTTCTTGAAAGCTGTGGCTATATGGCAAGAGTGGCATTCTTTATGGATAGAATTTTCAGAAAATTCGGATTGTCAGGTAAATCGTTCATTCCAATGCTTATAGGTACAGGCTGTGGTATTCCGGGAATAATGGCAAGCCGTACCATCGAAAGTGAACGTGACCGACGCATGACGATAATGACAACGACTTTCATTCCTTGCGGAGCAAAGCTTCCAATTATCGCTCTCATTGCCGGGGCTTTGTTTGACAATGCAGGTTGGGTTGCAGTTTCGGCATATTTTATCGGAGTGGCTGCAATTATTATTTCAGGTATTATGCTTAAGAAAACAAAGATGTTTTCAGGTGATCCTGCACCGTTTGTAATGGAGCTTCCTGCATATCATTTGCCGACAGTAGGTAATGTGCTTCGTTCGATGTGGGAAAGAGCATGGAGTTTTATCAAAAAAGCCGGTACAATAATCCTGCTTTCAGCTATTGTATTATGGTTCCTTCAGGCATTCGGATGGTCAGACGGCGAGTTCGGTATGGTTGAATATGAAGACTCCATACTTAATTATATAGGAAAAGGAATTGCGTGGATATTTGCTCCGCTCGGCTGGGGGCGCAGTGAAGCGGCTGTTGCTACAATCACAGGTCTTATTGCTAAGGAAAATGTTGTCGGTACATTCGGCGTATTATTCGGCGGTTTTGATGAAGTTGCAGAAAACGGTTGGGAAATCTGGACGAATATGCGTGAAGTATTTACACCGCTTGCAGCATATTCATTCCTTATATTTAACCTTCTTTGTGCGCCATGCTTTGCAGCAATGGGAGCTATTAAGCGTGAAATGAACAATGGCAGATGGACGGCATTTGCTATCGGATATCAGTGTTTATTTGCTTATGCTGTATCGTTAATCGTTTTCCAGATCGGAAGTATATTCACCGGCAGTATTAACGTTTTAGGTCTTATATTTGCAGTAATACTTTTAGCACTAATGATTTATATGCTATTCAAACCCTATAAAGAAAGCAACAGGTTGGCGAAAAAGATTAAAGTTGCTGCGAAATAATAAAAGTGAAGGAGAATTCCGCAATGCATTTTATAACTGAAAATATAGGCACTATAATAGTAGGAATAATTATTCTTGCGGTAGTTGCAGGAATAACAGTTAAGCTTATCAGAGACAAGAACAAAGGGAAAACCTCCTGTGGCTGCGGATGTTCCAATTGTCCGTCATCAGGTATTTGTCATAAAAATAATTAAAGCTTTATGCCGCTGTTTTCAGCGTTATTTTCGTTGACAACATTTTTTTAATATGCTATAATATATCCTGCGAGTAAGCTATGCGATAGCGTGAACGTTAAGTTTATGAGGAAAGTCCGAGCATCATAGAGCAGGATAGCTGATAACATCAGCCGAGGGCGACCTTAGAGCAAGTGCAACAGAAATATACCGCCGCTTTTGCGGTAAGGGTGGAAAGGCGAGGTAAGAGCTCACCGGAGTAATAGAGATATTACTGCCATGTAAACCTTATCCGATGCAACACCAATGGTAATCGTTAAGTCAATGGCTGCTCGTCAGACTTGCGGTTATAGGTGGCTTGAACCTTTCGGCAACGAATGGTCTAGATAGATTATCGCACACGACAAAACTCGGCTTATCGGCTTGGTCGCAGTATTAAAAGACAGCAGACGTTTCATTCGTCTGCTTTTTTTATAATAAAATTTATTTTACCTCTTGACAAACAATATTATATGTCGTATAATATAGTAAAGTTATATAATAATATAAATTGTGAAAGGAGATTTTAATATGGGTTTTCCGATAAGTGCCGGTCTTCTTGATTCAATGGTTCTTGCAACTGTAAATGCTGAAGATACTTATGGATATGAAATAACTCAGAATATAAGGCGAGCGGTCGATGTATCTGAGTCAACTTTATATCCTGTTCTCAGAAGACTGCAGAAAAGTGATTTTCTTGAAACTTATGATCGAGAGTTTATGGGCCGTAACCGAAGATATTATCATGTCACCAGTAAGGGTGAATTAGCATTGGAGGAATATCGCAAGGAATGGTGTGACCATAAATTTAAAGTTGACAGCATATTAATGAATGAGGTGGAGAATAATGAAAAGAATTGAGTTTATTACAGAGCTTAGCCGAAGGCTTTATAAGCTTCCTAAAGAGGAGCTTGAAAGCGTTTTAAGCTATTATGATGAAATTTTTCTTGATGCAGGAATTGAGCATGAGGAAGAAACAGCTGAAAAACTGGGTAATATTGATGATATTATCAGACAAATTCTTGTGGAAAATAATATTGATCCGGATGGAAGTCCGGAATATTATGTTGATTCGGCAAAACAAGAATCAAATAATTATCAGCAGGAAGCAGAAGAACAGAGTTTTAACAGAGAACATGGAAACGGTATGAGCGCAGGAGCAAAAATGCTTATTGCAGTGCTTACATTTCCTATTTGGCTGCCTATACTTATTGTAATAGTTTCATTAGCTTTTGCACTGGTAGTTACAGTAATTTCAGTAGCGTTTGCCTTTGCAGTTGCAGGTATAGCTTGCATAGGTGTGGGAATTGTTACTTTATTCACAGCACCTCCTTTGGGATTGGTAACGTTGGGTATCGGATTGGTATTCCTTGGTATAATCGGAATTTTAGCTTCGCCGCTTCTGAGGGGAGTATTTAATGGCGTAAGATATGTTCTGAACAGTATTTTCTCATTTTTTCATAATATAATAGACAAGAGGAGGGCTGCATAATGGAAAAAGCGAAAAGAAAAAGTCGTGTTCCGTTTTGGCTGATTTTGATTATTATCGGTGTTTCGATGGTAGTTATAGGTGCTGTAATTTTAAGCATAGTAGATTTAGATAAGTATTTTCCAAAGGAGGATATTTATCAGTCATTTTCCTACGAAGAAATAAGTAATCTGGATATAGATGCGGGAATCGGTAAATTTAATATTAAAAAATCAACTGACAATAAGGTTTTGGTTGATGGAAAAAGTCTTCCTAAGGATAGATATGAAGTAACGGCAAAGAATAATACTTTAAAAATTTCATATAAACAAAAATGGTTTAACTGTTTTGACAATTCCATTTTTCATAATAAAAATCAGGCGGAGATCACGATTTATCTTCCTGAAAAAGAGTATGAAAATTTTGTTTTCGATGGCGGTGTGGGAGAAAATAATATAACGGATCTTTATGTGAAAAATGCTGATATTGATGCCGGAGTAGGAGAAAGCGTTTTTAAGAATTTCAGAGTCAAGAATAAATCAGATATAGATATAGGTGTCGGTGAAACAAGATTTGAAAACTGTGAGTTGAACCAAAGTGATATAGATACAGGCATAGGGGAAGTTTATTTCAGCGGTAAAATTTTAGGAAATACGGAAATAGATATGGGAGTAGGAGAAGCTGAATTTAACATTGACGGATTTAAAAATGAATATGATATTGATTATGATAAAGGTGTTGGAGAAGTTAATATAAACGGCGGTGAAACCAGTCATATTCCGAGCAAACCAATAAAAATAGACTTGGATTGCGGAGTCGGTGAAGTTACATTTAATTTTAAGTAATACGGAGGAATTTATATGGGAAAAACATTATATAAAATAAGAAGGGGCAGAATAATTTCGGGCGTTTGTATGGGACTCTCAGAATATTTAAATCTTGATGTAAATGTTATACGTCTTTTGGTGGTGATATTTTCCTGTACCGGCGGTGTAGGGCTTATTGCTTATATTGCAGCAGCTATTCTGCTTCCTGAGAAAGAATCTTAGTTCAGTGATTGAGCAGATCATGATATAAATAATTTAATCTATTGCAACGATTTACAAAAAATACATGAAAAAATTGCAAAAATAAAAAAAGAAAAATAAATCTCTTTTTGGATATACTATTGATAAATATCTGAAAGGAGATTTTTTTATGAAAACAAAACTTTTGGCTGCTGTTTTAGCGGCATTTTGTCTTTGTTCATGCAGTGCAAACTATGATAACAACGGCAATGATGTTATCACTGATAATACTGTAAACCGTGGAGAATCCACTTTGAATTCCGGTGCAGAAATAGAACCTGTTATTGTTGATAAAAACAATGAAGAAAACCTGTCATCTCTTTCGCATGAGAAAAACGGATATGGTCAGGGAGTTCAGCTTGATAATCAGAACCGTCCTCAGGGAGCGCTTGACTTCAATGAAAAATACGGGAAATATAATGCAAAGGCTATTAATGATGAAAAGGGAACAATTACACTTACTTTTGATCAGGGATATGAAAATGGTTATACTGCAAAAATTCTTGACACGTTGAAAGAAAAGAATGTTAAAGCAACTTTTTTTGTTCTTAAGGATTACGCAGAAAAAAATCCTGAACTTGTACAGCGTATGATTGATGAGGGACATATTGTCGGAAATCATTCCGTTACTCATAGATCTATGCCGGATTTAACTGAAGAGGAGTGTATGAAGGAAATTAATGATCTTCATGATTATATTAAAGAAAATTTTAATTATGAAATGACAATGTTCAGACCTCCAATGGGGGAATTTTCTGAGTTTTCTCTTGCTGTGACAAAGAAATGCGGATATGAAACTGAGCTTTGGAGTTACGCTTATGCTGACTGGGATGTTAATTCACAGCCGTCAGAAGAGGAAGCTTTTGAAAAACTTACAGGCGCACTTCATGACGGAGCGATTTATCTTCTCCATTCAGTTTCACCTGTAAACGCTGAAATTCTGCCTGATTTCATAGATGCTGTAATTGAAGCAGGATATAAATTCAAATAGTTTTTTGTAGCATTTTTTTAAAAGGTGCATAAACTATATTAACAGTAAATTTTACAGAAAACTGCTTAAAGTGACAGAAGATAATCGTATGTATCTCTGTCCGCAGGGGAGCTTTTTGCAGGTGTAAAATGTACTGTTATAAATATAGATGACCCTATTCCGTTAATCGGGATAGGGTCTTTTTGTCTTATGTTTTTTATAAATTTACAGGACTTAAATGACTGATGTATTCACGGTTTATTTTATCTGCTATAATAAGAATGAATTCACTATTGGTCGGATGCCATTGCGGATTAGCAGAAAATACCCCGAATACATCTGTTTTGTCTGAGAGAGGAGCCTTTTCCCAGCTTTTTATAATAGCGGTGCGTATATTACGTTCAATGCTTGCAGGAGTAACGCCGAATTCTGAAGCAATTTTAGGATAAATCCGGGTAGAAAAACCTCTTAAGTTTACAGGCTCAAAAACTGACATTTTAATTGCTTCACGGAGATACATATATCCATTGTAGTTAGGTGTCACACAGAGTTTGTTAAGAGTCTCTGAAACTATATTATGAATTTGTGTATCATTTGATGATTTGGTTGCAGAAGCCTCACTTCTATTTAAAATATCCTCTTTAAGTGTTTCAAGAATATGTTTAACATCAATGGGGTTACTGAAATAATGGTTAACAATTTCTTCAAGTTTTTTGTTTCTTACAATTTCATAAGGCGATTGGACAATATAGATAATCGGAGCAGTTTCTAATTTCTTCAAATTATCAATAAGCATCATTATATTGTCAGAAGAAGAACTTAAAAATACAGCGTCCGGTTTAGAAGTTATTGATTCAAATTGAATATCCAAAGGATTTGCGCTTACTTCAATAGAATTATAGCCTGCTGCTGATAGTTGTTGCGATAGATATTGGAATGTACTTCCGTTGCCCCCAATTAGTATTTTTGATGTTGTTTTCATTATGTGCACCTCTCGTAAATTTAAATTTAGTAATAAATATTCAATTTGCTAACTTGTGTTATATTATATAATAATTCTGCAATTTTTTCAATATGTTTTTAAAAATATGAATAATATTTACAATGTGACAATAATAGGTTAAATGGCAATAAATAGTTTGTTCACATAAATCCAAAATAAATACGAAAATTTGACAAAATAATTGATAAGAAATAAATTTTATATTATATGTTGATTAAAATTAAAAAATGTATTATAATATTTTTAAAATATTATGTTTTTACGGAGATAGATTATGGATAATTATTTTGATAATACATTTAACATAAATGAACTGCCAAAAATAAAAAACGGACGTATATGGTACGCTGCAATTTTGCCTTTGTTAGCTTGCTATTTGGAAAATTTTGCAGTAAATATAATACTCGGAGCGGTGCTTTGGATTTCTGTAATAATAATTTGTCCGTTAGTCTGCATATCAGATGAAAAACATCTTCGTTCATTTGGACTCAACACTTTTGAATTGAATAAATATAAATTCATACCGCCGGTGTATTTGTTCAAACGGTCAATTATTACAAGACAAAGCAATACTCCTTTTATAATTTTTCTTGTGTTTTCTGCATATGCGATTATGAATAATGGATTTGTTCAAGCTTTAAGGATCAACGATGATACCTTTATAAGAAGTATTCAAAGTTCTTATGTTTCATCTCTTAGTGAATATGAGGAGGTTATTTCTTATAATACTATAGGGAGTCAAATTGAGAATTTTGCGAATAAAGATTCAGTTGACTGGAAGTTTTCTAAAGATAAGGACTTCAGATATGTTACTGCTGCGGGAGAATGCACCTATAAAGGAAAAGATAATCAGAAATTTGAGGTAGTATTTCAGATTGATTTTGATGGGTATGCTTTAATAAGCACAGAAGTTAAATCTTTATCAGTAGAAGGTAAAGAGCTTATGGATGAAGAGTATAATGCTTTAATGTATAAAATATTTATTGAAACCGGTGTAAATCAGTCTTTGAAGGATAATTCAACAGAATCAAGCGTCAGTCAGACGGATTTGAAGAAAGCTTAAAAACAGCAAAAACGTGCATATTGATATATAGTATATTTATGTTTTTGTATAAAACATAAAATGAAATGAACTTTAAGAAAACGAGAGAAATTGAGATATCAGGAGAGAAAACGAGCGTATGAGTGGTATAAATTAAAAATTCACGATTTTGACTGTTGACATTGATATTTTCTTAGTGTATAATCTATAGCGTTGCAATTGAATATGCAGATCATGCTGAAATTCTCTGCATATTAGACCATTTTAAATTCGAACGGAGGAAAAAATATGTCAACTTATATGCCAAAATCAAGCGACATTACTCGCAAGTGGTATATTTTAGACGCTGAGGGCGTATCTCTCGGCAGAGTGGCAGCAAAGGCTGCACATATTCTTCGCGGAAAACATAAACCAACTTATGCTCCGCATGCTGATTGTGGTGATCATGTAATCATCATAAATAGTGATAAGGCTGTTCTCACAGGCAAAAAGCTTGAACAGAAATCCTACAAGTGGCATACAGGTTGGATTGGCGGACTTAAGGAAATCAAATATGATAAGCTTATGGCTGAACAGTCTGACAGGGCTATGACAATTGCAGTAGAAGGTATGCTTCCTAATAACACTTTAGGACGTGCTGCTGCAAAAAGACTTAGAGTATATAAGGGCGCTGAGCATAACAACGCTGCTCAGAAGCCGGAAAAATACGAACTTTAATTGAGAGGAGCAATTTAGATGTACGAATCAAAGAAACCATATTTCTATGGTACAGGTAGAAGAAAACATTCTGTTGCCCGTGTTCGTGTTTATGAGGGAACAGGTAAAATTACAATCAATGGCAGAGATATTGATGATTATTTCGGTCTTGAAACATTAAAACTTATTGTTCGTCAGCCATTTGGCGTAACAGATACAAACGGCAAATATGATATCGTTTGTACAGTTGCGGGCGGCGGAGTTACCGGTCAGGCAGGAGCTATAAGACATGGTCTTTCAAGAGCTTTGCTTCAGGCAAATGATGAATACCGTGCACTTCTTAAGAAGGAAGGCTTCTTAACTCGTGACCCAAGAATGAAGGAAAGAAAGAAGTACGGCTTGAAAGCAGCTCGTCGTGCTCCACAGTTCTCGAAGAGATAATCTTATCCTTGTGTTACTTCAAAAATATTCCCCCGAAACAATGCAGTTTCGGGGGTTTTTCTTATTGTGCAATTTAACTGCAAATCCTCAAAAGTATGCAGTAATCACATAAATGTAAAATCACAGTCACAGGATTACAGTTTATTTAATTCTGTCCTCATAGTGTGGTATATACGATTTCGCCAATTCCTTCGCCTAAAAACTAATGAATTATTAAATAATATGTATAAAAAGATAGTTCTCACGTTCTAAACATAGAACGTGAGAATTTTTTATCTGCTCAAATTTTAGTTGTGTTTATTATTTGTATCTTCCATTTATTTTTTGTAGTTTTTATATTAACTATTATTTAATTTGTTTACAATTATAGCATTAAATGATATTATTGTAAGTGTATTATATGCAAAATTCTACAAAAAAGGAATGATTTATTTGGAAAAGCGGAGAAGATATGACGTTTACCGACCGTCAGTACACGGCAGGAAGTGGATAGGTGCATCAAACATACTGGAAAGAGCAATGAGTATTGGTCAGGAATATGGATGCAAGGAGTTAGGCTGCCCTTGCGGTATGTATGAGATTTATGACAATAAGCTTAAAACAAATAATATTACGTATATGATCAAAGATGTTATCAAAAGGGAAAAAAGAAGAAATCAACAGTTCGTTTAGTTGTTTTGTGATTAAATTATCAGGTTTGTTTTGTTATGAGGGAAACATATTTTACTATTTAATTAAAAAATATCAAAATTTTGATGGCTGATTTAGAGATATATACAAAATTTGATTAAATATTGCACAAAAATGTATGTGAGAGTGTTTTATATTATATAAGATACTGAGGAGGAATACTTATGAAATTAAAAAATTTAAAGAGCAATAAAAAAATAATGTTATCATCTTTGCTTGCGTTATTTACTGTAGCCATAATTGGATTCAGTAATTCTTATCAAGTAAAAGCTGAAGATGATGTACAGCATTATGCATTGGGATGCATTCCGGACAACGAAAGTGTATTAGAAGATTTGCAGATTTACAAGGATATGCCGAAAGCTGTTGATGAAAATCTTCCTAATTATGTTGATTTGGAAGCAAAAATGCCCTCACCGGGAAATCAGGGAGGACAGGGAAGCTGTACTGCATGGGCAGTTGCTTATGCTGCAAAATCATATCAGGAAAATCAGGAACATTCATGGGTAACAAACGGTTGGAGCACAAAAACCGAATTCAGTCCTGCATATTTGTATAATCAAATTAACGGCGGAGTGGATAAAGGTTCAAGCATTACAACAGCTATGAGAACGATAAAGGAAAAAGGTATTTGTTCGTTGTATGATATGCCCTATAACGAAAATGATTATTTAACACAGCCAAATACAAATCAAAATGAAATAGCATCTAATTTTAAAGGTTCCACATATTACACTGTAAGAGGAACAGAAGAAGTAAAGGAAGAGCTTGCAAATGGAAATCCGGTAGTAATTTCAATACCTGTTTATAGTGATTTTGATGATCTTGATGCAAGTAATCCGATATATGATAAGATTGAAGGCAAAAGCAGAGGTTATCATGCAATTTGCTTAATCGGATATGATGACAGAAAACAAGCATTTAAGCTTATTAATTCCTGGGGTGACAGCCGTTGGGGAGTAAAAGGAAGCTATTATAGTAATAAATATGGTTACGGATATATATCGTACAATTTCTTTGAGCAATCCAATGTAAGCAACGGTTGGGGATATGTAATGACTGATGCAGTTCAGCATTACAATAGCAATCCTTATGAAGTAAAAGCTTTGAAGAACATTGACGTTTATAGTGATTCCGCACTAAAAACAAAAGTAAAAACTATAAATACCGGTTCAAAAATAAAAATAATGAGTTATGTTGCAGCATCAAATGGAAATCTTCCGGTTTTGAAGGTTGAAGATGGTTATATCACTGCAAGAACAGATATGACAGAAAAAGCAAGTACATATCCTGTTATTTACGATGGACCTTGTAGTTTGACGGAAATAAATATTTATGAACTTGGAAAATCAATTGAAGGATCAAAGCTGCGTATTACTTATGTATCTGGCACCAGCAAAGGTAAACCTGCTTTAGGTATAGTGGGAAGATCTCATTATGGATGGAACTGGCTTGAATCAGAGGATCACATATCACTTCTTTCATATGGAGTTGATGTAGAATCTGTAATAGAGATATCTTATAATGATTTAGTGAAATTTGCTGAACTTGAAAATTATGATTTAAAATCAATAATATTTCGAAATTGGGGATTAAAGAAAAACTCAAATATAAAAATCGAATTAATAACACCTGCAAAACAAGAAAAGGTGACAGAAGTATTCAATGGCAATATAAAAAATGAGAATGCAGAAATCTCGCCTTATGAACTTGGTAAAAATATTGACGGTGCAAAAATTCGTGTAACTCTTACTGCTAACGGTGGAAGCAGTACTGTAGCAGCAGGGGTAGCGGGAAAAACAAAAGGCGATTTTGATTGGGTGGATCATAAAAGCTTTTTATATGGAAAACGAAAAGGTTTAGAAAGTGTTTATACATTTACTTATGATGATTTTGTTAATTACTTTGGCATAGGTGATGACTTAGCAAGCTTTGTTTTTAAAGGTTATGGAACAGATCCATTAACAAATTTAAAAATAGAACTTATAACTCCTGTTAAAAATGAAAATACAACTGTATTATTCAATGGATTGATCAATTATACTCGTTTTACACCTGCCGAACTCGGTAAATATATCAGCGGTTCTCAAATTCGTATAACTTATACTCCGCAAAAAAGAGCTGCATCTTATCAGGTGTTGGGAATATCCGGTCAAATAAATACTTCTTTTCAATGGATTCAGAATGAACATGGTCTATTATCTAAAGGCGAAGGAAGAGAGAGCGTATATACATTCAATTACAATGATTTAGTTAAGTATATAGGCACTGGTGATAATTTTGATTGGTTTGTTTTCCAGGATTGGGGTATTAAATCAGCAGTTAAAATTGAACTTATTACTCCGGCTTAACGTTAAAATATCTTTAACAACAATAAATTTTTTAAAAGAATTATTATAATAAATACCTATCGTTTTGTAAGAACGATAGGTATTTTTATGTGCCAATATGTAAAAAACTACTTATGATAACGGGTCTAAGACGAATGATATTTTATATATCGCTAACGAGGTAATAAAAAGAGAAAAGATGTTGAAAGAAAGGAGATAGCAGCAGTCAGATTAATAATTAAATAAACCCTCCTAACTATTTGCATCAAACAAAAGATTGTTTAAAAATAGTTTGGAGGGTTTTATGTTATTTAATATATTTTTATTTGTGTGCAGTTAAAAATTTATAACAAAAATAAAAATTTTATATGGCTATTCTTTTCCGTTCCAGCAGTAAGTACACAAATTTTCAGGATTAATTCCAATAGATTTAATCATATCATCAAGTCTGTGGAATCTGAGGGAAGTGAAGTTAAGCTCCTTACGGATGTCCTCCAGCATTTCATTGTACTTTTGGCTGTTCGGATCAGCATATTCCTGTAATATTTCTTCAGTAACATTTTCGCCTTCACGTTTGGCAATTACACGTCTTGCAATTAAATCCATTTCAGATGTGGAACGTGAGAAGTTAAGATACTTGCAACCAAAAAGAAGCGGAGGGCATGCAGGTCGGATGTGCACTTCCTTAGCGCCGCTCTGATACAAAAATTCTGTTGTTTCCCTGAGCTGTGTGCCTCTTACAATAGAATCGTCAATAAGAAGCAGGCTTTTATCCTTAATCAGGGAATCCACCGGAATAAGCTTCATTTTTGCAATGCGATTTCTTTGTGACTGGTTAGGCGGCATAAAAGAACGAGGCCAGGTTGGAGTATATTTAATAAACGGTCTTGCAAAAGGAATTTTTGAATAGTTAGAATATCCTACTGCATGAGCAGTACCCGAATCAGGCACACCTGCAACCAAATCAGGCTTTGCGTCATCTCTTTGAGCCAACATAGCGCCGCAGTTATATCTCATTTCCTCTACGCTTACACCCTCATATGAAGAGCAGGGGTAACCGTAATAAACCCAAAGGAATGAGCAGATTTTCATTTTCTTTTCGGGTTCAGAAACTGTTTTGACCTGATCCGAGTTTACAAAAACAATTTCAGCAGGTCCAAGTTCACGATAATGCGAATATCCTAAGTTTAAATATGCGAAAGATTCAAATGAAATACAGTATCCGTCGTCTTTTTTTCCAAGAGCAACCGGAGTTCTTCCCAGCTTGTCCCTTGCGGCGTAAATACCATCTGAAGTCATCAGCATCAGCGTCATTGAACCGTCGATCATATCCTGAGCATACTTAATTCCCTCAATAATAGAATCCTTTTGATTTATAACGGCAGCCACTAATTCAGTAGCATTTACTTCTCCTCCGCTCATTTCAAGGAAATGTGTATGTCCGTTTTCATAAACATAATTTAAAAGCTCGTCTATGTTATTGATTTTTCCGACGGTTGTAATAGCATAAGTTCCAAGATGAGATCTTACCATTAAAGGCTGAGGTTCATAATCGGATATACATCCGATTCCCATATTGCCGTTCATTGATTCTACATCGCCTGCAAACTTCGTTCTGAACGGAGAGTTTTCAATATTATGAATTGCTCTGTCAAAGCCTTTTTCACCATGCATAACCATACCGGCACGTCTTGTACCTAAATGTGAATGATAGTCAGTTCCGTAAAAAACATCATAGACACAGTCGTTTTTTGACACTGCACCAAAAAATCCACCCATTTTTCTTCCTACTTTCAAAAATTAATTACATACTTAATTATACAATATATAATCAAGTATTGCAACAGCAGATAAGAAATTTTATAATTTTTTAACACAGATTAATCTTTATATTCTGAAGTAACACCAAGATATTCTTCAAGGCAAAGTCCGCTTTCTTTTACTTTTTTGGCGGTTTCAATGCCAAGATAACGGATATGCCAGGGTTCATATTCAAATCCCGTTATCTGTTCTTTTCCTTTAGGAAATCGAATTATAAAACCGTATTCCGTACAGTGTTCAGCAAGCCATTTTGCTTCGTCGGTATCTTCAAAGCTGAATTCTGTGGAGTTAACATCAATTGCAAGTCCTGTTTGATGTTCTGAATGTCCGGGACGTGCCGACACCTCATCTGCTTCCTGAACACCTCTTTCCTGTGCAAAGATGTTATACTGATATTCCTGATCAGCATAGCTGCGATAAGCCGAACATATATATAATGATAATCCATCATTGTTTGCTGCCTGAACCATTTCATTAAAAGCTTTTTCAGCATCAGCATTAAGACCCGGGTCAAATGAAGACGGCAGACTGTAGCTCTTATTTGCAATCATGATACCGTCTATATAAGTCACACCTTCTATATTTTCTGTTTTATGAGCGGTTTGTTCCACGGCAATATTGCTTTCAGTATTTGTCCTGCTTTCTGTTCCTGAAACATTTTGCTGAATTTGAGATGTTTGTTTTTTATCATTGTCTTTACCTGAATTGACAAAATAAACAATCGAACCTGTTACAACGAGAGCAAAGATTACAAGAAAAGCTATAGCCTGCTGTCTGTCACGTTTATATTGTTCAGCACGGCGTTTTTTTATTTCTTTCATATGGTTTGCTCTTGCTTCTTCATCGAAAATGGGATCGTTATCGTCATAATAATTCATTTTTTCAGCATCCTTTGTTTTTTATTGCAACTATCTGCAACGTAATTATTGGCTTTTCTAAATAAAATTATACCATTAGTTTCTTATTTAATCAATATAAATTTTACAGCATATTTTATTTATATTCTAAAAAATCTAAGGCTTTTTGTGTTTTTTGCATAATTATTATATTAATTACTGTTATGCCAAATAAAAAAGATGCCGTTAAAAACAACATCTGTAAATCCGTATAGTATATTATTTATCAGGCGCCAATCTGTATGGTTTATGCAGATTGGCGCAGTTCGTTTATTTTATTGATCCGTCATTTACAAGACATATACAATTTGTGTTGTTCCTCATATTTGTGTTTAGTTGCAAGACCGCCCCTTATATGACGTTCACGCTTATTTTCTTCAAGCAGTTCCTTGACCTGCTTATAGAGCTGTGGGGAGAGCTTTGGAAGTCTGTCAGTCAGATCTTTATGTACTGTGGACTTGCTGATTCCAAACTCCCGTGCTGTCGCTCTTACGGTCGCTTTGTGGCTAAGCATATATTCGCCAAGCATGACAGAGCGTTCTTTCTCGGTTTGAACCATTTTTATGATCATCCCTTCCAATACATTTGGTGTAATTAAATATATGCATACGTTTTAAAAATAATGCAGATTAATTGCTGTTTATGATTTCTGCAAGGCTTTTTCCGATCAGCTTGCCGGAATATTTGACCTGTTCAAGTGTATTTCCATGGCTTCCTACTTCTATAAGAAGGGAACCTGTAGTAAGGTCCTGATTATAAAAACGATAGTCAAATAGTATCGGTCGGGTAAGTCCACTGTAACTGCTTTCAAGCTTTGATTGCAGGAATGAGGCAAAATGAAAATTTTTTAAATAATTCGGCATATTCATTGTGCCGTCATCGCAGCCCGAAATTATCATGATTTGTGCTGCTTTTTTTCCATCAATTTCAGTTATGGGCGCAAGTCTGGTTCCGTCTTCACGTTCAATACCGTCACGGTGTATGTCAAGTGCAATTTTAATTGAAGGATATTTTTCTAATATATCCTGTACAGTTTCCCGGCTTGATTGATAAGAACCGTCATAGCTTGGATAATCGTGTACAAGAGTGTCATGTATGTATGGAACGCCTGCTTTATCTAATTGTTCGCATATTTCATTTCCTACAGCAATAATGCTTTTTTCGGGATCGGTGGTCTTGCATGAAAAGGAACTGTCATAATATTCTTTTTCAGTTAGTTCAAAGCTTTCGGTCGCATGAGTGTGATATATAAGAATCTGTGGTTCATTGCTGTCCGGATCAAGCTCAAAGTCGAAATCCTTCCGACTTTCATTGTAAAGCAGTTCATTGGAAAGCTGCGTGCAGTTTCTTACCTGTCCGCCATTGTCTAAATTAAAATATTGTTCACCTGTATAAGTATCATAGTGATAGTTTTCAATCGTTCCGTCATTTCCTGTAAGATTATCGGGATATGGAAGAGCATTTAAAACTTCTTTGCTTGGAGAAGGCTGATATACCTTATTACTTGGAGTTTCAAGTTCTTCTGGTGCCATGTCAATATCCCATGCGCTTTGACGGCTCAGGGAAAGCTGTTCAAATTCGGGAGTATTATATTTTTCTGTATTTAGTTTGATCTCAGTGCTTCCTCCGTTAAATATGAAAGTATCAAAATCCCCCAAGGCTATTCCTGCGGACGCAGAGGCAGCTTTCATGATTTTCGGAGAAGCTTTTCCCCAGCTCCACACACCTACCGGTATAAGAAAAACAGCTAATATTACCGTAAGCGACCTCATGCAAATCCTTTTTAGATTCATAGTATAACCTGTCCTTTCATAAATTAAGAAAATAAAATCTGATAATTATATATTCTTAAATTATAATAGTTATGACATTTTAAGCGGTTTTACATATAATAAATAATAAAACGGGGAGGTGCGTTTATGGATTACTTAATGCTTGTTGATAAATTTAATGCTGTTCCTGAACATTTTGAAAAAAATATAGATCTGAACGAAATACAAGGAAAATATTTGGAAAGTCAGGCGTGCAGGCAGTGCAGTTTACTGTTAAAAGAAGCAGAACGAAGCGGCGTTGTCATAAAAATTATTTCCGCATATCGTACTAAGGATTATCAGCAAATTCTTTGGAAACAAAGTATTTCTGAGAGAATAGAGGAGGGTTTATCTTTAGAAGAAGCGGAAAAAGAAGTTTCAAAAACCTTAGCAAAACCGGGGCACAGTGAGCATAACGCAGGTCTTGCCATAGATTTCGGAAGAGAAGAGTCAGATGATGTGGAAGATGATTTTTATAAATCCTTGCAGGCTAAATGGCTGTGTAAAAATGCCGCAAGATTCGGATTTATTTTACGTTACCCAAGATTAAAAGAACATATTACAGGCATTTCATACGAACCTTGGCATTACAGATATGTAGGAACCGAGGCGGCGCAGTTTATAAAAAAGAGTGGGCTTTGTTTAGAAGAATTTCTGCATTTTTATTCAGAAAAATATATTTGACAAGCGGAAAAATCCATAGTATAATATAAGAAATTAAATTTAATTGCCGTCTGAGAATTTAAAAGAAAGGAATGTTTTGTTATGTCAAATTATTCACAGAAAAAATCTTTTTGGGCAATAATGGGCGCATTGCTTCTTGTTATTGCGTCAACGGCATTGCTTGTTTACAGATTTTTCGATGACAAGGCTCATTATGAAAAATGGAAAGATTATGATGAGTGCGGAATCTAACTGATTAGTTTAAGAAGTTGGGTTTTTAATTGAAATTTTCATTCGTTAATTAACAAAAATATAACGCCGATTCAATTTTGTGTTGAATCGGCGCTTTTCTTAAATAAAACTTATCTATGTTTGTTTAATGCGTTTCTTTATACTTCAGAGCTGAGGTATTAATAAAATCAATGATGTTTTTCAGTCCTTCTTCTGTCATAGGTTCATGGCGTTCAGATGCAAAACTTTCTGTAAGATCGTAACAGAGCGTGCCATACCAAATTTTGCATATAATTTCTTTTTGCTCATCATTAAAAACAGGGCTTATTCTGTAATTAAAAGTTTTAAATAAACTTCCTGTCCAAATGTTTTTTTCCTGGAAATAATATAGTGTTGGTATGTCAATTAAACCGTGAAGCATATTTATCCTCCTGAGATTTGTTTTTTATATTTTAACATAGTCTATAAATTTTATCAAGCTGTGTTTATAAAAATATGTAAAAAAACGCTGCATCGGATATAATGCAGCGTGCTTTTTTAAAATATATACCGCCTTGCCGTCGTATGGTGTATAAAACCCGCACTCTGGCAGGTGGGTATCAGCCCGAAAGGTTCACGCTCCCTTCGTCCGTAGCCCGAATCAGCCCAAAGACGGTTCGGGTCGGGAGGTCTGCAATCCGCTGTCGGAGACCAATTCCCTTTTAAAATGTGTTGGATTATAAAAACCATACTGACTCGAACAAGGCAGTTATAAAACGGGTCAGCCGTTCTTTTCTGCTATTAGTATAACATAGAATAAAAAAAATATCAATGGTAATTTTGCTGAATTTAACTTGAAAAAATTGTATATCATACTAATTGACAAATTCCAGTTTATTTGATATATAATATTATTTCTTAAGCCATTAAAATTTTTGTTCGTTTTCTTTGCTTTACAAAATAATAGCTTTGTGCTATAATATGTCTAATATTTGCGGCATTTTTGCCAAAATGGAGGATAAAAAGTGAGAGAGAAAATTGAACAGCTTCTTCTTAAAATACAAAAACCATCACGTTATATAGGGGGAGAACACGGAAGTATAGTCAAAGATAAATCAAAGGTCGATGTGCGCTTTGCTTTTTGTTTTCCCGATGTTTATGATGTGGGAATGTCTCATTTGGGAATGAAAATATTATACGGACTAAAAAATTCAGTGGAGAATTATTGGTGCGAGCGTGTGTTTATGCCTGAAAAAGATTTTGAAAAATTGATGAGAGAGAATAATATTCCTCTGTATGCACTTGAAAGTCTTGATCCGCTGACCGAATTCGATTTTATCGGCTTTACATTACAATATGAACTTTCTTATACTAATGTGCTTGCAATGCTTGATCTGGCGGGAATTCCTGTGAAAGCCAAGGATAGAAAAAATCTTACTCCAATAATTATTGGCGGAGGTCCATGTGTTTGTAATCCTGAGCCGCTTGCTGATTTTTTTGACCTTTTTGTTTTGGGAGAGGGAGAAGAGGTGAATCTTGAGCTTATGAAGCTTTATGAGACAATGAAACCTCACAATCCAACAAAACAGGATTTTCTTAAAGAAGCGGCAAAAATCGAGGGAATCTATGTTCCTTCTTTCTATGATGTGGAATATAACAGCAGCGGTACGGTGAAGTCAATAATACCTAACAATGAAATTGCCCCCGCTAAGGTAAAAAAACGCATAATAAAAGATTTTGATAAGGTTTATTACCCTGATGGATTTGTTGTACCTTTTACGAGCATAGTCCATGACAGGGCAGTTGTTGAAGTGTTAAGAGGATGCATCAGAGGATGCAGGTTCTGTCAGGCAGGTTTCATATATCGCCCGTTCAGAGAAAAGAATATTGATACAATAAAAAATGAAACAAAGTGTATCTGTGAGCAAACCGGATATGAAGAAGTATCATTATCTTCTCTCTCAACCAGTGATTACTCGAAGATTAACGAGCTTCTTGAAAGCCTGGTAGAGTATACGGATAAGGAAAGGATAAATCTGTCGCTGCCTTCACTTCGTATAGATAATTTCAGTGAAGAATTGCTTGAAAAAATCAAATCTGTCAGAAAAAGCGGATTAACATTTGCTCCTGAGGCAGGAACCCAGAAGCTCAGAAATGTTATAAATAAAAACGTTACTGAAAATGAAATTATGAATACTTGTAAAATGGCTTTTGAAGGCGGATATGCAAATGTAAAGCTGTATTTCATGCTGGGACTTCCTGAAGAAACTATGGAGGATATTGAAGGTATAGCAAAATTAGCTCAGGATGTTGTCAATCTTTATTATGATATGCCAAAAGAAAAGCGGGGAAAAGGAATACAGGTTTCTATTTCAACAGCTACTTTTGTTCCAAAGCCGTTTACTCCGTTTGAATTTGAGCCTCAGGCAACACCGAAGGAAATTGCCGAAAAACAAAAGCATTTGCTTGATTCAATTACCAGTAAAAAAATCAGATGCAGTTATCATCAGCAGAATGTTTCAATTCTTGAAGCAGTTCTTGCAAGAGGAGACAGACGTCTTTGTGATGTAATCTATACCGCATGGAAAAAGGGTTGTACTCTTGATAGCTGGGACGAACATTTTCGCTATGATCTGTGGCAGGAAGCGTTCGAAGAGTGCGGTGTTGATATAGGATTTTATGCTAATCGCCGCAGAAGCTATGACGAGATAATGCCTTGGTCGCATCTTGATTATATGGTTTCTCATGAGTTCCTTGTCAGAGAAAATAAAAAAGCACATAACGCCGAAACTACCCGTAATTGTAAAGAAGGCTGTTCCGGATGCGGAGTAAAAAAAGAATGCGGAGGTGTGTATTGTGGCTGATTTTCCTATACCGAAAAATCAATCGCTGAATATACAGCGTTATGATTATAGACTGACTTATGGAAAGACCGGGAGAGCGAGATATATTTCTCATCTTGATTTGATGAGAACAATGCAAAGAGCTTTTAAACGTGCCGGAATACCTATATGGTATACTCAGGGCTTCAATCCGCATGCCTATCTTAACTTTCCTCTGGCGCTGTCTTTGGGTACAGACAGCAAAATAGAGATTTTAGATGTGGCTTTAATTGAAAAAATGGAATTTAACGAAATAGTTGAGAAGCTTAATGCCTGTATGCCGGAGGGCCTTTATATTTATAAAGCAGCCGAACCTGTCAATAAGCATACTGCTATATCTTTTGCTGAATATGAAATAAAATTTAACACTAATGTTGATATTTTTGAAACTAAGCAGCGTTTTGAACATTTTGTCAGCAGAGATAAAATTGAAATAGCGAAAAGATCCAAGAAAAAAGGTATCAATCTGGTAGATATAAAGCCTCATATTAATTTAGTTTCTGTTTGTGAAAAAAACGATATGATTGTTGTCGATATTATTTTGCCGGCAGGGTGCGAATTTAATCTTAATACGTCAGCAGTAATGAATGCATTTAGTGATGCAGAGAATTTAGAAATTAAGAATATTTATACAACTCGTACAAAAATCATGTGTAAAAACGGTGAAGATTTTATTTAAAAACTATTGCAAATGTTAGCAATATGTGTTATAATATAAAAGCATTTGATTTACCGTCGGCTTTTGATAGACTGTCCGACGAGAGTTAGTGCCATATCTCGAAGGCTTTCGGGAAGACATTAAAGCGGATAGTCCTCTGACTTTGCGGTGTTTGGAATACCGCCATAAAGTGAATGAATGTCTGAAAATAATTAGGAGGTATTTAAAGTGGACGCTTTAAAACTTATTTCAAACTCAAGCTTAAAATCAGAAGTTCCGGTTCTTAACATTGGTGATACTGTTAAGGTATATGTTAGAATTACGGAAGGTGACAAATCAAGAATTCAGGTATTTGAGGGTACAATAATTGCGAAAAAGCATGGTGGAATTAATGAAACATTCACAGTTCGCCGTGTTGCTCATGGTTGCGGAATTGAGAGAGTATTCCCTGTTCATTCACCTGTTGTTGAAAAGGTTGAGGTTGTAAGATCCGGACGTGTTCGTCGTGCTAAGCTGTACTATCTCCGTAAGAGAGTCGGTAAAGCAGCTAAGGTTAAGGAAGCAATCAGATAATTTTAACTTCCGAAAGTCGGTATTTCACGTAAATGCCGGCTTTGTTTTTTAATACTTTGTAAATTATTTGTTTTGATCAAATATTGAAACTGTTTTTCTATGTAAGCCCTTGAAATTTATCGGGATATTTGTTATAATAATAATGTTTAATTTGATCTTGGATAAATTTAGCTTTAAACCGTTGTGTATGCGGAGAAACAGGAGAAATATTATGATTGAAAATGAAAATAATAAAATTGAACCAATTGATGAAGATAAAAAAGCCAATCCTATTGATAATATACTTGATTGGTTAGAATCATTTGCTTTTGCAATATTTGTTGTTATTTTGATATTTACTTTTGTGCTGAGGACTGTGGTCGTTAAAGGCGAGTCAATGTCACCTAATTTTCATGATAAGGACAGATTGATAATTTCTCATTTTAACCTAACCCCCGAAAAGGGCGATATATTGGTTATGAATAGCTATGGACTTCATGAAACAATAATAAAAAGATGTATAGGAACCGGCGGAGATAAGATCAGAATTGATTATAATGAAAACAGCGTAGAAGTCAATGGTCAAATAATATCAAATAAATACCTTGGCGAACCAATGATTAATAAGCCTACATATGACCAGAAATATGCTGTCAGCAGAGGTGTGTATGAATATACTGTTCCTGAAGGGAAGATATTTGTTATGGGTGATAACAGAAACGGATCGTCCGACAGCAGAAGTTCATTGGTCGGTTTTATAGATAGTGAGGATGTTTTGGGGAAAGTTATCTTTAGAATATATCCTTTCAGTGAAATCGGACGAATAGAAAGCTTTATTAATTAACCGAAAGGAAAACGAAATGAGCGAAGTTTCAAATATTCAGTGGTTTCCGGGACATATGGCGAAAACACGCCGTATAATGAAATCAAATTTAAAGCTTGTGGATGTAGTTGTTGAAATAATTGACGCAAGAATTCCTTATTCAAGCCGAAATCCTGAAATGGATTATCTTGTGGGCGGAAAACCAAGATTAATTCTGCTGAATAAAGCCGACTCTGCTGATGAAACAGTTACTTCTATGTGGATTGATTATTTTAAACGCAGCGGAGTAACTGCACTTGCTACCGATTGCAGAAGCGGTAAGAATGTCAGCAAATTTCATTCTCTGCTTAATGAAATGATGGCTGATAAAATTGCTGAGTGGGACGCAAAGGGCATGAAAGGAAGACCCATAAGAATTATGATCGTCGGTATTCCTAATGTCGGTAAGTCTTCATTTATAAACCGGCTTGCAGGGTCAAAACGTACTAAGGTTGAGGACAGACCGGGAGTTACAAGAGGTAAACAATGGGTCAATCTTGATGAGAATCTTGAGCTGCTTGATATGCCAGGCGTTTTGTGGCCTAAGTTCGAGGAGAAAATTGTTGGGGAACGGCTGGCATTTACAGGTGCTGTTAAAGATGATATAATGGATATGGAGTATCTTGCCTGTAGATTTTTAGAGTTCCTGAATGAGAATTATCCTCAGCTTATTACTAACCGATATGGTGTGACAACCGATGATATTCCTTCTAATGACGATGAAACGATGGGATGTGTTCAAGGATATGAAATCTTAGAAAGAATAGGAAGAAAACGTGGTTTTCTGATTTCAGGCGGTGAGATCAATACTGAGCGTGCCGCAATAACTGTTCTTGATGAATTCAGAAGTGGCACAATCGGAAAAATAAGTCTTGAAAAGCCTAACGATAAAAGATAAAAAGTTCAGAAAATAAGCTCTTTTATTGATTTTGTGCCTTATGTGGGCGGTGTTTTGGATAGATTACGATGCTTTATATCAAATTGGAAAATAACATCACATTTCGGCAGAAAGGAACGATTACAGCTATGACGCTTGCTGAATTTGACAGCGGATACAGAACTGAATATCCTGTGATATGCGGAGTGGACGAAGCGGGACGAGGACCGCTTGCAGGCGACGTATTTGCCGCCGCAGTAGTTTTTTCACCTGATACAGTTATTGAAGGAATTAATGACAGCAAAAAATTAACTGAAAAAAAGCGTGAGATGCTTTTTGATGAAATAACAGAAAAAGCACTTTTTTATTCAATACAAATTGCCGATGTTCAAGAGATTGAACGAATCAATATATTAAACGCCGCAATGCTTGCCATGAAAAGAGCTGTGGAATCTTTAGAGGTTATTCCTGATCTGGTTTTGGTTGACGGTAATAAAAAGCCTGACTTAAATGTTGAAACTCAAACAGTAATTAAGGGAGATGCAAAATCACAATCTATTGCAGCAGCTTCAATACTTGCTAAGGTTTCGAGAGACAGATATATGCTCCAAATGGCTGAGAAGTATCCTCAGTATTATTTTGAAAAGCATAAGGGTTACGGAACAAAGCTTCATTATCAAATGATAGATGAATTCGGAGAATCTCCAATACATAGACCCAGCTTTCTGAAAAAATATTATGCAAATAAAAACAAAGCGTGATATCGGAAATGCAGGTGAAACCGCTGTTTGCAAATTCCTGCAGAAAAACGGCTATGAAATATTAAAAAGAAATTATACGATCCGGGGCGGAGAGATCGATATAATTGCTAAGAAAAATGATTGCATTGCATTTGTTGAGGTTAAAACAAGAAAATTCGGTGCACTTCAGACAGGTGAAGAAGCCATAAATAAATCAAAACAAAAATGCATAATTAAAACTGCTCAAAGATATTTTAATTTACTTAACGAACCTTGCAGCGGAAGATTTGATGTTGCAGTGGTCGAAACGAGCGGTGAGGAAATCAGGAAAATAAAGTATTATGTGTCAGCATTTGATGCAAGTACTGTTTAATAAATAACGGAATTATCCGATAAAATTAAGAAGGGTGAATTTTTATGTATTACAAAAGTACAAGAAACAGCAGTGTGAATGTTACATCTGCACAGGCTATTGCACAGGGTATCTCAAAGGACGGCGGACTTTTTGTTCCATCAGAAATTCCTCAAATAACTTTGGAGGATGTTAAAACCCTTGGTGACATGACTTATGCTCAAAGAGCATTTTTTGTGTTCTCAAAGTATCTTACTGATTTTACAGATGCTGAAATTAAATATTGCGTGGAAAACGCATATAATACAAAGAATTTTGACAGCGATAACATTGCTGAACTGGCACATCTGTTTGACGGTACATATATGCTGGAACTCTGGCATGGACCGACATGTGCATTCAAAGATATGGCTCTTCAGATCCTTCCTTACCTGCTCACAACATCTGCTAAAAGATTGGAATTAAATAAGAAAATCGTTATTCTTGTTGCTACTTCAGGAGATACAGGAAAAGCTGCTCTTGAAGGCTTTAAGGATGTTTCGGACACGGAAATTCTTGTGTTCTATCCTGATGACGGAGTTTCTGCAATGCAGAAAAAACAGATGACGACTCAGGAAGGCAAAAATGTAAACGTATGTGCAATTAAAGGTAACTTTGATGACGCACAAAACGGCGTTAAGGCTATATTTACAAATGAAGAAATTGCCGCAGAGCTTGAAAAAAACGGTATGATGTTCTCTTCTGCAAATTCTATCAACTGGGGACGTCTTGCACCGCAGATAATTTATTATATCTCAAGCTATGCTCAGCTTGTTAAGGACGGCGAAATAGCTTTAGGTGATAAAATAAATATAGTTGTTCCTACAGGTAATTTCGGTAATATTCTTGCCGGATACTATGCAAAAAAAATGGGCATTCCCGTTAATAAGCTTATCTGTGCTTCAAATGCCAATAATGTTCTTACAGACTTTCTGACAACAGGTGTTTATAACAGAAACCGTCCGTTCCATGCAACGATTTCCCCGTCAATGGATATTTTGATATCATCAAATCTTGAGAGATTGCTCTATCATATCTCAGGTGAGGATGACGGGCAGATCAGAGAGTGGTTTGGCGCTTTAGCATCTGAAGGCAGGTATGAGGTTACAGACGAGGTTAAGGCTGTTCTTAAAGAAGAATTTTATGCAGGCTGCTGTGATGATACGGAAACAAAGGCGTGCATTAAAGATATTTATAATAAATATTCATATACATGTGATACTCATACAGCAGTTGCAGTAAAGGTTTATAATGATTATAAGGCTGCAACAGGCGATGAAACCAAGACTATTATTGCATCAACAGCAAGCCCTTATAAGTTCTCGGGTTCAGTTCTTGAGGCAATAGGAATAAATACTGACAGCGACGAATTTGAGCTTGTTGAAAAGCTTGCAGAAGCTTCAAAGATTCCTGTTCCTGCATCATTGGCAGAACTTAAGAATAAGGATATCAGATTTAAAGAAATTATTGATAAGACTGAAATGAAAGAATTTGTATTCAAATCACTGGGAATATAATTAAAAGATATCATTTAAACAATCGGTGTATTTGGATTTATGATAACTTGTCAAGATGAAGCCGGAAATTTGAATTCAGTAAAATTGTTATAACGATGTGACTGTGCGGCGAGCACTATGTATCCGTCTGACAGAGATTAGACTTTGCTTAAACCGCTGTCAGACGGTTAATTCTGTATAGAATTATTTAAAAGCAGTAATTAGCTTCTTGCTTTAAAAGTCTTGCATTCTGTTTCGTCACAGCAATCAGGCTTTGAGCAAGTACAGCAAACATCGATTTTACCGGCTGTGCATTCGCATGAGTTTTTGTTATAAACGCAATTTGAAACATCACAGTTGATTCCGTAAATTCTATCCTTTTCCATGATATAATCACTCCTTCCGCAACAGTTGTTGCATTTATATTATGTGAATATAATCTTGATTTATTATGGGAATTTTAGCCGACAGGAGGTGTAATATTGGCGCTGTTTGTAATGGCAGATCTTCATTTGTCGCTGTCAGTTAATAAGCCTATGGACATTTTCGGTGGGTGGAAGGACTATGTAAATAAAATTGAATCTAATTGGCAAAAAAAAATTAAACCTGAGGATACCATAGTAATTCCAGGAGATATTTCATGGGCAATGGGACTTGAAAAATCATATGAGGATTTTAAATTTATTAATAGCCTGAACGGAAGAAAGATTATTCTTAAAGGCAATCATGATTATTGGTGGAATACCAAAAATAAAATGGAGAATTTTTTCTCGGATAATGGTTTTGATACGCTGAATATACTTCATAATAATCATTATGAGTATGAAGGCATAGGTATATGCGGCTCAAGAGGATGGATAAACGAAACATCCGAGCCTTCGGATAAAAAGGTTCTTGCAAGAGAAGCCGGACGGCTTAGTGCATCCATAGAATCAGCAATTAAATCAGGACTTAAACCGGTTGTCTTTTTGCATTATCCCCCTGTTTACGGAACAAGCTGTAATTACGAAATGCTGGAAGTGCTTCATAAATATAATATTAAATGGTGTTTTTACGGTCATATACATGGCAGCGGTGCCGAGTATGCAATAAACGGATGCAGGGACGGTATAAATTATCGGCTTGTTGCAAGCGATTTTTTGCAATTTGACCCAATGAATATCACTAAAATTGTGCAATATGACAATTTATAAAAAATCACTGGAAATAAAAATTAATATATGCTATAATATTATAGATACTTATATTAACGGAGGAAAGTAAAATGAGTTTAAAATCGACAAATAAGGTTGAAACAAATAAGGTTGAACTGGAGATAGAAATTTCACCTGAAGCTTTTGAAGAAGCTATTGAAAAAGCATATCAGAAAGCTAAGAAAAATATTCAGATCCGTGGTTTCCGTAAGGGTAAGGCTCCTCGTAAGCTTATTGAAAAGGAATATGGAGAAAATGTTTTCTTTGAGGATGCTGTAAATATGCTTTACGGTCCTGAGGCTGATAAGGCTATTGCTGAAGCAGGGCTTGAAATTGTTGCAAGACCTGAAGCTGAGGTTACTTCAGTAGATAAGGCTAAGGGCGTTGAAATTAAAGTTACTTGTATAACAAAGCCTGAAGTTGAAATTGACGGGTATAAAGGTATAGAAGCTGAAAAATCAGTCAAGGATGTAACTGACGAGGATGTTGCAAAAGAAGTTGATAAATTAAGAGAAAAGAACATGAGAATCGTTACGGTTGACGACAGAGCTGCTGAAATGGGCGATGATGTTCTTATTGACTTTGAAGGATTTAAAGATGATGTTGCTTTCGAGGGCGGAAAGGCTGAGGACTTTACACTTTCATTGGGAAGCGGACAGTTTATTCCGGGCTTTGAAGAGGCTGTTGCAGGTCATAATGCAGGAGAACAGTTTGATATCAATGTGACTTTCCCTGAAGATTATCAGGCAAAAGAACTTGCTGGAGCACCGGTAGTGTTCAAGATCAATCTTAAGAGCATTTCCAAGAAAGAGCTTCCTGAGCTTGATGATGAAATGATCAAGGATTCTACAGAGTTTGATACTGTTGACGAATTCAAGGCTGATGTAAAGAAAAAGCTTGAAGAAGCTGCTGAAAAGGCAGCTGACGCTGTCGTTGAAGAGAAGCTTTTTGATACGGTAATCGGCAATCTGAAAGCAGAAATTCCTCAGGTTATGTTTGATAACCGTGTTAATGAAATGGTTAGCGAACTTGAGCAGAGACTTGCACCACAGGGTATTTCCCTTGACCTTTATCTTCAGTATTCAGGTCAGACAATGGAATCATTGAGAAAGATGTATGGTGAACAGGCAGAAAAGCAGGTTAAGCTGCGTCTTGCTCTTGAAAAAGTTGCACAGCTTGAAAAAATTGAAGTTTCTGATGATGAACTTAATGCAGAATTTGATAAGCTGGCTGAACAGTATAAAATGCCTGTTGAGCAGATTAAGGTTTACATCAGAGCTGAGGATCTTAAAAAGGATATAGCTGTCGGAAAAGCAGTTGACATTATTAAGGATTCTGCGGTAATTAAGTAATTTTGTGATATTTTGTCGATTTCGCTCGCTGATAATAAAGCGAGCGAAAAGTGTATTAACAGGAGGAGATAACTATGGCATTGGTCCCTTATGTAGTAGAACAAACAAGCAGAGGAGAAAGAAGCTATGATATTTATTCAAGACTTCTTAATGACAGAATTATTATGCTCTGCGACCAGATTGATGATGCAACAGCAAGTGTAGTAATTGCACAGCTGCTTTATCTTGAAGGACAGGATCCTGAAAAGGATATTGATCTTTATATCAACAGCCCGGGAGGAGTAATTACTGCCGGAATGGCAATTTATGATACAATGCAGTATATTAAGTGTGATGTATCTACAATTTGTATAGGTATGGCTGCATCTATGGGTTCATTTCTGCTGTCAAGCGGTGCAAAGGGGAAAAGGTATTCTCTGCCTAACAGTGAAATCATGATTCATCAGCCCCTTATTTCAGGAGGACTTTCGGGTCAGTGTACAGATATAAAGATTCATTCTGATCATTTAGTCAGAACAAGAGAAAAGCTTAATGGAATACTTGCTGAAAATACAGGTAAATCTATTGAACAAATTACATTGGATACAGAAAGAGATAATTTTATGTCTGCACAGCAGGCACTGGATTACGGTCTTATAGATAAGGTTATCACGAATAGATAGGATTGATGAAAAATGACTAACGAAACAATGAAAAGGTGCAATTTCTGCGGTAAATCAGAAAATAAGGTCAAGAATATGTTTTCAGCAGGTGATAGTCATATTTGTGATGAGTGCGTTATGTTCTGTTATGATATTCTGGAAGAACAGTCAGGTGCACCCGGGGCAAGAGCCTTTTCTCGTATTAAGAAGGATAAAGCTGTTGGAAACGTCGGGATCACTTTAAAAAAACCTGCTGAAATCAAAGCAGTTCTTGATGAATATGTTATTGGGCAAGACGACTCAAAAATTGCACTTTCTGTTGCGGTATATAATCATTATAAACGTATTATGTCACTTGAAAATAACGATGAAGATAATGTGGAAATTCAAAAGAGCAATGTTTTGCTGTTAGGTCCCACAGGTACCGGAAAAACACTTCTTGCACAAACCTTGGCAAAGCTTTTGAATGTACCTTTTGCAATTGCGGATGCAACAACTTTGACAGAAGCCGGATATGTGGGCGATGATGTTGAAAATGTTCTCACAAGACTTATTCAAGCTGCCGATTATGATGTTGAAGCGGCGTCTAAGGGTATCATTTATATTGATGAAATTGACAAGATAGCAAGAAAAAGCGAGAATACATCTATTACTCGAGATGTCAGCGGCGAAGGAGTTCAGCAGGCGCTTCTCAAAATAATTGAAGGTACAGTTTCTAATGTTCCCCCTCAGGGCGGCAGAAAGCATCCGCACCAGGAATTTATTCAAATTGATACAAAGAATATTCTATTTATTTGCGGAGGCGCTTTCGAAGGACTTGAATCTGTTATTAAAAAAAGAACAGAATCATCCTCCCTTGGTTTTGGAGGAAGTATTAAGGACAAAAAATCCGACAGAAATGTTATGAAGAAAGTTCGCCCTCATGATCTTGTAAAATTCGGTCTTGTTCCCGAGCTTGTGGGTCGTCTTCCGGTAATAACAGTTCTTGAAGAGCTTGATGAGGATGCACTTTGTAAAATTCTTACGGAACCTAAAAATTCATTGCTTAAGCAATATACAAAGCTGTTTAAGCTTGATGGTATAGAATTAGAGGTTACGGATGACGCAAAGCGAGAGATTGCAAAGCTGACAATTGCGCAAAAAACCGGAGCAAGAGGGCTAAGAGCAGTTGTAGAAAAAATTCTTACAAAGCTCATGTTTGAATGTCCGTCAGATGATGAAATTGTTGGTATAAAAGTCACTTCAGAGTGTGTTTTGGGAACTGTTGAGCCTGAAATCTCAAGAGCCAAAAACTCACCGAGGAAGGGTGCATAATTCTTTTATCTGGGTTAAGGACGTAATTTGTTTATCTTTTGGGATAATTAGTTAAGGCTATTGATGTCAGAAAGTATTATTTAATCTGCTGAGATTGATTGAAAAGCATTGTAATTACTGTACGACAACTGAAGATTTTAACAAGTTGTTTGCGACAAAAAAATAGCATAGTTTTAAAAAACAGGATAGACAAGGATACAGCCTTCTTGAATTTAACCGTTCGGGAAGGCTTTTATTTTAATTGTTATAAAATATTAGTTTATAATTATATTACCATTTGATAAAATATTGAATATGATAAAATCTTAACATTTTATTAATCGAACACAGTTACTTTTAAAGGAGAAATATATGAAATCAAGGAATAAGGTTTTAAGTTTTATTTGTACTATTGCAATTTTAATGACAGTTGTGCAGCTGATGCCGTTTTCAGTAAGCGCAGCAAGTAAAGGTCCGGTTAGTTATTATGGACAAATGCAGGCAAATGGAAATAAGATTATTGGATCTAAAACAAATAATCCAATGCAGGTAAAAGGAATGAGTTTTTTCTGGAGTAATTGGTCAACTCATATGTATAGCAGTACAAATGTTGACCGTATGGTAGATGAATTTAAATGTGAAATGATTCGCTGTCCGTTTGGAGTAGATGATAACGGAAATCCATATAGTCCTTCTGATGAAGCTAAATACCGTGAAGTAATAGAGGAGGCTATCGAAAGAGACATTTATGTTATTATCGACTGGCATTCTCATGGAGCACATAATAATGTTAATGCAGCTAAAGATTTTTTCTCCAGAATGGCTCGTGATTACGGTAAATATGACAATGTTATTTTTGAAGTGTTCAATGAACCTACAAACATTGCATGGACAACAGTAAAATATTACGCTGAACAAGTGATACAAGTCATAAGGCAATATTCTGACAATCTTATACTCGTCGGAACCCCGACGTGGTCACAGGATATTGATATTGCAGCAGATAATCCGATAAACGACAAAAATGTAGCGTATGTTATTCATTTCTACGCAGGAACGCATTCTCAGTATCTGAGGGATAAGGCGAATTATGCTTTAAATAAAAATATAACTGTTTTTGTAAGTGAATGGGGCTCTGTAAATGCCGATGGAAACGGTGCAATAAATTATAATTCTACTCAGGAATGGCTGGACTGGATGGATCAGAATAAACTCTCCTGGTGCAACTGGGCAATAAATGATAAAGATGAAACTTCAAGTATTTTTTATTCTAACGGATCATTGAGAGAAGCAGGAGTTTATTTAAAAAGCATTCTTAACGACAGTGCAAAATATGCTGAATGGAGAGACCCTTCACATGGTGAGGAAAGCAGCAGTATGGACGACAGTTCAAACAATGTTATAACACAGGAAGTAATAATTTCTGAGGGCGGCTCAGCTTCACTCACATGGGGTACAGATTATCAAATTGACTTCAGTTTAAATGGTTATAAGTCAGCTAAAATAGTAATAGATGCAAATGCAAGCAATCTTCAGATTGCCGTTGCCCCCGGATGGACGGTACTTGTGAATACAACAGAAGTTTACGGTAATTATACGTATGATTTTTCACCGTATCAAATAGCACCTTTTTCCGGTAACCATCAACTGGTTGTACAAGGCCAGGGAAGCGTAAACAGTGTAAAGATAATAGGAACAAAGGAAACAGTGGTAGTACCTGACAGTTCATCGAAAACCGAAGAATCATCATCAACACCGGACGATTCGTCACTGCCTGAAGTAACGGGTACAC
>JAHZHC010000028.1 GCA_019420505.1 Ruminococcus sp.
TGCTTCTTTTCTCAACTTTGTTCATTTTGCCTATTGATTTTTCTTAGCAGGTTTCTGCTTTTCTGTTATTTAGTTGCACAAAGTTTCTTTTGGTTACTATTTTAATGATTACTTTTTTATCTTTTTCTCCCCACTGAGATAATATTTTTCTTAGTAAGCACAAGTAGCACAATGCCAAGCAAAAGTATCAGCGGCCAAGTAAGGTACGGTCTTTTATCATTATCAATATCGGTCACGACCTTATCAGGCTCACCGTTTTTATCAGTGTTGTAATACACGTTCACTTTTTCGTTCTGACTCACATAATATGTGCCTGTGAAGATCTCTCTTGTGTACTCCTTGCCGCCAACATCAAAAGCGACAGTTATGTAATATGTTTCAGCTTTGTTGCTTGCCTTTTTGTTATGTCCCCAAGTTTTCAACTCATGGTCTATCCACTTCACATAGCCTGTGGTTTTCTCAGCACTTGACATGAAAACTCTGTTTGATACATACTTGCTGAGATTATAGATAGTAGAGAAACCACCCATAAGAATAAAAACGATACTCAGAGCGATAAGCCCTGCATTTTGCTTTTTCATTTGATATACCCCCTGAACAGAAATGTTGTGTTAATATGAATTTATTATATCATATGAGAACATGGGAAGTCAATAAGCCTATCCCATCTTTCCATAAGTCTTATGGACATATTTATTAGTACGGTTTTGATCGTTGAGGTAAGCCGCTATTTTCTTTCTGCTGTAAGGACTTTTTTTATGAGATCATGTTGAAACTTTATCTTCTTCATTTTTTGAACAATTCTTGACTTTGTTACAAATCTGTGTTATACTAATCATAAACGAACGGTCGGTACGCATAAAAGGAGCGAAGCAACATGAAAACAACTGAGCAACAGCACAATGAGCGAAAACGTGAACTAATGGAAAAGTGCTTCGAGTGCTATGCGGAAAATGGGCTCACAGGCACAGGAATTAAAGCACTGGCCGATGCGTGCGGATGCACGAAAGCAAATTTGTATTCGTATTTTAAAAACCTTGACGAACTGATCATTGAGTCAACGGCATACTGTATGGAAAAGGTTGAGGACGACTTTATGGAGATGGCACCCACCGACCCCGAGGATGTTGTCCGTTTTGTGAAGGAGGTCCCGTATTGGACAGCAAAAAAGCACGGAAAAAAATATCGCCTGATGTATCAGATATATACGCACCCGAAGTATATCGAGCACGGCAAGAAATTTTTTGAGGGCGTGAACGAACGCTATACCGAGTACGCCAAGCGGCTGGAACCAAAGATCGGCATTCCATATACGGTCATCACGCCACTGATCTTTATATTCGTCCGTGCCTGCGTACATTATGCGATGTTTGAGGATGAATATTATCTGAAAACCCAGATGGAGGTCTTAAAGCAGGGGGTCGCCCTGTTTGTGGATAAGTACAAAGCAAACCAAGCATAAGCCTATCGACCGCCGCTCATTTACGGCGTGGGCAGCGGCGCAAAGCTCCGCCGTGATAAACAATTCCGAACGGAGGAAAAAAGATGAAAACAAGAAAAAAACTACTCACAGGTACACTTTTGGCGATTTGCACCGCTCTTTTGGTGCTTTGCAGCGTGCTTGCAATAGGATGGAGCAAGGCGGCAAAAACAGGCGACGCACTGCCGGAGGTGCAAAACAACGGCACGGCGATTCAGTGGAAATACAGCGACGAAGCCGACTGGCACGACCTTGTGGCGCTTACCGAGCTGCGGGGCGCTGCCGGAGAAAACGGAAAGAACGGCACAGACGGTAAAGACGGCTCTAACGGTGCCGACGGTAAGAACGGAATAAACGGTACAAACGGAAAAGACGGCATTAACGGCTCCGACGGCAAAGACGGAGCCGACGGAAAAGACGGTATCAACGGCACTGACGGCATTAACGCCAAAAGCATAGAGGTGCAGCGAGCTGAAACCCACATACAGTGGCGCTACGAGGGCGATGAGTGGCAGGACCTTGTGGCGATAGCCGACATCACAGGTCCCACCGGGCAGAAAGGTGCAGACGGAGCAAACGGAAAGACACCGGAGTTCCGTGTAAGCGAAAACACCCTGCAGTGGCGCTATGTCGGCGATAAAATATGGCTGAACCTGTACGATCTTTCGGTTTTGAAAGGTCTTGACGGCAAGGACGGTATAAACGGAAAGGACGGAGCCGACGGCAAGGATGGAACAAACGGACAAAACGGCTCCGATGGTGCGGACGGCAACACCCCCTTCATTGGTGAAAACGGCAACTGGTGGATCGGAGAAACCGATACGGGCGTAAAAGCCGCAGGCACAGACGGCACAGACGGTGTTGACGGCACAGACGGCGAAAAGGGAGACAAAGGCGACAAGGGAGATAAAGGCGACAAGGGCGATGCCGGTCAGAACGGCAGCTGTTCGGGGTATTTTCACGCCTCAAACGGCGGCACCGGCGCTTCATTCAATCAGCCGCTTCAGTTGTTTGAAGATTGCAATTCCGGAGGACTTTTTGTATGGGATCGAGCCAATAGAACCGTAACGCTGAAAGCCGGACATACATACAGTATTTCATTCAGCGGTTCGGTCTGCATTTCTCACGACATGGGTGGATGGTACTCGGTAGTATTGAAAGGCAGACAAGGCATTCTTAATGATACATTGATCGAAAGGTATATGAACGATGCAGATAATTCACGAGTGTGGATGCCGTTTGCATTCAACCGCATCTACAATGCCGGCAGTGATATTGTGCTGCAATATGAATTTATCCAGTTGACCCCCGGCACACAGCTGAACGGTGCTGTCTATAATATTACAATTATTGCTCTTGACTGAGCCGATATACACGAAAACAGAGGTAACGGAAAATAAAAAAACGAATACTCAGTATCATGCTCACCCTTTGTATGGTTCTTTGCCTTGTGTCGACAAGTGTATTTGCCGAGGATAATATGGCAGCGAGTGGGACGGCGGAAGTTTCCACAGCGGCGGAACTGGTTTCAGCAATCAGAGAAGCTTCATACGGAACAGTCAAACTGACGTCAGACATTACCATTTACACCACATTAGTGGTCAACCGCACCGTCACCCTTGATCTCAACGGTTATGTGCTGAAATACGGCAGCAGCAGTGCAGGGCATGTAATCACTGTGTCCAGTGGTATTTTGACAATTGAAAACTGTGACTATACAAAATCACACAATTTCCAAAAGAAGTATAATTTATATGTAAATGATTTTTTTTGAATTTTGCTCCGTTTAAAATCATACTAATTTTAGCTTTTAATTTTTTTTCATTCCAAAAACCGCCCCATTTCGTTCTATAAATTACCTCTTATAATCAAATCATGCAGACATATAATATTATTGCAAACCCGAAAAACAAATGAAAAGGAGATACGAAAATGAAAGGTATCACAACTCAGGAAGGCAGAGAAACACTCAACAAGTTCAAGATGGAAGCAGCTAACGAAGTTGGCGTAAACCTCAAGCAGGGCTACAACGGCGATCTTACAGCTCGTGAGGTCGGCTCTGTAGGCGGTCAGATGGTCAAAATAATTAGTCCTGAACAACAATGGATATTTACCCGAAACAGCGTAAGAAACACAGGTCATTGCATCGAGATTACATATGCCGTTAGACTGTCAGTATAGGAGCAGCACAACGATATATTTTCTTATCAAAACATCGCATTTGTAAAAACAAATGCGATGTTTCAATGTTTATTCGTTCAATATATTAACCCAATCATCTGGAAATCCCATAAGTTTTTTATCAACGTGAGGGTACTTGTGAAAAAGTTTATCTAGTTTGTCCACAAACGCTGTCCAATGTTGATCATTAGTTATTAGATGTTTTATGCAAAGAAGAGTTGCAAATACACGGATACTGCTTATCCCCTTTTCTGTATATTGCTTATATAGCTTTGGCGTTTTAGCAAGATTAACATTATACAAACGTCCATAGTGTGCACAAATATTCCGCACAAAAGCAATGTGTTCGACCCAGCTTTCAAGATAAGTATATCCCACGCCATACAACGTTGCAACGGCTTTTTTGTCCTGAGGTTTCATATTTTTATAAAACTTTGAGAGCGTACCGAAACTGAACAGCTCCACCAAAGCGTAAAACGGAATTTTGCCGTCAGTATAATTATTTTTGAAATTCTTAACAAAAGGGGCTTTGCTATTTCTGGATATTTCCTTTTTTATCTCACAAAGAAAATCATAGTGATAGCCAGGATCATTAAAATTATCCGGATCTTCATATCCTAGTACACCATAAATATGTGAGAAATGATTAGCTACCCTACACCTGAGATTAACTTCGATTTGCTCTATCCAAGTAAATAAGAGTTGCCTGAAGTTGGCGTTAAACAGGTATAACTCAACGATTTGTTCAAAGGATATAGAACCATCAAAATTTTTATTTTTACCTTTTAGTCCAAGGCCATATGCTTTTATCAAGCGGAAATATGAAATATCATTAAGAATTCGACGTGCATATTCTTCATTGACAATTCTCAACCCAAGCATTTTCAAGTTCTCGATTTGTTGATCAACATTCATTGATGGTTGCTGTTCTTTAAGCTGCATAAAAAAGTCCCCTAATAATTAAACGACCCGACGTGGTACGCATTGCTAAGAGGCGTGTCGGGTTCTGTTAATATTATTATATGCGATTTTTTCTAAAAAGTCAATGGTAAATATAGCTAAATAGATTTGGTAAAATGGCCTAATGATAAAATAAGCACATTAGTAGCTTAAATTCTAATCTATTTTCCTTTATCAACATTCACACCAAAGACATTAATAACATTCATTTCCACATTCTCCGTATCAATACAAACTTGCTTTGAAGAATATATCTCCAAATAATTGCTTTTTTCATCATATTTACAATTTGCACATAGATACGTTCCATCTTTTTCAGCTAATATTACTTTTGTGTTGTTGTCTATGAGTCTATAGTCGCGTTTTAAAGCAGCGAATGATTCACCCAATTTAAAAAAGCAGAATGTCTGAACTATTACAAAAACTGCAATTAAAGCTATTATTACTTTTTTGCCAGTTTTCTTTGTATTTGTCTTTTTATCTACCATATCTACGGCTTTATCGATAGGCTTAGTAAAAAATTTTTGATTTTTTAAAGCAATTCCTATTGATAAACCAAAATAATAAATGGCCGTACATAATATAAATAACGAGCGTAAACACTTTAATACTTCTAACGCTGTTACATCCTTCCATATTTTGATTATATTATAATCCAGTATTACGCAGGCAAATATAAATAATGCAACCATAGTTACAAGATAAATACAAACCACATTTCGAACTGTTTTCCAAAAGCCATGTGTCCTTATTATTATGTATCCCATAAAATAATTAAATAGCAATAAAATCAAACCTTTAAAAAGCAAATCAAATAAATTTGAAAAAATATTGGCCTCGCTTATTTTGGAATATGATCCATTAATCGAGAAATAACTATTGTATCCTTCAATAACTATTGCTGATATACCTTTTACTATAATTCCTGATATGGTCAGCAAAACACCTATCAACGCTGCATATGAGCTATAGTTATTGTTTTTATCCGACTTTATTGTATCAAAGATACTTTTCTTTTTACAAATATCCTTTTCTTCCACTTGTATTGTTGATTCGTTACTCATTATAACATCCTTCCCAATTTATTAACTCCATTAAATTACTGATCATTTTTTAATGCACCATCATAAGCAATCTATATAACCTTGCTCAACCATATGCGTAACTAAGACAGGTCGATTATCCTATCTCCAATTTCTTTTAAATTTTCATCATGTGTAACTATTAAAACTGTTTTCCCATAGTCACGATTAATTCTTTTTAGAATATTGATAACTATGGCTGCATTTTCTTTGTCTAACGATCCGGTCGGTTCATCCGCTAAAATTATTTCTGAAGGTTTCAAAAACACTCGTGCCAGTGAAACTCTTTGCTGTTCTCCACCACTCAACTGGTATATCTTTTTATTTTCATACCCACAAAGACCAACTTTCGCCAGTGCATCGGCGATCTTATTTTCCTTTTCTTTATGACTTAACTTAACATATCTTAATGCAAGCATAAGATTATATTTAACAGTCTCCTCGTCAACAAGTGCAAAATTCTGAAAGACATAACTAATTTTATTTCTAATTACCTTGACAGCATTATTGCTTTGGGAAGACAAAATTTTTTCACCATCTATAACTACCTTCCCTTTGTCCGGATCTTCCAACAAACCTATAATGTTTAATAATGTACTTTTTCCGCAGCCGCTTTTACCAGTAATTACAACAAATTCACCATCATTGATTTTTAGCGAAAAGTTTTTAAAGATCACTCTGTCATCATATTTTTTAGTAATGTTTTTTATCTCTATCATTATAATCAACCACCTTTTGCAACATTTATAATATCAATTCTATCTTTTTTCTTGATATATAATGTGGAGAAAATTACATCAATGCTTATTAGTATTGCTGATATTAATACTGTTTCAATAAAATTACGATCGATCAAAAGAGCCACAATAAATGAACTTGCATCAAGAAATACCATGCCAACATAATAATTAATATATCTTTCTTTAAATCTAAAGCCCATTATTTTCTTTACCGCCAGTTCCTTTTGGTGCTGCTCCATGTATGCAATAACATTTTGAATAACTGCTGAAAAACATATTATTATCAACGCTACAAACATTAAAAACTGAACTATAAGTTTTGTATTCAACTCTTTTACTTGTTCCTCAATAGCTTGATACACGCCGGTAGCAGGGAATCTTACCTCACTCTCATCGTAAAACTTACTGCAAACTTTTGCAATTTCAGCAGTCGCATTCTCAAAATCATTTACCTTTATTTTAAATGGGCCTCCTGTTTCTCCAAGTATCATTGAATAGTCTATAGGATCACCGTTATTTTCTGTAAGCACATTAATGACAGGATCTTTCACAGTGTTTTTACTATCGCCACAATCTAAAGCAAATGTAAATAACGATTGGGAATCCTTATACCAAATTACTTTTGCTTTTCCTGTAAAACCATACTCACTATAATACTCCTGGATCTTATCCTCTTTATTCTTATATTTTTCTGGAGCAAGCACAACACAGCTTTTTTCATTTTCAGAAATGACTATTTTTTGGTTATTCTTGTCATATACAGGGAAAAGTTTAAGATAGTTAGGATTGACATTAACACTAATATTAACAGGGAACTCACCATTTTCTCTGTCTTCCTCATAAAGAGGAGAATAAATTGAAAAATCAGCATAAACAGATCCATTTGCATTCATGATCTTATAAATTTCTTTAAAATTTTCAATATCCTCGTCCGTTTCTCCTGTCCAATCACTTTCATTCGGGATCTCCATAACCGATACATACGCAAACTGTTTGGTTTTATTCCAATTTGAATATTTATCTAAACTCAAAGTATATAAGCTATTTAAATCCGTTATCGACAGACACATCACGCAAATGGCGGAAGTAAAAGATATGAATTTCAAAAAGCTATTAAAAACTATTAACGATCTGTATGGTCGTTGATTTTTTATTACACCGCTCAAAGAAACATACTTAACAAAAATAAATGGCAGACTGATGATAATTAGAGTGACTATCGTAACAGCCAAATAGCAAAAAAATAATTTTTTCAAAAATCCAACACAAGCAAAATTAAATCCAGGAACTAAAATTGAGGTAAAAATCAGTGCCGTTATTGCAAAAACTACAGACTGACATATCACAAGTTTAGGAACACTTTCACTCCAAATAGTATTAAAATCATAGCCCAACATTTTTTTTATTCCTATCTTTTTGTATGATCTTATAAAATCATACATTATTAGAAAGACTAAAATTAAAGTTGATGCCATTGTGACGGCTACATAATATGATGGCTGTTTTGCATTTTTAAAATCATTGGACTGATAACTTAATACGATACCTTCTTGCTTTAATTCTTTTTTTATATCATTCAGGTCGCTATGATCATTTAATTCGATGACATATGTTTTATCAAGGGGGGCATTATTATCACTAAAATATTGTCTAAGTGTTTTGACCATAAATCCCTTATTTTTATTCAACGCTGATACAACACCGATTTGATTACTATTATTTGTGCGATCAGTTGAAAGAAAATAATCCGAATCGATCTCATTGGCATTATAGAACCTTCCACTATCCAATTTGATTTTTTGAAATGTACTGAAATTTGTGACATAGATATTTTTCACATAGTAGTCTTTACCTTTTATATTATCGATATTAGAACAATAAATGTTAGCCGAATATTTTTTCATAACGACTGTTAGAATTTCATATATTTCTTCTTTAGATTTAATATCAGTCGAAAAAACAGCTTTCACCGATGATTCGGATTCACCTATATGAATCATTGAAGTATAAAATAGATTGTCATAGTTTAGAAAACAATTCGCAAATATAAATATTGCAGTAAATGCAAAGATTACTATAAAACTATATTTGATCTTCATGCTATCCCTCTGAATATCATTAATTTAGGGAGAATGTTAACGCATTCTACCTATCATGTGGTTAAACGTGGTTGTAGTAAGAATTCCACTCGGTAAAATTCTTATGATATCCAGTTTCTGCTTTAGCAGTTTTACCCTTATCGGCAGTTTTTTTGCTCATATACTTTTTACTGCTCGATTTCTGTATTGCTGTGGCAGTATGTTTTTTATCCTTACAATAAAAATAAGAATACTGTTCTTCCTTATCAAACCTTAAAAAACTATAGTGTATACCATACTCCCATTTATCATTTTTATGTCCCAAACTACTTCCAGTTAATGTCGTTGCAAACACTGTAATTGACATTGCTGTTACCATTAAAAAAGCCCCACAGCATGCAAAGATTTTCTTACCTACATTTTTCATAAAATAACCGCCTCAATTAACTTTAAAACGCACAAATTATACTAATGATTCTGGCATTTGAAACTATCTTCTCCAAATCCATCTCCACCAATTTATTATGTAGAACATATTTTATCACCACCGAAAACAAGATTTAGGAGTTACTCCCAAAATCTTATATATCATTATGTGACAAAATAATCAATATTTTCTCGGCGAACGGTTACATTTATAGGGTGAACGGTGTTATTTGTTATGATTATATGGCATTCGGAATCACTATATCAGTAATAAAGATACCATTACAATAATCATTGTCCATATGTCCGTTGTATTTTATTAGGCATTCCTTTATATTTTGCATCCCATACCCATGTCCTTCTCCTGATTTTATACTGATAAATTCATTGTCTTTAATAATTGGCTCTTTAAAATAAGTGTTTTCAACATTTATAAACAAAGTTGATTCCAAAAATTTCACACATATATTCACACGCTTATCATTACAAAACTCAGCAGCCTCAAAAGCATTACTTATCAGATTAGAAAAAAGTGTACACAGATCCATTTGAGATAATCTCAGATCATTTTCAATGTGACCCTCCCATTTAAACTCTACGCTTGGATATCTTCCACGAATATCATCTATTATTACATCAATCAAATTACTTCCTGTATGTATGTTTGAAGTTAATTTATTCAGTTCTATATTCATTTTGTCAAAATAGTCGCCAAGTTGTTCTAATTCCATATTTTCACATAACATTTTCATACAATACAGATGATTTTTTATGTCATGACGGAACTGTTTGGTTTCTTCATCTTTTTTTAAGAGAGAAATATAATATTTTTTCTGAGCTTTTAATAAATTTTGCGTTACTTCAGTTTCCTTTTTCAAATATTTGTTTTTATTATGGCTTGAGATCAATAAAAAACAAATTACAATAAAAATTATACTACTCATGCTTAAAGCCAAAGCAGCTATGCTCTTATATAAAGAATAATTTTGATCCATCATAAACAGCATTATAGACGAAAGATACACGCCAATAGAACAACCGCCAATTATAATCAAAATTATTTGCTTGGTAGAAAAATCTATATGTACGGCTTTTTTTAGTATTTTCATTCTTATAAACGATAATATTGCAATTAAAAATCCTGATACACAATTCAAACCCAACTCAGATATAGAAAATTTGTTGGGAATTTTAGACATAGCACCAATGGTTGCAGCAAAAATACCAACAACCATATCAAGTAAACATATAAAAATATATATTAAAATAACCATTCCTGTCTGCCGTTTATTTTTTAAACAAAGAATGACACAAAGAATAACCATAGCATCAAAAAATGGTCCTAAATTATACGGATCACAAAAAGACGAAATAAGAGATATAGTCAGTATAAATAGCGTAATACATACCATAGTATGCATTCTTGATTTCAACTTAATGCAGAATAGCAGCGATACAGCAACACATAATTTTACCAGCTCACTAATGTACATCGCTGCATTATACAAAATTCTTTCCATAAAAACCTCATAAACATCTTGAATTACGCTTTACATAATCATAAAAAAGCAGCTTAAATTGTGACAGCCTTCTTCTTGAAACTGGTACCCTCTCTTTCATATAATGCAATTCTATTGTTGTCGCATATATATTTTTCACATAGCGAAAGGCAACTAAATACGATTTGTGAACTTGATAGAAATGTTCACTGCCCAATCTATCGGACCAATATTTCAATGATTTAAGACTAACGACAATCCCATACTTTGTATATACAAAAGTACCATCTCCGTATGCTTCGATGCACACTATATCATTATAGCTTACAAGAGTAGTACGCCCCTTTTCCTTAATAGCAATTTTTTCATTACTCAAGATCTCCTTTTCGGCACAACTTAATGCCTCAAAAAATTTCATTCCATCAATAGGTTTTTCTAGAAAACGAAACGCTTTAACTTTAAAAGCCTCAGGCATATATTCAGAATGACTGGTAAGGAATATTATATATTCTCCATGATCTTTTTCTCGCAACTGCTCCGCAGTAACCATTCCATTCATATTGGGCATTTCTATGTCTAAAAAAATCAGGTCATAATATTTGCCAGATTCCAACAAAGACGTGCCAGAATCATAAATGTCAACTAAATAATCAGGAAACATTCCATACAAACGATTTTTTATCTCATTACATATTATTCTTTCATCATCACACACAGCAACATTTAAACGCATAATGTTCCACCTCATTGAAAATTATATCATATTTATATAAATATTACAATAACAATAATTAATATTTATAAAGTCATTTGTAGTGCTACAATAGATATTGGACAAAATTAAGAAAAAAGAAAAGAGAGATA
>JAHZHC010000029.1 GCA_019420505.1 Ruminococcus sp.
TACGGTGACGCTCAGGTCTACGGTGGCGCTTGGGTCTATGGTAACGCTCAGGTCTACGGTAACGCTCAGGTCTACGGTGACGCTCAGGTCTACGGTGGCGCTCTGGTCTGCGGAGGCGCTGACTATCTTTGCTTTAAAGGTTTAGGCTCATGTAATCGTAATACAACATTTTACAAAACAAAAGATAACAGCATATCTGTTGTTTGCGGATGTTTTAACGGCACATTGGATGAGTTTGTTGCAAAGGTAAGAGATACACATGGTGACAGTAAATACGCTAAAGAATATCTTGCGGCAGCTGAAGTTGTAAAAATACATTTTGATTTGGAGGATCACAATGAATAATACAAAAGAAAAAGAGCCTGACACTGCAGGAACAGTGACAAGCTCAAAAAGTAAATCTATCTATGAATATGATAACACCGAACCGATAATTTGTCAAGCACTGAAATTTGCAAAGCTGGCGGCTGAATTGGGTGCCCAGATTACATACAATGACGGAGTGTTTGTCATTGATCCGAAAGCAGGTGAGTGCAATGAAAATCCTTGTAGCCTGTGAAGAAAGTCAGGCAGTATGCAAAGCTTTTCGGGCAAAAGGGCATGAAGCATATAGCTGTGATATACAAGATTGTTCAGGCGGTCATCCTGAATGGCATATTAAAGGTGATGTATTGCCTCTGATTAACGGCAATACGGAATTTACAACCTGTGATGGTACAGTACATGAAATAGAGTGCAAATGGGATATGCTTATCGCTCATCCGCCGTGTACATATCTTTCAAATGCGGGAGCTGTGCGTCTGTTTCCGGCAAAAGGATTAATGAGTGTGGAGCGGTATAAAAAAGGGCTGGAAGCAAAAAAGTTTTTTATGCAGTTTATTTTAAGCACCAATTGTCCTCGTATTGCAGTTGAAAATCCGATACCAACCAAAATATTTGATTTGCCTAAATACACTCAAATAATCCAACCATATGAACATGGACATCCATACAGCAAAAAAACTTGTTTGTGGCTGATTGGATTGCCTAAATTAAAACCTACCAACATTGTAACCGAAAATATCGTGTCGTGGGTAAGCGGAGGCAGCAAGGATTCACGCGGAAATCCCCGCCGGCAAAGCGGTACAAAAAATCGTGACCCCAAAACTAGAAGCAAAACATTTCCCGGCATAGCGTCCGCTATGGCTGATCAATGGGGGTGACATAAGTGTGCAAATGTAAAAAATGCGGACGTAAGGCGCAAAAGAAAGGATATGGATTTGTGTATTGTCCTGCGTGCTACAAAAAGATTTACGGAGTTGATTTTGATGACTAACGATCAGGCAAAACAAGCATTTCTAAAACAGTGTCCCGTAATGGATAATAATCCGATAAACCGTGACAGAATCATATATAAGTGTATTTCAGTTATCGGCTTTAAGATGATTCAAGGTAAACCTGTTATGTTTTGCAGATGTCAGGATCGTCATACCGACAGCTCAACTGTAGTATTACCTCAATATATTTCAGAATATAAGGGGGAATGCTTGTGATTTTAAAACCTGAAACCCGTACCGAATGGCTTGAGATGCGGTATAAAGGTATCGGCGGAAGTGATGCCGGAACCGTTGTCGGAGTAAACAAGTATAAAAATAATGTGGAACTGTGGCAAGAGAAAACAGGCAAAATCGTTCCCGAAGATATTTCGAGTAAGCCGGCTGTCATATTCGGTAAAAAATCTGAAGAACACCTGAGAGAATTGTTTAAACTGGATTACCCTAAGTATAATGTTGATTATCATGAGTTTTACATGTATTTTAATGACGACCACCCGTTCATTTTCGCTACTCTTGACGGAGAAATTACAGATGAAAACGGAAAGCACGGCGTTCTTGAAATAAAGACTACAACCATTCAGAGCAGCAGTCAGTGGGATGAATGGGATAATAAAATACCTGACAGCTACTATGCTCAGATCCTTCATCAGTTGGCAGCTACAGGCTGGGACTTTGCAATACTTAAAGCATATATCCGCTATTATAGGGATAATTCGCTTAGAGTTGCAATCAGACATTTCCGGATTGAGCGTGAAGAGGTACAGCAGGATATTGAATATCTTATTGAAAAAGAAGCTGCATTCTGGAAATGCGTAAAAAACAATATCAAACCGGCTTTGATCTTGCCGGAGGTATAAGAAAGAGGTTACATAGTATGTCAATGGAATTAATTTTAAAGTCGTCTGAGGTAACAATACCGCAGGCAATAGAAAATATAGAGCAGCTTAAAACAGAGCTTGAACCTAAAATGCAGTATTATTCATCTCTTGTAGTAACAGAAGATAGCATCAAGGAAGCAAAAAACGATAAAGCCAATCTGAATAAACTAAAAAAGGCTATAGATCAGCAGAGAATTGATGTTAAAAAGAAATGCTTGTCATTGTATGAACCATTAGAAAAGCAGTGTAAAGAACTTGTGAGTATGATAGACGCTCCTATCATGGCAATAGATAAGCAGATAAAAACTTTTGATGAAATGCGCAAGCAGGAAAAGTACGAAGAATTAAAAGCACACTTTGATAATGTTAATACTGTTGAGTTCTTAAATTTTGAAGATGTGCTTGATCCTAAGTGGGGCAATGCTACAGCAAAAACAGAAATGCTGAAAGAAGAAATATCAGCAAACGTTAAAAGGATATCGGTGGATTACACAGAAATCAGAGATATTTACAAGGATTCACCTTTGTTAACAGCTATTCTTGACCGCTATGCAGAAACAAAGGATAAAGCTTCGGCTCTTGCCTATGCTGTGGCATTGGAGAAAAAAGAACAGGCGAGAAAAGCCGGTGAACTTGTTGAAAAAAGCTGTCAGCAAACTGATGTTAAGATTACTCAGCCAATTGAACAGCCGGCAGAACCGGTCGGTACAGCAGCATTCAGAGTTACCTGCACACGATCTCAGCTGATACAGCTCAGGGATTATATGAAAAACAACGGTATTAATTTTGAAGTTATCAGATAGCAAGGAGGATATAAAAATGGCAGTGTCAAACAGTTTATCAAAACAGACAAAACCTAAATTTACAGCAGTGATTAATTCCGACGGGTACAAGAGGATGATTAACAATACTCTAGGAAATCCTCAGAAAGCAGCACGGTTTGTAACAGCGATAACGTCGGCGGTAAGCAATAATCCGGCATTACAGGATTGTGATGCAAGCACTGTTGTTTCCGCAGGATTATTAGGTGAGGGTCTTAACCTTTCTCCGTCTCCGCAGCTTGGACAATATTATCTTGTGCCTTTTAAGGACAGAAAAAATAATCGGACAGTCGCTCAGTTTCAGCTTGGATATAAAGGGTATATTCAGCTTGCTATACGTTCGGGGCAATATAAAAAACTTAATGTTTTGCCAATAAAACAGGGAGAACTTATCAGCTTTAACCCTCTTGAAGAAGATATAGAGGTAAAGCTTATTGAAAATGAAGTTGAACGTGAACAGGCTGAAACTATTGGATATTATGCAATGTTTGAATATACAAACGGTTTTAAAAAAGCTATGTATTGGAGCCGTCAGAAGATGGAAAGCCATGCCGAGAAATACAGTATGGGCTACAAGGCTCATAAAGGATATACTTTTTGGGAGAAGGATTTTGACGGAATGGCTTGCAAGACAATGTTAAGACAGCTTATCAGTAAATGGGGCATTATGTCCATTGAAATGCAGACGGCAGTAAATAACGATATGGGAGTTATTAACGAGGACGGCACTGTTGACTATGTGGATAATCCTGAAAATCATCAGACAGAGACGTTCGTAGAAGCCGAGCCTGTAAACACCACCGAAACTTCGGAGGACGATTTTTCAAGTATTATGGAGGAATAATGACCGAAAAAGACATAGTAAACGCATACGAGTGGTTCAAAAAGCGAACAGAGGATATGCGTGAACAAAGAAAAATAATAATCTCCGGCGGTGTTGAGCCGTCGGAGCACTGGAAACAAGTTCAAATGAATAATTACGCAGCTTTTAAAATTATAGAAGCATACGCAAGCAGGAAAGGATTGATAGAAATTGCTGAACAAAGTAATCCTGATGGGCAGAATCACTCAGGATCTTGAAGTAAAGCAGACACCGAACGGAGTTTCGGTTCTTTCGTTTACTGTTGCAGTACAGAGAAGCTTTGCAAGACAGGGTGAGGAAAGACAAACTGATTTTATCAACTGTGTGGCATGGCGTCAGCAGGCTGAGTTTATCGGCAAGTATTTCCGCAAGGGCAGAATGATTGCAATTGAGGGTAATCTCAGAACGAGGACATATGACGACAAAAACGGTACGAAGCATTATGTTACCGAAGTTTATGTTGACAATGTATCCTTTACCGGTGAAAAAGCAGATACGGAAAATAAAAGCGGTGATACCGTAAATAAAGATATACCTCAAAACAATGATACCTTAATAGATGATGATTTTGAGGTTTTGAGTGACGGCGGTGTGCCGTTTTAACAGGAGGTAATATGGCAGGATATAACATGCCTGCGATTTTGCTTCCTACAGTTAATTGGAGTAAATATCCTGATAAAGTGTGTGAATGCTTTGAATATATTGAGGCGTCTTACGGACTTAAAGGGTATGCCATAACAATTAAGTTGTGGCAAAAAGTATGTGGCAGTGCCGAGGGGTACTATTGTAATTGGAATGATAAGGTATGTACTTTGTTTGCGAGCAAAATACACGCAGGTAAAGGACTTGTCTTTGAAATATTGAATGAATTACTAAAAGAGGACTTTTTTAATTTAGAAATGTATAAAAAATACGGCATTCTAACTGCTGATTGGATACAAGAAAAGTGGTTAGAATATACCGCCCGTAGAAAAAATGCAAAAATTAAAAATGAGTACCTCTTGGCAAACTGTACCCAAAAAACTGAAATTGATAACAATTCAAGCAAAATTGCAAGCAAAAACGATAAAAATGTAAGCAAAAAAGACATAACAGAACTAAACGTAACTAAACATAACTTAACTGTATTGTCTGACAGTGAGAAAACAGCTTTGCAAAATCTTACACAGGAGCAATACAACGATCTTGTTTCAATGTCTGATTCTTCGTCTGTCGATAAATACATAGATAAAATTATTAAATGGCAGTCTGATAATCACAAGAAGATGAAAAATCCGTACTTGACTATAAAGGGTTGGATCGAACAGGACAGGAAATCTCACAGCAATAAAGATACTTCTTACGATCTTGACGAATGGGGAGATTTTGTCAAGGATTTTGATCCTACAAAAGGAGGGTACAAATGATAAGCTTTAAAATACCTTTCCGGCTGCCGTCGTTGAATGAATATATAGATAAGTGCAGAGGCAACAGATACGGCGGAGCGAATTTTAAAAAGCAAGTTGAAAATGACATAATGCTTGTTTTAAACACAAGGCATTTCCTGATTACCTCTCCTGTGCATGTTACATTTGTTTGGCACGAGCCTAACAAAAGGCGTGACAAGGACAATGTTGCATTTGCCAAGAAATTTATCCTTGACGCACTTCAAAAGTCAAAGCGGCTGAAAAATGATAACAACAAGTATATTTCAGGATTTTCGGACAGCTTTGTTTATGATGGCACTGAAGGTGTGGAAGTAATCATTAATCCCAAATAAGCAGTATTAAAATTTTATTGGAGGAAAAACCATGAACAAAAAAGAAATAACAGAAATAAAGAAGAACTTTT
>JAHZHC010000003.1 GCA_019420505.1 Ruminococcus sp.
AGGCTTGACCTGTTACTAATGTCGTTATGCCATAGATCGCACTGAGAATTAACGTTATGACTATTCCTCGCTTTGTTTCCTGATCTGGTTTCCTCATTGTTTAATTGCTCTCCCGGATAAAAAATACGCTATACTTTTCCTAGCTGATCCTAGTTTTCAGTATAGCGTATACTATTTATTTTTTTCAAGTCTTTTGCGCCAAAGTACCTTTTTGGACGTCATTTGTTCTTTCCGTTAATACTTTATTAACATGTCGGCTGTGAATGTTTCGTCCTCCCATTCAAAAGATGTGACTCCACCCAACTGATCCGCAGCTTTTTTTATACTGCTTACACCTATACCATGTAATCCATTTCCTGACTTACTGGATTTAAGGTTCTGAGTGTCAACCTCATCTGATGAATTTATAACACAAATTCGAAGTTTCTTATCGACTTGTATCATTGAAATGTGAATATATTTATTGACACATGAACAGCGCTCTGCTCCTTCAATTGCATTATCAAGAAGATTAGCGAGTATCCGACAAATCAGCATATTGTCTATGGTCATTGATTCAAACACGTTTATCTTAGTTGTGAATTGTATATTTTTATTTAATGCTTCCTGCCATTTCATATTGATAATAGCATCAACGGATGAAATACCTGTGTAGCATATTCCACCTGCGTCTGATAAGCTGTTTGATAAATTCTCCAGATGCCTAATTGCCTCATTTTGATTTCCATAGCGGAACATAGATCTTGCCACAGATATCTGATTATTTATATCATGCTTTAATTGCCTTATCTCGTTGTATTTACTTTCAATCAGCATATAATTTTCTTCTTCTGATTTAAGTCTCTGTTCCATGACTTTCAATTTCAATTGATTTGCATATGTATCAAAAAAGTTAAACACAAATAAATTAAGTGCAAGTAATCCAATAACGGAAATCAAATAATTTATAGTCTGTCTATGGGTTAACCCATATGACACAAAAATCCCATTAAGAATGACCACACTTAAAATCGGTATTAATATAATTGACAGCCAGTTCTTTAATGGAATATCTTTCTGCTTGTTTTTTGAATACTCTATTATATATACCGAAAACCAGAAACAAAATAGCTTTGAACAAGCCATTCCAATATATCTGCCTAAACCTGAATTTAATTGATCCAAGGGGCTTCCGAAATTCAATATATAAAGTATTCCCATTGGAAGTGATTCTGAAGCAAGTATTACTATCAAGAATATTAATGAACAAAAAAGTTTTTTACCGAATTTACATTCAAACATTATGTTGGAAACAGCTGTCATCAGTACAAAAGTAGCGATCAAGTTGATCCATGGATATTCAAAAAATAATGTTACTGCTGCAAGAATCATAGAGGTAAGCAGTGTTGCCGGAAATATTGCTCTTTTTCGAACTCTGAAGCTCTCTTTCATCATATTGTACAAGTAAAAAATTATAATTGAGCTCTCAGCAATGCAATTTAGAATTTCTATAATTAATTCATTAACAGACATTAGCCCCACCTGCTTCTGCTAAATTTCAAAAAAGCTTTTGTGATATTTTCAAGATGATTTCTGCTGACGTATAGGCTTTTGCCATTCTTCAGAAATACTTGATTCTTTTTAATGTAGTCAATATTAGTAATGTTTATCAGAACGCTTTTATCGGAACGTACAAATAAACATCCTTCTAACATTTTCTCATAGTCGCCCAGTTTACCCTTTTGATAATAGTGTTTATTCAACGTATGGATGACTATTTGATGTGAATAAACCTCTATATACAAAATATCGACTGTAAGAAGTTCTTTCTCGATACCATCGTCAATGACTTTAATGTATTTCTTATTTCTATAATACTCTTGAACTGTATCGCTGAGTTGTTTCAAATAAATGGACTTGGGTTGATTTTTTAATATATATCTGAATGCCTTAACTTCATAGCCTTGATAAACGAATTTGTCAAAACTGGTCATAAAAATAAGGATCACATTTTTATCAATTTGCCTTAAAAACTCAGCCGTCTGCAAACCATTCAAATCTTTCATCTCAATATCAAGAATAACTAAATCATATTTATCTTTTGAAAATTGTTCAATAAATGATTCTCCGCTTTCGAATTCTGAAAATTCGAAAGCGTTTTCATGAGTCTGCAGCGAATTGATGTCATTTTTTAATTTCTCAATGTAAGTTTTTTCATCGTCACAAATAGCAATTCTCATAAAATCACTCCTTTATTTTATTTTAACACAAAATCCCAACTTTTTCAATATAAATCGAAATCATTAATATAAAATAAACAAAATTTACTGATTTAATGTTTTCGATTATTATTTGCATAAATCTGTATTTATGTGAAAAAGCACGGTCTATGAAACAATTTATCCATAGCTGTGCTTTTTTGGGGAGGCGATTGACTTTTATTTATCCGAATACCACAATCCGTTGCTTTATCAATTTTTCTTCCAGCTCTTTTTGAATTTAAGCATATTTTTTATTTTTCTACAACGGTTAATATATTTATTTCAAAAAATCAATCCAAGCTCTGTGTGAAATTCTCTTTAATTCCCATATCCTGCTTTTTCAACCTTATCATCCTCCGCAGCCTGCTGTCGACTGTTCGTCTGACCGATTTATACTTCTGTGTATAATCATCTTCAATGCACCTACTTAAATTCACAAACAATCCCATAACAGTATTTCTAAGTAGCATATTTTCAAAATGCCCCATATCGTCAAGCATATTCTGAGCGTACTCATTACCGTCGTTTGCGGACTTTGTAAGCCATTGGGCAGCCTTTTCCTTATCTTTTTCAACTCCCTCTGCCCCGAAAAGATAAAGCCTGCCGAGCTGATAAGTTGACCACATATTTTCAGCGGATTTTTCAAAATATTCGATGGCTTTAGGAATATCAATCTCCGTTCCAAGTCCCTTTTTGTACATAGCACCCAGTTTGTAATATAGATTATCGTCCGCCTGACCCTTGCTTTCAAGTTCAAGAAAACCGGATAATGCGACCTTGTAATATCTTTGTGCGGTTTCTTCACTTTGACTTACATATTCGCCTTTATCGTACATTTGAGCAACAGCGTATGGGGCATAAGGCTGTCCCTGTTCAGATGATTTGCGATACCACAAAAACGCCTGCGACAAGTCTTTTTCCACACCGTTGCCGTAGTAATATAAATTGGCGAGACTGTATTGTGCGAATTTGTTGCCCTCCTGAGCTGACTTCAAAAACCATTCAAATGCCTTTTCATAATCTTGTTCCGTTCCCAGACCATAGCAATGCATTTTTCCGATTCTATACCAAACGTAAGAACGCATATCCACGGGTTTCATGACCTGCCCTTTGTATTTTGGTTCATATGGAAACATAAAATCTGAGTCCGGCTCGATCTCCATAAAACCCTGAAATGCTTCTTCGTAGAATGAAAAAGACTTTTTTTCATCTTTTTCGCCGAGTTTATCAGTAGAATAGAGTTTGCCCAGATCTTGAATAGCAAGAACATTACCTGCCCCTGATTCGTTAAGCAAAAGCTGCTCCGCTTTTTGAAAATCTTCAAGCTTTGATCGCTTGTTATAAATCAGCTTGCAGGCTTCTTTGTAGGAACTACTCCACTTGAGGTAATATTTGCTTTTCGGAGCGTCATCAACATCGACTGTTACCGCATTTTCACCACTCCAAATGAAATCTTCGGCTGTCAGATCATCGTTATTTGAAAATGTCACTTTATCATTTTCGGATTGCTCAGATTCATCGAACTGTGGAGAAATATCAACATAAAAGTCATCATTCTCAAATTGTTCTGTTGGATCGGGTTCTTCAATTTCTACATCAATGACAGGATAATTCATGTCAAGCACAGTTCTGATTATCATATTCCGCACAGGCTGAAAAACTTTGTTATCAACCAATGGCGGCAGTTCTTTTTCTTTTTGCGTATAGGTCTTGTATTTCAAGCTCTCCAAACTGCACCATTTTTCATAAAGCTGACGGATATTATTGTCTTTTGCAAGTTCTGAAAAAATACTGTTGACCGTTTCTTTGACATCAGGCGGAAGGTACCCATATACTTTTTTGCCTTTAACATTCTGTAACTGAGAATATAGTTTGCGGATAAGATTTTCAAGCTGCGGATTTTCAAAACCGCCTTGCTGAACTTTTCTGACAACACTTTCAAACTCCGTTTTTGATACTGCTTTCAATTCGTCACGGCTTAATGTCTGCTCCTGATATATGGACTGCAAATCATCGTGAAATATATCGTTTGCAAAAGCTGAACGAATCTTATTAATTTCCTCGTTTGTTAAGAATCCTTCCTTTGTATTTTCGGAATAAACAAGCAGATGAATATGCGGGTGATGAGTCGTGTCATGAAATGCGGCGTACCATTTTAAATTGCATAATGAAATTTTCTGATTTTTTGCAATATCTGAAATGTGACGCATAACAAGCTGCCGCCACGCTTCCGAATTATCGTAGCCAAGTCTAATTGCATCTTCACGACGAAGTGAAATTACGTGGGACCAGACATTGCCTTTGTGATTTGCTATTTCGTTAGCTACCCTGTCAAGAATTATCGGTTCATCTTTTTCATTGAAAAGACCATGAGAACCTCTTTTCTGAACCCCCGGACGCATAGCCATGTAACCGACAAAATTCTGACGATTACCGATGACGTCAGCGTTACGCTCAATGATCGTACTGATTAGTTCCGAAGCGTTTTCTACAGTAGGGTTCGCAGTGTAGTCCTCATACTCAAGGTATCTTTTAGCTTCGGGAAAATCTGAAAGCAGATCACGAAGCAATTCTTGTTGGTTTTTAGTAGCGTTATCTTTTCTGTCAATAGTGTTTTGATCCCGAACCTCAACTGTTTCACGGGTTGCGATATACTTTGTGTAATTTCTGCGCTTGTTTTTACTTTTCTGTGTACCGCTTTTCAGATAGCGGCTTGTTACGATTATTTGCGATAAAGCTATAGTATCTCCTCCTAACCAATATTCAGTTTGTTTCTTGGATGCTTTGTTTTAAGTATCTCTTTTTGTTTTGCAGACGTAACATGTGTATAAATCTGAGTTGTAGTTATTGAACTATGTCCCAACATTCGCTGTATGTATCGGATATCAACATCTTCTTCGAGAAGAAGAGTAGCAAAAGAATGTCGGAACATATGGGGCGTTATATGCATATCTACTCCGCACTGTTTGCAATAGAAATTTATCATATTGCGAACAGACTGTTCGGTCATTCTTCTGCCTAGCTTGTTGACGAAAAAATATCCCGAATCTGGAATCTCTTTTTCAAATAACGAATGATATTTTCTAAGAATACTGAGTACCGCAAAATTTTCAATAGGTATAATACGTTCTTTTGAGCCTTTACCATAGAATTTAACCGAGTTTCCTAACAGATCAACATTATCTGAACGCAAAGTACAAATCTCCGCCACTCTAGCTCCTGTAGCGAAAAGCAATTCGAGAATTGCTGTATTACGAACTGCACTGCGAATCTGATAATCGCTTTTAGCAAACACAATCTGCTGATACGAAAAAGATATTAGTTTAGCTATAACTCCAAGGGGAATGGTTTTCGGCAGCAGCAAAGGCTCTTTTATCGTTGTTTCCAGTTTGTCAAACGGATTAAAGTCGATAAGATCCTGCAAAAGCAGAAAGTGAATAAACGCTTTAAGCGTTGCAAGCTTACGCTTGGCTGTTTTAGGCTTGTACTTTTTGTTGAGATATTCTATGTAGTCCCACAAGGCCTGCTTTGAAAGCTCGTTCGAGAAAACTCCGTACTGCGACAAGTCGATTTTATACGCTCGGATTAATCCTGTATAATAAAACTTGACACATAAAAAACAATCAAAGTATAATAAAAACAAAGGAGTGTGTCATCAATGGGAACAGGAAAACAATATGATGAAGAGTTTAAAAAGCAGGCAATAAAGCTCGCAAAGGAGATTGGCACCAAGGCAGCAGCAGATGAGCTGTGCATCCCCAAAGGGACGCTGGGGACGTGGGTGCAAAAGGCACGGATCGGGGAAATAGACACAGGTGCAGGCTCACGTACACCGGGAGAGTCACTTACTATCGCACAGCAGCTCCAGGCAGCGAACAAACGGATAAAAGAACTTGAAAAGAAAAACCGAGAGCTTGAAGAACTGAATGAATTTCTGGAGGAAGCATCTGCTTTTTTCGCCGCGAACCGTCGGAAGTCAGGAAAGAAGAACGGTTAAAGTTCATTTCCAAAAAGACTGATGACGGTAGGATCACAGGAAGGATCAGTTTTTACTGCAAGGCTTTAGAGGTTACAAGACAAGCATTTTACGATCATCTCAGCCATAAAAACGCCCCCTGGAAGTATCAGGCACTTGCAGATGAAATGATGAAGATCCACGAAGAAGACCAATATAATGACTGCTACGGCAGAGAACGTATGTATCTTGCATTGCAGCAGAGAAAGGATGCCGGGAAAACTGACATTGACATTCCATGTGAAGCTACTGTACGCAAGGTCATGGTGCAGATAGGATTGATACACAAGCCTCGCAGAAAGCCAAACGGGATAACCAAAGCGGATCGGCTTGCTCGAAAATCGGATGATCTTCTCAGACGTGATTTTTACGCAGACAGGCCTTTGAAAAAAGCTGTGACCGACATAAGCGAGGTGAAGGCAAAGGATGGAAGGCTCTATGTTTCAGTGATATTTGACTGCTTTGATCTGATGCCGCTGGGGATAGCTATTGAAGATAATATGAGAGCTTCGCTCTGCTGCCATACTCTTGAAAACGCAAACAAATCATATCCTGATATAAAGGGCTGTATCATCCACTCGGACAGAGGCGGTCAGTATACAAGCGAAGAGTACCAAGCTGCTGTAAAGAAATATGGGATCATTCAAAGCATGAACAGTGCCGGCGGAAGATGTCATGATAATGCACGCTGTGAAAGTATGTGGGCAAGAATGAAAGAAGAGCTATTCTACAGCCGTGGGGACAAATCGGAGAAATACACTATGAGAGAGTTGAAGACTATGATCTGGAGATATTATATGAGTTACTGGGCCAACAGAAGAATCTGCACCGCCAACGGTGGGCTGCCTCCGGCAGTTCGAAGAAAGCTCTACTATGATCATATCTTTCTCGCTGCATAATTCTTGTTCGAATAAAATGTGTCAAGTGATATTGACAAAACCAGTTCTCGCGGCTGATATATTGTCCCGCACGAACTCGCTCAGAAATTTTTCTACTCTCGTCCTGTGCAAGAGTAGCCATAAGCGTAAGTCTGAGTTCTCCGTCACCGTCCATTGTCCAGATGTTGTCCTCAACAAAGTAAACCTCAATACCCAAGTTTTTTAGCTCACGAGTAAACGTCAGCGTGTCAACCGTATTTCGTGCGAATCGACATACCTCTCTTGTAACTATAAGATCGAATTTTCCTTGCCGTGCGTCCTCGATCATTTGCAGGAACGACGGTCTTTTCTTAGCCTGCGTTCCCGTAATTCCTTCGTCAATGTATTTGTCGATAACGTTCCAGTTATTATGCTGTTTTGCTTGATCGTCATACCATTGAAGCTGATTTTCCAGAGCGGAGATCTGAGCCTCGTGCTCGGTGGATACTCGTCCGTAAAACACAACCGTTCGTTGTCTGTTCCTGTCTGGCTTTAATGTTGTGTACATTCAGTCACCTGTCCTTTCAAAGTCATGCACTCTTTTGCTTTTGATTGTCAAAATTTCTGATAATGTTGAGGTATGTAGGCTGATTTATCAAGCCTTTTTCAAAGAGAATTTCGATCATCAGCCTTACCTCATACTCAAATTCGATCTTCAATAAGTTACCTCCGTACTACAATTTTACTATTTTTTCAGCCACAATGTAATCACCAACTGCAACCAAATTTTTCTCTTTACTTGTAGCATTATCAATAAAAATCACATACTGTTTTCTTGGCACCTCTGATTTAATCTCTTTGATACTGCACAGCATCCTCGTAATCGATAATTCCATTGATCTTCCGTACTTCGTTTACGCACATAACGTGCAGACTTTGCAATGTTTCATCATCAACATCATTTATCGCCGCAGTCATATGCGACAGCTTTCCAAGCTCCACTGCGACTTTGAAAAGCAGACGGGCAAGCCGCTGTTCTGTACCTTTTATCTGTGCCTTGACCGTTTCCGTAATCAGTGGGGAGAGGTAGTTTACCTCTTCCTGCTGACGAAGGTAGCCGATGTAAAACTTCACGGCTTTCTCAATAAATTCTGTTTTCGAGGCACAATTATCCTCTTTATACTCCTGTTCGATCTTTTTAATTGTTTCCGGCTGAAAATACACAGCCATTTTTTCTTTTGCCATAAATCCACTCCCTTTTTTCTCACGACTCCTGAAAATATGCTGCTTTTACGCACATTTCTGCACTTACGACCCCTGATTTTCGTAAAAAGCCGTATTTTGACTCCATGAGGCGACTGCCTAAAATATACACAAGACCAAGGCAAAAACTGCGTCTTTACGGCATATTTGCGGTCAGCTTTGCTGTCCGCTGTGAGAGTCATGGCGGCTTCAGACGCCATGACTTTAACCTGCAATGAAATATTTCACTTTCATCGTCATGCGGCAAATCGGAAATTTGTTCATAACCAACATATCCGGTTTCCGATGTGCTTTTTAACTGATTTCCGAACTTCGCGTTTATCACCTCGTACAACGCGCACAATCGGCGTGTGTGGGCTTGTACCGCCTAAGGTGGTATGGTTTACCCTACTACGAGTGAAAAGGGCAAATATCGCCGTTGTGTTGCGATGACATTTATGAATACTGTTTTGACTGCTGAACATCCCCATTCTTATTCGCAGAAGAGAAAAGGCGGACTGTCAATCAGCGAACCTATCTGCCAATTCTGTTTTGTTACTCACCTCTTAGCAAGTATAGATATTCTTTCTTCTGCTATTAATAATATTAGTTAGTATTAATCCTTAAAGGTATTGCGCTGTGACACAGAGGGTATCGCAATTCATGATCTGTAATCACGATAAATCAGCTTGTAGGAATTTTCTATCTGCCTGCCGCTTGGTGCATAACGTTTCTGCACTCTTATGAGATCTTTCTTTACAAGCTGACTAAGTATGCGGTCGATGTTTCTCACGGACATATTACAGGTCTGGGCAATATCTCTGCGACTTACCGTCGCACACTTTTCATCGTAATCGTAGTCGCTGTAAAGTACAGTCATCACCATGAACTCCTGCGGTGTGATGTCATCATATATTGCTGCCGGGAATGTCGGTTCAATATATCTTCTGTAGAATTTCTCGTTGACGGTTTTCATATGCATCTTCCTTTCGTTTTTCATTTTTATTTTTTTCTTCTGCCCCACAACAGTACAGTTTCTGTCAGAAAGTCTTGTTTGACTTAAGGACGTTTTTCCAAGCTTGATACGTTTCTGTTCCTCCTGCACGATCTTCGCTGTACTTCGCCGCTCGGTATCTCTCCTGCGTGGGATTTAATTTTCAAGATACTATAGAAAATGTTATTCTTAAACCGAATATTTTCTAATGATGCATATATATAATAACACCTCGAAATATGTTTGTAAAGACTTTGGTCGCATTTTCTGTCGAATGATGTTAATTATCTGATTTTAGAAAATATTGATTTTCTAAAATATAGTTGACAAAACCTGAATGCGGATATATAATAAATAAAAAGGATTTATCGAGGCACGCTATGAAATACGAAGAATTTGATTTTGAAAATGCGGATAAATATTATGGCATTCGCAAAAGCAATCGCAGTATTGCTTTCAGTGAACAAAAACTTGAAGTGAGCGTTAATACAGACGAGCTGCAGTTTAATATTAAGTTCACGATTGATGATCAGAGAAAAAGTGAATATGTAGAAGAGTTTTTGAAGTTTATAGAAATGCCTGTTGACAAACTTGAAAGTCACACTTACTGCAAGATGACAGAGCCCAGTATATTTGACGAACAAGGTTCTGTTCAATATCATACATATCTGTATGACGTTCAGCGGCAGTTTCAAAAGTTATCAATGTTTTGCTTTGACAAGGATTTTTATCCCGATGAATTCAGTCAGTATACTGCGGCACAAAGACTGATGCTTTTCAATGAAATCTATCCTGAAAGACCGTTCCCACAAACGCTTACACAAAAATTTGCTTTTGAACATATCAAGAATAATTATTTAGATACGCTGTCAAAACATACAGTAGCTATGGCAAGAAGAATCGGTGAACAAGTTTATGCAAAATACAGTTCCGAGGAAGTAAGCGATGCAATAGTACTGGCGAAGGAGCATGGAGACAATTCTGTAATAATGAAAATCACAAATGAATTTGCAAGTCCGTTTGAAAAAGATTACGGCCTTGATGCATTAACATCGCTGTTACCCGATGTCATAGGACGAGGTGTTGAGGTTGTCTATCTTTGCAGTACAGTAGAGGATTTGTTAATGCTCGCCTTCAAGGAAATGCTGGTGGCAAATGCTAAAATCAAACGATGCGGTTACTGCGGAAAATTTTTTATTATCAAAGGCAATTACAACACACAGTATTGTAACAGAATTCCCGACGGAGAAACGTTTAATTGTCAGACGCTTGCGTCACGAAAAAAATACCTTGAGAAAACTCACAGTAACGATGCTGTTAAGCTTTACTCAAGGTATTACAAAAGGTTTTATGCAAGAAGCAAAACCGGAAGTATGAAACCGGCTGCTTTTAAAAAGTGGAAATATCAAGCTATGCTGAAACGTGACGAGTGCATTGATGGTCAGATTACTTTTGAAGAGTTTAAAATATGGTTGGATAACAGTTTTGAGGGGAAGTGATGAACAGTTTCATTACAAGAAAACTAATATTATAATCCGAATTAGTCAAATCTCAATTATACGGATTTAAAAACAGGGACTGTTACAGCTGCAGCAGTCCCTTGTAGTTACATATGCAAACCTCTCCTATTAATTTAAATATGCTATCATTGAAACTTCATATTAGATGCAGTTAACAGACAAGCGCTCAGTTTTTTATTGACAAAAGTAGCTTTGGCTTATAAAACCTTGTTTTATGGCTACTTTATAAAAATTACATCTCTATGATATTCAAGATTATGTAACAATTCAGATGAAGCCAATAAATTCACCTTAGTATCATTTGAAATATGCAGTCGTGACCTATTTGAATAATCGACATAATGAGAAATAATCATAGTACCATCATCTTTAAACGAAATAAATCCACTATCCAAAAGACGGTCAAACGTTGCACTCAATAGAAATCCGTTTTCACAGCTCAAACGTTCTTGATTGTTACTGACTGCCCACGGTTTAATATGACTTGCAACGAGCACTCTCTTAAGGTTAATTCCTGTTACAATACACGAAGAAGAATACTTTTTCAAAAGGTTGTCACGAAATTGACCCTGTCCAATTCTTGAATGTATCAATGAATCACGTTCGGTAACAGACAAACGGTTATCCTTTTCTATGCTGTCTATAATTGATTTATAGCTGATTTCTCTGTCATCAATTGTTGCAACAAAACCTCTAAATTGCTTTAAAGCGTTGCTATACATATTATTTCCACGAGTATTTTTCTCGATAAAATATTTATTGTTCAGAATTATCGGTATAACTGTATCAAGTTCTGCAAGATTCATTTCAATCAATTCTTTTGTTATAACATTTTCTGATTGCATATCCTTGGAAATGTTTCCGACTGCAAGCATGTATTTGTATATTGAAGCATCGGATAACTTTGTCGTTTGCTTCATCCAATGGGAAAAATCACTTTGCTTATACAAAAAAACACCTTCTTAGTTTATGTTTTTATAGTGAATCTACCAATTAATTTGAGTTATATAAAATGCATTTACCTAAAAATCACAATAATCATTCTTCGAATAATGACAATTGTTCATACCCCAATTGCTCTCGTTCTATATACTCATCTACATTAGCTCCTTGAACTAATTGCCAAGCTGACTTACTTCCTTTTCGATTTGGTATCATTTCTAACATTTGGGCATCTCTCAATTTCCAGAAAACCCGTTTCATAACGTTTTCAGATTCAATTCCTGTTATTTCTCTGCCAATTTTATTGGTGATTTCACTATGACTTTTCATGTAATTCATAATTGTTTCTTCTGGCGAAGAAAGCTTTTCGTGTTTTATTATTACAATAACAGATGTTTCGGTTTCAATGATTTCCGGCTGCTTTAGTCTTAATTCCTTCATTGCTTTAAAAGCCGTATTGAGACCTTCTCCAACATCTTTGTTTGGCGGATTAGGAAATTTGTTTATGAGTCTTACAATTTTTGGATTTCTTGCAAATTGCTCAAACAATATATTCTTTAATGTGATATGACCTGCTAACTTTCCAGGGCTTTCCACTTCGACTCTGTTATCATATATTCTGACTTGAATATCTTTGGCAATGCTGTAATCTCTGTGAAGAACAGCATTGGTTATGATTTCGTGAATAGTAGTTTCAGGATATGATATATCACTAAAAGTAGTATCAAACTTCTTTATTGATTCAATAATTGATTTAACTTTTTGTACCGAAGCGTATATTTGATCATATGCACTTCCTTCAATTGTTATTGGATTGCCATCAAGTGTATCTCTGCTACCTGTTTTAGTTGTTTTATATCTAAATATTTTTATGGCTGAACGTTTTGGTAACACGATTTGTGGTTCGTCGGTAAATAACATAACACCAGCTATGTTTAAATTAGAATCTATACATAATTTTTGTGTTCTTAACCAAGTGTATTTTTCTATATTAGGAATAACAGCATGATAAAATACGTCATATATCTTTGAACCTATAGCATCTTGGATATCCGATTCTGGGACTGTCTCATTTTCATAAGGAAATATTCCCTTATCAATTTCCAATCGTTTAATTTTATCAGGGTCATTTATTTTAATGTTTTGTGCACCTTTTCTTATATAGATTGTACTATCCGAGGATTTTACTATTGAATTTGTCTTAAATACTGTTATCTGCATAAGATAATGATTGTTTTTGATATGCAGATATGTTATGTCATAATTTGCGTTTAATCCCTCAAGTGACTCCATAACTTGTATATATTTATTAGTTTCTTCTATACTAATAAATCCACCGAAATAACGTTCCTTGGTACGAGTGTTTTCGTTTATTCCAACATAAATATCTCCTCCGCTTGCATTCGCAAATGCGGATATAGTTTGAGATAATTTTGAGGGGTCTATCATTTCTGATTTAACATCACAATATTGACTTTCTTCTATGTTTAATAGTTTATATTGACTATCAGAATTGATTTCAATCGAATTGAACATTTTTATACCTCCCAAGAATCATATTATCTATTTCAAAAATCTAATCTGCACATTTAGCTTTAAATACTGTTCTCCGTTCTTCTCATAAATCGTACCGAATCCATGTTTGCTTTTGCTCGGCGTATCAAATCTAGTATTGGCGTAAAGATAATTTTTAAAGGCATTATGATTGTAAATGTGGTAACATACAACATCTCCGTCTTCTTTAACAATGATATATCCTCCTGTAGCCTCATAATCTCCAGTCCACAGGGTATTTGGTACCATTCCGAGTGCTATATTTGTGAGTAATTCTTTTACTTTGTGACGCAGAAAAACCTTGTTGTCAAGAGTGTGAACAACATCAGATTCCGCCACAATATCGGTTAACTCGGAAATGGAACTTGACTTGCCTTCAAAGTAAACTCGCATCATTTCAGCAAAAACGTTTGGCATTTCCGGCATAACCATTTTCAAATTAAAGTTAAGGATTTCATTTTCCGTATTGATAAATTTAATACTGCCGCCCAATGATTTAAGATAATCAAATTTATCCTTAAAGAACTTATATTCGTGGAAAATAGATTTTTCCCTTTCGGTCATCATATGTCCATTCAATTTAAATATAAAGTTTGTAGCTCTCGAAGCATTGAACAAGGTTGACGGACTTCCAAGCTGTGATTTAATGCTAAATCCAAAAGTATCATCTCTGCCACACATAATATCGTGAACCATAAGCACAATATCCGCTTTATCCTGCGACTTTGCCTTTAATGTTTTGCAATTTATCGACTCCGCAAAACTCCATACCTCGGGTAATTCAAATGCTCCTTTGGCTTTCTTTTGACCCTTTAATCCATTTAGCAGAATATCCGTCTGTTCAATGAATTTTTCAATAGGAACAGAACAAATGACTTTGCCATTTTCAGCGTTAACAATCTTTACTTCAGATTCACGACAATATTCAAGTTTGTCGCTTTTCTGCGCACGTATTACTTTCAGAACATCATAATATATTTCGGGTATCTTATTTGTATTTGCATCTGCAGCATATAACTTTCCGTCCGCAAGCAGTTTAAACAAAGTGTAAAGTTCGCTCCATTCGCCGATATTTCCTGTCATCCGTTGTCACCTCCATTATTTCACAAGATTCCCAGTGATGATATCTACTTTCCCGGGATTGATATATTTGTTTTTCTTCATATTATCAACAAATTCATCAAATTCAACATCATCGGCGGCAATTACCTCATTGATTCCCAAAAGTTCCCCTTTTTTAAGCTTTTGTTTCAAAGATGCTGTTTCATCCGATTTTAACATAATCAAGTAATTTTTGGCATTTCTGTGTACATATTTCAGTGCTATAGCCTCCAAGTCGGCTTGTTTATATCTTTCTCTTAAACTTGTTTTCAAACTTATTGCAATAGGATATTGTTCTTCTGTAAAACATATCACATCAAAATCGACATTTGGAACAAAAGTAACCTTTGCTTGCAAAAACATTGGTGTAATCTTTTCTCTAAAGAGACAAGTTTCGATAATTAATTCAAATACCTTTCCGTTCATGGCATTATTCTGCTTTTGAGTCGAAGCGTATGACTCATATTTCGCCCAACAATATTTAACATACTTTGATGGGCTTGCTGCCGATATTGTTGTAAAATCATCAGAAATATGTTCAGTAAATATGACACTTGATTTAGATTTTGCTTTTACTATATGATATTCTCGTAATTTGTTTTTGGTTGCCATAAAACTTATCTCCCTTATTGAATTTATTCCAGCTGTTTCAAACACTTCTTCATAAACTTAGCCATTTCCTCGACAGCCGGAATTGTAACAGCATTGCCAAACTGCTTGTATTTTGGACCGTCGGCAAGTTTCTCGGGGAAACTGAACTTATCTTCTCCCGTTTTTTTGTCAATGAAAGCGTAATTTACAAAGCCTTGCAACTTTCCCCATTCTCTCGGTGTCATAGCTCTGATACCTTTGTCATTGAGTGGAGTCTGCTTTGAAGTAACAACCTTACCTGCAACACCTTCTTTGGGGTCAATAACGAGATTTCGTTCTTTACCAGAGCCGCCTGTCGCAAGAATAGCATTGGAAACAGGGTGTTCAATCTCGGGAAGGTTTACGATTTTATATCCGAAGCCGTTTCCCTTGCTTTCGTGTCTTGCCTTATGACGTTCAAGTGTTTCCACATAACCCGAAGACAGAAAATACTTGTCATCGGCATCCATTTCCAGTAAGTTGCGAAGGTCTTCATATATAGGTTTTTTTCTGCAAATCGGAAGTTCGTTTGGAAGATTATCAACGGCATCTCCATAATAATCTCTGCTGAATCCCATTATGTAAACTCTAGGTCTGTTTTGTGGAACTCCGAAATTTCTTGAGTTCCTAACAAAATTTTTTGGAACATATACAAGCTTTCCTGTCTGCTCGTCCTTAACCACTCCGATAACTTTATAATTCAAACCGTTTACGAGAACATCAATAATCGTTGCAAATGTCTGTCCTTTTTGATGAGTTATGAGGTTATCCACATTCTCAAGCATAAAAGCTTTTGGGTTGGAACGCTTTATTATTTCGGCAATATCAAAGAAAAGAGTTCCTCTTGTCTTATCAAGGAAACCTTCCTGCTTACCGGCACGGCTGAATGCTTGACAAGGAAATCCTGCGAGGAGCACATCATAAGACGTGTTGACAACCTTTTGCTTGAATTCTTCGGTTGTAATATCATGCATAGGATTTTCGCCATACAGATGCTCGTATGTAAGGCAAGCATTCTTATCTATCTCAGCAGACAATACATTTTTAAAACATCCTGCCAGTTCGAAGCCTCTGCGAATACCTCCGATACCGGCACATAAATCTATTGTTTTGTATTTTCTGCTCATTTTAAATTACTCCTTTAATGCTTTGTAAATATGGTCGACAATCCTTTTTACAACGGGAACACATACCGTATTTCCGCACTGCTTATATGCTTGCTCTATCGGAATACCCGAAAACTTAAAATCATCCGAGAAACCTTGTAATGCCAAACATTCATATGGTGTCAACTTTCTTATTCCGTAGTCATCTCTGATAATCGGAACTCTGTCATGATATGTCCCCATATTTGCTTTGAGCGTGGGTGATATATCATATTTCTTTTTGGCCACACCGCTGTCATCAATGCGGTATATTCCTGTTTTATCAATAATTCGGCTGTTTAGCAAAGTGTAATACTTGCTGTCCAAACTATAGTAATAAATATCATTATGCTTAATTGAACGGTTGATAATACTATCTATGCTTTTGGTTAATTCTATTTCTTTGGGGAATGAAAACCTATCAAGCATTTCAAGATTGAGAAAAGCAACTATAAATGTTCGTCTGCGTTCCTGCGGAATGTTGCCATGCGTGCAGGCATTTTCTACATCATATTTGACTTCATATCCGAGTTCGGCAAGCGTATTGAAAATCGTTATAAACGTCCGACCATTGTCATGGTAAATCAAGTTACGAACATTTTCAAGGAAAATCACTTTCGGTTTTATTGCATCAGCAACACGTGCAATTTCAAAGAACAGATTACCTCTTGGGTCTTTAAAACCACGCTGATATCCCATAAGGGAAAAACTTTGGCAGGGGAACCCCGCAACCAAAACATCAGCTTTAGGAATTCTTTCTGCACTGATTTGTGAAATATCGGCACAGACAACATCGGTATCGGCAAAGTTGTTTCGGTATGTGATGCAGGCAAACTTGTCAATATCGTTCGCCCAAATTATTTCAAACCCTACCTGCTTAAAGGCAAGGTCTATCCCGCCGATACCCGAAAACAAACTTACTACCGTAGGTTTACCCATTATTTCTTACCGTTTTTTCTATAATGTCCGCACACTCGGACAAGTTCTTTTTTATATCTTTGCCCCAAAATCGCAAGACCGTCCAGCCGTCCAACTCAAGTTTTGCTGTCACCTCACGGTCACGTTCAATATTTCTCTCAATCTTTGGAATCCAGAACTCTTGATGTGATTTGAAATCGTGCTTGCGTTCTTCCCAATTATATCCGTGCCAAAATTCGCTGTCGCAAAACACAGCTACTTTCTTGCAAATAAAAGCAATGTCGGGTTTACCATAAACCGATTTGACATTCTTACGGTAACGCAATCCTCTCGACCACAGTTCTTTCATCAGCATAACTTCTATTTTCGAGCCTTTACTTTTTACTTGTTTCATATTGTAGCTGATTTGCTCGGGTGTTTTCTTGCTCACAAACATCACCGCTTTTATGATATATATTTATATTATACAACCAAAAATACCGCAAGTCAACTCAAAAATCCTCTCAAACGGCAAATTTAAAGGTCTTATTGAAAATGATAGGACTTATACAATTGATGATTGTTTTTGCTTTTATCACAACACAAAAACCTCCGCAGTATTAAAACTACGGAGGTTTTATCAGCATATTTATACATTCGCCCAAACCTTAACGGTCAAATCTTCCCATTGGTTTCGTCTGAGATACGATCCCTGTGCTTTTCGGTAGTGCTGAGCTTCCTCAAAGCCAAAGGTGTACTCATATAAGGGCAGTTGTAAATTTCGCTTATTTCTGTGCAATAGCAGCCTGAGCAGCAGCAAGTCTAGCAATTGGAACTCTGAATGGTGAGCAAGATACATAGTCAAGACCGATCTTGTTGCAGAACTCAACAGATGTTGGGTCGCCGCCGTGTTCGCCGCAGATACCGCAGTGGAGCTTTGGATTAACTGGCTTACCAAGTTCAAGAGCCATTTCCATAAGCTTGCCTACGCCGTTCTGGTCGAGCTTAGCAAATGGATCGTTCTCGAAGATCTTTGCATCATAGTAAGCATTGAGGAACTTACCAGCGTCATCTCTTGAGAAACCGAATGTCATCTGTGTAAGGTCGTTTGTACCGAAGCAGAAGAAGTCAGCTTCCT
>JAHZHC010000030.1:0-96710 GCA_019420505.1 Ruminococcus sp.
GTGTACCCGTTACTTCAGGCAGTGACGAATCGTCCGGTGTTGATGATGATTCTTCTGTCTTCGATGATTCTTCGGTTTTCGATGAACTGTCAGGTACTACCACTGTTTCCTTTGTTCCTATTATCTTTACACTGTTTACGCTTCCCTGGCCTTGTACATAAAGTTTATGACTGCCGGTGAAAGAAGCCATCTCTGAAGCACTGAAATTGTACTCGTAAGTACCATATGCTCCGCTTGTGTAAACAAGCTCTACCCAACCCGGATCTACAGCTAATTTAAGCTGATCGGCATTACCTTCAATTACAACCTTAGCTGATTTATAGCCCAAAAGACTAAAATCAAGTGTATAGTCAGAGCTCCATGACAATGAGCCTGAACCGCCTTGTGCGATTACACCTTCTGTCAATACTCCGGATCCTGATGAACTGTCAGCCTTACTGCTGGAATCCTCAATAATACCGGTATAAATTGAACAAAGCTTTGATGTTTTTGTGATACCGTATGTACCATTGAAAAGCTTATCGCCCCATGTTGAAAGTGAAGAACCGCTCCAATCATTAGCAATATCTAAGGATTTTAAAGATGTGTCATTTCCCTTCCAAGACCAGCCTAAATATCCTACATTCTTTTCTGTACAATAACTCATAATGGTCTGCTCATCAACATCAGCGCCCTGATGATCATCAGCAAATTCACCTATAACAACAGGAATATTAAGTGCCAGTGCACGATCTATGTTATTCCTTACAGTATATGAATCTTTACCGGCATCCTGATACATATGAATTGAGAATATTGTGTTCTTGTTAGGGTCAGCATTAAATACTTCTGTTCCCTTCTGGAAAATTGAAGTAGGCCACTGGCCATAGCCTTCAGCGTCAACCATAATCATATTATTGATTCCTGCGTTACGAATTGACTTAATTGCTGATTTATACGCTTCAGCCCATGCAGATGCCTGATTCCAAGCCCCATACCACTCATTTGCAATATTAAGAATTACATATTTTTCATTGCCCTGAAGTGCTGATTTCATTTCAATCCAATAGTTAACAGCCGCATTAAGTACAGCAGTATCATTGCTTCCTGTTTTATCATGAACTTCAAGAATGCATATAACTTTATTGTTTTTACACCAGTTAATTATATTGTTGAGCTGTGATAATGATGTTTTACTATATTCCAAACCATCAGCACAAACTATTCTGACTGCGTTAGCGCCTCTTTTAGCAGCTCCCTGAATTGATGCTTGAGTATATCCGGTATACCATGCGTGAGGAATATTTACACCCCTCATTACGAATGCCTGTCCGTTAGCGTCACGAATTGTCGTTCCGTCAACATAAAATCCGTTTGCAGCTGCTGCAGCGTCCATAGCATTATTGAAATTAGCCGGAACAATGCTAAACAACATCAGAATTGCAACAACTAAGCTAAAAAAACTTTTTTTGTAAGTAGTCTTTTCCATTTTGATATCAATCCCCTTAAAAAAATTTCCGACATTTGCGTTGCATTTTCAAAGCTGCATATACTTACATAGCACAAAATGCACCACAATATGCATATATAGTATATCATATCGACTTTTCTTTGTCAATATTGGTATTATAATTACATATACTTATAATAATTTTTGTGCACAATACCAAATTTAAAGTAAAAAAACTGTTCATTTTAACGACAAATATCAACAGGTTTATTTATTGTAATCACGTATTAAAATAAAAAACAGGCAGACATTAAGCATGTCTGCCCGAATTTTTTGCCGATTAAGCAAATGGGTCCGGATTTACTACGTCAGTCAGCGGTTTTGTAGTTCCTGTCGGCACAACAACCTCTCCGCCGCTTGCTGTTATAACGTCCTCAGCTTCAAATTCATAAAATTCCATGGAAGGCTTTTTATATAATCTTTTCACTTTTTATCTCCTCCCTTTTTATTAATTCTGTGCTTGTGATGTTGTAATTCCTGCAATACCTTCTGAGAATACTACCTTGTATTCGCCGTCTTCCTTATAGATAAGGAATGATCTTGCATATCGGCTTACTTCGTTCTTCATTCCTGTCAATGACATAAGAACCTGGTTATTTGCATCTGCATACAGCTGATCTCTTCTTGCTGTTGATACTGCTGTCATTGCAGGCATATTAGCCAATGATGTTCCTGATACTGTCACACCGCTCAAATCTTCTATGTTAGCCTTTGATGGTGTAAAGATGATTCCGGCTGATACAAATTCTACATTTTCAGGTATATAGAATGCACAGTTGAATGTGATCTTATGGAATGCCACATCTGTTGTTTCAAATCCGAATTCCTGAACATTGTCTGAAATAAATGCTGCCGGTGTTACTGTTACTTCTTCCTCTGCATATACAGCCTCAAAGTCGCCGTCACACCATGCACTGAAGAAGATTGTGCTGTCGTATGAATATACCATTCCGTTCAGTGTCCAGTACTGGAATGAACCGTATGCGTTTGTGTCAGGAGCCACAAGTTTTACCTGTGTATAGTTTGCAAGCTTATATGTGTCTCCTCTTGGAAGTTCATATGTGTAATCAATATCAGTTTCATCTGCCATTACAAATACTCTTCCGTTTGTAACAGTAAGTGTATATGGATCGTCAGGAACTTCATAAATAGCCTTGAATACAATTGTCGAACCTGCTTCAAATGACATCTTCTCAAGATCCAAACTGATCTTGTCAGCGTCATTACCCATTATAGGAGCTGCAAGTGTATTACCGTCTGTATCAAGTATTTCCCAACCTGCAAGTGTATATCCCTGTACTGAAATAAATCTCGGTACCTTAGGATTGAACTTGATAACTGTTCCTTCAATAGTTACCTCTGAGAATTCGCTTGACATAAGGTCATTGCCAAAGATATCTGTAAACAGGAACTTACATCCTACTACTACCTCAGTATCTTCTACAGGGAACTTGATATAGTCATAATATCCAACTGCTGATTCACCGTCAATTGTCATATTACTATATTCAGGATTTGTAGTATCCTGGTCAGTTGCCACTGAAATGAAGTAGTTGCCTGCACCGGCATTTTCAGGAATGATTACTGTTGTTTCTCCGTCAACCGTATCCTTAGGAAGACGCTGCCACAATACATCATAGCCCTTTGCAAAGTCTACAAGGTTTGCATTAGAACCGTTTGTATTCCATCCGGCCTTTTCCCATGAACTTGTATCTGTTCCGTGAGGAACATAGATGTTGATCCAGAGTCCTGAATCAATGCCTGATGTTGATCCGTCACCATAATTATGTGTCTTTGTTTCTGAATAGTTACCATAGTCATATCCTACGATAATTTCCATTTCTTCGTTGGTTTCGCCAACAGCAAACGGAATTGCGATAGCTGATGAGCTTCCTGTCAATGCTACTGCTTCTCCGCCGGAGAATGTAGGATCGTCATTTGTTTCCTTATCAGCAGTTTCGTTATTAACTACTACTGCGCCGGCTCCGTCGCCTTTTTCTGAAACGAAATCAATAAAGTCTTCAGCTTCATAGATCGTATATCTGATCTTCTTATAATTAGCAACATATGTCTGATTCTCAGATACGTTTTCAATTACAAGTGTTCTGCTTCTTCCAACTTCTTCACCGTTGAGAGTCCAGTTTACAAACTTATATCCGTTCTTTGCTCTTGCAGTAAGAGTTACATCTGAACCGACAAGAACGTTTCCGCCTCCGGTTACTGTTCCCTGTTCTTCACTGCTTGGCATACCTACTACTGTAACAGCTTCAAATACAGGTTCACTTGACTTAACTTCTACATAGTCATAGCCTGCATACTGCTCACCGAAAAGTCCGATATAATATGTTCCCGGTTCACTGAATGTAACGCCTTCAATTGTCTGTGTTCCCCACTTGGTTGTTGTTCCAAGCTGGTGATATGAAGCCTTAGAATATGTTTCGCCGCCGATTGTTGTGGTTTCTGAACCTTCACCCGGCTGCCAGATATTTACCCAAGGGTTCTTATCTTCACCTTCTGCAACATATCTGAATGTGATATCATATGTTACTGATGTATCAGTAATTACGATCGGCAGATATGCTTCACATGATCCTGTCATTTCGAGCCAGTCATTAGCTGAAGCTTCACCGTACCATGTGTCACCCGGTTTTGTCTGATGTGCGTTGTTATTAAACAGTGTTGCGCCTTCTGCTTCAATTCTTACTGTATCTGTCTTGGTTGTTTCACTTCCTGCTTTCTTTTCGAAATATGCAGTAAATGACTTATCCTCAGATACTGTAAATGTATGAGATGACTTTGTATATTCTTTTCCTGCTTCGTCAACCCATTTTACAAACTTATATCCGTTTGCAGGAGTTGCCTTTACAGTTGCAAGTGCACCTTCTTTATATTCCTTGGTTCCTGTTACTGTTCCCATTTCAGCGCATTCTTCTGCTACTGATGCTGAAACAGTATATTTAACAACTTCACCCGGAATACCGTAAATTGTGAACTTAGTGATTGTTCCGCTTCCGTCGTCCTTACCCTGAAGAATAGCTTCAACCGTATCCATATCAGCTTCAGTAAACTCATATGTGTATGTTCCGTTAACTGTAGCGTTTTCTACTACAGGATTACCGTCATTTGGACGAAGCCAGAGCTTCATCTCATTTACAGTACCTTCAATTACGATTTTAGCAGCTACATATCCGGTTAAATCATACTGGATGGAATGATCTGTACTCCAGTCTGCACCGAACGGTACATCACCAAAGTCTTTGATTACTACCCATTCATCTTCAGCTGAAGTATCCTTGTTGAAATATGCAGTAGCATCTACGTTAGAAGTGATGTTAAATGCATAATCCTGTGAAAATACATCAGCGCCGTTTATTAACCATTTTTCAAACTTATAACCCTTCTTAGGTGTAGCTGTCAATGTAACGCTCTCACCCTCGTTATAAGTACCTGCACCTGTTACAGTACCATAATTGTCGTTATTTGTTTTAACTGTTACAGTGTATTGCTGCTGAACTTCAACAGCCTTAAAGTTTGCAACCAGATCAACATTTTCAGTTACTGTAAATGCATAATCAGGAGTTGTTGCAACTTCTTCACCGTTTACTGTCCAGTTTACAAATTCATAACCATCGTTAGGTGTAGCTGTAACTGTTGCCTGTCCGTCCTTTTCAACTGTCTGTGTTGCAGGAGCAGCAGTTCCCATTGCGTCATCATTTGCTGAAGCTGTTACTGTAAATTCTTCAACAACTGCTCCGCCTACAGCTACTACATCACCTTCATTTGCAAATGAAACAGTGATTGAATCCAATGAACCGCCGGTTACACCAATATAATATGTACCTGTCGGAGCACCTGCAGGAATAGTAACTGTAACTGTTCCTGAAACTCTGTTATAGTATTTCTGAGCTGCGTCAAATGTCTTTGATACTCCGTCAGCAGATTCGCTTCCGTTTGTATCTGACGAGCTCCATACGATTCCGGCACCGCTTGGACCAAATACATTTGCCCATGTGTCGTTTCCTGCACCTACTGGAACCTTAATAGTAATATCATTGCTTGTGTCTTTTACTTCAAATGGAATTGCTATATTTGTCTGTCTGTCTTCATATGTATAATCGCCGTAATCAGCTGCGTTAAGTGTTAGCTTTTCGCCTGATACAGGAGTTGATTCATACTCAAAGACATCATCAAGATCAAATACACGGTTTCTGATCCAAGTAGTAAGGTATGAAACCTGACCATCATATGTGTTACCATTCTGAGGTCCGATGTCACCGTAATACTGACCGTATCCGCCGCCGTTCCATCCATAAGTCTTATTAAGAACATTCCACTTGTCAAAGTTTCTGTTAAGTGAATCTGCATATTCAGTAGTAAACTCATTTGCCTCAGTCAGCAGATTCTGTGGATTAGTAGCAGTATTGCTTCTTAATTCTGCCCATCTTGTCTTTACAAGTTCACGGAACCAGTTCTGACTCCAAAGAGCATTAAACCACTTGTTTACATTATCATTACTGCTGTTAGCAGAATATAATCCTGTCGGATCCTGACCACGTGTGTCATTACCGAATCCCTTATCGAAATCCCAAGGTGGATTAAATACCAGCTTAGCACCGGCGCCGGCATCTTTGCTCATATAGAAGCTTGATCCGCCAACGTCACAGTTCTTTGTGAATTCCTGAAGGATAAACATGTCTACCAATGAAGGCATATCAACATAGCTTTCAATTGCTGACTGGTTGCCGCTCTTGATTGCTGCGCTTACCTTTGAAATATACTGCTGAATTGCCAATGCATTAATATTTGTATTGTTTGCGCCTGAAGTTGTGGTATCAGTTAAGTTACCGTTTGCATCTTCAACCTCAAATACACCTGTCTTAATTGTAAACAATTCGCCGTATGTATCGTCTTTTACATAATAGTCTTCCTGTGGAACACCATTGTTTTCAGCAAGATTATCTCTTTCAAGCAAGAAACCGATCTCATCAATGTTTCCTGTGTTAGCTTCCGGTTTAGTAATCTCTACACGTCCGGTTGCTACTTCTGACTGTTCAACAAGAAGATATACACCCATATATTCACCGTTGAGATAGAATTCTACAGGCTGTGTATCAGTTGTGAACGGAATATTTGTCAAAGATGTTCTTGCCCAATCCAAAGCCAGCTGGTTTCTAAGCAAAGTTCTGTCAACCTGGTTTGCAAGAAGAATCCACTTCTTAGAAGTTCCGCCGCCCTGAAGCAAGTTGATCTTTTTCTCAAAATCCAAACGGAAAGGTCTCTTTTCGAGCATCCATGTTGAATTTCCTCTTCCTCTGATTTCAACGAGCATGTCACGAGTTCCTGTAACTTCCTGAGTCGTCTCGTCTACTATGTCTACCTGAGGAACATCTTTTATCAATGAACCTTCAGTATTTGTAATATTAATTGAAGATTCCTTATATTTTGTACTCTTGCCTGCGCTTTCAGGGAAAGCTTCCATTACACTTCCGTTGTTCTTTGAAGTTACAACGTCAATGATTGGCAGATTATATGTTACATAATCAAACTTAGCATACAATGTGCCTTCTGCTTCTGATACTGAAGCGTCTGATGTAACAAGATTTGTGCAAGCTTCATCTGAATACCATCCAACAAACTTATAATCTCTTGAGCTTGAAACGTTTGCTTTGAATGTATTTCCGTTTACAGAAACTGTACCTGCCTTATAAGGTCCTACAACTTCATATTTAGCAGAAGGAGTTGGTGTGTCTCCGCCTTCAACTGTCTTAGTTACAACAATCTTGTAAAGGTTCATATATTCATTTGCAGAAACACCCGCATAGTTAGTTCCGCTTGAAAGCTCTGAACCCTTCAATGTAATTGTTGTCGGAGTGCTCTTTAATGCGCTCCAGTTGCTGTTTGTAATTGAAGCAGATGCTACTTCGGATTTTGAACCGTTCCAAACAGCTACCTTAGGTGAACCCTGTCCCTGTGCATAGATTTCAATTTTATATGTAGCATTATCACTTGTATCATCTACAGTGAAAGGAATACCATATGCAATTGAACCTCCGTCTCCGCCATTGAGGAAGTCACCGTCTTTATAACCATCGTTGCCGGAAATCTTAACAGCGTCAATGTTGCCACCGTTAATAGCCATAACTGTCTGTGTGTCTCCCGGCAAAGCTTCTGTCTTAGAATCGTCAGGCACTACCTGGCTTTCATCAATGATTCCGGTATATACAGAACATAAAGTTGATGTAGCCTTGATACCGTTTTCACTGTTGAAAAGTATTTCGCCCCAGTCGCTTGAAAGCTGTGAGCCGTCATTTACTTTAGCAATATCAAGATATTCAACTCCGCCGCCGTTACCGATCCATGACCAGCCCATATAGCCGACATTCATTTCACGGCAATAGCTCATGATAGTAGCTTCGTCTACATCACCGTTGCTGTGTTTAAAGCCGAACTCACCGATAACTACAGGATATCCTGTCTGAAGTGCATTCCAGATATTATCCTTAACAGTCTGTGAGCTGCCGCCTGCATATTCATACATATGAATTGAGAAAACAGTATTTTTCAATTCGTCTGCGCCTGCAACCTCCCAGGCTTTTTCATTGATTGACTGCGGATACTGTCCCCATCCGGCAGCGTCAACCATAAGCATATTTTCAATGCCTGCGTCACGAAGAGTCTTAACAGCGCTCTTGTAACCGTCTGCCCAGCCGTCTGTACCCCAGCTTCCATACCACTCATTAGCGATATTTAAAATTACATAATCCTTATTTGCATTGAGAATGTCCTTAAACTCAACCCAAAGATTAACTGCACTGTCTAATCTCCACGTATCGTTTGAACCGGTGGGATCCTGAATTTCAAGTACAGCAACAACTTTGTTTGCTTTACATAAATCAATGATCTCCTGAACTTCCTGAGCGGTAGTTCTTTCCCACTTCTCAGTCATATCAGCACGGCCGTTACCGTCTGACAGAGCGATTCTCAGCGTGTTACAGCCAAGCTTAGCTGCTGATTCAATTGATACCTTCGTATCATATTGATCCTTAAGCCATGCGTGTCCGATGTTAACACCACGCATAACAAAAGGCATATTGTTAGCGTCCAAAATCTGTGTTCCGCTAACATGGAATCCGCTTGATGCAGCAGATACGTCAATTACAGATTCTATCGGCAGTATACCTACCAGCATAGCAAGTGCCATGAACATGCCTAAAAATCTGCTTGACATTTTTTTAGCTCTCATAGAAACAAGTCCTTTCTTTTTTAATCCCCAAAATTCTTGCCTTGAACAAAACTTTGGACTTTTGTGACAATAACCGACATAATAGTACATATCACCACGTTATATAGTATACACTTTATAATTCTTTTTGTCAATCAAGACAAAATCATTAAATCTTTTAAAAAATATTTTCGTGAGTTTGCATAATTTTTTTTAAAAAAACTGTTTAATTTAACAGATAAATTTTTAGTCGAAATAAATAAAAATATAACAATATCCTAATATTAAATTATAATTGAAAATAAAGCCAGTCAAACAATTGACTGGCTTTATAACTATTTCATGCTATTCATCATTTTTATGTGTCTTATGTCTTTTCCAACAAAACTCAGCGGTACAAAACAGCCTGTCAGACGTGAAACAATTCTTTCATTGTATTTTCTGTCAAGCTCACTGTGAGATAAATTTGTGGAAATAATTATTGGTTTGCTTAAATTAATTCTGCTGTTTATAATATCATATAAAACTGATTCTGTAAAAGAAGTCTGAAATTCAGAACCCAAATCATCAAGAATAACTATATCGGCGCTTATAAGTATATCAAGTGTGTTTCCGTCTTCTTTTCCAAAGTGCTCATTTTCAATTTTTCTAAGAAAATCAATGAGTGAACCAAAAGCAACATTTACGTTTCTTTCCAGCATACTTTTTGCTATACAGGATGATAAAAACGTCTTTCCAAGCCCGGTTTTTCCAAAGAAAAATAAAGACGGACTTTTTAAACTGAAGTTTTCGGCATAGTCTTTGCAGAACTCTAAATTCTGACGCATTTTTTCATACGGCGAAAAACTGCCGTCAGATGACTTATCATAATAATCCAAAGAAAATTCAAAGAAATCATGAAGCTCAATAAGACAGTTCTTATTCAGTTCTTCAACTGTAAATCGTTTTAACAGCTCTTCCATGCATGAACATCGTCTTCCCTCTGAAAATCCCCTGTCATTGCATTTTTCACAGTAATAATGCGCATCAAGATAATGCCTGTCGCCTTTTATCGCTTCAAGAAGCTCTTCAATAGTCTGCTGAGTGGATAAATTCTTTTCCTTAATACTTTCTATAAGATGTTTTGTGTCTTCCCCGCCCTGCATTATAAGCTTTACAAGCTCCAGTCCTGTGTTTCTCAGATTTCTCTGCAAAATTCCGACTTCAGGAGCGACTGTTGAAATTTCAAGTAAACGCTGCTGCTGTTCATTTTCCGCTTTCCTGCGGCGTTCCTCAAGAACCGCTGCCGTTTTTTCAAAAACAGCCTCACTGTATTTCATCATTAGTTCTCCTCTCCGCTTTTGACAGGATTAAAATTCATAGCATACTGCTCCCATTCGCTTAAATCATAAGAAGTATCTTTATTATCCCGTCTGTCAGCATTAATCTTTTTAGTGAAAGCTGAATCGTCTTCATCGACCTGAGCAGGGGTTTTTATATTCTTACCCGACCATGTTTCAAGAATTTTGTTTATGTAACCAAAGTTCAGTTTATTAGTTGCATTCATGCATTTTTCATATGCGATTTCAAGCATTTCAACCGAGAATCCCATATTCCGCCAATTCTGAATAAATTCCCTCTGCCTATTCGTAATTTTATTTTCAATCCCGAATGCCCTTATAACCTTTGTTTCAAAAGTATGCTGAGCGCTCTGACGAATAATCTCCGCTTCTACCTCGGCATAACTGCAAATTCCCTGAGCGAACCAATCCTTTGCAACCGTTTCTATATAAGCCATTTTCCCTTTTCCAAGACTCATACAATATTCAGCTATCATAAGAATCGATGCGGCTGAATAATCATAATATTCATATAAATTCAGAATTGCCGCCATTTCCGTACCGTTAATTATACGCTTAAGCACACGCTGAATATCGTCAAATAAAGCCTTAAGCTCATCACTTGAATCAATTTTTTCCGCAATCTCCCGAGTGCTGTATTTAACCCTTGTTTTTGCGTCAGCAGCATTCTTTACACCATTTACCTCTCCGGATTTTAAATATGAAGCTTCCGACTTTTTTACAGATTCAATCCAAGGCTTAACAGCCGCCGATTTGCCATCAACAGTTTCCGCTGAAATAACCCCAAGATTAGTCCAGTGAATAACAGCGTCCTCAGCTCTTTCCTCTGAAACTCCTGATTGCCTTGCAAGATCGCCGGTTGAAATCAGATTAGTATTACTGCATAAAATGCAAAGCAATACTTTGACAAAATCGCCGTCGCTTACTAATATATAATCGTCCACAACACTGCATGGAACGGAGAAAAATCTTCCCCAGTGCTTACAATCAATTTTATAATCCATTGCTATTTCCCTTTTCAAAAATAATTGAGAATAGTATAACACAATCCGACGGTTTTTGCAACGGTAAAATATAAATTTAAACTAAGTCCCTTAAATTTCATGTAAAACAAAGGCGGCCTGAGGCCGCCTGTTAAGACTATTGAACGCTATATTGTTATTTCTCTGTTAATACATCCGGCATAACCATCAAACGTATATTCAACTGTAATTATATCTCCTCCGTCATCGCTTGTTTCAATTATAGGAGAAATCACATAACATTTACCTTCCGGCGCAGCGATTTTTTTACCGTTGGAAATAATTGAATAATATGCCCTTCTTGTTTTTAGATTGCATTTCTCACCGTTCACATTGATCATAATATTACTGTAATCTGAATCTTTAATATCATCAATATCGACCTCTGCTATAAACCTTAACATAGAACTGTTATTCTTTACCTGATAATAAACCGATCCGTTAACTTCTTTTACAGCAGCATGATTATAATGAATTGTTGCTTTTTTCAGTTCATAGTTATCATTATCAATTGAAATATTGTTCCATTCCTCTTCGGTTCCGCTGTAATAAATATCTGAAAGCTTATCACATCCGTCAAATACATATGATCCGATATTTTTCATGGATCTAGGTATAACAACGCTCTCTAAGTTATAGCAAAGCTCAAAAGCACTGTTACCAATATTATAAACAGTATCAGGAATAGTTACTGTTTTAAGATTGACACAAAGTCCAAATGGCGCAACCAAACATCCTCCCGGGTAATCACCTGGTTGTAAAGGCATGCCTAACCAGGCATCAAAACTAACAACTTTTCTCCCGTCAATTTCACTTGGGATAGTAAGATTTTCTTCTTTTCCATTGTAAATAGTAATCTCTGCCGTTCCGTCATCAAGGATAACATATCTGTAATCGCCGGATTTTATACACGGACCTTGAGAACCTAATGCATTTGCAGTAATGGTTTCATTGTTAGAAAGATTTGTTAAAGCCTTGTCATTAACAGCAAGTACATTCGCAATTATTGTTAAAACTAATAATGCTAACCCCGTTTTTCTTATTTTCATAATTTTTCTCCTTAACAAGATGCTTTTTGTATCCTATTTGTGCTTCGTTCGTTTTTTTATTATACATCATTTGTCGAAATATGTCAATATAAAAAGAACCCCGAATCTGAGGTTCTTTAGTTTTCTGATTATTGAATTGTAATTTTTCTGCTGATTTGTCCGTCTAAATTATCAACCGAAAATTCTGCTGAAATTTCATCTCCGATGTCATTGATTTCAATAGCCGGTGTAAGGATAAAGCATTTTCCCTCTTTCGCTTCAATTTTTTTGCCGTTTGCAATAATTGAATGATAAGCATTCCTTACTCCCATATTAAATTCTTCCGTATTAGCCGTTATTCTGATATTGCCGGATTTAGCATTCTGAATGTCATTCAAAGAAATCTCCGCAATAAAACGGACCGCTGAATTATCAAGCTTCTTTTGATAATAAACAGATCCCTCAAGCTGTGATACAGCGCCGCTTTGACAATTAAGATTATTATCCTTCGCATACTGTTCAGCATATGAACCCGGTTCGCATTTTATAGTTAAATTCGGACATCTTGAAAATGCATTTCGTCCGATATCAACAACACTTTCAGGTATGGTCAAACTGCTGAGACTGCTGCAATTCTGAAATGCAGTTCTTTCAATTTTCGTAACGCTGTCAGGTATATTTAAACTGCTCAGACTTTTGCAGCCTTGAAATGCTCCATAGCATATTGTTTCAATATTATCATGAATTACTATATTTTTTAAGCTTGTGCAATTATAAAAAGTCTGATCCTTTATGTATGTCAGATTTTTTGACAAAGTAACAGTTTCCAAATTTGAGCATCGGTTAAATACATTGTCGCTCATTTGAGTAACACTGTCCGGAATCACTATTTCAGTCAGCCCCGTACAGCCTTCAAAAGCAAAATAATCAATAAAAGTTACACTGTCAGGTATTGTTATATCATTAATATTGCTGCATTGCTTGAAAGAAAAAGGGCCTAAACACGAAACGCTTTTTCCGTCAATTATCGACGGGATTATAACTGCTTCGTCAGTTCCTGCATATTTAGTAATGCTTACAGTCCCATTATCAAGAACCTTGTAAGTAAAATCCCCCATAGTTTCCGCATTAGCTGTAACAGAAATAACATCACTGTTTTCAAATAAGGTTGTTTCCGATAAAACAGAACCACCCAAAACCATTGCAAAAGCCATTACACCTGCAAATAATTTCTTTAACATAAATCTTCCTCCTGTATTTTATCTTTATTTCGACATTAAAATATTCTATCATAAATAAAACCGATTGTACAGAAAAGATACTATAATTTACTTAATTTTTTCGTTATGTTAATATTTCATTTAAATAAGCTTAAATCAGATATTTTCACAAGCTTATAAACTTGAGGCTTAAAATTTTAAGTTATTATATATTTGCTTATTTTCTCAGCCCATAAATCATATGCATCAGGTTTAATATGAACTCCATCCAGCGTCAGTTGAGAATTCATTTCTCCGTTGAGCTCATAAAGTGAATAAAGATCTATATATTCCAATTCATGAGTTTCAGCTAATTCCTTTATTTCAGCGTTAAATCGGTAATAGTGCTGTTATGACATATAGACAGTTCTTTTGCAGATGAAATAGGAAGAACGCTTTGTATGTAAATTTCGGTGTCAGGAAGAGATTCTTCTAACAAATCAAGAAGCTGTGCATATTTTGAAACACAATTGTCTAAGTTTAAATCTGTCAATCCGTTTATTCCTCCAAGCAAATACACCTTTTCAGGATTTACAGACTGGATCATTGATATTCTGTTAATCATTCCTGACAACGAATCACCTCCATGTCCTAAGTTGCATATTTTTATATTCGGAAAATACTTTTGAAAATCGCCTAAACATGTTATTGAATCACCAAAGAAAACAACATCTGCATCATACTCCAATTTTTCTAAGCAGCGCTCCCATGAAAGAACAGCCTCATTAATTTTTGATGTTTGTTCCTTAAAACCAAGCTTAACAAATAATTTCTCATCATATCCAGCATGATGAAAAACAAGAATAAATGCCGCTAAAATTAACAAAATAATAGTTGTAGCAATTATTGCGTAAATTTTTAATTTTTTTGATTGTCTCTTTTTTCTGTCTCCATAATATCACCTTTCCATCAGATATACTCAATATATTAACTATAAAATTATTATACTCAATAAATTGAGCATTGTCAATAGATTAAATATAATATAATGATATAAAGATAATTGTTGGGGGGATTTCTATGATTAGTTACCGACCTTTTTATGAAACCTTAGCAAAAAAAGGACTTACTGAATATTACCTGATTTATAAACAAGGTTTCTCAGCAAATACGATCCACCGAATAAAGCATGGAAAAGCGATAAGCACCAAAACACTTGATGAAATTTGTTTCGTGCTTGACTGTCAAGTTGAAGATGTTCTGAAATATGAAAAAAAATAAACAGCTATACACTTCGCATAGAAATGTATAGCTGTTTTTGTGCAATAATACAAATTTTGTTTTAACTAAGACATATTTCATTCAAAGTTGCACGTTTGCGTGCAAAAAATGCCGAAATAAGCCTATTAGTAGAGGGGGGTGCTCGGCCGCACGGGCCAACTCACGTTATCAGTTTGTGATATCTAAAGCTTTGACCCCGCTGCGGTAGGTTTGCAAAAAAACTAACCATGTTTGCTTTAAACGCATATATGCTGAAAAATTGCATTACATCTGTAAAATTTAACTGACAGGATTTACGGTAAATGGACAGACATTTTTGGAGCAACTCAGCATTCCAATTTTTTTAAACTCACTATAGCGGGGGCAGAATTATTCTCTTTATCAAACATATATCGTGACAAGTGCCGTCTGCGCTAAGACCGACCGAGCATAGTAATTTACCATTTTTGCAAACCTACCATAGCGGGGTCAAAGCTATTTTCTTCATCAAATTCATATCGTGACAAGCGCTGTATGCGCTAAGACCGACCAAGCATAGTAATTTACCATTTTTGCAAATTTACCATAGCGGGGTCAAAGCTATTTTCTTCATCAAATTCATATCGTGACAAGCGCTGTATGCGCTAAGACCGACCAAGCATAGTAATTTACCATTTTTGCAAATTTACCATAGCGGGGTCAAAGCTATTTTCTTCATCAAATTCATATCGTGACAAGCGCCGTCTGCGCTAAGACAGCCGTAAATGTGCAAATTTGAATTATACAAATCCTTATACTTACAGTACTAAGTCAGCATCTTTTTCAGATATTTACCCGTATATGACTTTTCACATTTTACAACCTCTTCAGGTGTTCCGCAAACAACTATCTCTCCGCCCCGCTGTCCGCCCTCAGGACCGAGATCAATGATATAATCAGCAGTCTTGATTACATCAAGATTATGCTCGATTACAAGAACGGTGTTACCGCCGTCTGCCAGTTTCTGCAAAACGTCAATAAGCTTGTGTACATCAGCAGTATGAAGTCCGGTCGTCGGCTCATCAAGAATATAGATAGTACGCCCTGTTGAACGCTTTGAAAGCTCTGTAGCAAGCTTGACTCTCTGAGCCTCACCGCCTGAAAGTGTAGTAGCAGGCTGACCGATTTTAATATATCCCAGCCCAACCTCATATAAGGTTTCAAGCTTTCTTCTTATCTTGGGAATATTGCTGAAGAATTCAACACCCTCTTCAACCGTCATTTCCAGCACATCATAAATTGATTTGCCCTTATATTTAACTTCGAGCGTTTCACGGTTATATCTTCTTCCCTTGCAAACCTCGCATGGTACATATACATCAGGTAAAAAGTGCATTTCAATTTTGAGAATGCCATCACCCTCACAGGCTTCACATCGTCCGCCACGAACATTAAAAGAAAATCTTCCGGAGTTATATCCTTTCATTTTTGCATCATTGGTAGAAGCAAAAAGATCACGGATATCTGTAAAAACTCCGGTATATGTCGCAGGATTGGACCTCGGCGTTCTTCCGATAGGCGACTGGTCGATATCAATTACTTTGTCAAGATGCTCAATTCCCTTGATTTCCTTGAAATCACCTGAACGTATTCTCGCCCTGTTCAGCTTTCCTGCCAGATCCTTGTATATGATCTCATTGACAAGCGATGATTTTCCGCTTCCCGAAACTCCTGTTACGCAAGTAAAAGTACCCAAAGGAATTCTTACGGTAATGTTTTTCAGATTATTCTGTTTTGCTCCGACAATTGTCAGATATTCACCGTTGCCTTTGCGCCTTTTTTCAGGTATTTCTATTTTCCTTTGACCGCTGAGATATTGTCCTGTAATTGAATCTTGGCATGATTTTATCTCGTCAATAGTACCTGAACATACGATTTCTCCGCCGTGAACGCCTGCTCCCGGTCCTACATCGACTATATAATCAGCACTGTTCATCGTGTCCTCGTCATGCTCCACAACAATAAGCGTATTACCCAAGTCACGCAGTCTTTTCAGCGTTGCAATAAGCTTATCATTATCCCTCTGATGCAGACCGATAGACGGCTCGTCAAGAATATAAAGCACTCCCATAAGTGATGAACCGATTTGTGTAGCAAGCCTTATTCTCTGGCTTTCTCCGCCCGAAAGAGTACCGCTTGAACGTGATAATGTCAGATATTCAAGACCGACACTCTGCAAAAATCCAAGACGTTCTTTAATTTCTTTTATAATTCGCTCACCGATAAGCTTTTCACGGTTTGTCAGCTCCAGTTTATCAAAGAAATTCAAAGCGTCCGTTACGGACAAATGCGTAAGCTCGCTTATGTTCAGTCCGCCGACTGTGACTGAAAGGCTTTCCTTTTTCAGACGTTCACCCTTACATGAAGGACATTTTTCATCGCTCATACAGCTTTCAATATCTGCTTTTGAATAATCGCTGGAGGATTCCTTATATCTTCGTTCAAGATTATTGATAACGCCCTCGAATTCAGCGTCATACTGAGCCTTATAGATACCGGTATCCCTTGTAAGCTTCAGCTTTTGTCCCTGTGTTCCGTAAAGAAAAATATCAACAGCGTCAGGATCAAGATTTTTGACAGGCTCGTCCAGTGAAATACCGTAAGTCTCGGAAATAGCATTAAAATACATCATAGCAATAGAACTGTCATCAAGACTGTTCCAGCCGCTGGCTTTAATCGCTCCCTGACGGATTGAAAGCTCTTTATTGGGAATTATCAGCTTTGGGTCTACCTTCTTAAAAACCCCAAGGCCCGTACATTTTTCACAAGCTCCGAAAGGATTATTAAAGGAAAACATTCTCGGAGTTAGCTCTTCGATAGAAATATTATGCTCGGGACATGAATAATTCTGTGAGAAATGCAGTTCCTCACCGTCGATTACGTCAACGGTAATCAGACCTCCCGTAAGAGAAGATACAATTTCAATACTGTCCGTTAATCTGGACTTTATATCAGGCTTTATCGCAAGTCTGTCCACTACGATTTCAATAGTATGCTTTTTATTTTTTTCAAGCTTGATTTCCTCTGATAAATCATAGATGATCCCATCGATCCTGACACGGACATATCCTGATTTTCTTGCCTGATCCAGTTCTTTTCTGTATTCGCCTTTACGCCCTCTTACGATCGGTGCTAAAAGCTGAATTCTTGTGCCCTGATCCAGCTCCATAATTTTATCAACGACTTCGTCAATAGTCTGCTGACGTATTTCTTTTCCGCAAACCGGGCAATGAGGAACACCTATTCTTGCATAAAGCAAACGAAGATAGTCATATATTTCAGTCACGGTTCCCACAGTTGAACGTGGATTTTTGGATGTAGTTTTCTGGTCGATGGAGATGGCGGGAGAAAGACCTGTAATTGAATCCACGTCCGGCTTTTCCATCTGTCCCAAAAACTGTCTCGCATATGATGAAAGTGATTCCATATATCTTCTCTGTCCGTCGGCAAATATTGTATCAAACGCTAATGACGATTTACCCGAACCTGAAAGTCCGGTAAACACGATAAGCTTATCTCTCGGAAGAGTTAAATCTACACTTTTTAAATTATGTTCTCTTGCACCTTTTATTACAATTTCATTACTTTGCATTTTTATTTCTCCTTTAACTTTAAATCCAGCAGTGCGGCATTGTGCAAAATATTAAATTGATTGCTTTTTAATTCATTAAGCATTTTTAAATGCTCTTTTTCAAATTCAGAAATTTCTTTGGAGGAAAGTGAAGCTCCTACTCCCCTGCAAGCTTTCATTCTTCCGTTCCAGCTTTCTTTAGTGAAAGAAATTTTCACGTCAAAATAATCGTTATGCACTATATTAAAAAATTTACTGTATATCGGAGGAATATCGACAGGTCTTCGTGTTTCACCGCAGCCTGTCCAGTTGGGATTGTATTTAAGTATAAGTTTTTCACTCTCCCCCGCAATCTTATCCTCAAAAGGCAGCCAAGCCAGGTAACCAATCAGCAAATGACCGTTAGGTTTAAGTATTTTCCTTATTATTTTTATCAGTGTTTCGTGATCAAAATAGAAAAAACAAGTAAACGCTGTCACAACATCAAACGTATTTTCAGGAAAATCAAGTTCCTCAACAGGTAAACTATGATACTCAATATTCATATTCTGCTGAACAGAGAGCAGCTTTGCCTGTTCAATCTGATTTTCTGAAATATCTGCTCCCACAAACTCGGCTCCGTATTTATACATATTTCTGGGAATAACTCCCGTACCGGTGCCTAAATCAAGTACCTTCTGCCCTTTCAGACAAAGTCCGTATGACAAAATTTTATCATACATTTCCTTTGGGTAAATATCTCTGTATTTTGCATAATCGCCTGATGTTTTTCCCCAGTCAAACGGTTTTCCGCTGTCAACATATTTATTAATCATAAAATTGCTTTCTCCTTTAAATAACTCTGCGCTTTTTTTACTAAAAGCGGTTGGATATTCGGATATGTCCAATTATCAGGCAGACCATCAAGCAATTTAACTTCCGCTATTTCAGATTCGGGCATCTCTCCGAAATTTTTTATGTTGGCATAAAACAACATGCCAAAATCGTCAACCGAATAGATGCATATAGGAGCAATATCAAATTCAACTGCACCTGTTTCCTCATAAAGCTCACGCTTTGCTGTTTCAAGAATCGTTTCCCCATCTTCGTGATGACCACCAGGAATTTCAAGGGTGTCACGTTCCTTATGTCTAACAAAAACATACTTATCTTTATATGTTGCCATAATCACAGCATATTTGAGATTATCAGTATGATTGAATTCATGAAATTCTGTTTTGCCGTTCATTTTTCCTCTTCTCTATTATCTCAGACTTTATCTGCGGATACAAATTAATCAGCTTTACAAACGAGTGGATGCTTGCACACTTAACGATGACGCAAATCACACTGTCTGTGCTAAGACTCTCCTCTTAACTCCGCTATTTTATCACGCAGAAATGCTGCATGCTCAAACTCAAGCATTTTAGCTGCTTCCTTCATCTGCTTTGTAAGCTTATCAATAAGCGCTTCCGTTTCACGCTTAGACAGCTTTGCTTTCTGTCTTGCGGAATACTCCACCTCTTCCTTTGTGGAAATCTCAATAACGTCACGGATATCCTTCTTGATAGTTTTTGGTATGATTCCGTGCTCCTCATTAAACTTCATCTGCAAAGCACGTCTTCGTTCTGTTTCTGTTATAGCCAATTCCATTGAACGTGTGACCGTATCAGCATACATTATGACCTTGCCCTCGGAATTTCTTGCGGCACGTCCTATTGTCTGGATCAATGAGCTTTCAGAACGCAGGAATCCCTCTTTATCCGCATCAAGAATAGCGACAAGCGACACTTCAGGCAGGTCAAGACCCTCTCTCAGCAGGTTTATGCCCACAAGCACGTCAAACTCGCCAAGTCGCAAATCACGGATAATTTCCATACGTTCAATAGTATCGATATCATGGTGCATATATCTGACTGCAACGCCGAAGCTTTTCAGATATGTTGTCAGATCCTCCGCCATTTTTTTAGTAAGGGTGGTAACAAGCACACGCTCTTTCTTTTCAATTCTTATATTGATTTCCGACAGCAGGTCCTCAATTTGACCCTGTGTCGGTCTTACTGAAATTTCGGGATCAAGCAATCCCGTCGGACGGATAAGCTGTTCGACGATCTGCTGTGATTTTTCCTTTTCTATCGGTCCGGGTGTGGCTGAAACGAACACAGCCTGATTTATGTGCTTATAGAATTCGTCAAACTGAAGCGGTCGGTTATCAAGTGCTGACGGAAGACGGAATCCATAGTCTATCAGGGTTTGCTTTCTGGCTCTGTCCCCTGCATACATACCTCTCACCTGAGGCAATGAAACATGCGATTCATCCACCATAAGCAAAAAGTCCTCGGGCAGATGGTCAAGCAATGTATATGGCACTGCGCCTTTCGGACGTCTTGCAAGCACTCGTGAATAATTCTCTATACCCGAACAAAATCCGACCTCCTCCAGCATTTCCATATCATAATTGGTACGCTGGGCAATACGCTGAGCTTCAATCAGCATATCGTGCTCTTTGAAATATGCAATTCTCTCGTCAAGCTCTTCTTTTATTTCCTCGATTGCGTCACGCATTTTTTCCCTGCCTACTATATAATGGCTTGCCGGGAAAACTGCTGCATGATTTAAAAATCTCAACACCTCGCCTGTTACAACATTAATTTCCGAGATCCTGTCTATTTCATCTCCGAAAAACTCCACACGCAAAGCTGTATCAGTTGAATTTGCAGGATAAATTTCAACCACATCTCCACGGACACGAAATTTATTTCTCACAAAATTTATATCGTTGCGCTCATACTGAATTCCTACAAGCTGTGCTACCAACTGTTCCCGTGATTTTTCCATTCCTTTTCTTATGGAAACAACCATTGACTTATATTCTTCAGGATCACCGAGAGAATAAATACAGGATACTGACGCAACTATGATTACGTCCCGTCTTTCAGCAATAGCTGTTGTTGCCGAATGACGCAGCTTATCTATTTCATCGTTAACTGAAGAATCCTTTTCAATATACACATCCTTACTGGGAACATATGCTTCAGGCTGGTAATAATCATAATAAGAAACAAAATACTCTACTGCATTTTCCGGAAAAAACTCCTTAAACTCTGAGCACAGCTGTGCTGCAAGAATTTTATTATGAGCAAGAACCAAGGTTGGACGGTTTACTCTTTCAATTACATTTGCCATTGTAAAGGTTTTTCCCGATCCGGTAACGCCCAGCAAGGTCTGTTCTTTCATTCCGTTATTTATACCTTGCACAAGCTTATCAACCGCCTGTGGCTGATCACCGGCAAGTTTATAATCTGATACTAATTTAAATCTATCCATAGAGCCTCCAAAGCAAAAAAGAACTAACGTTTGATTTTATTATACACTAATTTTTTATATTTGTAAAGTGCAAAATTCACAAATATATGATAATATAACTTAGGCAAGATATTTCCCAACTCCAAGGTGGGGGAACATTTTATAATCAGCAGGGGCTAAAATCCCCCACTGATTACAGGTTGACAAAATCCAACCCTTGCCACGTTATTAAATGACGAGCAAGCCATTATTGAACAATTGAACATTACAGCTTCTGAAATTAAAATCTGTAAGAAAGTAAAGGAGAATTCCCTTAAATATGAAAGAATTTATTATAAACCGAAATGACTCAGGGCAGCGAATGGATAAATTTTTAACTAAAGCTGTTCCTTTGCTTCCCAAAAATTTAATGTACAAATATTTAAGGCTTAAGCGCATTAAGCTGAACGGCAAGCGGTGTGAAATATCCACTCGGATTTCGCAGGGTGATATTGTTCAGCTATACATCAACGATGAATTCTTTGATAACTCAAATAAAATTACTCCGCAGTTTATGAAAGCGCCCTGTGCACTTAATATTGTTTACGAAGATGACAACATTATGCTGGTTGATAAAAAATGCGGACTTGTTGTACACGAAGATGAAAGCGGAACTGCTGACACTCTTATCAACAGGATCCATCATTATTTATTCAGCAAAGGAGAATTTGATCCTGAAAAGGAAAACACTTTTGCACCTGCACTTTGCAACAGAATTGACAGAAACACAGGCGGTATTGTTGTCTGCGCTAAGAACTCCGAAAGTTTAAGAATTCTTAATCAAAAAATAAAAGACAGGGAAATTCACAAAAATTATCTTTGCGTAACAATTGGTATTCCTGATAAAGCTCATGATATTCTCACTGCATATCACGAAAGAAACGAACAAACCAAAACGGTTAAGATTTCTGCAAACAAGACACCTTATAACAAAACTATGATTACAGAATACACTGTGATTAAAGTAAACAAAAACGATAATTTAGCGCTTTTAGACGTAAACCTTATAACCGGAAGAACTCATCAGATCCGTGCGCACATGGCTTATGAAGGATATCCTCTATTGGGTGACGGAAAATACGGGATCAACAATATAAACCGAACATTTGGCATTAAAACACAGGCTCTTTATTCTTACAAGCTGTCTTTTAAGTTCACTTCACCTGCCGGTTGCTTGGAATATCTCAACGACAGGGTTTTTCAGGTGGAAAACATTTGGTTTGCTGACAGGTACTTTAAATAGTTTTCGTCAAAATGCACTATTTTTCTACAAATAATTTGTGTCTTCATCCAATATTTTAGTATTAACATAATTAAAATGTGGTAAATAATTAATTTAGCTTGCAAGCAGCTATAAAATATGATATAATTTATGTGTTTAATAATTTCTTGGAGGGAACATAATGATTGGTGATTTACACTGTCATACGACCTTATCAGATGGTTCTTTGGGAATTGAAGAGGTCATTTTACAGGCAAAAAGAATGAATCTTGATTTTCTTGCTATAACCGACCATGATACTTTATCTTCTTCAAACAGGGCACAGATTTTAGGCGAGAGATATGGAGTTAAGATAATTCCGGCAGTTGAACTTTCAGCTTGGGACAAAAAAAGAAACGCTAAAGTACATATTCTTTGCTATGCTCCTCAGAAACCTGACAGACTGGAAGGACTTTGTTTAAAATCATGTGAAATCCGCAAAGAGTGTGCCAAAGACATGATTGAAAAGGTCATGGAGATATATCCGATTCCTTCCGACGCTGTAAGGTTATATACAAAAGGATCAAAAAGTATTTACAAGCAGCATATTATGAGAGCATTAGTCAACTATGGTTATGCCACGGAATTATACGGCGATATAAACAATGAGCTTTTTGGTTATCCTGACGGCAAATGTCTTGTTACAAGGGAATATCCTGATGTAAACTTTGTACTTGATTTAATACACTCTGCTAAAGGCATTGCTGTTATGGCGCATCCTTTTTTATATAACAACATTGATCTTTTAAAAGAACTTATTGAATCAGGAAAAATTGACGGTATTGAGGTCAATCACTACTCCAATAATGAAGAACAGAAATCTGAGCTTATCGCTTTAGCTGAAAAGAACGATCTTATTATTACCGGAGGTTCTGATTTTCACGGACTTTATAACTCGACAATCACACACATAGGCAGTCAAATCACAAATGAAGAAAATCTTGACAAGCTTTGCAGAAAGATCAATGCTAATGCTCAGAAGTCAAGCAAATCTCTTATAAAGCTATAATTTTAATGATATACATTGGAGGAAAATAATGAAAAAAGTTAACTTTAAGCCTCGTGGCGTATGCTCAAGGGAAATAATTGTCGAAATCAACGATGACAATATTATTCAAAGCGTTAAATTTATTGGAGGCTGCAACGGAAACACCAGTGGTATTTCAAGACTTGTTCAGGGAATGAATGCCGACGATGTTATTGAAAAGCTTCATAATGTTGACTGTAACGGAAGAGGGACTTCCTGTCCTGCACAGCTTACAGAAGCTTTAAAAGCGGCAAAAAATATTTAATAAAAGATTGCTCTCCGTTCAGGCGGAGAGCTTTTTTATTTATAATCCACTTAACATAACATTCTGTATTTAAATTTATTTTCAGTCAGCAGCATTAACAAAAAGTTCAGAGGAATTTGTTTAAATTATTGTTTTTATGTGGTATAATATAAAATAATAAAACATATTGTATTTATGTGCATAAAAGTGGTGAACATATGAAAAAGGCTGCTCTTTTATCTTTATTAACGGTTATTGCAGGGTGCTTTTCAGGGATTTTATTTTTTAGGTTTATTGAAAAAAATACTTTCGCAGATAATATTCAGGATTTACATATTGATGCGCAAATGAATTTTTCCTTAAACTCTTATGATATCTCCGATAACAGTTCAAACGATTCATACAATGACGACGCTTCTTCAGATTCTGAAGAAAATTCAGCTATTGACGCTGCTGCGATAATATCGTCAGCGTCAGAACATTTAAATGCTGACAGCTCCTCAAAGGAATCAGCTTCTCAAAGCTCAGCAGATAAAAACAATGTTAAACAGATAAAATCAGGTGAAAAAATCGGTACCACTAAGCTGACGGGACAAAAGGTATTATATCTGACTTTTGATGACGGTCCTTCGGCGCTTACGCCTCAGATTTTAGATATTCTGGACAGGTATGATGTTAAGGCTACTTTCTTTGTCACGGGATTTGCAACGGATTGTTCCAAATACATTAAAGAAGCTTATGACAGAGGTCACACCATTGGAATGCATACATACAGTCACGATTATTCCAATGTATACAAATCGGCAGAAGCTTATTATAAGGATTTAGAAAAGATCTCAAGGCTTTGTAAAAAAGAACTTGGTTTTATACCGCATTACATACGTTTTCCGGGAGGAAGCTCAAACACCGTATCATCAAACTACTGTGACGGAATTATGACTTATCTCAGCAAAGATGTACTCAAAAAAGGATATCAATACTATGACTGGAACTGTACCAACGGTGACGCTGTCGGAGGAAGACAGCCGGTTGGAAAGCTTTACAAAAATGCTGTTGAAGCGTCAGGTGGAACTGATCTTGTAATGCTTTGTCACGATTCAGGGGACAAGCAGACGACAGTTGACTCGCTTTCTAAAATTATAGAATACTATCAGGCTGAGGGATATGTTTTAAAGGCTATAGACGACACGTCATATGTACCGCATCACATCATAAAAAATTAAAAAAGGACCTAATGCTTTAACGGCACAGATCAGCGTTAAACTTTAGGTCTTATTTATTTTATACGGCTTTGTGATGTATTAACAATACAAATTCCTATACTGACCAAGAATAAAGAAAAAAGGCTGTTCAATGAAAATATATCTTCATGCAGGATCTTTGCTGACAGCAATGTACCGAACACGGGAATAGTGAAGCCGAAAACCGTTACTTTCCCTACGGAATTATATTTTAACAGCACTGTCCATATACTGAATGCCGCAGCAGAAATAAAGGCAAGATACAGCAACAGAAATGAAGATTCTAATGTAAAGCCGTTTACTTCTCCTCCTGTCAGAAAACCTATCAGCATCAGGACTGCTCCTCCAAAAAGCAGCTGATAGGCTGTTATGGTTGTTGGAGCTTCTTTATCTGACATCAGCTTTAATGTAACTGTACTTATTCCGTAGGCAGCGGAACAAATCAGCACAAAGCCTTCACCCATCCAATTAAATCCGCTTTCCATGGCATCAGGTGTAAGATTTACAATAATCACACCCAGAAAACCGATTATACATCCCAATGATTTTCTTAATGATATATTTTCATTTTTCACAAGAAAATGTGCTGCAATAATAGAAAAGAATACGCTTGACGCATTTATAACCGAAGCTTTAGCGCCGGTGGTGTATGCGAGTCCGAGATAAAAAAACACATACTGAATTGTTGTTTGAAGAATTCCCTGTCCGAACACATACGGAACAGAGCTTTTTTTCATTTTTATTACTCTTCGCTCGATCAGACTTGAAATAAAAAAGGTCAGTATTCCGGCAAGAAAGAATCTATATCCGGCAAACAGGATCTGACTTCCTGCTCCGCTTATACTGAACAGCTGATAACCAATTTTAACGCAGGGAAACGCACTTCCCCACAAAGCACAGCAAAACAATGCCAATATAGCGACGGCTTTTGGATTTTGCACAATAGATTTTTTATTCATGATAAATTCTCCGATGTTTTTATAAAAGATATAACTGAACATCAATATTTTAATATTCAATAGATATTATAGCATGTTTGAATTCTATATTCAAGGCTTTACAGCCTATCGCTGACATAGTTGTTCTGATATTCATTATTCAAAAATACAAAAATAAAGACTTTAACAAAAACAATCGGCACAGGTGATTCACCTATGCCGATCGGATTTTCAATAAATTCGACCGATAGCTTTTGTCCTTGGATTTCAGGTGAGGATTGATCCCCGAATATCGGTCTCAGGTTATATTAATAATCTTAACTATTAATTATGCTCTGTCACAGATTCTGCATCTGAACTTACAGAGTACAAGACATGCAACAGATGTTATAATCAATGAGAAGAATGCCAACAGAAGGCCTGTTATTATTGCACCGATAACACTTGCTCCTGCAAAAGCAATTCCCAAAAGCACCAATGATGTGAGGACTGCACCTAAAACACCCACCAGTACTACCGGGAGAATTGCGCACACGCAGCCATGGGCACCTTCGGCAGACGACCGTGCGGCGGTAATTAATAATATTGCAAGAAAAACTAATGCAACGCCTAAAACTACCCATAAAAATGCAGGTGTCACAGTTATTACTGCAGTAAAACTGAGAAATGCTGCAATAATACCGATTATTATACTTACTACAATACTTGCTCCGATACAATTACATCTACAATTACAATTAGCCATTTATTTTTCACCTCCTGTTGATAATATATTCAAGAGGTGTACAAGATGTGAATCAAATATATTCAGGCAGACGATTCGGATTTTAAGCACAATCAACAACGGGATACAGACGATGAATCCATATCCCGTTTATTCTATTTTTATATTAAAAACGCAGTTATAACATTATTTATCCGAAATTCTTTTCAGAACTACTGCTGAAATCGGCGGAAGGATATAATCGCCGCTTATGGGGAATTTATTCATCTTTCCTTTTTCATTAAGTCGTATATAAAATCTTCCCGCCGGAAGCTGAACATATTTTTCCTCGTCATAGGGATTAAACGCAATTAACATACAGCTGTTTTCATCTGTCAAAGTATATGCAATCAGATTATCATCGCCTGTATCAAGAAATTTCAGACAGCGCTCCACATCCTCTTTCCTTGACAAGCGCAGAAGCGGATTATTCTTTCTTATCCTTATAAGAGCTTTATAATATTCAAACACATCAATATTTTCAGCCTTTTCATTCCACTTAACGGCATTGGTATAATCGGGTGCATTATAGCTGTCATGGCTGAATATGTTGATATCATTAGGTGTTTCGCCGTCTTTCAACAGTCTTGGCTTTGAACGCAGAAAATCCTGTCCTAACTGTATAAACGGCACACCCTGAGACAGCAATAATATTGCCGCAGCAAGCTTATCCATTTTTACTCTGTCTTCCCTTGATCTTTCCTTGGCGGATATTGCAAGCTTATCCCACAGGGTATTGTTATCATGGGCCTCACAATAATTAATTGCCTGAGTGGGTTCAAATGCCCAGCAGGCGTCGTTTGCGGAATTAAGCTGCCAATGGGGCACAGAGCCAACGATACCTCGTTTTAATATATCTGCTGATTGTCTGTTTCCGCTGACATATCCTTTATCTCTTACATTGAATGTACCGCCCTTTATAGCATCACGAAGGTTATCATTGAACAACCCCACTCTTCCGAAGCTATATGAATTGAATTTATATGCCAGCTTATCATACGGAAGCGGTGATTCACCGCCTGTCCAGCCCTCGCCGTACATCAAAAGAGTTGGGTCAAATTTATTAAGCTCATCACGTATCATATTTACTGTTTCGATATCATGAAGTCCCATCAAATCAAATCTGAATCCATCCAGTTTATATTCCGACGCAAGATATTTCAATGAATTGATCATAAAACGGCGCATCATAAGATGCTCAGAAGCGGTTTCATTTCCGCAGCCTGAGCCGTTTGAGAATTCACCTTCCTTATTAAGTCTGTGATAATAAAAGGGAAAAGATTTATGAAATGCTGATTCTTCCGTAAAATAGGTATGATTATAAACCACGTCCATTATAACGCCGATTCCGTTCTTATGGAGAGTCATAATAAGCTGTTTAAATTCATTTATTCGTCTTTTGGGGTCAGATGGATCTGTGGAATAAGAGCCTTCAAGGCAATTATAATTTTTTGGATCATATCCCCAGTTATACTGGGCTTTATGAGGTTTACTCTCATCTACTGTTGCATAGTCAAACACAGGCAGCAGATGAACATGAGTTACCCCCAATTCCTTCAAATGGTCAAGGCAGGTAGTTACATTTTCATACTTAGTTCCCTCTTCAGTAAATGCAAGAAATTTTCCCTTATTCCAATAAGGTATACCGCTTGAACTGTCAGCAGAAAAATCTCTTACATGGCATTCATAAATTACTGCATCACATGGTGAAGCACATTTGGGTCTTCCGACCTTTTCCCACCCGTAAGGATTTGTCCTTGACATATCAAGCACTGCTCCCCTATTTCCATTTACACCGCAGGCTTTAGCATATATATCAATAGTTTCATATTTTGTTTTATAGTCAAACTCATAAGTAAAAGTATAAAAATCACCGTCGATATTTCTTAAAAGCTCAACAAACCATACTCCATGCAAATTCCTTTCAAGCGGAAGAGTTTCAATCAGATTATCTCCTTCGCCATCGGTATAAAGATTAAGATATACAGCTGTTGCTAACGGTGACCATGTTCTGAACTGGGTTTTCCCGTCCTTAAAAACAACGCCCAGATCATTTCCATCATAGGCGTTGTTTTTATCAAATTCTTCATAATTCGTAATCTTATACATCTATCTGAACTCCTTGAGAAATCAAATTAAGCTTTCGCCCAAAACATCGCCTTGTTTGACAATAGTTTCAAAACCCTGACGTGTATTTTCAAAAAAGTCATTACAAATCCGGACCTTATCTTTTTCAACAAGTAAGATAACAGTAGAACCCCCGAACTCAAAGAATCCTTTTTCATCACCCTTTTTAACTCTGCACTTACTTATAACATCGTTAGTTATTTTTCCAACTAAAAGCGCTCCTACTTCCATTTGGATCACATCGCCGAATTCAGGACTGCGTATCATACAATATTCACGGGAATTTTCAAGATAAACAGGTAAATATTTTGACACAACAGGGTTAACTGTATGCAGGATACCTTTAATCTTTCTGTTACGGCTCTTGATTCCGCTGCACGGATAGCTGTATCTATGGTAATCGTCCACAGAAAGTCTTATTATCAAAGCCGTTCCGCCGTTATATCTGTCGGCAAGCTTATTGTCCCTAAGCAATGATTTTACAGTATAAACTGAATTTTTAACTACAAATACACTGGAATTGGTGATCTCATAGGCCGAAACCTTACCGTCGCAAGGCGAACATAACAAGCTTTCGTCCTTTGAAAAAAATCTTTTACCGCATTTGATCTTTCTTGTGAAAAAGTCATTAAAGGACTCAAATTCCCTATCCTCATACTCGGACAGATCTATATTATTTTTATCAGCAAAAGCACCAATTGCTTTTACTGAAATTCTGCTGTTAAGCAAGATTCGGGCAGCCTTTGAGAAAACAGGATTTCCAAGGAATTTCATAAGCATTCTTCCGAAGTCTGAACTATACACATCAGCAAGGAATTTATCCTGACCGGTAGTATTTTCATATTCATTTCCTTGTCTGTCACGATATTTCATAAATTTATCTCCTTAACTCAATGGCATTGTGTTTTTATAAAATATAAAATCAACACATTTGCATCTATTTAAATTATTTTTTGCATTTTTAAATAGCCAAGCAAAATGATTACACCCATAGTAAACAGGATCAATATTCCCCTTCCCGAAAGCTTTCTGACGTTAATTTTAAGCACGAAAAGAATTGATATTAAAATCATAAAGCCTTGAAAGATATACGGGAATATATGGGGAGGTATATTTGCTCGCCCCAGGAAAAGCAATGGAAGTATAATTGCAACTGTAGTTACAGGCAGCCCTTGATATTGCTTTCTTACCTCCGTGGTGGTTCGCTGACGCTCCTCTTCCATAACGTTGAAATATCCAAGTCTTATTACTGCTCCGAGTATTATCATTACTGAAGCGACCAGTCCCAAACCATAATTAAATCCATAGCTATATCCAATCACTGCCGGAAAAACTCCAAAGCACACCAAGTCGCAGAGAGAATCTATTTGAATACCAAAAACCTTTTCACGTTCTGTTCTGTTTTTCATCGCACGTGCAATTTTTCCGTCAAATAAATCACATATGCCTGACAAGAGCAAACATAAAAAAGGAATAGCATACCCTTGTTTTCCGTCAATAATCTGGGTAATTCCAAACACAGAGGATGCAAGTCCTATGTAAGTCAATATTACCGAATAATTATAAAAACCAATCATTTTTTCACTTTCCTTAAATCTAAACTATTCTTTTGTATCATTTGTATCAACGCTGTAATTTCGCTTTACAGATATAAAGTGAGCTGCAACCGTTACTAATCCGCCGATGATCAGCAGAAAATAAAAACTCATTCCACGGCTTAATATAAGAGCAGATTTTACAAGCTGAAGTCCGAAAATGGTTTCAAACATAGTTACAAAACAGCCTTCAGTTACTCCTGCGGCGCCGGGAAGCGGAAGCATTTCCACAGCAATTCCTATGATCGCCTGAACTGCTATAATGTCAATAAATGATGTTCCGTATAATCCGTAAGATTTATACACAACAAATGTCACAGCAAACAGAAAAATACGCTGGACAATGGTTATGATTAAAATTTTTACAACAGAATGAATATTCTCTTTTACATAATTTGCGCTTAAAACATAGTTATCGCAAATACGATTAATTTTATTTATATATTTTTCATTATTACGTATTATTTTCAGTTTTGACAGACATTCAATAATTTTTATTCCTGCTCTTTTTGTCCAAAAAGGTTTAATAATCAAAGCTCCGAGCAGGATTATATAAACTATATTTAATAAAAAACCTACTATAACAAGCCACATTAAGCCGCCTATATAATCACACATCTGTGAGAATCTCAGAACAAAGAGAACAAGCCCGATTAAAACCAATGCAAGCTTATAGGTAAATGCAATCACGACCATAATTAATGTGGAATTACCGATTTTAATGCCGTCTTTTTTCATATAAAAAATCTGTGCCGGTTGTCCACCGGAAGCTGATGGTGTGATATAACTGAAAAAGAAACCGATAAAAGAATATTTTATGCAGCGCAACAGCGGTACGGCAGTTTTCTGCATTTTCAGCATATACTTTATAATCACCGATTCACTGCATACAAAGAATAAAACCAATAATAAACCGAATATAAGCCATCCTTTGCCTGCATTTCTGAAATCTTTTATTATTGTCTTGAAGTCGCTGTCACCAAAAAGCAATTTTATAGTTATTACAGAAATAATAGCAATAACAAGCACATTCAAAAAGTAACTGAACTTTTTTTTCACATCCGTACTCCTAATAAACCTTATATATAACTGACCCAAGTTTCTGATCTTTCAACAAGAGACTTCAAATGGGTAATGTTTTTCCAACTGAAATACTATGACTGTGTTATTTCCGCCTATAGATAGGCTATAACAAATGAATTGCCAGATATCCGATAACGACCTGTAATATTGAAAATCTTATAACCACCTGAGTGTCAGACCAGCCCTTATTTTTTCTCATATGATCATGAATCGGAGTTCTCAGTCCATCCATAAAGTTTTTCTTTTTTAGCACTCTTCTTACCGTCAGCTTAATAAGTCCCAAACCGCCGTCTATAATCAGGACAGCAGCCAAAGGAACAAACATTAGAGGATGTCTGCTCTGCATTGCAGTCAAAGCAATAAAGACGCCTATTGCACGAGAACCTGCATCGCCCATCAGAAGCTTACTTGGAGAAGCATTGTACCAAAGATAAGCAATAAGGGTCAACATCATAGCCACATTAAACATTCTCATCTGACCAAAGCAATTAAACATAAGTATAGTTACCACAGACAATGACGCACAGAGCCCGTCCACACCGTCAGAGCAATTAGTGACATTGATGCTTGCCCACACAAGGATCATACCCAGAATTACATATACAATTTTAGGAACAGAAAATGTTCTGTCAAATAAAAATATATCCGTACCGTTATTCATTACAAAATTAAAAGAAATACCGAAAGATATAACCGCATCCAGCAAGCCTTTTTTCAGTTCACCCCATGGCTTTTCAGACGCATCGTCCAGATATCCTGTCATCATTGCTGCAAATATGAGAATCAAATTAACAGCATGTTCTGAATTAAGAGGAATAAAAAGCACAGCACTTATTATAAAGGCAGTAATAAATATAATTCCTGCTCCCCTTGGTTTTCCTTCAGAGAGTGCGCCGTTCACCGCAAACTGTCTTCCCTGATCCTTCGGAAGCAGTCTCATAAACATTTTCAAGGCAAAAAAGGCAATTAAAAATGTGCCTCCTGCAAATATTACCGAAAACAAGTTGCCGGGAAGTAAATTATAAAGCATTTAAATCGTCCCACCCATATATTATTTTTATTAACTGCGCACAATAATATCATAAGCGCTGTCTTTATATAATTATACAACAATTTTGAAGAAAATGCAAACATATTGATATAGCATTTTGTACAAAATTATTAAGATTATCTTAAAAATGCATTACTAATTAAAATGGGAACGGCTTTTTTTACCGTTCCCTTAAAATTCAACCTTATTCGCTGGTTTTCATATCCTTATTTCTATTCTTAATTAATTTTTTGGTTTTCATATCATGAAGCTTCATATAAACCTTTTCTGCAAAATCAATTAACCTTTTACGCACAGGCATAAATGTATAGAAGAATTCACCGGCATAAGTTACGACCTCTCCGTTAAAGCCTTTTTTGAATTTATAAACGCCGTAATTAGGATGATTTTCGTCTTTATAAAAAGGAATACCCTGAAAATCATAAATAAAATTGCCGCCTTCAATAGCCCAGTTTATCATTGTCCACTGCATAAGATAATTAGGATAAGTGTTTCTATGCTGATTTGACGAAGCTCCGTATACATAGCATGTTTTTCCTGCATACTGTGTTGTTACAGCACCTGAAACAGGAATTCTCTTATCTGAACCCTCTTCAGTCAGATAGCACATAAACAAACGGCAGTGTTCCTCACCAAGCCCCTCGATCATTTTAACAAAATACTCTTTAGAACGAATTGAAAAACCGTCTCTGATACCGGTTGCCTGCATCATAGGATAAAAGTCGTCAAGGGCTTCGGTACCGCAGGGAACACATACAACGCCTTTTCTGCCTGCTTTTCTGATTCTGTTTCTCCAGTCAGGCTTAAATGTCATCATAACTTCGTCAGGAGTTTTACCCTCAATATTTCTGAGCATATAGTTATTTCTCGCCTGAATAGTTGTAAGCTCCGGAGCATTATCAACATGAGAAAATCCCATTGACCTTATAATTTCTGTACATTCCGTATCAGATTCCTCAAAACACGGATCCCACATAAACTGATAACATTTATATTTTTTTGCAAGTGTTTTTATTCCTTCAAATAAATCCTGCATAACCTCTTTATCTTTCCAATTACAAACAGGGCCGTGCGGAGCATAAAGGAATGTACAGCCAAAGACAGGAATCCTTTTAATGATTACAAGGCAGGTCCCTCTGATTTTTCCTTTTTCATCACGGGAAATAACGGCGTCCCATCCCCAGTTATCCTTAACCTTGGGCCATTTCAAAGACTGCATAAAATTACCGTAACGGCTCGTTTTCGCAAAATTCTCATATTCCTCAAGAAGTTCTTTATCATTTTTATTGATAATCTCCATTCTATGTAATTCCTTTCATTTTTAATAATCACATATAAATATTTTACCACGTTTATGCAAAAAAATCAATGGTTTTTGCTGGTTAATAAATATATTTTTATGCTGTTGTCAGATTATTGACATTTATGTTAGGTGTGATATAATATTTTAGAAGTATATATTTTTTAATTAAATTTAACTGATAAATAGGAGTTTGGAATATGGAACGCAAAGAACGAATTGAATGTATTAATATGTTATATGAAATGTATCCGTTAAGCAGAAAATTAGTATTTGATACATTTAATTTAAAAAACAGCATTCTTACCCGCACTCAGCAGATAATACTGCTTGCATTGTCATTAAACAAGACTCTTACCATGTCACAGCTTGCTGAAAAAATCAACACATCTAACGAACAGGCTACCAGAGCAGCAGCACAGCTTGTGGAAATGGATTTTGTGGAAAGAAAACAGGATACAAAAAACAGAAGGATTATTAATATCAGTCTTACTGAAAAAGCAATGAATTTTTTGGAAAACACAAAAAACAATATTATGGATGAACTCCTGAAGAAATTTGAACGTATTTCAGACGATGAAATGCTTTCATTCAGACAAGCTGTTTCACAAATAATAAATGTGCTTAAAATTATAGAAAACTAAAATTTTTCTGCACTCATTTCCCATGTGAATATCTCATGAAAATTAGTATATAATCCTTGACAAATTATTTTTATATATTAAAATTATATTATAAGAAAAAGTTATCTTATTTTACGTTGGTATTTTCTTATTTCCATTAATACATATCGGAAAATATCGAGTAAACAACACAGGAAAGGAATGTTTAATTAATGAAAATGAGAGGTATTTATTCTTCTGTTACTGATATCCGCCGAAAAGTTTTCACTGAAGTAGCAAGATTAGCTTATGAAGGCGGAGATTATTCAAGAATAGATGATCTTCCATATAAAATAGTACCCGGAAAAGTTGCAGTATATCGTGAATCTATTTTCCTTGAACGTGCAATCGTTGAAGAAAGGCTAAGACTTGCAATAGGTCTTCCACTGCGTCCTATTGACGAGCATGAAGCGGTATCATACGGAATTGAAGAAAGCGCTATTGCTGAGAAATATTATGATCCTCCGCTGGTCAACATTATTAATTTCGCATGCAATGCCTGTCCGGAAACTCATTATCATGTAACCGACTGCTGTCAGGGATGTCTTGCTAATCCCTGTAAAGAAGTCTGTCCTAAGGGAGCTATTGAGATCATTCACGGAAAATCGGTCATTGATCAGAGTAAATGTATTAAATGCGGAAGATGTCAGAGCGTTTGCCCATATAATGCTATCAATAAAATGGAACGTCCTTGTGCAAAAGCCTGCGGAATGGACGCTATTGGTTCAGACGAAAACGGAAAAGCAAAAATTGATTATGATAAATGCGTTTCCTGCGGAATGTGTCTTGTAAACTGCCCGTTCGGCGCAATCGTTGATAAAGGACAGATTTTTCAATTGATTCACGCAATGAAAAAAGGAAAAAAAGTTATTGCACTTGTTGCTCCTGCATTTGTAGGACAATTCGGTCCTAAAGCAACACCTGAAAAATTAACGGCTGCAATGAAAAAACTGGGCTTTGACAGCGTTGTGGAAGTAGCAGTCGGAGCTGATTTATGTGCAGTTGAAGAAGCAAAGGATTTTATGAGAGAGGTTCCGGAGCATCAGCCTTTTATGGCTACATCATGCTGCCCGTCATGGTCAGTAATGGCAAAAAAATTATTTCCTAAGCTTGCTCCTTACATATCTATGGCGCTGACTCCGATGGTTCTTACTGCAAGAATGGTTAAAAAAGAAAATCCTGACGCATGTATTGCTTTTATCGGACCTTGCGCAGCTAAAAAGCTTGAAGCAAGCAGACGCTCAATCAGAAGTGACGTTGATTTTGTTCTGACTTTTGAAGAATTAATGGGTATGTTTGAAGCGAAAGACGTTAAATTTGAAGATATCTCTGATGAAGAAAATGTAGAGCTTAATGCAGGTACGGGCGCCGGACGTGGATTTGCTGTCAGCGGCGGCGTTGCACAGGCTGTTGCAGACGTTATCAAGGAGCTTGATCCTGACAGAGAAATCAAGGTTGCATCCGCACAGGGACTTCGTGAATGCCGTAAGCTTCTTCAGCTTGCACAGGCAGGAAAATATGACGGATATCTTTTGGAAGGCATGGGATGTCCTGGCGGATGTGTAGCAGGAGCAGGAACGCTTCAGGCTGTTCCGAAATCCACCGCAATGGTTAACAAGTATGTTAAGGACGCAGATAAACAATGCTCGCTTGAATCAGAATATGAAATCACACTTGGATTTCAAAAAGAATAAAATTTCCGATTAAACCCGTCTTATGATGGGTTTTCAGTCTGTAGAAAAACTATAAAAGCGTAATATTAGAAGTTTAGGTCAAGCCTTTTTAAAGGCTTGCAGGGGTCAAGGGGACAGAGTCCCTTGTCGCTGTCCGCAGACAGCGAAATCCCTTTTCCATCGACGCTCCGCATAGGGTGAATTGACAAAACAATCCAGTGGATTGTTTTTCAAGAGGGGCATGCCCTGCACGAGAGGGCTGCCCCTTTTTATCAAATTAGGTCTTTTTCGACAAGCTCTAAACCCGTCTTATGACGGGTTTTGTTATGCTTATATAATATTATAAAAGCCTTATCAGATCATTTGATCCGATAAGGCTTTTTCCTTAGTTAAATTATCCCCAGTAGGCTGTCCAGATATTGAAATATCCCCAAGGAATTTTAAATGTATAAGCTATTCTGCTGTCTGACTGATAATAGCTTCTGTTACACCAGAAATATACTCTTCCGTCATTCGCTATATTCTTATATGCAGCAATATCATAAACTGCACCGTATACAGCTGTTTTCACCTTTGAAGGTACTCTGCTGTAAATAGCCCCGTCGTTTGCAAGTCCTGCTGACGACATAAATCCGCCGCTGTTATAAATAATACTTTGAATATTGCTATAGTTCTTATATGCAGCGCTCCAGTTATTGTTTCCGCCGTATTTTGCAGCGACATATCTGTTGACTACGCAATCAGAAACATAAACAATCGGTTTATCCCATAAATCAGAATCCATCTGACCTACTTCATGATATACGATTCTGCACATTGCTTCCCAGCCTGCTGCGTCAAAATTCATTCTTGCAGTTTTTAAATTTTGTGCATTTGAGAACTCACTTGTTGTTTTTCCGTTTACTGCTCTGACTTTAAAGCTGTAAGTTTTTGCTCTTTCAAGGCCTGAAACTGTACAATTCGTTCCGCTTACTGTTTTATATGCGGTCCAGTTTTTGTACTTTCCGCCCTTTATATAAAGCTGATAATTTTTCGCATTACTTACCTTATTCCAGTTTACAATCAGTGTATTTGTCTGCTTGTTATAGGGATGAGTAGCTGTGCTTTCAAATTTCTTTTCCGAAACCATAGAAGGTTTAGATAATGTCAATTTCTTGGTAGTTGCTGAAATTGAAGGATATGAAGCGCTCAATATTTCTTTTCCGTTCAAAGTTTTATATGCCTTGATTGCAAACTTATATGATGTACTGCTTGAAAGGTTATTGACAGTGTAAGTATTTACATTAGAAGCTGTTTTTGTGACACGCTTCCAAGTTTTTTTGCTGTTATCATATTTATAAACTACATAACCATTAGCTCCGCTTACCTTTGTCCAATTAAGCTTAACAGCAGTTGAAGACACCGAATTCACTTTAAATCCCGATACTTCTGCAAGGTTTGTAGAAGAACTGATCTGAGGATAATTCTTGCTTGTAATTTCTTTTCCGTCAGTATTTATATATGCCTTAACTGCAAATTTATATGTTGTACCGATCTTAAGATTATCAACGGTATATTTGTTATTATTGCTGTTAGTTTTAACTACTCTGATATATTTTTTCTGTGCATTGTCATATTTATATACAATATACCCCTGTGCATTTGAAACCTTGTTCCATGTCAGCTGAATAGAACGGGTTGTGATGCCGGACGTTTTAAATCCTGTTACATTTGCAGGATTGGTATATGACGATGATGTCGGATAGCTTTTGCTTGTAATTTCTTTTCCGCTTAAAGTTTTATAAGCCTTAACGGCAAATTTATAATTCGTACCGGCTTTAAGCTTTTTAACTGTATATGTATTTACATTCGTTGAAGTCTTAGTTACTCTGTTCCATTTTTTATTTGCATTATCATATTTATAAACAATGTATCCTTTTGCTCCGCTGACTTTGTTCCACGTCAGCTTAACCTCGCTTGAAGATGCAGTGGCTGATTTAAATCCCGATACATTATAAAGATTTGTCACAGCGGAAACCGTCGGATATTCAGCGCTTGAAAGTTCCTTTCCGTTATTATCTGTAACATATGCCTTTACTGCAAATTTATAGTTTGTTCCGGAAGCCAGACCCTTTACATTATATGATACATTATACGATCCTGTTGTTTTGGATATACGTAACCATGTTTTCTTGGTATTGTTATACTGATAAACAATATATCCCTCTGCTCCGCTGACTTCACTCCATTTTAAATTAACATTCGCTGCGTCTGCAGAACTCACTTTAAATCCTGAAACATTTTTTGGTCTGACTACAGCCTGTGCTGCTGTTGCTTCTGTTGCAACAGTATTTTCAGATATTGAAGAAAGCTCCTCAGCTTTTGCAGCCAGGCCTGTTCCCAAGCATTCTGATATTATTATAACAGATATTAAAAGAAAAAGTAAATTCACTAAAATAAATCTGACTGCGTTTGAAAGATTGACTCGATTAGTACTCATTAGTTAGGCTTAAATTCTTAATTAAAAAGAACTGCCCTTCACTCCCTTTCTTAATTTCCTCACCGTTTTTCTCCACAGTGATGTCACTTAATTATATTACTTGTTTTCATCTTTTATGTATCAAATTTGTAATCAGACAACCATATTTGTTACAAATTGATTACAAATCACTACAATAGTGTAACACACTCATATCAAAAAGTCAAGTCTTTTTTTCATTTTTTTATTTTTCAGCTCGAAAAATAGGGGATTTTGAAATCAACTGTACTAAAAAACGATTACAAAACATAATATTTAAAGAAGCTAAAAGGTAACAAATTGCAATAAAATCAGTGGATTATATACAAAACATTTTATTTCGCATTAAAAACTTTGTTCTTTTTAACTATGACGAGCCGGGCAACGGCTTGAACAAAAAATATAGCATAAAAAAGATATGCGCCGTACAATTTTATACCATACGACGCTCAGAAAGGAATGATTTCAGTGACCAAATACCAGCCAGAAGGAAAGCTGTTTTGCACAAATGAAAACAAAAAAATACTTCAAAGCGAGATGCTTATGGCTGAAGCTTATGCCCGTGGAACGATTATTGAAGCGCAGGCTGTGGTATGCGACAGCGATCATAATTTAATAGTTGATCTACCCTGCGGCAAAGGAATTATCCCCCGTACAGAAGGAGCAATAGGAATCGCCGACGGTTCTACCCGTGATATTGCATTGCTTTCAAAGGTTAACAAGCCTGTCTGCTTTAAAATAATTGACATATCCGCTTCCGATGACGGTACTCCTTTTTACATTTTATCAAGACGTATGGCACAGGAAGAATGTATGGAGAATTATATTTCGTCCTTTATGTCCGGCGATGTTGTACCTGCTAAAGTAACCCATCTTGAACCTTTTGGGTGTTTTGTAGATATCGGATGCGGAATACCGTCGCTTATTCCGATAGATGCCATTTCTGTTTCACGAATTTCTCATCCGAACGATCGCTTCTATAACGGTCAGGATATTTTTGTCATAATAAAATCTGTAGAAAACGGGCGTATATGTTTAAGCCATAAAGAGCTGTTAGGAACATGGGAAGAAAATGCCGAACATTTTAATATGGGTGAAACTGTGGGAGGAATTGTGCGCTCAGTAGAAAACTACGGCATTTTCATTGAGCTTACACCGAATCTGGCAGGACTGGCAGAACCAAGAGAAAACGTACATCCGGGACAGGCGGCAAGTGTATACATAAAAGCAATAATTCCTGAAAAAATGAAAGTAAAACTGATAATAGTAGATGTGTTTGATAATACAAACTTTCCGTCTAAGATGAAATATTTTATAAACAGCGGTACGGTCAGTCGTTGGGTATATTCCACAGATCAGGCTGATAAAACTATAGTTTCTGAATTTTAAACAATATTAGAGCGGTTTTAATAAGCCGCTCTAAATTTTTATATTTTTTCTTGCAACACATTGGCAATTATTATATACTTATATTATGACGTCGTCAAAAGAGGTGATCAGATTGAGTGAAAGACAACTTGTATTAAAAGCAAAATCAGGTGATAAAAATGCTTTTTGTGAGCTGTATACTATTTATAAGGACAAGCTCTATCGCTATGCATTTTATCGTCTTACAAATGAAAATGACGCAAAGGACGCAGTATCCGATTGTGTTATATCAGCTTTTGAGCAAATCTCTTCTTTAAAGAAAACCGAAGCATTTTCATCCTGGATATTTCGTATCCTGCATTGCTCCTGCATCAAATATATAAACAGTCAGATAAAATGCAGGCAATCATTAAATTTCAGCGATATATCCAATACATATCACGATAATGCAAAAATGGAGAACAAAACGGAGGTTATGCAAGCATTGGAATATCTGAATGACGATGAAAAAAATATTGTCATTTTATCCGTATTCGGAGGACTTAAAAGCAGAGAAATAGCTGAAATAATGAACATGACTGCAGGCAGCGTACGTTCTAAGCTTTCACGAAGTCTGACTAAAATGAGAACTTTTTTGGAGTGAGTTATTATGACAGCAAAAAACAAAAACCTAAGATTTCTTAAAGAAAAAATAGAGAAAGAGAATATTCCGGTACCCGATGCTCTTAATGCAGAAAATATTCAGAATTTATTAGATGACAAATTTTCCAAACAGACATCTGAAAAGAACATTACACATTCTAAACGTTTCCGTCGGAAAGCAATAATAAGCTTAGCTGCTTGTCTCGCAGTAACAGTATCGGCAATATCTCTGAACAATTATTTTACCGAAGAAACAAGCTTGTCATCAAAATCATTTGATACTAAATTTGAAAGCTATGATGATTTAAAAGAAACGATTGATGAAATCTGTAAAGCATTTGAGCATGATATCTATACAGACAAGATTTCTATTAAAAATGAAACAACCTCTGCTGTGCCTCCCACATTGCTGGAAAATGCCGGCTCCGGCTCAGATTATCAATCCTATGAAAAAACGTATACACAAGTTGACGGTGTTGACGAAGGCGATATAATAAAAAATGACGGAAAATATATTTATATCGCATACAGTTATAACAATAGCGATATTTACATTTATGAAACCAATAATGAAAATTCAGAATTAATTTCCACCATTACTTGTCCAGAAATAAATGATTACGAAAAAGGCATTGTTTTAGACATGTACTTGTATGATAACAAACTTATCGTTAATTTGGAATATTCTAAACCTATAACAAATTATGAATATTCTAAAATACATCATTATTTACCTATAGACTGCAAAACCGCAACCGTTATTTATGATATTTCCGATAAATCCAATCCAAAGGAGGTTAAAGAATTTTCTCAGGACGGTAATTATATTTCTTCACGGGTTATTAACAATCAGCTTTATTTAATCACAAATAAAACTGTTAATGAGCAAATCAACAATATTGAAAGCTATGCCCCTTGTAAATGTATTAACGGAACTGTCGCTCCCCTTGATCTTAAAGACATATATTGTATAACAAATCCCAAAGACCCAAGCTATGTTATAGTAAGCTCTGCTGATCTTGACACCTGTAAAAAATATACTGACACAAAGGCTGTCTTAGGTGCAGGACAAAACATATATTGCAGCAAAAACAATCTATATGTTTATAATTCAGATTATTCATCTGATAATATAAAAACATATATTATGAAATTCAGCCTTGACAATGGTAAAATTAAATTTGCAGCTCAGGGAAAAGTCAACGGTACGGTCAATAATCAGTATTCACTTGATGAAAAAGACGGAAATCTCAGAATCGCCACAACTTGCGAAGATTTTACAAAAGGTAACCAACTTTCCGTCCTTGATGAAGACTTAAATGAAATCGGCAAAGTGGACGGTTTTGCAAAAAATGAAACCATACAGGCTGTAAGATATATGGGCGATACCGCCTATGTGATTACCTTTGAGCAAACCGACCCGTTATTTGTAATAGATCTTTCAAACCCCGCCTCACCTGAAATCAAAGGAGAAGTTAAAATAACCGGCTTCTCAAGTATGCTTCACCCGGTAGATGAAAATACTATTATCGGAATTGGATATGCTTACGAAGAAACTGAATACGGTGAATGGATCGACGGAATAAAGCTTGCTCTTTTCGATGTAAGTGACAGTTCAAATCCGAAGGTGCTTGACAGTGTTGTTTTTAAAAATATGCATTCAAATTCTCAGAATGATCCCAAAGCATTTATGGTAAACAATGACGCAGGTTATTATGCAATTCCTTACGCTCATTATTTCGATTGTTTACTAAATGATGACGACGATTATGATGAAAATTATTATGAAGATAATGACGACTATTATGAAGAAAACCGGACTTCGGAATCAGGAGCAAAAACATTTAAAGTAGAAAATAATAAAATAAATATTACAAATGATTTTAAACTGGATATTGAAAACTTTGAAGCCTATCGCTGTACTTATATCGGGGATTATATATACTTGATTGCCGACGATTATAACGGAAATATAGAAATCAAAAGCTTTAAATATTAATAGAAAAACAGGGAAGGAGGTTAATTAACCTCCTTCCCTGTTTTTATTCTTCCCATTTTATCAATATATCTTCATTAATTTTTGATGCGTCAAACCTATAATGTGCCGTGGGTTCAGCACGCTTCAGGTAATCCTCTTCCCTTTTAGGCTGACCCATGTTATGTATAATAAACGGTTTACCGTCAGAATTTCGCTTGTCGGAAACGATTCCAATGTGATTGTCATTATCAAAAATCACTATATCTCCGGCCTGCCACTGAGCAATATCCTCCGTATCGGCAGTAAGACTTTCACAATAAGTTTCAAAAAACACTTTCAGATTTTTCACTCTGCGAAAATCAATGTTGCTGTCAGGAATTTTAATTTCAGTATATGCATCAGGACGGCTGCTAATATCTTTATCAATCATCTCACGAAGATTATACCCCGCATTTTTAAATCCACGCCATACCACATCTGTGCACACCCCAATATTATCAGGAGGATAACCAGTTCCCCAATATTTTGCGTTGTATTCTGGATAATTTTCAGCATCTTTTCTTGCCCCGAGCATAATATCCGTATAATCATCAATCCCGTTGCTGTTAAAATCCACACTGCTTTTGACTTGTTTAATATTAAACTTCTTTATGCTGTATTCTTTCTGCGGAAACAGATTGAAAAAATAGCTCAGCAAGATTGCGATTACAGCAAATATAACAACTACGGCCAGAATTGCAGCACGTTTTTTCCTTGTTTTTATCATAAATTATTCCCCTTCCCGATGATATTATATCATAAAGAATTGAAGTACAGGCTGATTTAAGAAATAATTAAGATAGATTTAAGGCTATTGCATAGAATAAAAAATATTGTCCATAAGTTTATTGCTTCTCCTTATTCCGTCATAATAATCTTTATTGACATTTTCTTTATCTTGTCTGCGTATAAATGCATAACAATTTCATATACAAAAATGAAAGAAATAAGAGATATAAACATTACAGGGAAATCAAAATCATATGCGGGAATATTATTAATATTTTTGAACACAACATCGATCATAATTCTGAGCAAAGCATATTGATATACAGTTCCGATTCCAAAACCGATATAAGCCATCGGACGATATCCGCCCAGAAGCGCCCTGCAGCATTCTTTATGAGAATATCCGAAAACCCTCATCATAGCAATTGTTTTTATATTTCCGTTAATCACCGTAGTTATTGCAAGGAAAAGCGTGGTAAAAGCTAAAATAATTCCTATCATCAGCATCATGACGCCCATCATTCCACTTGATAAATCCCTCATACTATAAGACATCTGCGTCATTGCGGAATAGCAGAACGAAGCAAAAATCATGAAAAATACAAGTGTTTTTTTACTCTTTAAAGTAGTCTTTCTTAAATCATCAATAAATAGATTATCTGAATTTTTGCGATTAGTGTATTTTTTTATCTTCAACTGCGATTCTGAATTGTTTTTTAAAAGTTCCAAAACAGGCTTTTTTAATTTAAAGTAAGAATAAAAAATCGATAAAATTGCAAACCATGCCGTTGGCAGAATTACTAAAAACATAAAAAGTTCCGGATGAAATTGTACAGAGATTTCCGGCAGAATCTTATCTTTGTTCTGCACATCATAAAAAAACGGCATCATAAGAAAAGCACCGCAAAATCCTGATAATGCTCCAATAAAAACACTTATGCCGAAAATCCAGAAGTGTTTTGCGATTCTAAAATCAGAAAACCCCAAAGCCTTTAATATCCCAAGCTCTTTTTTATGCATATCAATATAATGCTTAATGTAAAACATCAGCATTATTACCGAGGTTATCAACAGACATCCTCCGCTAACCCAGCAAACAACTTTCGACGCAGATACCTGAGCATTATATAATATCATTATTTGCTCTGACGTTATTTCTTTTTCAATCCCTGCAATATCCATATTGAAATTCAAAAATAATGTGCACACAAGTACCGCACAGCAGGCAATTACAAAAATTCCGATAAGCTTTGCGGCATCTTTTATTCCTACAATCATTGCCGTCACCACCCAATCTCATAAGCGGTTTTGCGTTGTTTATTTTTGTATATTTCCAATATCTTTCCGCTGTTCATTTTTATAACGGTATTTGCCATTTGTGCAATATTCAGATTGTGAGTTACCATTACTATTGTAAACCTGTATTCCTTTTGCAGTCTGCAAATATAATCAAGCACTTGTCTGCCGGTCTGTTCGTCTAAAGCGCCTGTCGGCTCATCAAGAAATAAAACTCTTGGTTTTTTAGCCAACGCTCTTGCAATCGAAACACGCTGCTGTTCACCGCCTGAAAGCTCGCTTGGATATTTATTCATCTTTTCTTTAAGCCCTACCGCTTCAATAATTGTCCTGTAGTCTTTATTCCCCGCTAAATCCGCACCCATTTTCACATTTTTATCAACGGTCATATTGGGAAGCAAATAATATTGCTGAAAAATAAATCCGACATTTTCTTTTCTGAATTCAGTTAATTGATTGTCAGAAAGCTTTGTAATATCTGTTGAATTATAAAAAATATTTCCGCTGTCCGAACGCTCAAGACCCGATATTATATTTAAGAAAGTCGATTTCCCCGAACCTGACGCCCCTGAAATCACAACGAAATCTTCATCTTCAATTTTAACGCTGATGTCGTTTAAAACCTGAAATCTGCTTCCACCGCTTCCATATGATTTGGTAATATCCATTATGTCAATCATTGCTGTTTCCTTCCTTTACTTTTCTTAAAAGACTTACAAACACCTCTGTAAGCATATCGTTTATTTCTCCCTCGCTGAAATTACATACATTTGTCGCAATAAGCGAAGCAATACCGTGAGTATATATCCAAAGATGCTTGTAAAGTTTTTTTGCCAAACCTTTCTCCAATGAATATGCAGATTGTATAAACAAGAGTATTTCACTGTAATTATCATCAATCAAAGGCAAAATTCCGAAAACATCATTTTTCTCAGTCTGTTCAGTCATAAACAATAACTGAAAGAGTTTCGGTTCATTCTGAGCAAAACGGATGTATTGCACTCCAACTCCTTTAAAAGCAATATCCTGCATCAAACCAAGCTTAACATATTGATTATATACGTCTTTTGCAGCTTTAATTACTTCCTGCTGTACCTCCTCCATATTATTGAACACACTGAAAATCGGCTTTGAAGAAGATTCAAGTCTTTCTCCCAAAGCCCTTGCTGTAATGGCGTCAATTCCATCTTTTCTTACCATATCCAAAGCTGTTTTAACTATAGTTTCCCTGTCAAATTTACATTTTGGCGGCATACCTGCTATCTCCTTTCGTTAAGCAACTGATGTTTCGCAACGTACGCTTCTTATTATACACATTAAATTATTTTTGTCAAGATTAAATAAAAACGGACAGCCTGACGACTGTCCGTATAAAAATTTTAATAAAGAAATCTTCCTGTCATTATGATGCATTTAAATTATTTGTGTTTAATTTTTTCCCAATATTTTTTCGCAGCCTGTTCATTCTTGTTATCACCAAATTCATAATATTTTCTGCCTGTCAGAGAATCAGGAAGATACTGCTGTTCAACCCAGTGATTCGGATAATCATGAGGATAACGATAATTCTGTCCCTTGTTTTTCACATCATCGCCGTCAAAATGCTTGTTCTGCAAACATCTCGGGAAATCCAAAGCTAATCCGCTTCTTATATCAGCTAAAGCACCGTCAACTGCAAGATAAGCACTGTTGGATTTGGGCGCAGTAGCAAGTAGAATTACCGCCTCTGCCAACGGTATTCTCGCCTCAGGCAAACCCAGCTGCATTGCGCTGTCGACACAAGATTTTACTATGCTTACCGCCTGAGGATATGCCAACCCCACATCTTCCGATGCTATAACAAGCAAACGTCTTGAAAGTGAAATAATATCTCCTGCCTCAATAAGTCTTGCCGCATAATGAATTGCCGCATTTTCATCTGAACCACGTATAGATTTTTGCAGTGCCGAAAGAATATCATAATGCTGATCACCGTTACGGTCATATTTCATGTTGCTTCTCTGTGTAAGCGCCTTTACAGTATCCAGACTTACCGTAAGACATTCTCCGTCATTGTCCGCTGAAAGTATACAAAGCTCAACAGTGTTAATTGACTTTCTCACATCGCCGCCGCAGCCCTGTGCAATATATTCCGCCGCACCGCTCTCAAGCCTCAGCTTCATATTTAAGTCCTGTGCCATAATCTGAAATGCCCTCTTGACTGCGGGAAGTATTTCGTTAGCGGTAAGAGGCTTGAACTCAAATACGGTTGAACGGCTTATAATAGCGTTGTATACATAAAAATACGGATTTTCCGTAGTAGAAGATATAAGTGTTATCTTCCCGTTTTCAATATATTCTAACAATGACTGCTGTTGTTTTTTATTGAGATATTGAATTTCATCAAGATATAGCAATATTCCGTTAATCCCGCCGAACGTTTCTGTCTCCGCTACAATATCCTTTATATCAGCAATCGAAGCAGAAGTTCCGTTCAACTTGTGCATAGTCATATTGGTGTTCTCTGCAATAATCCTTGCAACCGTTGTTTTTCCTATACCCGAAGAACCATAGAAAATCATATTCGGAATTTTTCCGCTCTCAATAATCCGCCTTAAAGGCTTGTCCCTTCCGAGAAGATGCTGCTGTCCAACAACATCGTCAAGTGTTTTGGGACGAATTCTTTCTGCTAACGGTGTCGGCATGTTAATCTCCAATCTTAATCAAAAATATTCTGAATATTCGGCAGCCTTTTTTCATAAGCCATGCTGTTGATTTTTTTAAGGAAAAAATTCTTTCCCACAACAACAGCATTATGATATTTAAGATTATCACTGAACATAAACTGAGGATAAATTATGAAGGTAGAAGATGATAATTTCATAACTATGTGATTGCGGCATTCAAACGTTCCTCTGATTACAGAGGAAGACTTTACAAAATTCCATAAATCTTCATAGATCGCACCGGTTATTTCTTCCTCCAAAAATTTCTGTAAAACCTCATTCATAAAAAAACTCCCTTTAATCTGCCGTTTTAGAAATTATACCACAGATTAAAAGGAATTACAACCCATTCTTGAATAAGGGTAATGAATAATATGCCGCCAGAAATTGATCTATTTTTAAACTGTCTCACCTATTGTTGTTTGAATAAACGAAGGAATCGAATCTGATTTGACATCAAGAACCAAAGAAAATTCATCATATAATATCCGTTCTGCTTCTTTGAATGCACGTTCATCCGCAATGTGAAGCTTTTTCCCCATATTCTCAAGCTCACGCTGATGAACATACACCGTCTTTATAAGCTGCACTAATTTTTCAGGTACGCTTTCCGATATAATAGCCTTGAACTGAGTTTTTCGCTCATCATCATTTTCGATCCATATCAGATCCTCATTGGGCATTTCATTTATAAGACTGTAAACTTCATCAGCCGATAAAACCGGCCTCATTTTTCCTACCAGCGCTTCGTTATCAACAGGTACATAAATTGTAGAGTTATTTCCCTTAACTGATTTAAGAATATAGTATTTTACCTTTTTGCCCGTTAAATTTTGTTCTGAAATATTTTCAATTCTGTAAATCCCCTGAGGACCGTAAGTAACCGTCTGATTAATATAAAACATGAAAAACCGCCTTTCAAATCATCAACAAAACACAAATTGTTAAAACAATTATACCACACTTTTGCTGTCAATGTAATAGAAAAAAATAAACTTTGGTAATTTTGCTCATTTTATATATTATGTTTTTTAGTGAAAATCACTATATAAAATACAAAACGGATAAACTTTTCTTAAAAAGCCTATCCGTTTTATTTATTTGATTCTAATAATGTATCTGCCCTTTCCAACAATCTGCCCTGCTGTAAATCATCAAGCTTTCTGAAAGAATTAATTAAATGCGTTTCCTTATCATTTAATGAGGATTTGGTCAGCCCGGCCTTCTCGTTTGTCATTCCTGCAATGTAATCCAAAGATACATTGTAATATTTCGCCAGCTTTATAACCATATGGTAAGGCATCTCTCGTTTTCCGCTCTCATATCTATGATATTGAACCTGAGTAATATTAAGAAAATCTGCAATATCCTTTTGAGTTTTATCATAATCTTCACGCAAATCCCGTAATCTTTGATAATAATACATAAAATTCCTCCCACCTTTTTGTAGCTTATTACAATTTTATCATATATCCAAATGGATATGTTGACTTTTTAATCAAATGATTATATAATAATACTATAGATATCCATTTGGATATAAAAAATACAGAAAGGAGTTATCAAAATGTGATACTGTAATGTAGAAAATATATAGTTATAGTTTCTGAAAATATTTGTTTCTTTCGTATTTTATTTTGCTTTAAGTTAGCTTTTTATGCAAAAAACTTATCACAGAAAAATTATTAATTTTTTTAAAGGAGTAATAAAATGATTAAACAAGATTTAAACCTATCATATCAAACAAAACAGTCCTCTCACGACATAATGAATAAACTGACCGTAAAAAACGGCAGAGTATATGTAATGAAAAACGCCGACGATACCTCATACAGCAAAATGCTTGAAATGGGAGATACATATAAAGCTCCGAACTATGCATTGATAAAGCTTGCAGCTTTAAAAGATAACAAACAGGGTTCTTTTCAATACTGGACATTAAACGGAATGATCTATTCATATGACCGTACAATATTTTTCAGCTCATGGTGCGACGCAGATTTTGAAGCAGTTTACGCTAAGAAAGAAATAACAGTAAAACCTACAGCGTTCATTTCTGATAATGTACATGAATTCGGCTTTGAAACAGCAGATAAAAGCCTCCATAAAATTACATTCCACTGTGCATTTTATATTCCTGTAGGTGTAGAATTTATATCAACCGGAATAATATTCTCACCCACAAAAGAAAATATTGAAGACCTGACTTCTGTAACAGTCTCCGAAACCTCATTAACAAATCTGCCTCCAATGACAGCAGTATCAACAGCGGAGGAAAATCAGCTGTGTAAAAAAGCAAACAATCAAGTTCTGATGTCATTGACAGGAATGAAGAACGGAGTAAGCAGATATGCAAGAACCTTCCTGATTTATAAAGAGCAAAGCAAATGCAAAGTTACTTTTTCAGAAGGTATTGCAGGAATAATAACGTCCGCAGCACAATAAAAATATAAAAAGAGGAGAAGATAAAATGATGACAGAATATAAGAAACCAATTGCAGAATTTTATGAATTTGAAATATCTGATGTTATTACAGCAAGCGGCGACAGCAATGTCGATGTAACTTCAACATCTAATGCAGAATTAAAGATTTAAATAAAAGATATCACGAAAAAGGTCAAGCTCAGAAAAGCTTGACCTCTTTCTTATATTGGTGTATGGATTATGGAGTAATCAACAAAGTTCGCTGTATAAACCAATGTAAAGCTGAGCAGATTTTTTCCAGCTGAAATCTTGCTTCAAAGCATGGTTAACAAGCTTGCCCCATCTCATTCTGTCGTCATAATATACTCTTGCCCTTGTGCATGCATCAAGCATGTCATGAGCATTGTATGTCTTGAATGTAAAACCGTTTCCTCCCGGAGCTCCTGCGTCCTGAATGCTGTCCCTAAGCCCGCCTGTCTCTCGGACAATAGGAATAGTTCCGTATCTTAATGCAATCATCTGCGCAAGTCCGCAAGGCTCGCTCTGTGAAGGCATAAGGAACATATCAGCTCCTGCATAAATCCTCTTTGACAACGACGGTACAAATCCGATAGTAACCCCCACTCTGTCAGGATAACGATAATGCATCTCCTGGAAAAAGTCCTCATAAACCTTTTCACCTGAACCGAGTATAGCAAACTTGTATCCCAGTCTTATAATATCTTCAAATACATATTTGATAAGATCAAGACCCTTGTGTGAAACAAATCTTGTAACAATACCGATAACAGGCTCCTTGCCCGGCGCCATGCCCATCTCTTCAAGAAGCTTTGCCTTACATATCTTTTTGCCTGATTTGTCATCAATACTAAAGTTTTTCGGAATGTTCGGATCCGTTGCAGGGTTATATACATTCTGATCAATTCCGTTAAGAAATCCCGTCAGCTTATATTGCTTGTTGGCAAGTGCCCTGTCAAGACCGTGGGAATACCATGGATCAAGAATCTCCCAAGCATAGCTGGGCGAAACTGTAGTAACCTTGTCCGCAACCTCAATTGCAGCCTTCATAAAGTTTACATCTCCGTCATATGAAAGCAAATCTGTGTAGTACAGCGGAATTCCCATAAGATCATTTATCAGATCAAGACCGTATTGACCCTGATACTGAATGTTATGAATGGTGAAAACAGTCTTGATGTCCTCATATCCCGACTGATATCTGTAAAAAATATCATAATATACAGGAACCAAAGCCGTCTGCCAATCGTTAGCATTAATAACCTGCGGCTTAAAATCAATATATTTGATAAGCTCCAGAACCGCACGTGAAAAGAAAATATACCTCTCAGCGTCATCATAAAAACCGTAAAGACCGTTTCTCGCAAAATAATATTCATTGTCAAGCAAATAATATGTCACACCGTTTACAACGCCTGAAAATACTCCGCAGTATTGGTTTCTCCATGCAACAGGCACGGTAAAATTAGTAACATAAGTGAGCTGATCTTTTAATTCTTGTTTTATAGAACTATAGTAAGGTATTACTACTCTGCAATCATGTCCCTCTGCATTGATAGCAGCAGGAAGCGACCCTGCAACATCAGCAAGTCCGCCCGAAGCGATAAAAGGAAGCGCTTCACTGGCAGTATATAGTATGTTCAAAAGATTACCCTCTTTCTTAAATTATATTAAAACTATGCTAAGGGAATCCTCATTGGATTCCCTTAAACGCTTTTTAAACTGATGCACCCTTTCCGACATACATCGGATAAGACGGAGCGCTTGAAAGAATGTGATTTTCAGAAATTTTAACATTCTTATCAGTGATCAGATAGTTTATTTCAGCATTATCACCGACAACAGTTCCCTGCATAAGAATACAGTTTTTAACCTTTGTTCCCTTGCCGACTTTAACGCCTCGGAATAAAATAGAATTCTCAACTTCACCTTCAATAATACAGCCATCTGCAATCATTGAGTTCTTGACCTTGCTGTCCAAATCATATTTAGCAGGTGCATTATCCCTTACTTTAGTGTAAATAGGTCTCTTCGGCGGATAAAGCTTGTGCGCATTTTCAATGTTAAGAAGCTCCTGATTAGCCTTGAAATAGCTCGAAATATTTGTTATTTTGCTGAAATAATTTGAATATTCATAAGTCTTGATCTTGAGTTCACCGCATTTAGCCTGTAAAATATCCTTTTCAAAGCTTACATTTCCTCTTGAAATTGAATCCTGAATCATATCAATGAGGAAATCCTTACTCATTACAAATATATTAAGACTTGTTGTGCAAATACCGCTGATGTCAGGCTTTATAAGTACAGACTTAACATCGCCGTCATCATTTGCATTAATAACAGTTGAGCTTTTGATATCTTCAGAATAATAGTTTCCTGTATGAGTTACAACGGTGATATCAGCACCGCTTTCAACGTGCTGTGTAACAATCGGCTTAAAGTCCATGTTTGTTACAATATCACAGTCAGCCAGAATTACATATTCAGCCATTGAGTGCTTAATAAAGCTCATTGCTCCGTATAGCGCCTCGATCCTGCCCCTGTAAAGTGTGCTTCCAACATTTCCGAAAGGAGGAAGAATATATAATCCGCCTTTCTTTCTTGCCAAATCCCACTCTCTCGCAGAGCCGAGATGATCAAGCAAAGACTGATAATTGGATTTTGTAATAACTCCTACCTCTGATATTCCGCTGTTTACCATATTAGACAAAGGGAAATCTATCAAACGGTATCTTCCGCCGAAAAGAATTGAGCCCATTGTTCTGTTTTTTGTTAAATCTCCTAAGGTCGCATCATGCATATTTGCAAAAATAAGACCAAGTACATTTCCCATATTTACTCCCATTTTTAAGCTCCTCCCTTCTAAATATCCTCTGAAATTATAGCCTTAGGCGCAACAACTGCACCTTCAGATACATTTATATTATGACCGACAACCGCAACGCCCCAGGAATCCTTATCCTCAATAGTTTCAGGACGTGCTCCGACCTGTGCATTTTCTCCGATAACAGAGTTTTCTCCTACAATTGCATATTCAACCTTAGCACCCTTCTTTACAACGCATCCCGGCATAAGTATGGAATCGTAAATCACAGCGCCCTCTTCAATCGTTACACTGTCAGATATCATTGAAAATTCAACTGAGCCGTCAATATAACAGCCCTCAGTAACCATAGAGTTCTGAATTGCCGCATTCTCTCCAATGCTCTGAGGCGGCATAACAGGATTTCTTGAATAGATCTTCCATGCAGGATCATAAAGGTCAATAGGTATGTTTGGATTAATCAGATCCATATTTGCTTCCCAAAGTGAATCAATTGTTCCAACATCCTTCCAGTAACCGTCAAAGCGATATGCAACAAGCTTTTCTCCCGCTTCTCTCATGTTAGGAATGATGTTTTTTCCGAAGTCCTTTGTTGCTTCCTTGTCTTCCTCATTTGCAATAAGATAAGCCTTCAGCTTTGCCCATGTGAAAATATAAATACCCATAGAAGCAAGAGTAGAACGAGGATTCTTAGGCTTTTCTTCAAAGTCAATAATGTTGTCCTCTTCATCAGTAATCATAATACCGAAACGTGAAGCCTCTTCCTTTGGAACATCAAGAACCGCAATAGTTGCGTCCGCATTCTTTTCCTTGTGGAAATTAAGCATCTTGTTGTAATCCATTTTGTAAATGTGATCTCCGGAAAGTACAACTACATATTCAGGATCATACCGCTCAATAAACGGAATATTCTGATAAATAGCATTTGCAGTTCCCGAATACCAGTTAGCGCCCGACGCCTTTTCATAAGGCGGCAATACATGAACGCCTCCGTGAATCCTGTCAAGATCCCAAGGCTGACCGTTGCCGATGTATTCGTTCAGAACCAAAGGCTGATACTGTGTAAGTACGCCGACAGTATCAATACCTGAATTAATGCAGTTCGAAAGAGGAAAGTCAATAATTCTGTATTTTCCTCCAAAGGGAACAGCCGGCTTAGCTACAGTCTGCGTCAAAGCGTACAGTCGTGAACCCTGTCCGCCCGCCAGAAGCATAGCTACACATTCTTTTTTGTTGAACATAAAAATTCACCCACCAATATAATTTTAATTTATTTCTCAGCCTTTTTCTTGGCTGATACCTTGCTTTTTTTATCTGCCTCACTTTTTGCAGCAGATTTTTTTATAGTTTTTTTAGCTTCCGCCTTACCCGAAGTCTTAGTCTGTGATTTAGATTTCACAGGCTTTTTTTCTGTTTTCTTTCGTTCGGGAGCTTTCTTTACAGTAAAATACATAGCCGAAAATGCAGGAATATCAATACAAATTGAGTTATCGAATCCGTGCATAGGAACAGGCTTTGATTTTACAGTTCCGTTTGTAACAGGACTTCCGTCCGGAGTAGTTGTATTAAATACCTCTGTATAGCTTCCCTTATAAGGCACTCCGAAACAGTAAGAAGTTCTTCCGACAGGAACAAAGTTGCACACCGCAATGATCTCATTGCCCTTTCTGTCAAATCTGCGGAATATGATAATGCTCTGCCTGTAATCATCATTGGATATCCAGCTGAATCCCTCCCACGAGAAATCATTTTCCCACATCTGAGGATGATCCAGATAAAAATGATTAAGATTCTTCACAAATTTCTGATAATTTCTGTGATTTTCATATTCCTCGATCATGAACCATTCAAGCGGATTTTCATAATCCCACTCTCTGAACTGAGCAAATTCCGATCCCATAAAAAGCAGTTTCTTTCCGGGATGTATCATCATATAAGCCAAAAACAGCTTAGCCTGTGCAAACTTCTGATCAGTGTCAGCACCGAACATCTTGTTCACCAGCGATGCTTTTCCATGTACAACCTCATCATGAGAAATAGGAAGTATAAAATTCTCAGAAAACGCATAGAAGAATGAAAACGTCAGCATATCATGATGAAAAGCCCTGTGAATAGGATCCATAGACATATATTTAAGCATATCGTTCATCCAGCCCATGTTCCATTTGAAATTAAAACCTAAACCGCCGTCTGAAGTCGGCTTAGTTACCATTGGCCACGATGTGGATTCTTCGGCAATCATAAGTGTCTGAGGATTTCTCTCAAATACAGCCTCGTTCAGCTTATGGAAGAAATCTATAGCCTCAAGATTTTCATGTCCGCCGAATACATTCGGAGTCCACTCTCCGTCACGTCTGTCATAATCAAGATAAAGCATAGATGCCACAGCATCAACCCTGAGACCGTCAATATGAAATTTCTCTATCCAATACAAAGCATTCGAAATAAGAAAAGACCTTACCTCCGGTTTTTCATAATCAAATACCCTTGTACCCCATGAAAGATGATCACTCTTTTTAGGGTCAGCATATTCATATGCAGGACCGCCGTCAAATTCAAACAGCCCAGCCTCATCTCTCGGAAAATGTGCGGGAACCCAGTCGAGTATCACCGCAATGTCAGCGTCATGGAACATATCAATCATTTTCATTAATTCCACAGGCGTACCGAACCTTGATGTCGGAGCGTAATATCCGATTCCCTGATATCCCCATGAACCCTCGAAAGGATATTCCGCCAAAGGCATGAATTCTATGTGAGTATATCCCATATCCTTCAAATACGGAATGATCTTCTGCGCAAAATCAACATAACTGAAATATTCTCCGTCCGAACATTTATCCCATGAATTTATATGCACCTCATAAATGTTCATCGGACTGTCATAAATATTTTTGTTTGCCTTAGCTTTGATCCACTTGGAATCTGACCATTTGTAATCGTCAATAGGAAATACCTTTGACCCTGTGCTCGGAGCATTTTCCATATGAGTTCCGTAAGGATCAGCCTTCATATGAAGCTTTCCGTCACAGCCAGATACCGCATATTTATATGTGTCAAATTCCTTTGCATTTTCGATAAAAGCTTCCCATACCTCAGAATCACCTATCATCTCCATAGGATCAGCCGACCGATCCCAGTTGTTGAAATCTCCTACGACTGAAATTTCTTGAGCATTCTTCGCCCAGACTCTGAAAAAGAAGCCTTTTTTTCCATCCTTTTCGCCCTTATGACATCCTAAAAAATCATAAGCCATCAGATTTGTTCCCTGATGAAAAAGATGAAGGGGAAGCGCATAATTTTCAGGTATTTTATTCATTGCCAGAGTCCTCCAAAAATCGGATCTTTTTATTTTTTCTGAATTTTAATTATTACAAGTCTTCAATATAATCTGCTGTCTTAACATATCTTCAGGAAATATAAAACATCCGTTTTAACTTATAAAAAACAATTTGTTTTCTATTATTTTCTTATACATTTATTTTAACGCATATTGCAATTTTTTGCAATAGTTTTAGTAATTATTTTCAACATGTCACAGTTTTCAACACATGATTTTGTGCAATTTTAACAATAAATAAACCGCATAAAGCCATAAAAGATTTACTGAATATTACTTTTCGTCTCAACCTTTACAATTATAACAGAAATGTCGTCTCTTTTATGGTCTTTATATTTCTCCATAGCAGCCTCTCCGATTTTCTGAGCAAGCTCCCGAGGATCGGCGTCACATGACTTTCTGAGCAAGCTGATTCCGTGTCTCACAACATTTTCATCTACCCCGTCAGAAGTCATTATAATATAATCTCCTCCGAATATCTTTATATCTGAAATATCGGGAATACAATCAGACAGAATCCCTGCCGGAAATGCCTGCCCCCCGATCGCTTTAACGGATTCATCTCTGTAAAGATAAGAAACGCAGGCGCCTGATTTAAGAAACTCTGCAATTCCGCCGCACAAATCCAGTTTAAGTATATCAAGAGTAGCAAAGGATTCTTCCCAGCCCTTTACCCGAAGTATGGAATTTATCAATCTGTGTGCAGTGCTCAGAGATACACCTGCTTTTAACAGCCTTGACGCAAGATTCACCGCAAACATAGAATCAAGCTTTGCTCTCTTTCCTGTTCCCATTCCGTCAGATAAAATAATATATCTTTCTCCCGTGCTTAGCGACAGCATATCAAAAGAATCTCCGGAATATTCATTGTCATTGCAGGACGCCTGAAAACTTCCGGTTCTTAATTCAAGCAAGGGCTGTTCGGTGAATGACAGCTTCGTAACACGGTCAACTGAAGTAATAACAGGCAAATCAAAATCGCATTCCGTTATAGAGCTTATCCCGGTAGTAAGTCTGACCCTGTCGCCTCGGAATACAGAAGAAAGAAATACCTCCACCCTCTGATTCCTGTTTTCGTCAACAAAAACACATGCCTTTGCATTAGGATATCCTAAATGGGAAAAATAATCCCTCACCTGTGCGGAAAGCGATGAATCAATTGACCTTACCTGACCGACTCTGTAAGACAAATCGCTTAAAATATCTTCCATTGAAGCAAGCTGTTCCGTAACAAGCTCACGCATTTCCTTCAAATGAATACTATTAGCCTTTTCAGCCAGAAATTCTTTATAAAGTTCATTAAACGTATATTCCATGTCAGCGGCCTTGCTGCAAACAGGCAGATGTTTGTCAATATCAATGGCGCTTATCCCATTATAACACAAAATTGTATTTTCCAATTCGGAAAAAGCACTTAGCGTATATTCCCTGTTCTTTTTCCAGCAGCCCTGAAACATACTGCATCCTGAGCATACTGCCATACAAACCTGCCGTTTTAAATCCGTGTCCTTGGATTTCCTGTCAATAGCGGCTGAAACCAAAGTTATCTGACTCCTGATATCCGACAATGTGTGCGAAGCAAAGCTCAGTCTTGCAGAAGCCGTCTGACCTACCAGATCAATAGAGTTTCTTGCCCCCATTACTCTTCCCGCTGCCCTTTTTATCAGAGAAACAGGTACTGCAATATAAATCATAGAACCGATAAGCAGGTCAGCAAACATAAAAAAAGTATCTCCGTTTATTCCAATCGCTACAAGGCTTATCAGTGATATCCCCAGAAAGGAAAGTACGGTAATAAGAGCCCCGAATTGTAAAAACGCACCGCATATAAGCCCCGACGTAGCCAAAAGCAAGGTATTTTTAGCAAGCAAAGGATTGCAGAGAAGCACTCCGCAGGTAGTAAGCGCTCCCATAACCGCCCCTCCTGCATTCCGATACTTTCTGACTCCGCATAAAATACCGAACGTTCCCGCAGCCCTTCCGAGATTAATTACAGGAACAGGAGCAGCGCTTAACGTTGCGATTACCATAATATAAATGATTCCGCCGAAAATACCGTTTATTCCGCTTAACTCAAAAGAACCGTCATTGTCACGTCTCTGTACTATTGTTTTCATTACAAAAACAACACACCCGCACAATAATGCACTGAGCATTCTCATGGAAGTCGTATATGTATCTCCCGGCAAAGCAACCGACATAACCGAGCCGAACAGTATCATAATTGCCGAAGTCAGTAAGCTTATAAAAATAGGGTTTTCATTTTTTCTTGAATCATTTAAAATCAGCCGCACAACTGCAATAACAAGCATTGAACAAAGCTGTACAATGCCTGCCTCAAGACTACCCTGAATTATGTAAGCACAAACCGAACCAATAAATGCAGGAATTATATTTACTCCCGAAATAACCGAAACCGCCACATTCATTGAAGACGGAAACCCCAACAGCTTTCCGAATGCCGCAATAAACGATGCCGCTCCCGATATGCTCCATAAAATCCTGCTGTCTGTGCCTTTGCTTATATTAACCTTTACTCTGTCCTTAACCTTTAACATCCTGACACCACATCCTATAAAATATTATTGCTGATAATATTTTACCAAAAGCATGTGGAGTTTTTTGTCATATCCGGTTTGTCCGAAAAAATCCTTGAATAAATCTTATAAGCTGTTTTCAAATAATTTTTTCAGATTTTCAGAAAATATAATAAACTGTTCCATCGAAAGCTGTTCCGGCCTTATATTAGACTGAAGTCCGGATTCTTCAATTACTTTGTTAATCATAGATTTCTGAATTCCCATTGAAGAAGCTATTGAATTGGCAAGCGTCTTTCTGCGCTGCGAAAATGCCGCTCTGACTGTTTTGAAGAAAAATGTCTCATCGCTTATTCCCTCTGGAGTATTTTCTTTTATATCAAATCTGACTACACAGCTGTCAACATTCGGCGCCGGCATAAAGCTTCCTCTTGAAACATTGAAAAGCATTTTGGGTTCTGAAAAATAATTTACCGCAACCGTAACAGCACCCATATCTCTTGTACCCATTTTAGCGCAAAGCCTTACTCCCGCCTCTTTCTGCACCATAACCGTAATCGACTTTATAGGAAGCCTTTTTTCAAGAAGCATCATAATAATCGGAGAAGTTATATAGTAAGGCAGATTAGCACATACAGCAACATCCATTCCCTGAAATTCCTCTGCAATCAGCTTGTGCAAATCAACGTTCATTACATCGTCATTAATAATTTTTATGTTGTCAAATTCGCTCAGAGTTTCCTCAAGCACCGGAATAAGACGGCTGTCTATCTCAACAGCAACAACCTTTTCCGCACGTTTAGCAAGCTCACAGGTAAGAACACCTATTCCCGTTCCAATCTCAATAATTCCAAAATCCTCCCTTGCGTTGCCCATCTCTGCTATTCTTGGACAAACCGATGGATTTATCAAAAAATTTTGCCCTAATGATTTTGAAAACGAAAAATTGTGACGCTCCAGAATGTCTCTGATTACCCCGATATTTGAAAGATTGTCCATTCCTATGCCTCCATAAATTAATTATTTTAATTTTATCACACACCTAAAAAACTGTCAATAAACCAATCCAAATTAAAATCCTTCTGAAATGTGGTGTAATTCTGCTTCTGTGAGGTAAAATAATTATGTATTCCTAAGGAATATAATTAAAATTCAATGAAAGGAATTATAAAAAATGGACCAAAGAAATTTTTCAAACGGACAGGATATCCCATTGGGATTGGGAATGGCAATGTCTCAGAATCCCAAAGCAATGGAATATTTCGCAAAGCTTGACTCGGCAGGAAAACAGCAGATCATAAATGCAACCCATAATATCCATTCAAAATCCCAGATGAGCGAATTTGTCAACAATATGGCTAATTTTAAAGAAACAGCCATAACCGACAGCCCTGAAGATCCATATAACGGTATTTATTTATAGACATTATTCACAATTAATTAAATATTAATTGATATAAATTTTATAGAATATGGTGTTGAAATTTCTGCTCTAATATTGTACAATATTAATATAAGGTGTGTTCAGATAAATATGCTTATTTTTTTGAGTGTATAATATGGGAAGTGCAGGAATCTGCCGTGAATTTTTCCTGAATTATCGGAGGATTATTATGAACGTTTCCGACAAAAGACCTCTGCTGTGTTTTTCTAATATGTTTTTCGGTTTTAAGGATATGTCCTCTGTTTCAGGATATGCCCTTGGTCTTTTGCACTCTAATCATAATTTAATGTCATTTTTATAAACTGCAACGCAATAGTTGCAGTTTTTTTATTTTAAATAATAAATCAATATGCGGGAGGAATTATAAATGAAAAAAGTAGCGGTAATTATGGGCTCGGACAGCGATTTTCCTGTGGTAAAATCCGCATTGACCGAACTTAAGAATTATGGTGTTCCATTTGAATGTGTGGTAATGTCAGCTCACAGAACTCCGGAGCTTGCTTCACAGTTTGCTTCAAATGCCAAAGCTAACGGCTTCGGCGTAATAATCTGTGCCGCAGGAATGGCGGCTCACCTTGCCGGTGTTGTTGCAGGACATACAACACTGCCCGTAATCGGAATTCCTATTAAATCAACCTTTGACGGACTGGACGCTCTTCTTGCTACAGTTCAGATGCCTTCGGGAATCCCTGTGGCAACAGTTGCAGTAAACGGTGCTAAAAATGCAGCACTGCTTGCTATACAGATGCTTGCGCTTTCAGACGAAGCATTGGCTCAGAAGCTTGAACAGGCTAAACAGGATATGATCGACGGAGTTATGGCTAAAAATCAAAAGCTTCAGGAAGCCATAAAAGAACTTTAAATCAGTTAATAAATTTATATATTTTTAGGAGGATAAAATTATGTCAAACATAGTTAAAACAGAACAGCTCTATGAGGGAAAAGCAAAGAAAGTATACGCAACAAACGACCCTGACTTGGTAATCGTTGATTATAAGGATGACGCTACCGCTTTTAACGGCGAGAAAAAAGGTACTATTTCAGGAAAAGGCGTTATCAATAACAGAATGACAAACTTTATGTTCAAGCTTCTTGAACAAGAAGGCGTTCCTACTCACCTTGTCGAAGAAATCAGCGACAGAGAAACCATCGTTAAGAAAGTGGAAATCGTTCCTCTCGAAGTAATCGTAAGAAACGTTGCAGCCGGAAGCTTCTCCAAGAAATTGGGTATCGCTGAGGGAACAAAATTAAAACAGCCTACACTGGAATTCAGCTATAAGAACGACGATCTGGGCGATCCGTTTATCAATGATTACTACGCACTCGGTTTAGGACTTGCTACTAAAGAGGAAATCGACACTATTTCAAAATATGCATTTATGGTAAACGATTTTATGGTTAAGTTCTTCAAGGAAAAGAATGTTGACCTTATCGACTTTAAAATAGAATTCGGAAGAACATCAGACGGCACTGTTATTCTTGCTGATGAAATCTCACCCGATACCTGTCGTTTCTGGGATTCAACAACTCACGAAAAGCTTGATAAAGACAGATTCCGCAGAGATATGGGCGGCGTAGAAGAAGCATATCAGGAAATGATGAAAAGACTGGGCATCGACAACTAATAATTCCATATTTATTTCATAACAAACTCACTATTTAAATTTAATATAATCCGAAATCGGAGGTCTTGCTAATGTTTGACAACATCCATGAAGAATGCGGCGTGTTCGGGATCTATTCCAATAAAACCGAAGACGTGGCTTCACAAACCTATGTAGCGCTGTATGCTCTTCAGCACAGAGGACAGGAAAGCTGCGGAATTGTCGTGAACGACGACGGTGTTTTAAAGCATCATAAAAACCTTGGTCTTGTAAATCAGGTCTTTGATAAAGAAACCTTGGAAAAACTGGGGACAGGCAACATATCCATCGGCCATGTCAGATATTCCACAACAGGAAACAGCAACGCAACAAATGCACAACCATTGGTCGTAAGACACGTTAAAGGTCCGATGGCTATTGCACATAACGGAAATCTGACTAATGCACATGAATTAAGAACTGAATTTGAGAACAAGGGCATGATTTTTCACAGCACAAACGACACTGAGGCAATTTCTTATACAATTACGCAAGAACGTCTTTCCTCACCGTCAATTGAAGCAGCTGTGGAAAAAATGATGTACAGAATAAAAGGTGCATATTCACTGCTTATTATGTCGCCGAAAAAGCTTATAGCAGTAAGAGATCCGAACGGTTTCAGACCGCTTTCCATGGGTAAAACAGACAGCGGCTATGTCTTTTCTTCCGAAACCTGTGCTTTTGACAGTATAGGAGCTAAATTTATAAGGGACTTAAAGCCCGGTGAAATCGTGGTCGTTGACAAAAACGGACCGAGATCAATTGAAACCCATTGCGGAAATAAAGGCACCGTATGCGTTTTTGAATATGTCTATTTTGCACGCCCGGATTCTGTTATCGAAGGATCCAGCGTACATAAAGCAAGACTTCGTGCCGGAAAATATTTATGGCGTGAACATCCCGTTGATGCCGATATAGTAATAGGCGTTCCCGATTCGGGACTTGACGCAGCTTTGGGATTTTCCCTTGAAAGCGGTATACCCTATGGAATTGGTTTTATAAAAAACAGATATATAGGCAGAACCTTTATTCAGCCTACTCAAACAGAAAGAACAAACTCCGTCAAAATTAAACTTAACGCTATTTCAGATACCGTAAAAGGTAAGCGTGTGGTTATGATTGACGACAGTATTGTAAGAGGCACAACTTCCGGCAGAATTGTCAATCTGCTGAGGGAAGCGGGGGCAAAGGAAGTTCATGTGAGAATTTCAAGTCCTCCGTTCGTTGCTCCATGCTATTTCGGTACAGATATAGACAGCAAGGAAAATCTTATTGCCTGCAAAATGAGCAATGAGGAAATCTGCAAATATATCGGCGCCGACAGTTTGGGATATCTTAGTGTTGACAACGTGAAAAAACTTGCAGGAAATTCCGATTGTGATTTCTGCGTAGGCTGCTTTACGGAAAAATACCCGGTTGAAGTACCTAAGGAAATGCCAAAAGACAAATTTGAAAATAAAATTTCTCAAAATAAATCAATATGAAAGGATATATTTTATGAACAGTTATTCAAACAGCTACAAGGACGCAGGTGTTGACGTTACTGCCGGATACAAAGCGGTGGAATTGATGAAGCAGCATGTTGCAAGAACCATGACAAACGGTGTTCTGAGCGGCATCGGCGGTTTTGGAGGTCTATATGAGCTTGACCTCACCGGCATAAATAAGCCTGTTCTCGTTTCAGGAACTGACGGAGTGGGAACTAAAATCAAAATTGCATTTACTATGGACAAACATGATACCGTCGGCATAGACTGTGTGGCAATGTGTGTAAACGATATTATTTGCTGCGGTGCAAAGCCTCAGTTCTTCCTTGATTATATTGCCTGCGGAAAAAATATTCCTGAAAAGATTGCTAATATCGTATCAGGTATTGCAGAGGGCTGTGTTCAGGCGGGATGTGCTCTTATTGGCGGTGAAACTGCTGAACACCCGGGATTAATGCCTGAAGATGAGTATGACTTAGCCGGTTTTTCAGTAGGTGTTGTTGACAAGGCAAAAATCCTGAAGCCTGATACTCAGAAGGCAGGAGATGTTATGATCGCTATCAAGTCAAGCGGCGTTCACTCCAACGGTTTCTCCCTTGTCAGAAAGGTATTCACTGTAAACGAATCAAACCTTGCAAGACATTACTCCGATTTAGGCACAACTTTAGGAAATGTTTTGCTCACACCAACAAGAATTTACGTTAAAGCTGTTATGAATCTGATCGAATCTGTAAATGTAAAAGCTATATCACATATTACAGGCGGAGGATTCTATGAGAATATTCCGAGATCTCTTCCGAAGGGACTTTCTGCTAAAATCGAACGCAGCGCCGTACAGGTTCTGCCTATTTTCGATGTTATTGCAAAAACAGGCAACATCCCTGAAAGGGATATGTTCAACACCTTTAACATGGGTGTTGGAATGACTGTTGTAGTTGATAAAAACGATGTTGACAAGGCAATTGAAGCTATTAAAGCATCAGGTGAAGAAGCATATGTTCTTGGTGAGCTTGTTGAATCTGATCTTGGCGTAATAATCTGTTAAGGCAGGGGCAAGCCCCTGCACCGAATCACGTTATTTATTTGTGATAACATGCAAATTACGACCCGCTCCCCACAGAACAATCAATTTATAATTTTGATGTTAAATATACTCTGAAAGAATTAAACTGTGCGGACATCTTTTGATGTCTGCATTCTGTATATTGAAAACGAGGTGAACAACCATGAAGAATATATGCGTTTTGGTTTCAGGCGGCGGAACAAATCTTCAGGCGCTTATTGACGCAGAAAAAAACGGAATAATAAAAAACGGAAAAATAACCTGCGTTATTTCCTCTAAAGATAATGTTTATGCCCTTGAACGAGCAAAGCAAAACGGAATTCCGGTAAGGGTTATTCCAAGAAAAGATTACGCTGATGTTTCAGATTATACAAAAGCGGTTACCGAAGCTTTGAAAGAAGAAAAAGCCGATCTTGTGGTCTATGCAGGCTTTATGACTATACTTGATGAACAGATAGTAAAAGCGTTTCCTTACAAAATGATGAATGTTCATCCGGCGCTTATTCCGTCATTCTGCGGAAAGGGATTTTACGGGCTTCACGTACATGAAGCTGTTCTGGAAAAAGGAGTAAAGCTTACGGGAGCAACAGTTCATTTTGTAACGGAAATATGCGACGGAGGTCCTATCATTATTCAGAAGTCTGTAGCTGTTGAAAATGGTGATACACCTGAAGTTTTGCAGAGAAGAGTAATGGAACAGGCTGAGTGGAAAATACTTCCCGAAGCAGTTTCTCTGTTTTGTCAAGACAGAATTTCCGTTATAGACGGCAAAGCTTTTGTGGATTTAGAGGAAGACCAATAAAAATAACTGAATTATATAACATTTAAATTTTGACAGGAGGTAAAAATATGAAAACATTAAACATTTATGAAGACCTTAAGAACAACGACTACCCCGGCAGAGGTATTGTTATCGGTAAATCAGAGGACGGAAAAAGCGCTGTAACTGCTTATTTCATCATGGGCAGAAGCGTTAACTCAAGAAACAGAGTTTTTACTGAAACTGCTGACGGAATTAAAACCGAAGCTGCTGATCCGAGCAAGCTGACCGATCCTCACCTTATCATCTATTCTCCTGTTCGTGTACTCGGAAATAAAACTATCGTCACAAACGGCGACCAAACCGATACCATATATGAGCTTATGGACAAACAACAAACATTTGAACAGGCTCTTCGTACACGTGAATATGAGGACGACGCTCCTAACTATACTCCTCGTATTTCAGGTATAATGAATATTGAGGACGGTAACTATAACTATGCGATGTCAATCCTGAAATCTGCTGACGGAAATCCTGACTGCTGTGAAAGATTTACTTTTACTTATACAAATCCTCTTAATGGTATAGGTCACTTTATTCACACATATATGGGTGACGGAAATCCGCTTCCAAGCTTTGAGGGCGAACCTAAAAAAGTAGAGATTCCAAACGATATTGAGGAATTTACAGCAAAGCTCTGGGAAAACCTTAATGAGGACAACAAGGTTTCGCTTTTTGTAAGATATATTGATATTGCTACAGGGAAATCAGAAACTAAGGTTATAAATAAGTATACAAAATAATTTAATACGGAGATATGTAATCATGTCAAACTACAGCAGATGCGGAATTGACTGCAATAATTGCAAATACAGAACCGAAATGAATTGTGCCGGATGTAAGTCAATACAGGGAAATGTCTTTTGGGGCAAATGTGACTTATATGCTTGCATTGAAAATAAAAATATTGAACATTGCGGAAAATGCAGCAGTTTTCCCTGCAACATGATAAAAGAATGGGCTTCAAAAGAAAACCCTGAAAGAATTGAAAATCTATATAGTCTTAAATAATTGGGAGGAAAAAATCATGGCAAACGAAATGCTTTTAAAATACGGCTGTAATCCTAATCAGAAGCCGTCAAGAGTTTTTATGGAGGATGGAAAAGACCTTCCTATCACAGTTTTAAACGGAAAACCAGGATATATCAATCTGCTTGACGCATTTAACGGCTGGCAGCTTGTAAGAGAACTGAAAAAAGCTACAGGAATGCCTGCTGCTACTTCTTTCAAGCACGTTTCTCCTGCCGGCGCAGCTATCGGCAGACCGCTAAGCGAAACAGAAGCTAAAATTTACTTTGTAGACGATTTGGGCGAGCTTTCACCTTTGGCTTGTGCTTATGCAAGGGCAAGAGGCGCTGACAGAATGTCGTCATACGGTGATTTCATTGCACTTTCAGATGAATGTGATGCATGCACAGCAAAGATGATTCAGCGTGAGGTTTCTGACGGAATCATTGCTCCGGGATACACTGATGAGGCTTTAGAAATCCTGAAATCAAAAAGAAAAGGCACTTATAACATCATTCAGATCGATGAAAACTATGTTCCTGCTGAAATTGAGAGAAAACAGGTTTTCGGTGTAACCTTTGAACAGGGCAGAAACGAGCTTGACATCAACGATGACCTGCTTTCAAATATTGTAACTGAAAACAAAGATATCCCACAGGATAAAAAGGATGATTTGCTTATTTCACTTATCACTTTGAAATACACCCAGTCGAACTCTGTTTGCTATGTAAAAGACGGACAGGCTATTGGTATCGGTGCAGGTCAGCAGTCAAGAATTCACTGCACAAGACTTGCAGGAAACAAGGCTGATATCTGGTGGCTAAGACAGCATCCAAAGGTTTTGGGACTGCAATTTGTTGATAATATCCGCCGTCCTGACAGAGATAATGCTATTGACGTTTACATTTCAGATGAATACATGGACGTTCTTGCTGACGGAGCATGGGAAAACATTTTCAAGATCAAGCCTGAAGTTTTCACTAAGGAAGAGCAAAAGGAATGGCTTGAAAAGAATACTGATGTTTGTCTTGGTTCAGACGCTTTCTTCCCATTCGGCGACAACATTGAACGTGCCAAGAAGAGTGGTGTTAAATATATTGCTGAGCCGGGCGGATCAATCCGTGACGACCATGTCATCATGACCTGCAACAAGTACAATATGGCTATGGCATTCACCGGAATCAGATTGTTCCACCACTAAGCAGGGGCACCTCCCCTGCACCAAATCACGTTATTTATTAGTGATAAATACAAGTTACGACCCCGCTATGGCAGGTTTGCAAAAATTATCATTTAAAATTAAAGGGCACCTCCCCTGCACCAAATCACGTTATTTATTAGTGATAAATACAAGTTACGACCTCGCTATAGCAGGTTTGCAAAAATTATCATTTAAAATTAAAGGGCAAGCCTATGCACCGAATTGCGTTCCTGCTGAAAGACACTGGGGGGCTTGCCTACTGACACAGGCAGGGACAAAGGTGTGGTTACATTACAATTTGACTGTCGCTGAACAGAAGGAGGTTTTTAAATGAAAATTTCTGATTTTTATCCTCAGCTTGAAGATTTCATAATGTCCATGAAAGGCGTAGAAAAAGATTTCAAGACTGAATGGGGCTGGACAAGATTTATGATCAGAGGAAAAATGTTCTGTGCTTTTTGTTCTGACGGCAATCCTGACGCTTTGATAACCGTAAAATGTGAGCCGGACTTTAATTTGTTTATCAGAGAACAGCACAAGGACGCAATTATTGAGGGATATTATATGAACAAGGTTCATTGGAATTCCATAAAACCTGATAAGGGCATTCCATATGAGTTGGTGCAGGAAATGTGCAACAGAGGTTATAATTTGATTTTAAATTCTCTCTCAAAAAAAGTACAAAAAGAGATTGCAGAAATCTAAAACGGAGGTTTTTATATGAATATACTGGTAGTAGGCGGCGGCGGACGTGAGCATGCTATTATAATGAAATTAGCCGAATCCCCAAGGGTCAAAAAGCTTTACTGCACTCCCGGAAACGGCGGTATTTCTCGCTATGCTCAGTGTTTTGACGTTTCAGCTACAGACATTAAGGGCGTTGTTGAACTTGCAAAGCAACTTAAGCCTGACATGGTTGTGGTTGCTCCTGACGATCCGCTGGTTTTAGGCATGGTTGACGCATTACAGGCTGAGGGTTTTATGACTTTCGGACCTAAGAAAGATGCTGCAATAATTGAAGGCTCAAAGGTTTTTTCTAAAGAGCTTATGAAAAAATACAATATTCCCACTGCAAAATACGAGGTTTTCTCCGACAGTGAATCGGCTATTGCTTATCTTAAAGAGCAAAACACCTACCCTGCTGTTATCAAAGCTGACGGACTGGCATTAGGCAAGGGAGTTATTCTTGCCCAAGATGAAGCCGAAGCTATTGCCGCAATTAAATCTATGATTGATGACAAACAATTCGGTGAAAGCAGTTCAACGGTTGTTATTGAAGAATTTCTGACAGGCCCTGAGGTTTCGGTGCTTTCATTTACAGACGGAAAGACTCTTGTACCTATGATCTCATCAATGGATCACAAGCGTGCTTATGACAATGATGAGGGATTGAACACCGGCGGAATGGGAACGGTTGCACCTAACCCTTATTACACTGATGATGTGGCAAAGGAATGTATGGAGAAAATTTTTCTGCCTACCATGGAAGCTATGAATGCCGAGGGCAGAACTTTTGAAGGGTGTCTTTATTTCGGACTGATGCTTACACCAAAAGGTCCTAAGGTTATCGAATATAACTGTCGTTTCGGAGATCCTGAAACACAGGTTGTTCTGCCGATGCTTGAGGGAGATCTCTGTGAGATCTTTGAAGCTATTTATCACCACAAGCTTTCAGATGTTAAAATCGGCTGGAAGTCCGGTTATTGCACCTGTGTTGTAATGGCCAGCGGCGGATATCCTCTTTCCTACCCTAAGGGCATTGAAATGTTCGGCATGGACGAAAAGGGTCAGGTTGACAATGCTTTTGTTTATCATGCAGGAACAAAATATGCTAACGAAAAGTTTTTCACAAACGGAGGCCGTGTTCTTGGAGTAACATGCAATGCTCTGACATTGCAGGGGGCTTTAGACAAGTCATACGAGGCTGTATCAAAAATAAGCTTCGAGGGTGCTCACTACAGAAAAGACATAGGACAACGTGCACTTAAAGCTATTCCGGCTGATCCGCTTGATCTGGATTATAAGGAGGACATGGAGAATTACATTGAAGAAAACGGCGTTTATTTGAGACAATAATTGACACCTATTTATAGATTGTGTTTTAAGCACATTATAAAAAAATAGCATTTGGGGAAGCGTAAAAAGCGCTTCCTTTTTTTATTGATTTTTTCAATGAAAAGGTATTTTAACTCAGATTCAAATAAAAAGTCCTCTCACTTATAGGCTCATTTGAAGCTTTTTTGCACGCAAACGTACAACTATGAACGAAATATGAAAAAAGTTTGTATCAATGCACAAAAAATGCACACTCTTTTTGTAGAGTGTGCATAAATATTTTTATTCATTTTTTAGTCAGCAGATTATCAGATTAAAGACAAATCACTGATTTTCAAAATGTGAATCCGAACATTACACATTAAATCTGAACAATACAATATCGCCGTCCTGCATTACATATTCCTTACCCTCAAGACGGACAAGACCCTTTTCCTTTGCGGCAGTCATTGAACCGCAGTTCATCAGATCATCAAAGGAAACCACCTCTGCACGGATAAAGCCTTTTTCAAAGTCGGTATGGATTTTCCCTGCTGCCTGAGGAGCTTTTGTGCCATTAGTTATGGTCCATGCTCTTACTTCAGGCTGACCAGCGGTCAAATATGAAATAAGTCCAAGAAGTGCATATCCTTCTTTTATAATTCTGTTCAGGCCAGAAATCTCAAGACCAAGTTCTGAGAGAAACATTGATTTATCTTCATCAGACATGTCTGCGATTTCCGCTTCTATCTGGGCACAGATAGGAAGCACTGCACTTCCCTCTTTTTCCGCAATTTCGCAAACCTTATTATAATGAGGATTTGTATCTATTTTATTTATAAAATCATCTTCTGACATATTTGCCGCATAGATAACAGGTTTCAGAGAAAGCAGCGGCGTTTCTTTTAAAACGTTAATCTCATCCTCGTTCATAGGATAGCTTCTTGCAGGCTTTCCGTCCTCAAGGTGAGCCAACAGCTTTTCAAGAAAATCAACTGCAGGCGCCAATGATTTATCACCTTTCATTGCTTTTTTTGTTCTGTCAAGCTTTCTTGTTACAAGCTCAGCATCCGAAAATATAAGCTCTAAATCAATAGTTTCGATATCTCTGGCGGGGTTAATGCTGCCGTCCACATGGATTATATTATCGTCTTCAAAGCATCTTACAACATGGACTATTGCGTCCACCTCACGGATATTAGCAAGAAACTTATTACCCAATCCTTCGCCTTTGGAAGCGCCTTTTACAAGTCCGGCAATATCCACAAACTCCAGAGTTGCAGGAGTAAATTTAACGGGATCATACATATCTCTGAGTTTTTCAAGTCTTTCATCGGGCACAGAGACAATTCCAACATTCGGCTCAATTGTACAGAAAGGATAATTTGCAGATTCTGCACCTGCATTTGTAAGTGCGTTAAAAAGTGTTGATTTTCCTACATTCGGCAATCCTACCATACCTAATTTCATATTTATGACCATTCCTTTCTATTAAACCTCAATACTTTGTTATAATTAAATAATTATTGAGATAAATTACAGCAAAAAATAACTTATTTATATCAGAATGAATATGCTTCAGTTTCATCTTCCCAATCTGAAGCTTCTGTTTCATCACTGCATTCAAAGCAATCTTCGTCAAGGCAATTGCATTCAGGACTGCATGTATTCATACTGTTCTTATTATCACAGCAGATTCTTATGCCTTTCTTTATTGGTGCAAACAAAAAACCCAGCAACACACCAAGCATAAAAACGGCAAGCATTTTCCAAAAGCCTGAATTCTTTCTTTCACAAATTGTATTTTCCATAGTAATACCGCCTTTCATTTATTCAATGGATTTTAACGACTCTACCATATCAATTTTTTTCAGTTTGAAATGCAACACAAGGTTAACTGACACTGCAAAAACAGATGTAAGGGCTGCACCCAGGATATACGCCCACCATACAAGCTCACGGTTAAACATTACCACATCTACTTCGGTTGTAATCACCACAAAATAATGCAGGATTTTTCCTGATATTTCACCGATCAGTATACCTATTAAAGCAGAGATTATATTTTCACGGTAGATATACGCAGATGTTTCTCCGTCATAAAAGCCCAAAAGCTTTATTGTAGCGATTTCCTTTACTCTTTCGGTAATATTGATATTTGCAAGATTATAGAGGACTATTACTGCTAAAAAGCCTGCACAAAATATCAGAAGGATCACTATTGAATTCAAGCTGTCCACTGAATTCAGAAAGCCTTTACCTGAATCAGTTTTATAGGTAACACCCAAAAAACTATCGTCGGATATTAATTTTTCTTTAAACATCTCATTATCTGTTTCACTGTTGATTTTAACAAATGAAAGATTTGACTGTGACGGTTCGCCGTATATTTGTTCATAAAGCTTGGGTGACATATAGATATAATGCAGGGCATAGTTTTTTACAATTCCCCCAATTTTAAGGCTTTTAGTCTGCTTTCCCTGAAGTTCAACAGTAAAACTGTCTCCTTTTTTCACATCAAGCATTTTTGAAAGCTTTTCTGTTATAATTACGCTGTTATCGTCAATCCCGACAGGTTTATTGGTACTTATATCGCTAAGATTGACATAATCTGCGATTTCTTCGGGTTTTTCGGGCACTATAAGGCTTGCGCTTTGATTTATATCTTTATTTAAGGCGGTAACATCCGCAGACGAAAAAAACATTGCAGATTTTATCTGATCATAATTCCTAAGCTTTTGTTTTGAGTTTTCCAAGTCCTTTGAAGAATTCAAAAGCACTGTTGCGTCATAGGTAAATATATCATTAAACTGTTTATCAGCTATTGATTTAATTGAATACTTCAATCCAAACCCTGTAACAATGAGAGCTGTACATCCTGCGACACCGATTATTGTCATAAAGAATCTTTTTTTATATCTAAGAAGATTTCTGACCGAAACTTTTCCGAGAAAGCTGAGTTTTTTCCACACAAATCCGACTTTTTCAAGCGCTACTCGTTTTCCCGATTTAGGGGGTCTTGGTCTCATAAGCTGTGACGGCTGAGCTTTCAGTGTTTTTATTGATGAGTACACCACTGCTGAGCATGTACACAAAACAGAAGCAACTACACACAAAATCAAATAATTTAATCTGAATGGAGTATTGATTTTCGGTATATTATACAATATCTTATAGCTGTCATAGATAATATACGGAAACAATTGAAGTCCGATTATTACTCCGATTACACTGCCCAAAACTGCGGGTATAGAAGCATAGATTATATATTTCATTATTATTTTCAATGATGAATAACCTAAAGCTTTATATGTACCGATAATAATTCTCTGTTCCTCGACCATTCTTGACATGGTATTCAGACAGACAAGGGCTGCAATAATTATAAAGAATACCGGAAATATTTTTGCAACAGCGTCGACCTTTTCACTATCGCCTTTAAAAGAACTGTAATCGGTAGAAGAAAATCTGTTAAACTCATAAAAGATGGGTTCTTTTATTTCAGAAAGCTGCTGATATGACGCATTTATTTTCTGATTTATTTCATCAAGCTGAGTTTTATAATCTTTTTCAACTGCTGAATCTCCGTTCTTTCTTGCATTCAGCAATGCTGTTATTTTATCAAGCTTGGATTTTTCCTGAGCCATTTTCATTTGTGAAACAGCATCTGATTTTTCTTTTTCAAATTTTTTAACATTGTCATTTACAGTTTTACGCAAAGCTTCAAGCTGCTGCACATCGCAATTAAGCAGTTTTTCCAGAGTTGAAGTCTGCTGTTTTGCGGACTCGATATCCTGCTCAGCTTTTGATACTGCATTATCAAATCTATTGTTTACGCTGTTTTTAAAAGCATTGACCGCATTATTTTTCTTTTCATTTACAGCATTTAAATATTCGTCGGAAAACGGGTCAAGATTTTGCAAACCGTCAAAAGCAACATAAAGTTCGCTGTAATAATCACAGACAAAATCCTCTTCCGGAACCATGATATAGCTTTGCACCGTACCGTTTCCCGCATTAGTGGAATCTCTTTCATAGCCTATATAGAGCGGAGATGTGACAATACCCACAATTTCAAATTCATCTTTTGCAAACGTATCAAAAATATCCTCATTATCAAAAGCTGACGATAATTTTAATTTGTTTCCCACTTTAAAGGTATCGGGAGAAGATATTTTTACTTCGACAATACATTCCCCTGATTTTTCGGGAAAACGTCCTTCGATCAAGACCGGTTTATTTAGATAATCGACGCTTGTTTTATCCATTGAATCATTATACGACATGACTTTCAGAACTGCATTACGATTATCATAATTATAGAGCACATCTTTTGAATATCCGGGCATTGCGCCTTTAACGCCTTCTGCATGACGCACTTTCATGACGTCCTCAGATTTTATACCGATTGTTGATATCAGCTTTAAATCCATTAAATTATTTTCTACAAAATAATCAGACGCTGTATCAATCATATCGGGCATTGTGGCTTTTATTCCTGAAAAAAATCCGCACCCTAAAGCTATTATGGTAAAAATAGAAAGAAATCGGCTTACAGAATGTTTTATTTCACGAAATGTATCACGCATTAAAACATTTTTCATTGCTTTTTCCTTTCTTATTTTTTGAATTTATTAACGTATACGAGCATTCATACTTTCAGAGTTTCATTTGTATTCCATGGATAAAGAAATCTAAGTGAAACTATCTTCTGTAATTAAAATATATCGGAATACACTAATTTAAAGATTATGACCCGAACATTTCCTTTGAAAGCTTTCCTACTAATTCACAGCCTTTAACGATCTGATCATCTGTAGGAGTTGAGAAGTTAACTCGAAAAGATGTTGTTTTATCCGATTCATTCACCATAAATGCCGAACCGGGAACAAGAGCAACTTTATATTCCTGCACTGCTCTGTTACAGAACTGCATCATATCGCAGTCATCAGGCAGGGTACACCAGATAAACAAACCGCCCTCCGGTTTTGTACATTTGATTTTGCTTGAAAAATTCTTATTTATCTCATCAAGCATAAGATTACATTTTTTCTTATATATTTCTCTCAGTGAAGCAAGATGCTTATCCATATCGCATTGCTCCAAGAATTTTGATGCAAGTACCTGAGCCCAGATATTTGTATGGACATCTGAAACCTGCTTACAGACAACAATTTTTGATATTATCTCTTTAGGACCGCTGACATATCCGACACGAATTCCCGGTGCGAGAACTTTAGAAAACGTACCTGAATACACAACAATTCCGTCCTTATCCATACTCTTTACAGATCTTACGTTTTCTCCTGCAAACCTCAGGTCGCCGTAAGGGTTGTCCTCAAGAATAACTGCTCCGTACTGTTTTGCAAGCGCATAGACCTTTTCACGCTTTTCCAAGGACATTGTAAGACCTGTAGGGTTCTGGAAATTAGGAATAAGGTAAATGAGCTTTACTCTTTTTTCTTTTAATGTTTTTTCAAGTTCATCTACATTAATTCCGTCATTTTGCAGTTCAATTCCGCAAAGATCGACATTATAAGACTTAAACGCATTTAATGAACCAATAAAGCTTGGTGCTTCACACACAAGGGTATCTCCCTCGTCACACAGCACCTTTGCTGTAAGCTCGTTAGCCTGCTGAGCGCCGCTTGTAATGATAAGTTCGTCACGCTCAGGATCGAAATTGCCCTCACGCTGCATTCTTTCCTTTAACTGTTCACGGAGCTTCGGATATCCTTCTGTAAGGCTATACTGTAATGCAAGGATCGGATCCTCCATAAAAATCTCCTCAGAAATTCTGTTGATATCCTCAACCGGAAACGCTTCGGGAGCCGGATTGCCTGCTGCAAATGAAATTACTTCGGGATCGGAAGTAAACTTCAAAATTTCTCTTATTGCTGAAGCCTGAAGGTGAGATACCTTTTCAGAAAATGAATAATTCATAACAAAACCTCTATTCTTAAAAAATAATAAAATACATAGAGATATTATACCATACTTTTTTACAAAAATAAAGAGGTGAATCACAATTTATAATGATATTTTCCTATTCTCTCCGAATCTTGTACATATAAAGCGACGGCTTGTCATAGTATTTAATTAGACACACATTAAGACACATATATAACAACGGAGGTAAAGATTTGAAAAGGCAGGGTTTCCTCAAAGGATCAGCTATTCTTTTAGGAATGGTAGTTATAACAAAGGCTTTAGGGCTTTTATTTAAGATTCCGCTGACTCATATTTTAGGCGGAACGGGAATGGGATATTTTTCATCCGCATTTGCAGTTTTTACACCGATATTTGCTATTGTTGTTTCAGGAATTCCCTCTACAATTGCAAGAATGACAGCAGAAAATTATGCTTTTGAGCGGTTTCGCAATGTACGAAAAATAAAACGCTGTGCTATGATTTTGTTCAGCATAGCAGGTATTCTGGCTGCGGGAGTTGTTATTTTATTATCCCGTTTTCTTTCGGTAAATGTTATAAGAGAACCAAACGCAATATGGGCTTTGATTGCGATAGTGCCGTCGATTCCTGCGGCAACGGTTATGTCGGTAGAACGAGGATATTATGAAGGATTAAAAAACATGCTTCCCACGGCTGTTTCAGAAATCATTGAAACTATATTCAAATTGATTTTCGGTCTTGGTTTTGCGTTTTTAGTATTAAACTATACTAAAGAACAATATTTCTCCACCGGAGGCTGTTTCGGAGAATACTGCTCGTCGCTTGATGAAGCGATTTACACTGCACTTCCCTTTATTACAGGCGCTTCTGTTTTAGGTGTTTCTTTATCGACCTGCGCAGCAAGTATTTACATAATTATATCCGGAAAGATTCATGGTGACGGCATAAATGAAAAAATGCTGAAACGTGACAGATCCACTGACAAGACATCCGTTCTTTGCAGTTTGCTGATAAAAAATGCTTTTCCTATTGCTATAGCTTCGGTTATTACTACTCTTACAAATATACTTGATTTAATTTCAATTAACAGCTGTATAAAGCGTGCAATGATTTTGGATTCAAACTTATTTTCATCTTTTATTGATGAAAATCTGACAAGAGAGACACTACCGAACTTTATTTACGGTTCATATTCGGGACTTTCTATGATGGTATTCGGACTTATACCAACGCTTACTGCTATGTTTGGAAAAAGTATTTTGCCGTCTTTATCTGAATCATGGGCAAAAAAAGATAACATTTCACTTAAAAAAAATCTGAATGGAATGCTTTTAATAACATCAATTATTGCATTTCCGTCAGGTGTGGGAATTTCTGCTCTTTCCAAAGAGATACTTGAATTTTTATTCGGAGGAAGGACTTCTGAAATCTCTATAGCGGCAATGCCTCTTTGTATATTAGGAGCAGGTATGATTTTTCAAGCCATTTCAATTCCATGCTTCAGTGCACTTCAGACTATTGGGAAACCACATCTGCCGGTTATAATAAGTTTAATAGGAGGAGCAGTTAAGCTTATTGGAAATATAATTCTCATACCAATTCCTCAGATAAACATCATGGGTGCGGCAATATCCACCGTAATTTCACAGGGCATTATATGCATATGGTCTGTAGGCGCTATGCTGTCTGCGGCAAAAATAAAAATAAATGTCAAAGATATATATATCAAGCCTTTATTTGCGTCGATTCTTTGCGGAATAACTGCCAGGTTCAGCTTTGATATTGCCTCAAAATATCTTTTCAATATATTAAATTTCAGAATTTTGGTAGGGTTTTCAATAATTTTTGCCGTCATTATGTACCTTTTTTCATTATATTTATTGTGCGTTTTGCCGAAAAATCAAATAAAAGCCCTATTTTTCAAAAAAAATCAAAAAAGCTATTGAAATTTTCGTTTAATTAGGGTATGATTATAAAGTATCCTTTTTATGTGCTGAAAGGAAGCTTATTATGGAAAAAGAAATAGCAGAATTACTCTCAAAGGACAAATACAATATTTATGACCTTGTCAGAATTGTAAAAACTCTCCGAAGCGAAAATGGCTGTCCTTGGGACAAGGTTCAGACACATCAATCCATCCGCAATGATTTTATTGAAGAAGTTTATGAGGTCATTGAAGCAATTGACTGTGACAGCGGTGAAATGCTCAAAGAGGAATTGGGTGATGTTTTGCTTCAAGTCGTTTTCCATGCTGAAATTGAAACCGAAAAAGGCATGTTTGATTTTGACGAAATTGCAAATGATATCTGCAAAAAGCTAATTGTCCGTCATCCTCATGTTTTCGGCGATGTTACTGCTGAAAATGTAGATACTGTACTTAAAAATTGGGATTCCATCAAAAAGGAGACCAAAGGACAGGAAAGCTATACTGACACATTAAAGAGTGTTCCAAAGGTTTTTCCCTCATTAATGAGGGCGCAAAAGCTTGGGAAACGTGCTTCGAGAGCCGGTATGGATTTTGAAGGTATTGATGACTGTTTTGAGAGTCTTAAATCGGAAGTGACTGAAATTGCTGAAGCTTTAGCTGCTAATGACAAAGAAGCCGCAGCTGAGGAGTTAGGTGATTTGCTGTTCTCATGCGCAAACTTATCAAGAAAGCTTGATTTTAATGCAGAGGAGCTTTTAGATAAGGCAAACGAAAAGTTTCTAAGAAGATTTGAAGGGGTTGAAAACTCAGTAAAGCAAGATGGTCTGGACATGGCTTCTTTAGATCTGAAAACACTTGACAGCTACTGGGAGAAGGAAAAAATTTGTGAAAACTGAATCAGAGGATGATTCAAATCAATATTTATTTGGAGGTATAAACAAATGAAAAAGGCTGAACTCGTTAATTTGATTGCAGAAAAAGGCGATTATTCTAAGAAAGACGCTGAAAAAGCTCTTTCAACAGTAATTGACTCAATCACAGAAACACTTACAAAGGGTGAAAAAATTGCTCTTGTTGGTTTCGGTACATTTGAAGTTCGTGACAGAGCTGCAAAGGTTGCTATCAATCCTTTGACAAAAGAGAAAATCAATGTTCCTGCTAAGAAAGTTCCTGCTTTCAAAGCCGGCAAGGCTCTTAAAGACGCTGTTGCTAAGTAATTTCAAGATTTTCAGAACCCGACCGACTAAATTATCGGTTGGGTTCTTTTTCAATGAAAGGAGATATGAAATGAGACTGGACAAATATTTGAAGGTCACCCGGCTGATTAAACGCAGAACCGTTGCAAACGAGGCTTGCGATGCTGGAAAAATTACGGTCAATGACAAAATTGCACGAGCCTCTTATGACGTTAAAATCGGTGATATAATCACTATTAACATGGGTCAGCGTCCGCTTAAAGTAAAGGTTCTGAATGTATCGGAATATGCAACTAAGGAAAACGCTGCTGAAAATTATACTGTTATTGAATAATAGAAAATGACGGCACTCAAAATGAGTACCGTCATTTTTTATAGATAATATTTATTATTCTTAAGCAGCAACGCCATCGTCAAATTCGTCTTCTTTAATCACATCAGTCAAATAATCTTCATCATAGTTTTCATAATCATAAATATCATCATCGGAATCTGATATAATTGCGTTATATAACTCTTCACCTAAAGCATTCTTAATGTTTTCTGTCAATTTATTAACATCACATGATGACATATATTTTTTCATATCGTCTTCGTTAGTCATATTATACATTGTTCCTGTAGGCAATGTAATATCAGATGCATCAGTTTTTTCACAAGTCATTGCTAATGTTACATAGTCAACATCACCCATTCCAAGTGAACATGACAAATCCAATTTATCATTTGTGCTGTTAGACTTAATTACAATTTTCGGGGTGATTATCACACCTGAAACATTTAAATTAAATTCAGATGAGATTGTTCCCTTAAAAATACCTTCTTTTGCTTCAAGATCTGTTACAACAAATTTACCGTTGAAACTACCCTCTTCCTGCATATTTGCATTAAACTTAAACTCACCGTTGATTTTATCATCGGTTTTTGCTGCGGAACCTTTCAGGGTAACTTCAGTTCCATCAAATTTAATTATATAATCCATTGCAAAGACATCATCATTATCAATTAAAACAATATTAAAATCTACATCTTCGTCTTTTGAGCTCCAGCCTCTATATTCACCATCTTTATTATAATAAACGTTTATTACAACTGATTCTTCTGCTGCATCACCTGTAATATCTTCGATAAAAGATTTCAAAGCAGAGTCAAGAGAAGAATTATACTCATCTTCGCTACAGCCCATTGCAATTGCTATATCTTTAATTAAAGAATCTTTTTTTGCCTTATCCACAACTGCATCTGCGATTGTTTTCACATCATTGCCATTGATTTCATATGATTTTGTAGTATAATCATACTTATGTCCATCAATTTCACCTGAAATATTATCGCCTTTTTTTGCTTCAGGTGCTTTTTCCTTTATGAGATCAACATATGTATCCAAATCATCGCCAAGTTTTTCAAAATCAATTCCCTTAAGAACATTAAGCATATCCTTATTTAAATCTATATCCGCTGAAGTTGATTTTTCATCCTCAGAAGGTACAAGTTTTTCTCCGCTTTTGGCAAGTTCCGCAAAATCGTTCACTGTTCCTGTCAAATATGCATCACTTAGCTCAGGGACTTTAAAATACATTGTTTCAGTTGTATGGTCAAAAACAGAATTTAAGGAAACCAAAGATTTTGAATCATAATTCACAGCTATATCAGCAGAAGTTTTCTTTCCCTTTTGCTTTGCACTTGTAGATACATCAATTGGTTTCAATTCAACGCCAACCAAATCCTTCATTACGCTTCCAAATGTAACATTCAGATTTGCGTCATAAGCAAACTCCAGTTCACCTTTTATAGCCTTTTCTGCCTGTTCAATTGTATCAGAAATACTGTGAGTTATTTCCTTTACGCTTTTTTCGGATTTATTTTTTTCTTCATCATTCTTTCCGCAGCCTGTTGTTACCACGGACAATGCCATAACTCCGGCCAACAAAGCTGACATAAGAGATTTTTTCATATAATCTTCCTCCTTTAAATATCACCATAACAGTGTACTAATAATATACCACATTTTCAACAAACAGTCAATAGATAACATAAGGGGACAAGAACTGTCCCCTTAACACTCAAATTTTATTTCTTTTTAGTAATTACTACTGAAATACCAGCTAAAAGAACTGCTGCCAGTGACACACCGGTCACTGCTCCTGTATTAGGGCTTTTATCATTATTTGCATTAGAATTACTGTCTTTTGAATCAGATGATGGTTTTTTCACGGTAACAACACCGGAATCTGCAACATTTGAATCATTTCCCGGATCGGTTTTTGGATCTGAATCAATATCAGGATCAAATGACATTTCACCGAACAACAATTCAAACAGCTCATCGCCTAAAACATTCTTAAGATTCATCATAAATCCGTCGAGATCAGATGAAGCGGCAAATTCCGCAATATCCTGAATATTACCCATTGAATAAACATTTTCTGTTGGGATTTGGATATCTGTCGGTACAGTTTTTTCTCCAGTAAGAGTCATGGACAATGTTTCTTTTCCATTATCTGATTGTGTTAAAGTTATATCCAGCTTATCAGATGTACTATTGGAAGTAATAATCTTAGTTGATTTATTTACTCCCTCTTCTTCATAAATATTATCCTCATTTTCAATTTTTATAACACCTGTAAATACTCCATTGTCAAATGAAACATTTTCTAACGTTGTTTTTTCTGAAGTATAAGTATTATCCGCATATGAAGTTACATCGTTAAACGAACCGTTTATTTTATTTCCGTTTACAGATAAACCGCCGATAACTGAATTTTTATTGTATTCATCAGCATAAAATTGATCAATTCCAATGAAGCTTTCATTTGCAATTATAATATCACGGTTTTCAGTTTCGCTGTCCTTAACGCCAAAGCCTACAACATTTTCGCCGTCAAGATATACAGTGATAACTATCTTTTCAGCAAGCTCTGAAGGTCTCATATCGTTAACTTCTTCAACAATTTCATTAATCATTTCAAGATAATCATTTTCAGTTAATCCAATCTGACCGGCAATGCTTTTTAACAAGCTGTCATTCTTTGCCTTATCTGCAACAGCATTGACTATATTCTGAAAATCCTGTCCTGTAATATTATAAACCTTAGAAGCAAGACTATAATCATAATCATTAATGCTTCCGGTCAAAGGCTCGCCGTCAACACAGGTAACTTTGGTTTCTATAAGTTCAAGATAGTCTGCAATATCCTGTTCCAGAGCCTCTAAGTCAACACTTTCAAGTATACTGAGAATATTTTCAATATTCAGGTCCTCATATCCGATATCTTTATAATCGCTGTCGTCATAATCATCATCATATTCACTGTCATCACCGTAATTATAATCATCGTCATAATTATAATCGTCATCATTATCATCATCTGACGGGAACAGTGCATTAATAAGCTCTCCGAAATTATACAATTCGTCTTCCTTCACTGAAAGATATGCATTATTAATTTCCGGAACCTTCAAATAAGCAATTTCATTTTCATGATCATATACTGCATTCAAAGTAACTGCACTCTTTGAATCATACATGACATTCAAATCTGCAGAAGTTTTTCTGTTCTTTTGTTGAATAACAGCTGAAATATCAATTGGATTAACCTCAAATTCTGTTTCTGAAAGCTTCAGATTCAGGTTTGCATTATATGCAAATTCTGAATTGCCATCCATAACATTGCTGATACTGTCAAACATAACAGACAAGCTTTCCATAGCATCTTGGACAGCAGAAGAAACCTCATTTGAAGCACTGACATTCAATAATGAAGCTGCACTTACTCCTGAAACTGCAACCGTTAGAGCTGACGCTCCGGAAAACAATTTCGTTAATACGATTCTTTTCGACATAAAACAACATTCCCTTCGTATTTTTTCTACATTTTTTGTTAATTTAAATATAACACATAAATAATAATAAGTCAACAAAAATTAATTTAATTTTCAAAAAAAGTTTTTCTGCAAATTAAAAGGAAGTCTTGAAAAAGACTTCCTTAAATTATTATTTAATGACCTTACCTTTTCTTCCGGTTTCCTTTTTTTCATGAACAGTTTCAATCTGAGGATTATCTTCAAACACCGCTTCATCTTCTTTTGTTTTAAGGTAATCAAATTCCGGATTATCCTCTCCTCTGCTGTCATAATAAGGCTGAATTACATATTTTCTTATAACCGGATAACAGTTGAATGCTGTTACAAAGCACATAAACGAAAACGGCCAGAGAAACAGCAAGAAAATTGAAAACGGCAATGGGATCAAAATAAAAGTAACTAAAATAACAAGAATCCACACGAGAAAAGTAAACAAACTGCCTTTAAGGCCCAAACTGACAAGGAAAAGGGAGTTTTTCAATATCTGTTTCATCTTCAGATTTGTAGAAACTATCATAAGATAAATATAAAAATGCATCATAAAAAACAAAATCATAAGGCTTATACAAAGAACCAAAGGTATATATATCATTGAATTTTGCTGTGCCCATGAATAATATGTTGGTATTCCAACACAAAAAGCGGCAACAAACAATATATCAATTATGCCCATTATAAAGCTTTGTTTAAAACATTTCTTAAAGGTATCAATAAAATCTCCGAAAACAAATGCATTTCTTTCTTGAGAATAATTTCTTGCGACCTTTGTCATTGCAGCAGTCGCCGGTCCGAAGGTTACCACCGGGATACAGAAAATAACATAAATAATATTCAGCTGTATCAGTTTCCATATACGTCTTCCGTATATCTCAAAAAACTTAAATACTCCCTTTTTCTCCATCGGAGCTTTGGGTATTCCTTTTCCCGGGGTTTCATAATTTCCGAACAAAGACATTTTTTGTAACCATTCCTTTCCAAAATACTGAACATCTCAGGTTTCACATTAAACATAATTTCTATTATAAACTTCCTGAAAAAGCTACGGTACATATACAATCAACCGCAGCTGAAACTGCAACAACTGCTTCAAGGACTAAAAATTTAACAGCATAAAGTTTAACTGTCGGAAGCAATCCATCTCTTTGTTTTATTGAAAGAGCATCTGACATAAGAATATTAGAAAGTCCGATTGCTTCTCTTACACCCATAAGCAAGGAATACATTGATATTACTGCACACGGCAGAATAATCAACAGGCAAGTAAGCATTCCGCCCTTCCCGTTTTGTGTATACACCTGTGCCATAGTAACTCCCAATCCCAAGCCTTTAACTAAAGGAATCATCAGTTCAACAGGCTGGGCAATTGCTGAAAATCCAAGTAAAAAAGCTGATCCGAGAAAGATCGTTGAACTTGTGAAAGACTTAATTAAAATATGGACAAAATCCTGATTTTTTCTCATATCTATAAAGTTTGCCTGAGCAAGCGCCATTTGTTTCAAAAAATCTTCGCTCATAAAGCAAAATGACATCACTCCAAGAAGAACTCCTAATATTGCTATTCCTGCAAGAAAGGCAAAAAAGTTGTTTTTATGAATAAAATCGCTGCTTGTCCTTGAATTTTGCATATACATCACTCCAAAAAAGATATGATAATATATATGCTAAAAATCCATCAAAAATTACTTTGAAAGTTCATATGCTCTTTTGGTACAAGCCTTACAGGCGTTATTCACAGCGTCCTCCAGTTTTCCGGAACGCAGTTTTTCAAGTCCGGCGATAGTTGTACCTCCTTTTGAAGATACCATTGTTATGAGCTCGTCAATAGAATTACCGCTGTCAGTAATCATTTTTGCTGAGCCGATAAGCGTTTTTGCAAATAACGTTTTTGCAACTTCTTCATTTATATTTTCAGATTTTGCATAGTCAATAAATGCTTTTGCAAAAAGATAGATAAAAGCAGGAGAAGAGCCGTTTATTGCAATAATTTCCTTCATTTTATCCTTTGGTATGACTGCATATTCACCGCAAGATCCAAAGATTTTGCAGACAAGGTCAAACTCTTCCTCCGACACGCTGTCTGATTTTGACAGTGCTGTTGCGCCTTCGCCCAACAACAATGGAGTATTGGGCATCACGAGAACAACTTTTGCTTGATCAATTGTTTTTGAAGCTATATAATCATCAGAAATGCCTGCACATATAGACACAATTACAGTATTTTCATTTACTGAAGCTGAAATCTCATCAAGCACCTCGTCAAGCTGCTGAGGTTTAACTGCAAGAAAGACATATTTACATTTCACAACGATATCGGCAGAATTACTGCAAGAAACAGCACCGATTTTTTTCACTCTTTCTAAAGACGGAGCAAATTTGTCATAAGCAAAGACGTCGATCTCTTTACTCATAGTTGAACCTGTGATGCCCTTCATTATAGCATAGCCCATATTACCGGCTCCGATAAAGCCCACATTTATCATAAAAAACAATCCTTTCAACAAAAAAACACTTGCTTATATTATACAACAATATGTACAATAAAGCAAGTATATTTTTTTCAACTTTATATAATTCTATTTTTATTTAACTTAAGCGGTCTTTCTTTTAAAGACCTTAATATATGACTGTTTTGCTATGGGGAGTATCATAACAGACAGTGCAATTTCGATCGGCAGCATTATACCATTTTTTATTAAACGAGGCAGCATCCAGATTCCGAAAGCAGACCATTCTGAACTTGACATAAACGGGAAATTTTTATTCTGATAGCAATAATACAGAACTATAGAATTAAGAATAAGCTGGCATATTAAAACTACAATTATTCTTGCAACAACTGTATTCACTATCAACGACTTATTTGTTGCCTTTTTATAAAGCATTATACCATAGATAAGTCCTGAAATAATCTTTACCAGAAGCAGTCCGAAATTATAATCTCTTGCCTTAAAACCGTCTAAGAAATAACCAATAATGTCTATGCTGACACTTCCTAAAACCGAAACTATCGGACCATATAACATACCGATGATCATTATGCCTATAAAAGCAAAATTAATTCTCAAATCGGCTGAAACATTAATGGTCAGGTTTCTTAATACTACTGACAATGCTATAAACAATCCCGAAACCGTTAAGGTCGAGACTTTTTTCAGTTCCATAGCGGAATCTGAAAACAATGAAAAAAAGCTCTTCATAAAAATACCTCCTTATCTTATGCGAGCAATGTTGTGCTTTGTGCATAACCGGAGCTGATGAAAAGCTTCTAATTACACATTCAGCGGGATGCGAAACCTGCACCGCAAAGGATTCCTCCTCTTTCGTCCTGTTGGCAACTCCCCGTCCCTCAGGCACTTAACGCACAGATTTCTACTCTGTAATATGCAAGCTGTTCCGATAAAAATTTTGAACAGCTGTATATTCAATTAAAAATATTTAAAATGCAGTTTTATAAAGAATATCGTATAAATCGTCATCAAAAGGCTTCTTCATTGCAAGCGCTTCCTGAATATCAACGTCGTAAATCTTATTATCCTTTAATCCGACCACTCTGTTACCAATGCCTTTTTCAAGCAGTTCAACTGCATGATATCCCATAGCAGTAGCCATAACTCTGTCTCTAACCGTTGGATTTCCGCCTCTTTGTACATGACCTAAAATGGTTGCTCTTGATTCAATTCCTGTCAGAGCTTCAAGCTTATTGCAGATCTCCTCAGTTTTTCCCACACCCTCAGCAACTACAACAATAAAGTGTGTTTTACCGACTTTTGATGTTTCAAGCATATTCTCTGCTATTTTCTTCAAATCATAACCTTTTTCAAGAGTAATACAAGCTTCAGCCCCAACTGCCATTGCTACATTGATTGCTATATAACCTGCATTTCTGCCCATTACCTCAACCACTGAACATCTGTCATGAGATTGTGCAGTGTCACGGATTTTATCGATCATTTCCATAGCTGTATTCATTGCAGTATCATAGCCGATTGTATATTCTGTACAAGCAATATCGTTATCAATTGTACCCGGAAGACCGATACAAGGAATACCTGCTGCTGACAGATCTGCCGCACCTCTGAATGAGCCGTCACCGCCGATTACTACTATTCCGTCAAGGCCCATTTTTTCGCAGTTCTGCTTAGCTTTCATAACACCGGCAGGATCACGGAATTCGTGACATCTTGCTGTATAAAGACAAGTTCCTCCACGCTGAATAATTCCGGATACTGATCTTGCATTCATTTCAATTACATCGCCGTTAAGAAGACCGTTATATCCTCTCTTAACGCCCACTACTTCTATACCCTTCTGCAAAGCTGCTCTTGCAACTGCACGGACAGCGGCATTCATTCCCGGAGCATCTCCTCCGCTTGTTAAAACACCTATTTTCTTAGCCATTATTGATTCCTCCATATTTATGGCAATCCATACCAATAAAATATTACACTTAATACTATATCATCATATCACAATCTAAATTTCATGTCAAGGACTTTACCGTTTTTTCACAAATTATTAAAACGTTTTCGTAGTATCACTCAGCACTTAATTGGGAATTAGTTGATTCACCTGACGAAGACTGATTTTCATAAGGATTTTTGCCACTCTCGTCATTGGACTTAGAATCTGATATATTAACAGATGTCTGCGGCATACCGACTGAAATTGTCACATTTACAATCTCGCCTTCCTTAACATTAACGTTTTCTCCGGGAGCAGGATTTGTTGACACCACAAAACCGGCACTGACGCTTGCAGACGGAACATTCTCGGTTTTATAAACAATTTCCAAAGAGTCAAGAATATCAAGATACTGTTTTTTAGTCATTCCCGCATAAGACGGAACAGGTACCAATTCACTGCCTTTACTTACTTTAAGGACAAGTTCATTTTTAAGCTTCGGATCATAATCGCTTCCTTGTTCAATACTTTGTTCTGTTATGATACCCTTCGGAACATCATCGGAATAAAAATAATCCACCCTGATTGTAAAATCTTCGCTCAGCTGTTTCACTGCTGTTTCATATCTCATGTCCACTACATTCGGCATAATTGAACCATATCCATACTGAGACTGCGGTTTTGCTGACGTAGTTTGAATAGTTTTTGAAGCTTCATCTGTGCCGGTTTCTGAAACAGAACTTGAAATATCAGCGGCAGAACTGTTTTCATCTCCTGAAGGAGTAAGTATCTGATAAATCAAAAAAATACCCAGTCCGATTATTAAAGTCAATATTATAATTCCCGTAACTATTGCGGCAATATTCATCTGTTTCATTTTTGTGTCATTAACAGGCTTTTCAACATTATTCCTATCGGTCATTTTCTGAACAGGTATAGTCTGAGTTGCACCTTTCTGATGTTCCATATGATTTCTTGGTTCAAACAATGCAGAAACAAGCTTTGTTATCGTTTGAATACGATCACTGCCCTTGACACACATAGCTTTTGCCAAAACCTTTGATACATGAACAGGTACTCTCGGATTAACCCTGACGGCTTCCGGCATTGTATCATTTGTAATTCTTGTATTTGCATCCAAAGGAACGATACCTGTCAGAATTCTATATGTAACAGCAGCAATTGCATATACATCAGTCCATGTACCCTGCCAATCAAGGCAAGAATACTGTTCCGGAGCCGTATAACCGGAATAAAACTCAGTTGACAACCCCGTATTCGCAGTTCTTATAGAGCTTATTGAAAACCCTGTAAGCTTTAATTCTCCGTCCGTAGTAACGATAATGTTTTCAGGTGAAATACCTCTATGTATAATACCTGCATTATGAATAATACTTAATGTAGTAAACAAAGGCATTAATAATTTTTTTACCTGTTCCCACGTTAAGAAACCCTTATTTGACTGAAGGAATTTTTTTAGAGAAACTCCCTCAACATAATCAAGCACAACATAAGTTGTATTGTTTGCATAGATTATATCCTCGGCTGTAACAATATGATCAAGATTTCTCATTCTTGAAAGAACCTTATTCATATCCACAAATTCAGACATAAACGTTTTATATTTAGCAAGACAATCAGAATCAACTATTATTTTCTGACTTCCTTTTTCTCTTTCACACAAAGTATCCGGCATATATTCACGGATAACCACTTTTGCTTTTGCCACAGTATCATAGCAGATATAAGATGCACCCTCGCCGTTATAGGACAACATTTTTCCAACAATATACCGGTTATCCAAAACTGTTTTAGGGGCAAGATATGATTGAAGAAAAGGTACATTATCCGTATAATTGCAATAATGACAAACGCCGTTTTCATCCAGTTCGTTCATACATCCCATACACAGATTTTTATCAAAAACCATAATCAACCTCCTCACTTCAACTAATCATTTTATAATATCAATTTATCCAGAACAAGTCAAGTATTTTTAAATAACTGTAGCATTTTTGCAATAATTTGTTTTACTTCTGTAACATTTACATGTTTTCAGGGTAAACTAATTCAGATGAATAATAAAGAAACTTATTCTCATCGTCAAAAACAGCAGTTAAAATTACTTGCTGAGCATCTCCGTTATCAGTTATATAATAATATTTATAAAGATAAGATGTATTTTCATTCATATACGTAATACTGTAAGGATCACAGTCAATTTCATCTGTTACGGTACTATATTTTGCACCCTTATCAAACTTATCCAGATTTACGTCCTTATCTTTTTTATCTCCTCTGATATCATCTTCAACGGTGGTAAAATCAGTATAGACAACGCTTTCAATATTTTCATTTTTATCAAGCAAAACCGTAACGGTCCATTCAGGATAAGTAATATCATTGATTCTCAGTTCATCCTCAGACTCAAACACATAGTCAAATTTTAGAGTCGTATTAACTCCTCTGAACGAAGAACTGTCCTTGAGATGAATGCCCGCATTTTTTTCTGCTGCTGACAAGCTTTTCCCTGTATATTCCCTAAGCTCAAGCGCTGTTTTATTTCCTTTTTCTCCTGATATATGAGAAATCAAAACTATTACAAGAACTATAATTAAAATCACAGATACTATAAACAAAGCAAGCTTCAATTTATTATCATTAACCTTTTGACGAACCAGACCTTTTTTTCCGTCAACAGTTTTCAAATCAGACGAAATCGTAGTTTTCTTTCTGTTTATAAGTCTTTTGACATTAAAGCTTTTTCTTTTCGGTTCTTTTAATGCGATACCGCAATTACGGCAGACTGCGTCATTTTCGCCCACTGTTTTTTTGCATTTTGGACACTCCACGCCAGACATCTCCTTATCTTGTTTTAATTCGACACAACTACATAAAATTATACCACACTAACATATGAATGTCAAATTAGATAAGGAACAAATCACATGAAAAAGCTATTTAAATATTACCTTGGAAGAATTTTAATAAACGGTTTATTACTTGCAATACAATTATTATTAATTATTGGATGCTGTTGTTATGTATGTCTGCACTGGCGATGGACAAATATCATTATAAGCGCTGCTGCTCTTATTCTTGCCTTGAAAATAGCAGTACAGAAGTGTAACATTCCATGCAGGATAGGATGGATAATCGGAATTTTATTCTTACCCGTTTTATTTATTCCCATGTATATTCTGTATGGCAGGGGCACGGCTCTTAAAAAGATAATGCATTATCTCAGAGAAAATCCTATGCCGTTACAAAAATCAGAAAAAATTGATGCTCCTAAAAGAATAAAAAAGCAATTTGAAGGGTTAAGCTCTGCCAGCGGCTTTCCTTCATACAACAATAACGAATGCGAATATTATCCAACTGGGGAATCTTTTTTTGAGGCAATGAAAAAGGATTTGGAAAGCGCAGAAAAATACATTTTCCTTGAGTTTTTTATTATTAATTTCGGATGTATGTGGGATCAAACATTAGACATTCTTAAAAAGAAAATAAAACAAGGAGTTAAAGTATATATTTTATATGATGATTTGGGCACAATAGCACTTCTTCCTCCTGAATTTCTTAATCAAATGAAAGACATCGGAATAAATGCTAAAATTTTTAATTTATTTAACGGAAAAATAACACCTAAAATAAATTATCGGGATCATCGTAAAATTATTGTTGTTGATGGAAAAATTGCTATTACCGGCGGTGCAAATATTGCAGACGAATATATAAATAAAATTTCTCCTTACGGATATTGGAAGGACACGGCAATAAGAATTGAGGGCAATGGTGCAGCCACATTTGCAGCAATGTTTATACAAATGTGGAACATGAACGGTGAAATTTTAGAATATAAAAATTTTATATATCCCTCTCAGGAATCCTCAGCTTCTGACCAATCGGCAATACTGCCCTTCGGTGATTATCCGATGTACTCCATCGGTTTTACTGAAAGAGCTTTTTTAAATATGATCAACAATGCACAAAGTGTTATCAATATAACCACCCCGTATCTTGTACCGGACAGCAGGTTATTGTCTGCATTGTGCCTTGCATCCGAAAACGGGTTAAAGGTAAGGCTTTTTACCCCTGAAATTCCCGATAAAAAATATGTTCACATTGTAACAAGAGCAAACTATGTCACACTTTTAAAATGCGGTGTAGAAATATATGAATTTTCTGATGGTTTTATACACGCTAAATCAATTTTATGTGACGGCGAAATAGCATATGTCGGCTCTGCAAATCTTGATTACCGAAGTTTATATATTCACTTTGAAAGCGGAGCTGTTATGTATAAAACAAAATCCGTAAGTCAACTCAGCAAAGACATTGACAATCTTTTGAAATCATGCAAAAAAATCAGCCTTAACGACCCAAGAATCATCAAGGCTGATAAAAATATATTATACAGGTTTTTAAGAATATTTTCAGGCTTGCTTTGACTGTCTAAAATGTTATCTGGTCTGGATCAGGAATATCCTTTGCAAAGCATCCTGCTACAGGTATTGATTTGCTTCGGTATTTTCCCAGTTTCTCCGCAGTTTCCTCATCAACAACAAAAGCTTTTTCTATTACAGATTTAGCTTTAAGAGTCATAACCTGAACACCGATCGTATCTCTTGTTGCTTTAGGCATAAGCAAAGCCGTATCAAAAATCATTGCTCTGCCATTTGTCGTTCTGAGCATTATCAATGCATTATCCTGAACATTAAACACTGCAATTAATTTTGATTTTGCAGAATAAGCATTTGTCAGCTTCTTTCTGTTTGTTTTTGTTTCATATGCCTTCACAGGGACCTTGGCAACCTTGCCGTTTTCATAGACAAAGATAATATAACCGGAATAATCTATAGTCGTCACTAAGGTCTGAACATTTTCTCCCTCTTCAAAAGACAGCTTAACAGGAACATAATCTCCCAAAGCGCTGGCTTTAGTGTCATCAAACTGAGAAGCTTTAGCTTTATATACAGTTGCTTTATCTGTAAAAAACAGCAGTTCCGTTTTGTTTGAAGCGTCGATTTCCCGGGAAATATAATCCCCCTCTTTCAGCTTCTGATCACTTGCCATTCTGAGAGACTGAGGTGTAATTTTCTTAAAATATCCGCTTGCAGATAAAAACAGTCTGCAAGGATAATCCGGGGTTTCGTCCTCAACTTCAACTTCTTCAATATCCGACTTATAGAAAAACTGTGTTTTTCTCGGCTGTCCATATTTTTTTATTACGTCTTTCAGCTCGTTAATAATAATAGTTTTAATCTTGCGGCTGCTGTCAAGTGTATCCTCTAACTCTGCGATCTCCTTTTCCAGTGCATCTGTTTCGGAAATGCGGTTTAAAATATACTCTCTGTTAAGGTGACGAAGTTTTATTTCAGCAACATATTCTGCCTGAATTTCATCAATGGAAAAGCCGATCATAAGATTCGGAACAACCTCTGATTCCTCTTCGGTTTCCCGTACAATTTTTATTGCTTTATCAATATCAAGCAATATTTTTCCTAAGCCTTTAAGCAGATGAAGTTTAGCTTTCTTTTTCTCCAAATCATAAGCTACTCGTCTTTTTACGCAGTCCATACGGAAAGCTGTCCACTCTTTTAAAATATCATAGACACCCATAACCTTCGGATATCCATGTACAAGAATATTGAAATTGCATGAATAGCTGTCCTGAAGCGGAGTAAGCTTATAAAGCTTCTGCATCAGCTTATCGGGATCTACGCCTCTTTTCAAATCAATACCGATCGTAAGACCCGTTTTATCAGTTTCATCACGGATATACTGAATCTCTCTGATTTTACCTGCCTTTACAAGGGCAATAATCTTTTCAATAATTGCTTCAACTGTAGTTGTTGCAGGAATTTCAGTTATTTCAAGACAATTAGATTTTTTGTCATAGGAATACTTTGCTCTGAGCTTTACCGACCCTTTTCCCGTACGGTAAATCTTATCCAATTCTTCCTCGTCATAAAGAGCGAATGCCCCACCCGGAAAGTCAGGTCCTTTCAAGGTTTCAAGTGCATTATGTTCAGGGTTGCGCATAAGCGCTATTGCCGTTTCACAAACTTCCGACAGATTAAATGAACATACTGCCGAAGCCATGGAAACGCCGATTCCCACATTAGCATTTACAAGTATTGACGGAAATGTAGCCGGAAGCAATGTTGGTTCCTGCATAGTATTATCATAGTTGGGCACAAAGTCCACAGTATTTTTATCAATATCACGGAACAATTCGTTACAGATAGGTTCCAGCTTAGCTTCTGTATAACGAGAAGCTGCATAAGACATATCTCTTGAATATGCCTTTCCGAAGTTACCCTTTGATTCAACATATGGATGAAGCAAAGCCTCATTTCCTCTTGCAAGACGCACCATGGTTTCATAAATCGCTGCGTCGCCGTGAGGATTTAATCTCATAGTTTGTCCCACAATATTTGCAGATTTAGTTTTTGCACCTGTAAGAAGTCCCATTTTATACATAGTATAAAGCAGTTTTCTGTGAGACGGTTTAAATCCGTCGATTTCCGGAAATGCACGGGAAACGATAACGCTCATTGCATAGGGCATATAATTCTTCTCAAGGGTCATCGTTATTCTTTCTTCAACAACCTTACCTGCACCCTCAATATAAGCGTTTGTCTCCGGCTGTGCCTTTTTCTTTTTATTGTCGTTTGACTTTCTTGCCATTAACTATACTCTCCTTGTTTTTGCTTAGCTTACAAAATAAATTGGAATTCATCTTATAAATCAATATCTATTTTATACTCATCATCAATAAGCACACAGTTTGCATTATGCCTTTGAGCCAATTCTAAAACCTGTTTATTATCTTCTAATACATTTTCCAAAGTTAAATACTCATCATCCAAGCGATTTTCAATGACGCTTGCATACTTCTTTATGTCATTAAAATGATTTCTTATATAATTCTCGCTCATTACAAGACAATAATATCTTATATTATCAAGATATTCCTTCGTAAAATCCTTTTCCCAATCAAAAGGAATATAACAACCTTCAACAATTAGATTTTGATTATTCTCTATGGCGGTTTTTATAAATTCGCAAACAATCGGCCACAAAAATTCGGTCAAGTCATTATCGTTACTCAAAGGGGTAAGTTCAGTATTCCCACTGCGGATCAATCCCATCTTCAAGTGGTCTATTGATAAATATGGATATTTATATTTTTCAAGCAATTTTTGAGCAAGAGCAGTCTTGCCTGTGTGCGAAGCACCTGTTATCAAAACAATCATCTTTTAGTCCTTCTCTGTTCCACAAATCACGATTTATCTCACTAACAACACTTATCTGAATTGGAAACAATGCGATAATTTTAGACCATTCATAATTAATTAAATCACAAGACAGCTTAAATTTATTTCAGTCTTGTCTTGAGCCGACCAAACCTACTGTTGTATCAATCGGCATCGTCGAAAATTTCCCCACTCGTGTCAGGATATATCCGCCATATCAAGATAATCTACACCATTGTTTGAAATAAATTCTTTTCTTGCTTGCAAATTCTCTCCCAAAAGCATATCAAACATCCACGAGGTCTGTTCAATGTCATCAGCAGTAACCTTTATCAAACGCCTTGTTTCAGGATTCATGGTTGTAAGTGCCATCATATCTGCTTCATTTTCGCCAAGACCTTTTGAACGCTGGATAGTACATTTTTTATCACCGATCATTTCCATGATTCTCGTTTTTTCAACCTCGTCATAGGCAAAGAAAGTTTTATCCTTAGTTGTAATTTCAAACAGTGGTGATTCGGCAATATAGACATACCCTTCATCAATAAGTGTCGGAGTAAGCCTGTAAAGCATGGTCAGAATAAGCGTACGTATCTGGAAACCGTCCACATCGGCATCGGTACAGATAACAATTTTATTCCATCTTAAATTCTCAATACTGAACGTAGACAAATCCTTATTTGATTTTGTTTTAACCTCAACCCCGCACCCGAGAACCTTTATAATATCTGTAATAATTTCATTCTTAAATATTTTATCATAATCAGCTTTAAGGCAATTTAAAATTTTTCCCCTGACAGGAATAACAGCCTGAAATTCTGCGTCCCTCGCCATTTTAACAGAACCGAGCGCCGAATCTCCCTCCACTATATAAAGCTCTCTGTGCGAAATATCTTTTGATCGGCAATCGACAAATTTTTGAACCTGATTGGAAAGATCTATAGTTCCGGCAAGCTTTTTCTTTATATTAAGGCGTGATTTTTCAGCACTTTCACGGCTTCTTTTATTAACAAGGACCTGCTCGGCAATTTTAACAGCTTCGTCCGGATTTTCAATGAAATATATTTCAATTTCTTTTTTAAGGAAATCTGTCATACACTCTTTAATAAACTTATTTGTAATTGCTTTTTTAGTTTGGTTTGCATAAGAAGTCTGTGTTGAAAATGAACTTGAAACTAAAACCAAACACTCTTCAATATCAGTAAAAGTTATCTGCTTTTCATTTTTCAGATATTTATTATTATTTTTCAAATAATTATGAATTTGATTTGTAAAAGCCAGCTTTACTGCATCTTCAGGAGAACCGCCATGCTCCAAGAAACTGGAATTATGGAAATACTCCAACATTTTCATCTGATTGGAAAAAGTAAACGCAACAGACAATTTAACCTTATAGTCATCCTTATCTTCTCTATCTCTTCCCTTTCGTTCGGCTGTGTAGTACTGAATTGAAGTCAGCGTATTCTCGCCGGCTATTTCTGCAACGTAATCTGCAATACCGTTTTCATATAAAAATGTTGTTTCTTCAAATGAATTATTTTCACGCTGATATCTGAAAACAAATTCAACATTCGGATTAACAACCGCCTGTTTTTTTAGAACGTCCTCAAAATATTCACGCTCAATATCAATTTCGGTGAAAACCTCAAGGTCAGGTTTCCAATGGGTTTTTGTACCGGTTTTCTTACGGCTGCTTTCTTCCTTTTTAAGTCCCCCCACATTTTTACCTTTTTCAAAGTGCAGATCATATTTATAACCATCTCGGTATACTTCAACATCCATAAATTCGGAAGCATACTGAGTAGCACAAGCGCCGAGTCCGTTAAGTCCAAGTGAATATTCATAGTTTTCGCCGCTGTTATTATTATATTTTCCTCCTGCATAAAGCTCGCAGTAAACAAGCTCCCAGTTATAGCATTTTTCAGAAGCATTATAATCAACGGGACAGCCTCTTCCGAAGTCTTCAACTTCAATACTGTTGTCATTATATCTGGTAACAATAATTTTCGATCCGTTACCGTCTCTTGCTTCGTCAATAGAATTAGACAAAATTTCAAAAACAGAATGCTTACAGCCTTCAATTCCGTCAGAACCGAAAATAACCGCAGGACGTTTTCTTACTCTATCCTCACCTTTAAGAGACGTAATAGCCTCGTTTCCGTAATCATTTTTCTTCTTTGGCATATACAAAAACCTTTCATATAAATATTATGCGTACATATTTTATTATACACATTTTCGATTATTTTGTAAATACCCTTTATTCAATACACTAAGATTTAATAATATCACGCTAATTATCTGCATTAATTTACAGTTTATGTGTACACATAGAAAAACAGCCTTAGATATAATCATCTAAGGCTAAAGCGCCGTTCTTATGTTAGATTTCCTGCACACGATTTCAATCCTCGCCCCACGTATGTGAGGCGACCTTTTCTCTTTTAGGATACGATGTTTTCAATCCAATTTCAATCCTCGCCCCACGTATGTGAGGCGACGTTAATAGCTTTAAATTCTACAGTAAAACCCGTCATTTCAATCCTCGCCCCACGTATGTGAGGCGACAAGATCACTTTCAATTATGTCA
>JAHZHC010000030.1:96810-106463 GCA_019420505.1 Ruminococcus sp.
AGGAGGGAGCATTTTTGTTGATATTTCAATCCTCGCCCCACGTATGTGAGGCGACATAAACCTAATATAGACAAATTAAACTCTGAAAAATTTCAATCCTCGCCCCACGTATGTGAGGCGACTACTTTGTGTCGTTACACAGTTTTTAGCTGCTCTATTTCAATCCTCGCCCCACGTATGTGAGGCGACAGGTTACTTCTTAGCATTTTTACTTTAATTATGGATTTCAATCCTCGCCCCACGTATGTGAGGCGACGCAAGAGTATTATAAGGTGAGAGATGAATATTTTATTTCAATCCTCGCCCCACGTATGTGAGGCGACTTTAGATATGTACATTGTCTTATTTAGATATGTACGCTATCTTTTTAGATATGTACATTGTCTTATTTAGATATGTACGCTATCTTTTTAGATATGTACATTGTCTTAATGGAAAATAATATTTTAATGATGTTAATAAAGGAGATTTCAATCCTCGCCCCACGTATGTGAGGCGACATAAACCTAATATAGACAAATTAAACTCTGAAAAATTTCAATCCTCGCCCCACGTATGTGAGGCGACTACTTTGTGTCGTTACACAGTTTTTAGCTGCTCTATTTCAATCCTCGCCCCACGTATGTGAGGCGACAAGATCACTTTCAATTATGTCATAATACCAAAAGGATTTCAATCCTCGCCCCACGTATGTGAGGCGACCGGTATGGATATATTTTCAAAAGATACAAACGTTATTTCAATCCTCGCCCCACGTATGTGAGGCGACTCATATGGATGATCTGTAATAATTCCATCAATTATTTCAATCCTCGCCCCACGTATGTGAGGCGACGGAAAAAGGGGAATTTTATTTCTAATACTGGAAATTTCAATCCTCGCCCCACGTATGTGAGGCGACAACAATTTACAAAAGAAAATTGGATATGCACATATATTTCAATCCTCGCCCCACGTATGTGAGGCGACAAACTATTCACAAGGAGGGAGCATTTTTGTTGATATTTCAATCCTCGCCCCACGTATGTGAGGCGACCAATCTGCTGTTGCGGCAGGAATCGAACTTAATCAATTTCAATCCTCGCCCCACGTATGTGAGGCGACACCAAAGCAGATGACGGCTGGTCATAGTCGGGAAAGATTTCAATCCTCGCCCCACGTATGTGAGGCGACTGCGGAATCAACAAATAATTAATTATTTGAATTCCGTTTTTTATTCTTTTTGTCTAAAAGAATTTGTTTTTTCCGTATTTAACTATAATTATTTATCACAATATATCATATTGTTCATGCGAATGCTTTAACATATTTATGTAAGCTTATCGTTCGCATTTTAAAATATCATTGGATCATCCGGAAAATATGTTTCCTTAGCACCGAAATGCTCAATTCTGTTTTTATAATTATTTCCCAAATTATAAAAACGCAAACTATCTTTCTTGTCATCTATTATTTTTAAAAGCTTCTGTTTTACTTCAAATAATTCAACCGGATCAAGTTTGCATTCAAACACAGAATTTTGGACTCTCTGCCCATAATTCACACATACTTTTGCTACTTTTCTCAATCTTGATTTTCCTGATTGAGTTGCACTGTTTACATCATATGTTATAAGCACCAACATATCATTCTCCTATTTCCATAAAAACGGCGGATATTCCTCAATATCCCCACGAATATATTTCGACATTAGCATAGCTTGAATATATGGAAGCATACCCCACTCGACTTTTTCCTGTAAAAACGGATGAGTTATAATTTCTGTTTTTCGTTTTTGCCAAAAAGAAAGATAATTTTTACGGCTATCATCCTTTAGAATCACTCCACCATTTTCTTTTTCAATAAAGTCCTTATATGAAATCATTTTTCGATTAATAAGGGTGAGGACAAATCTATCAGCAAATGCCGCTCTGAATTCCTCTACCAAATCAAGCGCCAATGAACATCTTCCCGGTCTTTCCGTATGAAAAAATCCTGCATAAGGATCAAGTCCAACAGTTTCTAAAGCACTTACACACATTGAAGTCAGCAAACTATAGGTAAAAGACAGCAATGCATTTACGTTATCCATAGGAGGCCTTCTGGAACGGGTTTTATAATAAAAATCTTCTTTTTGCTGTAAAATCATATCATCAAATAAAGAGAAATAACCCGTTGCACACTCTCCTTCAATCCCCCTTAAAGAATCAGGATTAGAGCAGTTATATGCTAATTCAGCTCCTTTTTTCAACTGTGTTGAAACATTTTTAAATCTTTCAACATCAATTCTTAATGAATGATCTCTTATTGTACGGCTAACGACGGCATGTGTATTTATAATTTTCGCTGAAATTATATTTTTAGCAATATTTAATGATCTTTCTGCATTGTCACATATTCGATATTGCTCACGCCTCAGCAATATATTGCCATATGATTTCCCGGTAATCTTGGCAAGAAATCGTCCGCTGGGTTTCAGAAAAACAAGTGATTTATTCATACCAGCACATTTTCCCATAAGAGCAGGGCTTGCACCTACATAACCAAAAACTACTATGCTTTCAATTGTATGAATAGGAATCCTTCCAAGGGTTTTGCCATTTTCCTGAATCACAATATTTTCCCCGTCAAGAGCTAAATAAGCTTTTTCATTAGTCACGTAAAGCGTATTCAGAATTTTTCTCATTCTTCATCACTCCCAGCCTGAATGGTGTCATTTATATATTTATTTACGTTCTTATGTTTATAAAGCTTAGGCATACAAAGGCTTTTCAATGAACATGCATTACACCTTTTAGAAGGTTTAACCTTAGGAATATATCCTTTTTCATAATAACTATGCATCTGGTTAAAACAATTTCTGACTTTTTCCTTAATGTCGTCAGAAATCTCCACTTCCAGCCTTCTCTTAGTAAGACCATAAAATATTGCACCTTTTTTTATTTGGCATACAAGCATTTCTTCAAGACAAATAGCCTGTGCAGCCAGCTGAAGAATATCACAATCATTTTCTTTAGGCTCTCCATGCTTATACTCAACCGGATAAACAATATATTTTTCATCACGTCCATTAATAAAAATACCATCTTTATTTTTAATAAACTCTACAATATCACATTCTCCGCAAGCTCCGAGGGTGCGTGAAAAAATAGGCATACCTCTTGAAATAAGGATATTTTTACGATTTTCAAAGGACTTGCTGTCGTGACATATTTCATGCATACTTTGTCCCTCAATTGTACGCAAATTTTCTTCCCACAACATTTCTATATGTATCAATGCCCATTGACGCTGGCAAAATCCAAAATGTTGTATTCCCGACAGCATTAGAAAATCATCTTCGTTATATTCCATTGATCTCCTCCGGAATAAGATCTTCAAAGTTTTCAAGTCTTATATCATAATCATCAAAAGATTCGGGACACTTAACACCTTCCTTAACAGTTATTTTTAAAGAGTCATGAACCTTTTTGGAGGAATATTGACCGTCCTTGCAGTTATGCTTCCACCAATAAATTTTCTGTACCTCCATACTTCCGTCCGGACGTGCAGAAGAGCAGTCGTTTATAAACAAAGTTTTAAGACACTCTTTGATTTTTTCAGCATCATCTTCTGTAAATCCTGTTTTCTCAGCAAGCTGAACATTTATAGATCCTTTAATTTCATATAATCCGAATTGAACCATATGCTTTGATCCCATGGTGTCGGATGATTTTTTGCCCGTCTCGGTTGTTTCCGAATTTACGCTCTTTGTAATCTGTATACTATTGATATCGACAGTATCTATACTTACAGCCTGATGAATAGTAACAGGTCCTCTTATACCTACAGACACGCCGGAATTCTCTTTACCTTTGCTTTTAAATGCAAAAACTTGTCCGAAAGCTCGTACATCAAACCACTTTTCACAGGCTTTTTTTGAATACTCATCATTATCGGCAAAATCCTTTATTTCGCCCGATGCTCTTTCACTTAGACTTTTGTATCCATCGTCTGTACGATCATTTGACTGTACAAAAATATTCTCGCCTAAATCCTGAAGACGGTTTCTGATCTTTCTTTTTATACAAACGTCTGAAATCTCACCCTTGCCCGTATATGTTGTGCGTGGACGGTTTCCGTTTAAAGGGTCACCATTCGGGTTAGCATTGTTTATTGTAATCAGCGCCGCAAAATCAATTTTAGTTTTTAAAATACACATATTTATTCCTCCTCATTTTTATTATCATTTACTGTTTTCTTACTATAAATCTCCACTCGCTGATGATAATACCCTAAAAGATATATATCTTCTAAAGGTTTATTCATATTATTTGAAAAATCCTCCTCAGTAAAAAGTCCGTTAACTTCAGCAACCTTATTTTTAAAATATTTTCTTTCATAACTTTTATGCTTTTCCATATAAGGAATCAGCTGTTCGTAAAGAATCCTCCAAGTCTGCATAGGATGATTTGAAAAAGCACTCCAAAGCCTTACTGCATTTGTTTCACGTCCATCGTCAAGAACAGAATCCTCAAAAGCTTCTGCCAGCGCAAGCAGTCTTCCGAAAAGATAGCTGCGGTTGGTATTTTTTTCGTCCAGTATCATAGTCATTCTCTCTCCTTTATCATTATGATATTTATAAATTAAAGCACAGGCATAAGCCAATACTCTTTGTCTGTTCCAATAAGTATAAGCCAAAGGGTTTGACGCCTTTAAAACAAGTGCCTGAACAATATCTTGGGGAACAGGCTGACTGTCAATCATACAATGAAGAATTCTCTGGGATTGTTCCTTAAGCACTTCATCCTTTACCTTTATCAATCCACCCTGTTCACTTCCGAAAGCATATTCAGCAATACGCATCGTATGCGGCGTTTGTATTTTTGTATACGGTTTTTTCTCCGGTGTAAAAAGCGGCATATACCATTTGCAGGTTTCAGCCCAGTTTTTCAATCTGTAAAAGAAATCAGACGCTTTAAGTTCATTATAATAAGTTATTGAAAGACGTCCGGTAGTTGCGGCATCAAGTGCTATAATAACAATATCATCACAGTCATCAATGGAATTTTCATATCCCATAAAGGCTTTGTAAAGATTTTGCTTGAACTCAGGCTCCGTATCACCTTCTACAGCAACATCTTCAAAAACATACGGATTAGCAAGATTAGGCACTTGCTTTCCTTCAGGATTCCAGCATACATATGTACGTTTATTTTGAGAACCAAAGGTTACTCCTTGATTTGCCGCAAGCCAGGTAAGTGCATTATGAGCCTTCTGTGTTGCTTCATAGCTTACCGTACAGGCTTCATTTGAATTTTCAAAACGACCTCTGAAAGTAAATCCATCCTTATCATTAGCAGAAATCAGTTTTGCTCCATAATTAGCTGATACAATTCCCTTAGGATGATTTATGCACATAGTTGCTTTGCTGCCGGTAACATAGCATATATCTTCTTCACCCTTCTGATGCGATAAATAATATTTTATATAGCTGTCAAAAAGCGTAGTATCTTCCCATACAGCATCAGAATTCTCAGAATAATCACTACGGGTCACTCTATATCTTACAAGGCATTTTTCATATGCGTTTCCCTGTATTTTATTTTTTGAAAATTTACCGTTATCGTCAAGTTCAACAATTCCGGCAGATACAAGATCATGAATTGTCAGTCCCTTTTCTGCATAAGTATAAACCGCTTTTATTTTCGGATGTGAATATTCTGATTCAACCCAATCCTTGAGCTGTTTTGAATATGCGTTGAATTTATCTTCAGCCTTCTTAATTTCCTTTTCACTTTCAGCGTAATTGCAATAGTCCTTAGCTGTATATGACAATGTGTCGCACAATGGATGCGGTGCTATTCCCGATGCACGTCCGGCTGAGCTTTCAGTTACGGGAATAATAGTCTGCCTTTCATTTTTATCAACAATCCTTGCACCCCGAAAGTCACCATTCTCATTTATTGTAATTTCGATCTGTGCATTTGCCAGCATATGAGAAACAAGAGAAAGCATTTTACCGTTTTCCACAGCTCTGCCGGCCTTGCTCATATTATTCTCATAGGTTTTGTAAAGCATATTCATCCATGACATTCACCTACACCTCCTCGAAATTGCTGAATTCATCAAGACCGCTGAAATTATCCAGTTTTTCACCTGTATCCGGATTCTTTCCGAACGGTTTAATTTTCATACTATGTACCGGACGGTGAATACAGTTTTCCGGACGTAAAAATTCTATTTCTCCATTTCTCATACAGGCGTTCCATAAACGGATAGTCATCATATTTTTTGTCTCTTCGGAATAAGCCTCATCAGCATATGTTATACCATGATACATGATACCGAAACTAAGCTCAGGTGTATTATCATAAAATCCCTTGCCATCTCCGTAAATGCATGGCTCAACATATCCCTGACATTCTCTTGTTCCCAGAAAGATATCACGTCGGCCGCCTTTCTTTATCATTCTTTTTGCTATATTGTGATGCTTATTTTCATTACGGTCATCTTGAAGCTCCGGGCGATTTTCATTCCATATAAAATGTGCCTTGACCTGATATTTGCAATCTTTCAAATATGTATAATATGACAAATCATTTGAATTTTTAGTGTACTTTATCGGCCTTATTCCTTTGGTTTCTGTTTGAATCTGATTCATTACCCTGACCTTGTCAATTATCCACGTAATGGTAGGCTTCCAATAAACAGAATGAAGAATGCCTTTTATTGCTTCATAAGTGGGTATTTGATATGCAAATTTCTCGCCACCTATTCTGGTAATAGGATCTGAAAAAAGAGCATAATCTCCCGTTACTTGAAATTCCACAGAATTTTCATGCATTTGAATTCCTCCTTTCAAAATTGCAGCATATTTATTTTTTAATCATAAATTAAAAGCATTGAAAATTATCCGGATTAAACCCGGTTTCTTCATTGTAATAACGCTCCTGTAGAGCAAAAAAACGATTGTCCCTATCCGAAATGAACATATAAGCATCTTTCATCTGATATTTATATAAAGAAATGGTGTAAGGCTTTGCCTGCTTTATTACGTCCTTTAAATGTCCAATATCAAACTTAGTTTTTTCAGAACACAGCTCAGCAATTATATCCTTTGCCTCGTCATTATATGGAACAATAACATCTGTTGTCCGGTTATCAAAGACCTCAAAAATTTCTCCTGCGGATTTAAATGCCTGATTAAGAAAATATTGTTCTTTAGTGTCAGTTTTACGATTATATGTATTATTTATGGACAGCATTTCAAAAAGACTGCAATTTTCATATGGGTATTTATACAATTCTTTAGAAATATGCTTGTTCATCAAAATATCATAAAACAAACCAACGCTGCTGTCACTCAGCATATCATTTTCATATTCGTTAAAATGGTTCTGATAAATATCATAAAATTCATTATAAGCGTCCTGAGACGCTTTAATGTCCTTAAGATATGTAAGATTTTCATCTTTAAGTGATATTATATACACCCTGCATATTTTGTTAAATTCACCGCTTCGGTTGCATCTTCCCGCAGCTTGTGCAATATTGTCAAGCCCTGCTTTCACTCTGATGCAGCTTTCAAAAGAAAAATCGACACCCGCCTCAACTAATTGAGTAGAAACACAAATTACTTTCTTCGACGAGCCCGAATTAAGGTAATTGTTTATTTCTGATAAAATCTCCTGCCTGTGCTTCATGCACATGGAAGTTGAAAGATGAAAAATGACTGCTTCATCACTTTTGAGAATACTGAGCCGTTCAAACATCTCTTTTGCACTTCGTTTAGTGTTACAAATTATCAGCAGGCTTTGTACATCTTCTAATACTTCTTCCGCAAAATCAGTAAGTTCATCGTAACTCATTCCATATCTGTCCGTTTTATCTATAATTTCAGTTCGTTTAAAGACTGAAAATAATTGCTTGTCCCTAATTATCATATTTGAGTTTTCAGATAGCATAACAGGATAGTCAAGCTTGTCAAAAACCGGTTGCGTCGCTGATGAAAAAATTATCGTACATTTACAATAGTCTGCTAAAAAATTCATTGCTGAATTAAACATATACATAGTCTTTCTGGGTATTGTCTGAACCTCATCTATAACAATTACACTATCAGTCAATGAATTCATACGCCTTATTGCATTTGTTTTTCCTGAAAAAAGCACATTAAGAAGCTGAACCAATGTTGTAATTATTACAGGAGATTCCCAGCTTTCCGATAGCAATTCATATTCATCAAGCTCATCTGCCGAAAAATTTGACTTTACTACATTAGAATGATGCTCCAGAACAATATCATCTCCAATGTATTCTTTTATTACTTTACTATTCTGATCCAAAATCGAAAGCAGCGGTATAACAAAAATAATTCGTTTCTTCTCATATTTTTTTGCGTGATGGATGGAATATCTTAAAGCTGAAAGAGTTTTGCCCGCTCCTGTAGGCAGAGTCATTTTATAAATACCGCTCGGCATATTTGCAAATTGCATTGATTCATCGGATATGTATCTTCTTACCTGATTTATTTGAGAGTCTTCAGCTTTGTCAAGAATCTTGTTTTTATATTTGTTTTCAAATCTGTCGACTGCATTTATCCAAAAATCTTTGTCAGTATATATAAATTCATTTTTCTTTCCCTGCATAAATTCTGCTGTATCACGTCTGTCACCGTCAATTAATGCTGAAAGAATAAGTCTTGCAGTCAAGCCCTGCATAAACATAAAAATCCTCAGCTTGACTTCACCTGAATATTTATTGTTTAATTTAAGATCCTTGTAAATTCTATCAAAAAAATCTTGTATTTCCGTTTTGGAGATTCCAAATAAGTTATCGATTTCATTAAGCTCAGAACAATTTTCTAAAAAATTATATTGCGCTTCCTCATAAAAAATATCTGTTTTATCTTTTTTTAATCGATGATAAAAACCGTTGGTATGCTGAGGGCTTACACAGTCAAACAATCCATGATGACTTCCCATAACCCATGCAAGAATTTCACAGGTGATTTTATCATATTCATCATTTTTATCTGTATGATAGCGTTCAAAAAGAAAGATAACTGCTGCAAAAGTATGATTAACTGTACCACGTCTGACTTCTTCACCATTGAATGCATTTTGAATATATTTTTTAAAAATTTCAGTACATTTTCCCATGTCGTGCAAAAGACCGCTTAAATAGCCGGAATTGCATAAACCAACCTTTTTTAAGGATTCGGCAGCATATTCAGCCGTGTTTCTGCAATGTTCAGAAACTGTTTGTATTTTTATCTCTTCATCAATCCGAGTGATATGTGCGATAGGATTTATATTCAAAAACATCAACCCGCTAACTTTTTTATAATTTTTATATAATACTGTAATATTTCATATTTATCTGTTTTATAAAGTTATTTTATATAAAATACTTCTGTTCTGCAAATTATATCATATTAAAGCAAAAATGTCAATTAAAATCTTCTATTTTTTAGTGCACATTCAATTTATATTATAAAATTATTTCAGACTTATTTGTTTAATCTGCACAATTTTTTTTGATTCAGCATAAAAAGCGAGCGACTTTTTGCCGTTTTATTCGACATATTTAATACAAAATTTAAATCACAGCAAATTCACTAAAAAATCACTAAAAGAATTGACAATTAAAGCGAAATGGTGTATATTAAAAAGAATAACAAAAGAGAAGAA
>JAHZHC010000004.1 GCA_019420505.1 Ruminococcus sp.
TTCTTCTCTTTTGTTATTCTTTTTAATATACACCATTTCGCTTTAATTGTCAATTGTATAATTTTTAATATTTCTTCTTTTCGGTGTAAAAAATAAAGATATCCTTTTGTAAAAAATGGATATCTGAGCTTGTCGAAAAAGACCTAATTTGATAAAAAGGGGCAGCCCTCTCGTGCAGGGCATGCCCCTCTTGAAAAACAATCCACTGGATTGTTTTGTCAATTCACCCTATGCGGAGCGTCGATGGAAAAGGGATTTCGCTGTCTGCGGACAGCGACAAGGGACTCTGTCCCCTTGACCCCTGCAAGCCTTTAAAGAAGGCAAGATTCTTGCAAGCAAGAATCAACCTAAACTTCTAATATTACGCTTTTATAGTTTTTCTACAGACTAAGATATCCTTTTATAAAAAATGGATATCTTTAAAAGAGTTCAAATTTGATATAATATATTATTTTAATTTTTCTTTTCATGGTATTTACAGAATCTTCGGGTGCATAATCCTAACAAAACTAAAAAGTATATTATCAGAATTAAAGGAATATTACTTGATTTCAGGTTCGGAAGATATTGAATTCCTGATAACACGCTTCTTTTGTCTGTTATTCCTATGTGTGCATAGACAGCTGAATCGGGAAAGAAGGCAGGAATAAGAGTTGAAAGAACTATTAGTGTAAATCCGAAAATCATATATGATTTTACTGAACGCATTATTTGTGCTGCAATTATGAATACATGGTAACATACAAATGCTCCTGCGGTTTCAAAAAGAAAAAGCAATAATATGGTTTGTAAAAGATTAAGGTTTTTGGGTAGAAAAACATAGTCGCTTATGCTTTGTATGGGAGCTGACAACTCATATGAATGGGAAAGAAGGCCGCTAATTATCATATCGCATAAGGTATTTGCAATAAGAATTATGAAAATAAATATACTCAGGACAATTTCTTGTGATTTAAAAAAGGTCTTTGAATTTTTCGAGATTTTTGCTTGGAGATCTACTCTTTTTTCATAAGAATCAGCAACGAAAACTCCTATCAATAAAAGCACGAATACGGGAACAAGATTATAGCTTTGTAATGAAATGAATTTTTTGAAATGGCTCTCGTTCACAACCTTTGGTTCGTTTATATTCAGATATACATTTTTAGTTTTGCTGAAGTTTTCGGGAATTGCTGTATCAACCAGTCCTTCACCTGTTTTTGCATATTTTTGTACTCCCAAAAGAGTATAGGCATTGTATACAAGGCTGTTGCGATAAGCGTTATGTGCATTGGATTTAGTGGAGTAATCGTCAATCTGTTCCTGGCTTGGAGATTTAACGGCTGAAAATTTTTCAGCATCATTCTGCGCCTCTTCCGATATAAATGAAAGCCTTTCATCAGATGAATAACTGATGGTTTTTCTGACATAGGAATCAAGAATATTTTGACTTTGTTGTGATAGGTCGTTAATGTTTTTTGATATATTAATCGCAAAAATTTTCCCTGCTGCAGCTAAGAATATAATTATTAATAACAGTGGGAAATGATTTTTCAAAAGTCTTTTTATTTGGTATTTATACATATGCCGCACCTCTCTTTCCTGAGTATAATGCAAGAACAGCAACGGAGATTACTGATATTAAAATCATACATGAAAAATAAATCCAATAAATCTTTACAGGTGTGCCTAAAAGATTTATATAATTGAGATTATGATACATATTAAAAATATCACAGGAAAAAATAAGTTTGAATTTTTGACGTTCTAAGTCTATTGATAATAAGTCATATGTTTTTGAGATTAAAATCGGAGCGGTGGAAATAATTATACCGGCTGCTGCGGAGGCTATTATTCTTTTGCTTAGAAATGAAATGAGCGTTATTACTGATCCCAATGCCAGGCAACAGGCGAATTTAGTGAGCATTATTATCATAAGATACTGAAAAACTGATACTGGCTCGGGTGAAAGCTCATACTGTGAAATAATCTGGACAGGGGCGGACAAAACCCCGCTGTTCTGATCAAATGCACAGAATATTGCTATATTGGACAAACAATAGAACACATAAAATAATAGAAAACCGATAAAGCCCGTAAGCGTTTTGGTCAATGTAAATTTTACTGATCCGAATTCTGAAAGGGAAAACTGCATAAGCCGGCGGCTTTGAATTTCGCTTGATAGTCTATGGAAAAGCAAAATAAAAACTGCAAAAAAAGGTATGAAATCTGTGGTTAAATATGTAATCAAAACATTGGCGGCTCTTGTGTCAGTTGGTTTTTTAAATTCGTTTTCAAGCACTTTTAAATAGTCATCTTTTAATTTTTCTGCTGATTTCAGAATATACTCATCTTTTGTACCTCGTCTGGCATTTCTGTCATAATTCTCAATTTGATCTTTGATAAGCTGCTGATATTGACTTTGTGCATTGACCTGTTCAGACATTCGGGCAAGCATTTTTGCATCAGTTTCCGCAAGCTGTGTATATTTCCCGCTGTTTTCAGACGGCACAAAAAGCTTTTCAATCATTTTGCTGGGAATTTCACGGGGAGGGTTATAGGGGTTGTAGTCTGCGCCATACATGAAATCAAATATTTCGGTATAAACATTATCGTATTCGGTACTTGCCTTAGCTGATTCTTCACTTAAAGATTGATAAAAATTTTTGTCTGATGAAAGCTTTTCAAATGTTTGAGAATAATATGGTTCATACTGATATGCTTCTTTATATTTCAGGATCTGAATTGTTCCGGAAAATAATATAAGCAGCAATGTCGCAAGTGTTATAAGAGGAAGATCTTTTTTTATAATAAAGCGTAAAATTTTCATTTTATTTCACCATCAATACAATTAAATATATTTTTGTCTAACTGGCCGCAAAAATATAAGTCATTAAGAGTCGGTTCGCTTATTTCAGCATTTTCCGTTGGTTTGGTTTCTGATATGGTTTTAGATTTTGTATCTTCAAAATAAATTTTTTCATAAGGCAAAAGAGGCACGTCTTTTTTTGGAATATTCCACACCATACCCCGTATTTTTTCGCAAAGGATATCAGGCTTATTGTTAGCTGCAACTGAACCTTTGTTCAACAAGACAAGATTATCACATATTGTATCAATATCTGAAACGATATGGGTTGAAATAATTATAATACTTTGCTCTTTCATTTTCATCATTATACGTTTAAATTGTTCTCTTTCAAAAGGATCAAGACCTGCTGAAGGTTCATCGAAAATAAGAATTTCAGGAGAATTCAGAATAGTCTGAGCTATTGCAAGCCGTTGTTTCATTCCACCTGAAAAAGATTTTATTTTTTCATTTGCATTTTCTGAAAGATTAACCAAAGAAAGCACACGTTCTATTTCATTTTCGATTTTTGATTTTTCCATACCTTTTAACAGGGCGGAAAACTCCAAAAAATCATGGGCGGTATAGTTTGGATAGAATGGCTGAGACTGAAATTGAAAGCTGAGCTTCGATCGATATTCGGCATTCATGGAAAAGACGTCACGTCCATTATATGTAACTTCTCCGCCTGATTTAGGTATTACACCTGAAATGCAGTTCATAATTGTTGTTTTTCCGGCACCGTTTGGTCCGAGCAAAGCGTTTATTCCTGTTGTAAATTCGCAGGAAATACCGTTCAGAGCCATTTTTTTACCGTAATACTTTGATAGATTATTAATTTTAAGAACACTCATATTTTTCCCTCGCTCATCTATAATCTTATATTACTTGCTTCATTATGAAATGAAAATTATTTTTTCATTAATAGTTACAGAGGTTTTCAATTTATTATTCTTCATTTTTGACAACCCACTCTTTAACGTTATCATACATTAGTTTCTTTTCTCCATTTGAATAGATCAAATAATAATGGCAACCGAGAACTTCACCCTCATTTATTAATTTATTGGCTGGACTGGTACTAAGATAATAGAATTCATCATTGC
>JAHZHC010000005.1 GCA_019420505.1 Ruminococcus sp.
GAGTATTTCTGTTAATGGTATTTCGGCGGTGGTGGAGTGATAAAATGCTTAAAAAAGTCAATAATTTATAAAGTGATTTTTGAAATTTCTTTATCTTCTTCTGAAATAGTTACTAAACTTTTTAGATTACCAAATAAATTTTTATTAAACGAAAAATGAACTCTATTCTTTAATTCATTATCCGATTCTAACCAAACAGAATTAAATAACTTTTCAAATATAGATGATTTGTGTTGAGCAATGGATGAAATAAGACAGTTATTCATCTCAGGCTCGTGTATGTATAATATAAGTTGATTAAGCTTACCTTTTGTTAACCAGTTTTTAATATGATCCCACCATGTTCTATCGGTTTCACCAAAAGACATTCCAAAGATACAAATGATCTGGCTATCATCAATTAATTTTTTTGATATTATATTTGATAAAGTTCCGATTTCTTCAATAGCATTGGATTTTATGAAATAATTATTAAATATATTATTTGATGAGTATAAGATATTTAAAATTTGTTCTTTATTATCAACGCCAAAAACCATTCCATCATTTATTTTACCGTGAATATGTATTGGTGAATAAATGCGATCGGCAACTGAAGTTCCATTGATATTTTTATGGTGTAATGTCTGCTCAGGGGTATAGATAAGATTAATGAATTTATCCAAGGTATCAGTATAATTAAAATTAATAAAATTAAAATTAAAATTGTCATATCCATAATTTTGTTGAATCATTTTTTCAATTGTTGATACGCTTTGTTGAGGCAAATATTTAGAAGTATAAAATGAATTAAAAATGTTATTCATTGTACAAAAAATACGTTCTGATTCCTTTGGAATTTGTATTTTATTCTGTTCTATTTCTAAATATTTTGAAAGTTCTATAACAAAATCATTATAACATTTTTCAAAAACATCAATGCTGCTAAGGGAAAACTTGTTAGTAAGTTCTCCAAAAGCAAGTTCGGAATCAGACCATAGTTTACGATCTTTTGAAATTTTATTCTTAAAATCTATAATATCTTTATCCTTATTTTTTATACTCAAATAATGATTAAAAAAATCTGTATAACTTGTTTTTAATCCTAAGTTCAGATCAAATCCATTTCCAATCAGAAAAGTAATATTCATAAACGCCACCTCTAAAAAAATATATACTTAATTATATCACATCTCTATTTTTTGTCAAATTATAAATTAACAGGAGGAATTTTAATGAAATATAATACAGAGCAAATAATAACGATACTTAGACATTGTGGAAATCAAGGTAATGCTTGTCCTTGTGTGGATTGCATTTTAAAAGATAAAGCGCATGGCAGCGAATGTACGGATATGTACAATGTTGCGGCAGATGAAATTGAAAAACTAAAATCCCAGCTTGCTGAGTGCAAACGGAGGTTGGAATCGGAGGTAGAAAATAAATGAGAGAAATTTTGTTTAGAGGGAAACGGTCAGATAATGGGGAATGGACGGTGATAGCAATGGAAATTAAAAATCCAATACTTAAGCTGCTCAGGGAACTTTTATATCAGCAGCGCATGAAGTATTTTTAACAGGAATACTTCTGTCGGAGGCGATCGCATGGAAATCATTTTATTAAATGGGGAAACCGTTGAAATTAAAACCAAAGAAGAATTATTCAAGCACTTTGATAACTGCCGTTATCCTGCTTCCGACGCTGTTAATGCACGGGGTGAGGGGATAATCAATAAAGAGGAGTTTCGTAAAGTATTTTTAAAAAACCTTAAAATATAAACTATTTTTTTATAGGGGTGTGATTGTACCGTGGACGTTCAAACTCAAATACAAATTTTAAAAAACAGTGCAGCAAAATCATATATGGCTGACATGAAAGCGATTTTTGAAATAGAAAAAGCTTTTAATAATAATTGTGTAACATCTGGTATGGAAGTTTCACTTAATAATTTAACAAGTGTAAATGTAGAATTTATGGAAAACCTAGCACAACTATTACAAAGCGAGGAGTTTAATAATATATGTCTGAAATGATAAATACAATAAAATCACGTATTAATTGTGTAGAATATGCAAGTCGTTATGGACTTCCGATTCGCAAATCTGGTGATCGTTGTCGTTCTCCTTTACGTTCGGACAGTAATAATAAAACCTCATTTGTAATTTACAACGACTTTTATTACGATTTCGGGACAGATTCAGGCGGAGATGTAATAGATCTTGCCGCACATCTTAATCATAATGATAACAGAGGCTCAGCACTTCGAGAACTTGCAGAACTTACAGGAACAAATATAGAAAATTATGAAGATTGGCAGCGCAAAACTCAAAATAGATGTAACTTAATTCAAAAATGGCATGATTCTTTACGTTTGCAGGATTATGATTATTTACATAATCGCAGAATTTCGGATGAAACTATTAAACGCTTAAAGATCGGTTATACCGGTAATGGAATTAACGTAACAAAATCAGATGGAACACAGCTTCATCATTATGCTTCTGAACGAATAGTTATCCCTTATTGGAAAAACGGTTACATTGCTTCATGGAATGCAAGAGCAACAAAGCCGGATCAAGAGCCTAAATACTTAAAACCAGTTAATAAAGAACATTCTGATCGCTCTGCTATTTTCGGCTTACATACGCTTAACCGTAAGTCGGATTTTATTGTAATTTGCGAGGGCGCATTTGATGCATTATCATTCGAACAAGAAAACTATCCTGTATTAGCGACTATGGGTGGTAGTTTTAGCAAATCATCAGGACAGTTAAAAATTGTTCGTGATATTTGTCGGCAATATGAATATGCACTTCTGACATTTGACAATGATTCCGCTGGGAATTCTTTCACTATGTCGCTTGCAAAATTTCTGTTTAGTAATAAAATTAATTTTAAAATTGCTAAAATTCCGACACGTTTTAAGGATGTTTCTGAGTATTATTCAGCCGGTAACGATTTAACACAATTAATTTCTAATGCTCAAAACGGATTACATGAAATGTGTAAACACATAACAGACCGCAACGAATTTAAGCAATTTGCTCATACGTCTGCAAGATTTGTTCCGAAACCTGAATTAGCCGAATTATTTTCAGTGGCGCAACAACAGGGAAATTTTCCGTCAGAATGGTTTACAGAACTCCGTAAGGATTGTTTTAAATCTCCCTCAGAGGATATTATAGCTAAGGCAATTCTTAAATCTCATAGTATAAAATACGTTGACAATATTGGTTTTTATGAATATTCTCAAGGATATTGGCAGTTGCGTTCCGAAACGGAAATATCGACCTATATTTCTGATGAATTAGGTTTTTATAGGACAGGTTCTAAAATAAAATCAATTTTACAGCTTCTTAAATCCGATACAATAACACGTGAGCAATTTAACCGCAAACCAATATTTAATTTTATTAATGGTACTCTTAATCTCGATACACTTGAATTTCGTGCACATGATCCATCTGACTATTCTACTATGCAAGTAAACTACCCTTACAAACCCGAAGTCAGACCGTCAGATAAATTTAATCAATTTATATCCGATATTACTGATGGCGATATTAAACGTCAATCCTTGTTGCAGGAAATCGCAGGATATGTGCTGTTTACTGATTGTTCGCTTCAAACTTGTGCTTTTTTACTTGGGGATGGCGCAAACGGTAAATCTGTTTTTATTGATGTTATATCATCATTATTTGATCCTAATTCCATATCAACTATTGAGATGTCGGGACTTATAAACGACTTTCAGCGAGTGCAATTAAATCATTCCATACTCAATGTATCAGAGGAAACATCAACCGATGTTAAAGGGGCAGAAACCATTTTCAAACAGGTTGTTGCAGGAGGTCAGATATCTGCATGTTTTAAACATCAGGATTACATTACATTCAGGCCAAGAACTAAATTTATCTTTGCTTGCAACGAAATTCCACATATCAAGGATCTAACTTATGGCATGGAACGCCGAATGTGTTTTGTTAAATTCGTTAATAAATTTACTGATTATCCCGACGCTAATAATCCTCACGAACTTAAGGCAGACAAGAGATTAACGGCAACTTTATTAACTGAGCGATCGGCTATATTCAACTGGGCTTTAGACGGCTATAAAGCACTGAAACAATACAAATCCTTTACCGAAACAGACGATTCAGATGAATTGAAACAATCATTTCGTGAAACAATTAATCCGATCACTGTATTTATGTCGGAAAATCCTATTGACGATATGTTAAACTCATCCGAGCGTGTTTCAAATAAAAAATTGTATGAAACTTATGTTGATTGGTGCGGCGAAGCCGGTCATAATCCTAAATCCCGAACTGGTTTTATCAGGGAATGTAAACGACTATTACCCGAAACAGAATACAGGGAATATCATCTCAGAACTGGTGAACGTGGTTTTGAAAAAGTTAAATCAGCTAATATTTATGATATAGGTAATGTGGCACACACTGAATTGCTATAAGGTTTTCAACAATTATAATTTTAATAATCAGTATTTAAAATATTAAAAAAAAATAAACGTGCCAGGTTGGTGCCACATGTAAAATTCAATGTGGCACGCTCAAACCATTTTGTTTACGCATTTTTCACCCTACGTGCCACTGTGCCACTTTCTTTTATAAAATATAATGTAATAAATAAAAATAAAAGAAAAGAAGAAATAAATAAAAATAATATTTGAGTTTCAACGTGGCACGTGGCACATGTTATATTTTTATAGGAGGTATATTTTTTATGGCAAATGAACTCTCTAGAGGCCGAGGAGGTAAAAATAATTTTCCTACCTCCAAGCCCGAAGCAAAAGACGATCAAACACGGAAACTTTATATGGCTATTCAAAAAAATTGTTTAGAATTTTATAATGCAGGAAAAGTTAAAGTTAAATCTGACGAAGAGCTTATCAAACGGCTTGATTACTTTTTTATGCACTGCGCTGAAACAGGTCAAATTCCAACAGTAGAAAAAATGTGTCTTTGTCTTGGATACGTGAGAAATACTATTTTCGATTGGGAAACTGGGAAACAGCATGGATTTAGCCCAGAAACTAAGGACATTATTAAAAATGCTAAACAATTAATTGCAAGTTTTGATTCGGAATTATTACTTTCCGGCAAACTCAATCCAGTGGCTTACATATTCCGTGCCAAGAACTATTACGGCATGAAAGATCAGCAAGAACATGTGGTAGCAGCAGTCGATCCATTGGGCGAAACTGTTTCGGAAGATGAAATCAAAAAGAGAATAGAAGCTGATACAAAAAATATTATTGATGTTTGAGAATGACGAGCGACAATTACAGTAAGCAAGCGACTATTACACGACTTTCGTATGAATTTCATAAACCGTTCCGAAATTTATTCAGGACGCTTCAAAATTTAAACGTAAAATCGGCAAAAATTTGTGATTTTCAAACCTGATATGCAATTTTATGGAAATTGATGAAAATTGAATGTCTTTTGCCTCCTTGGCCAAACTTACTTTTGTTAATAACATAAAATTGATTTTAAGGCTACTATCGAGCTGTCTAATCAATTTTAAATGATGTAGTAGTATCACTTGTCTACGAGGATATAAAATGCGTCTTAGAACGCAGTACAGAGTGTTTTTGTTATAATTGATCTGTTTGGTAACTAAATATATAAAAAAGCAGCGTTTTAACGCTGCTTTAATATTATTTTGATTTTTTTGCTGCTTTAATTATTACTAAAATCGGTAAAATTAAAATTGCAATTAATTCTAACATATTTTTTACCCTCCAGTATTGCAAGTATATCACAGTACTAAATGATCGTCAATTTGGATTTTTGATATTGTTAATAAGGCTAGTTCTTAAGGTACTCATCGCATAGTTTTTCGGCTGTTTCTTTTACAGTTTTCATATTGACTGATTCTTCATAAGCACATGTTATTATTTCGCCTAAATTTATGATTGCCGGATCATGATATTTTTTCCACTCGTTGTGACCTAAAGAGTAAAATGTATCTGTCCAAACCTCTCCGGTAGAGCGGTCTAACATTAAATATCCATAAGAGTTAGAGTAATAACCGTCCGCATTTGCTCTGTTAAATGTTCCTACTGCTTTTTTTATACCTGTTATTTTCATGACATTAACTCCCTTTCAGTATATACTTGACATTCCGTTGTTTTTATGATATATTCAAGGGAGATTAACGGAGGGTCTCCCTTGTGTTAATTGGTGATTGTAATCGGTGGTGCTTTGGTCGGCTCACCGATTATTTTTATTTGTCGGCTTTTAGCTTTTTAAGTTCGGCTTTGAGCTGCTCATTTTCTCTCATGAGTTTTTCATTTTCCCTGATGAGTTCTTCAAAGCGCTTAAGCTCCATTGCTGTCATTGACATACCCTCACTTCCTTTCGTTTTCCCTCCGTTGTAATTCCTTTTTGATTACATTTATATTATACATTGTTTGTTTTAAGTTGTCAATACAAAACAAACAATTTTATTTATATTTGTAGTTTTAAACAAATAAAATATAACACTTTTGTGCAATTTGTATAGAGTATGCCCTATACAAACAATGCATACTATTATATTAAAAAGCAATAAATATTATTTTGATTTTTCCCTACCCCCAGGGGTGTTATAGATCATGCCCCACCCCATTATCTAAGCACCTAAACTACAAAAAATTATAAAAAGGCCAAAAAGATGTTGACAAATATATTTATTTGTGGTACACTTTAATTAAACAAATTGTTCTAAGGAGATTCAAAAAAATGAAAATAGGATATATTAGAGTTAGTACAGAAGAACAAAACACTATAAGGCAAGAAACCATTATGAATAATTTAGGCGTTGAAAAACTTTTTGTTGAAAAAGTTAGTGGAAAAAGTACAGAGAACAGACCTCAGCTTAAAGAAATGATGAACTTTATTCGTGAGGGAGATATAGTTGTGGTCGAGAGTATTTCAAGATTTGCAAGGAGTACATCTGACTTGCTTAAACTTGTAGAACAGCTTAGAGAGAAAAAGGTGGATTTTTTTTCTCAAAAAGAAACGATAGATACAACGACACCTCAAGGAATGTTTATGCTTACTGTGTTCGGGGCAATGGCACAGCTTGAAAGAGAAACAATTTTGCAAAGACAAAGAGAGGGAATAGAGGCTGCTAGAGCTGCAGGAAAATATAAAGGGAAAAAGCCTATAGAAATTGATACAAATAAATTTGATGAAATCTATAAAAAAGTTATTAATAAAGAATGCACTAATAACTATGCAATGACACAGCTAGGACTGAAACGAAATACTTATTATAAAGCAGTTGCAGACTATAAGAGAAGAAATAAAATTGGTAGTAAAATATGAGCCAAACAAACATGCACAAAGCATCTTAAGCAGAATTAAATTATAAAATAATTTAGAGCCTTTGAGCCAGCTATTTCATAAATAACTGGCTCTTTTTATTTTATATGGAGGTAAATATGGATTATAAATTACTTAAAGATTGTGAATCGTTATTGACAGGAGAATATATTAAATATCAGAACTTACTTGATTACTTTGAATTGTTAAGAATTTTAATTAACACAGATAGAAAGTTAGCGTTGGAAAAAAATAAAAAGGTGCAGCATATTTCTGCAAAAATGGCTTCAATGTATGCAGGTGAAAATAATATTGACAATGCAAAGGCTTTTTATAATTTATATAAGCGCAGTTTGCTCCTGTCTGCATTTGATGATTTTGATAGTTATCTATTATATATCGAATGGAACAGAGAACCACACAAAAAATTCTATCAGCCACGCCGTGAAGTTTTAAAGGTGGTTGTTGATGATTTGCAAGACCTTGAGGATGATATAATTGATTTTTTGGCTATAAGTTTACCGCCTCGAGTTGGTAAATCTACTCTCGGAATATTTTATATCACGTGGTTAATGGGTAGACACCCTGATTTAGCTAACGTAATGAGCGGTCATTCGGACAAACTTACAAAAGGTTTTTACAAAGAAGTTTTAGGAATACTAACAAATAAAGATGATTATTTGTGGAGTGATGTATTTCCAGATTGTAATATAGCAAATGTTTCTGCGGAAGATGAGAGCATTGATATAAATAAAAAAAGAAGATTTCCTACGTTGACTTGCCGTTCGATAAGCGGTACATTGACTGGCGCAGTGGAAGTAGGAAAATTGCTGTATGTTGATGATATTATTGAGGACCTTGAAGAAGCATTAAATTTAGATAGATTGAATAATAAATATAATGCTTATCTAAACCAGTTAAAAGATAGAAAAAAGGATAATGCTAAGGAATTACATATAGGAACACGTTGGGCTGTTGGTGATGTTATCGGTCGTATAAAAGAACAGTATCATGATAATCCAAGGTATAGGTTTAGGGTTATTCCTGCAATAGATGAAAATGAAAAAAGTAATTTCGATTACCCGTATGGCCTGGGATTTAGTACGAAATATTATTTAGATATGAGGGATAGTATAGATAATGCTACATGGTGCGCTAAGTATCTGGGAAATCCGTACATAAGGGAAGGGTTATTATTTCCTCCGGATGAGTTAAATTGGTATAATGGAAATCTTCCCGATACTCAGCCTGATATGATTGTTTCAATATGTGACGTTGCGTGGGGCGGCGGAGATGATTTATTTATGCCGTTTGCATATATATATGGGGACAGCGTGTATATCCATGACATAATATGTAATAATGGAGATAAAACAGTTACAAGACCTATGGTTATAGGCAAAATGAAAATCCACCGACCTCACAAAACAAGATTTGAAGCGGATAATGGTGGAGCAGAATATGAGGATTACGTTGATGAGCATCTCAGAAAGGACAAGGTTGTATTAAACATAACACACAGGCGTGCTATAAATAAAACAAGTAAAATGGCAAGGATAATTCAATATGCTCCAGAGATTAAAAAATTTTATTTCAGAGATTATAAGCACAGTTCTGCGGAATACCGAAAAGCTATGCAAAAATTAAGTCAGTTTGTTCAGAATGGTAAAAATAAAACTGATGATGTACCTGATGGGTTATCTCAGCTGGCAGATTTTATTTATAACGGTGGAACAACAGTGCAAATATTTAAGCGTCCATATTAAAAATGCACAAGTATAAATAATAAATTTTGTTTAATTTGTATATTGACTTTTGAGAAAGTGACGCTATCTTATAGCTTAGAGGTAATTGATATGAGTAACTATATAAAAATTAAATGTCCTTTTTGCGGCAAATGGTTGTTAAACGCTGAAAAAAATGCAGTAGGTAAAATACAGCCTTATTGTAGAAGTTGTAAAAAAACTGTTTTCATAAAATTGCCTTTAAAAAACGGCTGATCTCCTTAATTTATTAAGAGCTGTTAAAATCAGCTCTTATGGCAGAATGGAGTAGTGGTTATCTCGCCTGTTTCTTAAGCAGGAGGTCACAGGTTCGAATCCTGTTTCTGCAACCAACGGTCTATGTTAGTATTTTCTCGAAGACCGTTTCTAAAGTTATAGAAAATGCCCTGTCGCCTCACATATGTGGGGCGAGGATTGAAATAATAATAATAATAATATATTAGAGCCTTTGAGCCAACTACATGGATTTATTTTTGTGTAATTGGCTCAATTTTTTTAGGTGGTGATTGAAGATAAAAAAATTAAACGGAAGGCATGCTATATATAGCAGTGAAAGTTTGATTACTGATAATAATATTTGTGAAATTTTAAAAAAGGCTTTTGTAATACATAATTTTAATCAATCTGAGATTAATTATCTTCATAGATACCTAAGAGGCAAACAACCTATTTTAAACAGAAAAAAAGAAGTGCGTCCGGAAATCAACAACAAAATTGTTGAGAATCACGCACTTGAAATTAATAATTTTAAAGTTGGTTTTATGTTTGGGGAACCTGTCCAGTATGTACGAAGAGGCGATTGCAATATATCATCTAAAACTGAAGAAGCAAATAATATTGCTACATTAAATGAATTTATGCAATTTGATGATAAAGCAAAAAAAGATAGAGAACTTGCAGAATGGTTTAATAAGTGCGGTATAGGATATAAAATTGTAATGCCTACAGAATCCGGTTGTGAAAAACCATTTGAAACTTATGTGCTTGATCCAAGATTCACATTTATAGTAAGGTCAAATGATTTTAAACGTGAACCTGTTTTAGGTGTTACTTATGTAAAAAAATATAATGATGAAGGCAAGTTTTATTTCTTAGCTACCGTTTATGCAAAACACAGATCTTGGAAAATTAAATTATCTAATAATCAATATAAAATAGTAGAAAAAAAGCAAAATCCTTTAGGGATGATTCCTATTATTGAATATCGTAATAACCCGGACATGATAGGTTCTTTTGAGTGCGTTTTACCGCTATGTGATGCTATTAATAATTTAACATCTAATAGTCTTGATGGAATAGAACAGGTTATACAAGCACTTATTTGGTTTAATAACTGTCAGATTTCTAATGATGATTTTAAGACCTTAAGAGACGTAGGAGCAATTCAAACAAAATCAGAGGCTTCTAACCCAGCAAGCATTCAGGTAATTAAAACAGATTTAAATCAATCAGAAACACAAACAGTTAAAGATGATTTATATCAAAAAATGTTAACAATCGCAAGCGTACCAGACAGACGTGCCTCTGCTGGTGGAAATACAGGTCAGGCATTAATAATTGGTGAAGGATGGGTAATGGCGGAGAGTGCGGCTAAATCATTAGAACCATTGTTTATTTCTTCTGAGAAACAATTATTAAATGTGATTTTGAAAATATGCCAAGACAGTAAAAATGCTCCTGACGAATTAAAAAGCATTGAATTGCATGATATAGATGTTAAATTCACACGAAATAAAACAGATAATTTGCTTGTAAAAACACAAGCACTTATAAATCTGCTACAATCAGGAATTCACCCAAGAATTGCGATAACATATTGTGGATTGTTTTCGGATCCAGAACAAGTTTATCAAGATAGCAAAAATACGCTTGAAGAAATTGCAAATGGCAAGACTTCTGAAATCAATAGTGTAATCGGTAAGTCAGATAAGTTAGATGATGATCCCATTACTGATGAAGTATTAAAGTTAATGGATAAGTTGCAAGGTGATAAGGTTGCTGCTAAGTAATTTTGATGAATTAGATATTTTGTATATTTCTGAAATGGATTTGCCTACTAAAGAAAAATATCTTAGGCTTCAAATGATGACTGAATTTGAATTAAGGATTAAACGATTACTTGAAAAGCAAGAAAAAGTTGCAAATAACAAGGATTTAAGTACATCAGAAATTATACTTGCGTTGGAACTGTTTACAGTTCCGTTAATTAAACAATATAGAGCATTTTCGGATAAATATTATTCAATGTATGTATCATTAATTTCAAATTCTGATAAAACGGGCTATACAAAAGCTGATAACTGGATAAAACAGCATTCTGTTGATTTTGGCAATTGGGTTCAAGGTACAACATTAAAAGAATTTAAAAATGAAAATACATTTTCGGATTCACGTATAAAAGATATTGTGAGAACAGAAACCAATGAGCTTTGTCAACTTGCAACTTTAGATGGGTTTTATCGTGAGGGATATACTCGAAAAAAATGGATCGCTTTTTTAGATAAAAAAGCAAGAGACAGTCATATTGCCGCCAATGGACAAATCAAAAGGCTTGATGAACCTTTTTGTATTGGTGATAGTTTACTGATGTTTCCACAGGACAGCTCAATGGGAGCATCAGCAAAGGAAATTGTTAATTGCAGGTGCATAATGCAACCTGTAAAATAAATTTGCAGTTGTGCGTTAAACAACAAACATTAGCAGAGCGACCTGCGTAAAAAAGCGTAGATGTGAAAGGAGTTTTTATGACAAGAGAAGATGTTAAAAAGATTTTTCCTGATGCAAGTGAAGAACAAATTACAAGCATTTTGAATAATCACAACACCGAAATCATCACAGTGAAAAAAAGCAATTTATCAGTAGATGAATTGAAAAAACTAAAGGATAAAGCTAAAAAGTATGATGAATACGAGGCTGATAAACTTACAAATGAAGAAAAAATCCAAAAAGCTTTAGAGGAAGCCGAACTTGCTAAGACAGAAAATCTAAAGATTCTTAACAAAAGTAAAGCTATTCAAGAACTTGTTAAGGGCGGATTCGCTGAAGATGATTATAAAGACTTTATTGACGGAATTGTTTCTGAAGATGAAGTAAAAACAATCAATATGGCCAAATCAATGGTTAATCTTTTATCCAAGAAAAACGCCGAGTTTGAAACTGAATATAAAAATAAGCAATTGGAAGAAATGCTTAAACCTGAAGGCGGTTCTGATGGTGATGATATTTCCGAAGCGGAACAGTTTGCTGAAAATCTTGCAAAAAATCAAGCAGGGGCTGTTAAATCTGCTGCGGAAGCAAGAAAATATTATATGGGAGGTAATTAATAATGGCTATGAAGATGAAAACCACAACAGTTGTAGATGATGGTGGTATTTTAAAGTTTAATGACTACAAAGCTGTTCCATGTACAATTAAATCGAGTGAAGTTACAGCCGATTCTAACGGCAGAAAAATTGTTAAAGCAGGAACGGAAATAAAAAATGGCGAAAGCGTTATCGGACTTTTGTTTAAGACAGTTGATGTTACTGACGGGGATGTCGTAGGTGCAGCTATCTATGAAGGCTCTATAGATAATAAGAAACTTGCTAAACTTGGAGTAACTGTTACTGCTGAAACAAAATCAGCGCTTCCACGGGTTACATTTTTTGATTAATTAAAAGGAGGAAACATAAATGAATTTGGAACAAATTTTTACCGCCAAATCTGTTGCTTCGTTTTGGAACACTTTTCAAACGGATAATAATGTAGCACCTTATTTAGGCGAATCAATTTTCCCATCAGCAAAGAAAGCAGGACTTGATATTAAGTTCATCAAAGGAAATACAGGGCTTCCTATTTCGCTTATGCCATCAGCGTTTGGTGCACAGGTTACTGTAAGAAACCGAATTGGTGTAACGGCACTTCAGACCGAAATGCCATTCTTCCGTGACAGTTTCGTTGTGGATGAAGTTGACAGACAAAATATTCTCAGAGCTACAGATTCAAACGACCAGTTTGCACAGTCAACGGTTGCTAATATTTACAGAGATTCTAAAAATCTTATTGATGGTGCAAATGTAGTTCCGGAAAGAATGAGAATGCAGTTGCTTTCACCGGAGGACGGTTCTCCCAAAATTTCAATTTCAGCAAATGGGGCAAATTATGAGTACAATTTTGATACAGATGGAAGTTTTAAAAATAATAATTTTATAAAACTTTCGGGTACGTCAGCATGGACAGATCACGAAAACTCTGATCCGGTAAAAGATATTTCAGATGCTCAAGATTTAATTTTCGAGAAAACCGGAGAAAAACCAAGTATTCTTATTGTTTCAAAGAAAACTATGAACGACCTTGTAAAAAATAAAACATTACAGTCATACATAATTGCTAATTCTGCTATTTCAGGCGGAGCAATCAGAATGTCTTCCAAAAGAGTCGTTGAGTTTCTTGCAGAAGAACTTGAAGTTACTGTAATAGTTTACAACAAAAAGTATGAAGATGAAAGCGGCAAAACAAACAGTTTCTTCCCCGATAACTATGCTACGTTAATTCCAAGCACACCATTAGGTACAACATGGTACGGAACAACACCTGAAGAAGCTGACCTTATGCAAAAGCCGGATTCCAATGTAGCAATTGTTAACACAGGTGTTGCTGTTACTGTTATTACAGAGAACAAAGTACCTATAACAACACAAACTATTGCTTCTGAGGTTGTAATGCCGTCATTTGAGGGTATGAATAAAGTCTTTTGTATTAAAACTGCTTAAGGAGAATTAAAATGAAATATCCTTACACTGTAAAACATGACGGTAAGATTTATCCGCCTAACACAGAAGTTCCGATAAATAAAGAACCTGTTTCTAAAAAAAGCAGAACAAAACTGAAAGAATAATGTTTAATAAAAGGAGTAATTTATTTGACACAGTTGGAATTATTAAAAGTTTTTATTCCTGAAAATGAGAATGAAAATATAATAAACGCTTGTCTTGAATTGGCAAAGTCCACTATTTTGAATAAACGCTTTCCTTATTTAGATAAAAAGCCAACTGAGGTTGAAGATCAATATAAATCACTTCAAATTGAAATGGCAATTGAAATTTACAATAAAATAGGTGCAGAAGGAGAAACGGCGCATAGTGAAAATGGAATAAGTCGTACATATGAGAATGCCGGTGTTTCACAGCATTTAATTGATAAAATTGTTCCTTATTGCGGTGTTATAAAATGAGAAGTTTAAAACGAAACCAAAAAAGGATTTGGTATGCCAATCTTATAAAATCAGAAATGGCTATTGATGAATATGACAATTACACTGGCGAGAATATACCTGTTTATAGCGAAAGAAAACCACTTGACATTTATGTTTCGGCTAATACAGGTGATATATCATCACAAATGTTCGGAAGTCTTACTGATTATGATAGAATAATGAGTATTTCCGATATAAATTGTCCTATTGATGAAAACACCATATTATGGATCGATACAGATGAGGAATCTCATAATTTTATTGTAAAGAAAAAATCAACATCCATTAATGAAGTGGTTTATGCAATAAAACAGGTAACAGTGCAATGAAAATAAGAATATCGCTAAGTACCGAAAGTCTTGAAAAAGCTAAGAGGGAAATTGAAGAATATAAAAAAAGCATACAAGAAAAAGCAAAAAAAGTAGTTTCTACATTGATTGAATATGGTTTTGAAATTTGCAATGCAAAAATTCTTGAAATGGATATTTATGATGAGGGTAATTTGGAAAATTCGGTTAGTTCTTATTTTGATGAATCAACAAACAAAGGTTTCATTAAAGTAAACTGTGAATACGCTGTATTTGTTGAGTTTGGAACTGGAACAAAGGGCGCAAATAATTCTTATATTGGCGAAGCAATGGCTAACGTAGGATATCAATACGGTGAAGGTGAGAATTATGTAACCTTGGCTGACGGCAGAATAGGTTGGTATTATCCAAAGGAAGATGGTACTTACCGTTTTACTGAAGGATTGCCCAGCAGACCCTTTATGTATGAAACTGCGGTGGAAATGCGAAATAACTTGAACTCAATTGTAAAGGGGGTATTTAAGTGATTGAATTTGAAAATTCCATTTTTACAATGATATCAAAGCCTTTACGAGAAAAATACCAAAAAAATATTTTTATAACCGGCGAACAAGTTTCAACAGTGCAAAAAGTATTTCCCGCTGTAAGTATAGTTCAAAAAAGCAATGATATTCTCATGAAGACCCGAACTACAGATTGTAATGAAAATCATGCAATAGTTATGATTGAAGTTGATGTTTACAGCAACCTCAACACCGGTAAGAAACAGCAAGCAAAAGAAATCTTAGGTCTAATTAACGATATTCTTGTTTCTCATAATTTTACTCGTGTTTTTTGTCAGCCGTTAGATAATTTGGCTAATGCAAAAATATACAGAATTAAAGCACGTTTTAAAGCCGTTATAGGAAAAGACGGCACCATATATACAATATAAAGTTTTTATTAAACAAGGAGGTATTTAAATTGGCAGATCCAATTATTAATCTTAGCACTTTGGGGATAAAAGTTGTTTATGCGACTGAAGCAACAGCGGGAACGAGACCTACAACCGGTTATACAGAAATCCCGTGTATTACATCTACCCCTGAACTTAATCCGACGCCTGAATCGATAGACGTTACAGATTTAAGTCAGACAGAATATAAGCAGTCCATTCCTGGTTTAAAAGACCTTGGAGGCGCATTATCGTTTGGTGTAAATATTAATGAAGCGCTTATTGCCGCATGGGACAAGCTTTGTACAGATGCGGATAATGCTAAAAAAACAAACAAGCGTGTTTGGTTTGCAATTATTCACCCTAATCTTACAAAGTGTGTTTCTTTTGCGGGAGAACCAACTACACTTGGTATGCCGGCCGCAGAAGTTAACGGTGCATTGCAAGGCAATGTATCGGTTACCCCAACAAATGCGCCAGAGTGGGTTGCAAAGCCAACAATTGGCGGAAGCTCATCGTAATAATTTATAGTTTAATTTATAGGAGGTACTACATATGAATACAACAATTGATTTCAATTATAAGGGTAAAGCTTACAGTTTGGAATTTACAAGAAAATCTATTAAAACCATGGAAGACAGAGGGTTTACCCTTGACGATAATATGTTGAACAAACCTGTAACACTACTCTCAGAATTGTTTAGAGGAGCATTTCTTGTTAATCACAAATTTGTAAAGCCTACATTAATAGATGAAATACTTGAAACTATGAAAAACAAAGGCAAACTTCGTGATAAATTGATTGACATGTACACAGATACATTACAAGCACTTTACAATGATGAAGAAGAAAGCGAAAGTGACGAAGAAACTTTTACAGATTGGGAGTAAAAGAAAGCAAGCCTGAAAACAAAACTTATACAGAAATATTTGAAGAATGCTTTCCGTTTTATTTGTCAATCGGAATGACTTATAAAGAATTTTGGGAGGGCGATGTAACCCTCCCTAAGTTTTATAGGGAAGCAGAAAAACAAAGACAAAGGCAACAGCTTGAAAGTGATAATTTTAAATGTTGGTTGCAGGGTAAATATTTTTTTGAGGCATTATGTTGTGCATCTCCGTTGTTGAGAACTAGTTTCGGTAAAGGCGAAATAAAAGCTCACGAATATAGAGATAAACCTTATAAATTTGCTGATACTCCCCAGACAAAAAGTAAGGAAGAAACAGAACAGGAAAAACAAAATTTATTGTTAAAAACTCAGATTAGTATGTGTAACATAGTGCATGAGTTTAAGCATTTGCCAAAGGGTGGTGATTAACAAGGGAATAAATATTGACGAGTTGCAAATTGAAGTTTCAACATCAAGTGATAAAGCTGAAAAAAGTATTGATCGGCTAAGAAAATTAATTGATAAACTTCAAGAATCAACTGAGAAATGTACTGGTTTAACTAAAATCAGAAATCAAATGAACAAGATTGCTGAAATCGGAAATAAAATTGAAAAAATTAATGTCGGTTCAGAAAAAATGCAGAAGCTTGTTAGTACTATCAATTCTTTAAATAACATTCAGACTCCTAATTTAACAAAATTACGTAATCAGATGAATAAGCTGTCTGAAATAAAGGAACAAATTAATAATTTACCTGATGTCTCGGACAACGTTAGTCATTTTGTTAATTCAATTAAACCGTTAGAAACATTAGGTAGTGTAAATGTTAACTCTTACATTAAGTTGTTTAACAAACTGCCTGAAATTTCTGAATCACTGAAAAATACAGATTTTTCGGATTTCTCAAAAAATATATCACAAGTGGCAAATTCCATAGCACCGTTAGCTAATCAAATGGAGAAGCTCGGAATGGGTTACTCAGTTTTGCCGCAGAACATTAAATCTGTTATAAGCAGTAATCAGCAGTTGGCTAAATCTAACGAACGAGTTACGACTACACAGGTTACTTTAACAAGTATTCTTGGAAAAACAAAAATAAAAGTTTTGATTTATTATCAAGCCTTAAAGCGACTTTCAAATGCTTTAAGCGATTGTTTAACAGAAAGTAACGCTTACGTAGAAAATTTAAATTTGTTTACGGTCTCAATGGGGAAAGGGGCAAAAGAAGCCTTAAACTATGCTGAATCAGTAAATAAAGCGTTAGGAATTGACACCTCTGAGTGGATAAGAAATCAGGGTGTATTTAAACAGATTACATCAGGATTTGGCGTTGTTAATGATAAATCAGATGTAATATCTAAAAACTTAACTCAGTTAGGCTATGATATATCTTCATTTTTTAACATTAATATTGATGAATCAATGCAGAAACTACAATCAGGTATATCAGGAGAACTTGAACCTTTGAGAAGACTTGGTTATGCTCTTGACGCAGCCACATTACAGCAGGTCGCATATGCAAATGGAATTACTACCAACATAAATAAAATGACACAGGCTCAAAAGTCACAACTAAGGTATTTGGCTATTATGGAGCAATCTAAAAATGCAATGGGCGATATGGCACGTACAGTCATTACGCCAGCAAATAGCCTCAGAATTTTAGAACAACAGTTTACACAACTTAAGAGGGCGATCGGTAACGTTGTGAGCGTTGTAGCTGTTAGGTTAATCCCTTATGTACAAGTGGCCGTCAGATTGCTCACTGACTTTGCTAATTGGTTAGCTAAGAAGTGGGGCTTTGAATTACCAACAATTGATTATTCAAATGTAGGAAATGGTCTGAGTAGCATATCTGATGAAGCGGATAATGCAACTGAAAGCGTTAAAGAGACAGCTAAACAAATGCAAATGCTTGCAGGATTTGATGAATTAAATATTTTGTCAAGCAATAATTCAGATAAAGACAGTATTACTGATTCTATGGGAAATGCTGATTTAGGAATCAAATTGCCTGAGTATGATTTTCTTGCTGGCGCAGATAAGTCTACTGATAAATTATATGAAAAGGCAAAAGAAAAAATCAAAGAGTTAGTTGAAAAGCTTAAAGATTTAAAACAATGGATCATTGACAACCGTGATCGGCTAAAAGAACTTGGCAGTTTACTAGTAGGCATTTGGGTAGTAAAAAAACTTTCAACCTTTGTGGGATGGATAAAAAAATTATGGGGTTGGACTAAACAATTAAAAGCATTCCAGTTAGCTAAAAGATGGGTTGAAGAATTTTTAAAGGGATTTAAAACATCTACCGCTACAACCGCTATAGGCAAACTGGGTGATGGATTTAAAAAAGCCACAGGAAAAATAAAAACATGGAGACAGCAACTTAGTCTTGCAACAAGGTTATTAGGCACGATAGCCGGGTCCGCATTAGCTGGTTTTGGCAGTTATAACTTGTTCAAAGACCTTGCAAAAGACACAGCAAGTTGGAAATCAGTTTTAGCTGATTCCGCAATGATTGTTGGCGGATTAGGTATGTCATGGATTTTTGGCGGTTTACCTGGTTTAGGATTCGGTTTGTTAGTTACTGCTTTTAGTGGGTTGTATGGTCATGCAAAAGGATTACATGAAAAATTTTTAGCAATTAATAAAGCAGCAATTGAAAGTAAGTTGTTTAATAATGGCGGTATAAAAATTGATGAACTGACAGATGCTTTCGGAAAACAGTTCAAAAAACTTTCTGAACTTAATGGAAAGCTAAAAGACTATGATGAAAAGATAGATGATAACAGAACTAATATCGAAGAGTATAAAAAAACTGTTGAGGAATATAAGAAAAAAATTGATGGTACTGGCAAACTTGCAGAAGAAGAGTTAGGACCAATGAAAACGGCTGTAAATGATTTAGCTGAAGCATTAAAAAACAGTATGGAGCTTGACTGTTCTAAATTTTTTGATATTGTTAAAACATCAATTTCGGGAATAGCAGAAAGTGTAGGCGTTAAAGTAGGGGAAATGACTGCAGCAATTACCGAATTTCAAAACATCGTATCAGGTAAGATAGGAAAATCTGAACAAGCGATAAACAACTATATCGATAAGTGGGGTTTATCCGGAAAACCTATTCCCAAAGACGGAGAAGATATGGAAGTCTATAAGAAAAAACTATCAGAGTATAATAAAGACCATAAAGAATATGAAGATGCAATGACGTACTTAAATGGTATGGCATCTGAAATTACACAGGCAAAAAGTAATTTCCAAAACGCATTAAGCGAGGCTTCCAATGTGGACTTCAAAAATGAAAGTGCTACAAAAGAAGCATTAGCAGATTTAAAAAAGTATACAAGTGAAGCTAAAAAAGATGCGAAAGAAATATATCAATCTTCTTTAAATACTTATGATAATTTGATACAACAATTAAACTACAATCACGATATAGGTCTAATTAATGACAAAGATTATTCAAAATTTAAAAAACAATTTGATGATTTTAAAAAAGGCGCCAAAGCGGCTTACGACAAAAATCGAAAAGATATAGACGCTTCTGTAAAAAATGTTATTCAAAAAATGTATGATTCAGCTAATAAAATTACTTTTGATGAATTGGAAAGAAACACTCCCAATTTTAAAAATATGTCTAAAGAATGGGTTCAAGGACAGTTGAAAGAGTTAAGAGATGATATGGGATATTTATATTCAGGGATAGATGATATTGTAGGCTCAAACAACATAAAGCTGAGTGATAAATTAGAAAAAGATTTTTTGGATTCTTTTAAGAATAGTAGTTTACCATCAGCAGTTGAAAATTTTGTAGTTGATCAATTTCATGATTATAATGAGCTGACGTCTTCTCAAACAGATAAAATTATAGATTCTCACAATGATAAAATGTCAACAGTTGTATCTCCTAAACTCAAAACTACAACTAAAGATACATTTAAATCAATAAGTTCTGGCATAACTGAAAATATCCCAGAACTTAATGCAACCTTGAATGGCATTAGAGGAAATATTACATCAAACATGTCAAAAGATTTTGGGGTTTATAACATTGGTAAAAATAATGTATCCGGAGAGTTTTCGAAGGGCATAAAGGATGGGATACCTCTGTTAAATGAAAGTTTTAATCAGCTTGACGTTAAATTCGATGAAAGACTTAGGGACATGACAAATAAAATAGCACAAAAAGCACCAGCTATAAAAGATCAGATTAACAAGCTATTTAGTTTCACACAATCGTCAAACCCTTTATTGCAAATAGGCGGTATAGGTGCAATTTATGGTTTAGGTGCGATTCATGGCTATGCCTCAGGCGGTTTCCCAACAACAGGACAGCTATTTGTAGCACGTGAAAACGGAATTCCCGAAATGGTTGGAAAAATCGGTAATCAAACAGCCGTAGCCAATAACGGTCAAATTGAACAGGGAATTGCGAACGCCGTGTATAAAGCAATGAGTTCGGCAATGGGAAGTCCTGTAAATGGCGAGCACCCGATTAATGTCACTGTGCCTGTGTATATTGACGGTCAGAAAATTGATGAACAGCAATATAGCTATCGTCAAAGACAGCTTGTCAGATCAAACGGCAGACGTGAATATTAAGGGGTGGTATCATGGTAATCTATTTAAAAATTAATGGGGTGGCAATGCCTACCCCAAAGGTTTATTCTATTCAGAGATCCGACCTGGACAGTGATAATACCACTCGAAACGAAGCAGGAGAATTACAGCGTGACCGAATAAGAGATAATACATATAAAGTTATTTGTCAGTGGCGAGTTAAAGAAACGGATTTGAGAAAATTAAACTCCGCTTTGTCTCCTGAACAATTTACAGCAGAAATATATGACGGTACGACAGGCAGATATTTAACCATTCAAAAAGCATATGCTTCTGCTGACAGAGTTTCGACGATTGTCTTGCCTGATCCCGACACCCCAAATAATAATTGGTGGGATTTTGCTTGTGATATTATAGAGTACTAAGGCGGTGATATAGTGTACAATGTTTCAAAAGCATATATTGACGCAATAAACGCTAATGTTAGAACGGTTGGTATATATGTATATATTACACTTACCGACGGAGAAGAAATAACTCTTAAGGATAAAGATATATTGCAAAGAAGTCTGTATATAAACAGCCGTTGTGTAAGTGGAAATGATATTGAGTTAGGTTCAACTTATTCTTCTGAGCTTGGATTCTCTATGAGGTATAACGGAAATATATTAAAGCTTCGAAAAGCAACAGTTACACCATACTTTGCTATATATTGCAATGGCATTGAATATCCCGTTCCTCTTGGGAAGTTTAGTGTAGATGATATTAGCATTAACGGAAATTATGTTAAACTCATTTGTCTTGATTATATGACTAAGTTTGATAAGAAATTATCTTTGGCTGATATGGATTATGATGTAACGGAAACTTCTTGCGGATTATTGAAAACGGTTAATAATTTCGTACAGTTTTGCTGTAAAAAATGTAACGCAAAGGCTAACTATGATCCGGATAGTTTTGCAAATACAAATTCTCTTTTAGCAATCAGAATGGAAAAAGATAATTTGTTGACATATCGTGACGTTCTGGAAGCAGCATTACAGCTAATGGGAGCATTTGCCGTTATGGGCAGAACGGGCAATCTTGAAATAAGAAAGTTTGGGAATACACCTGTTGCAATATCTACTCCTCAGAATCGTTTTAAACTTACATCAAGTAATTTAGCAATAAATGCTTTGGCTGTTTGCTACAAAGGTGTGGCGACATCATCATCCGATTCTGTTTATGCAATTGATTTAAGCGGAAACAAACTGTTAGAATATTTTGATGTAACACAATATAATAAAATTCACGAACACCTGACCGAAATAAATAATAAAAGCCTGAACGGAATTTCTTATTCTCCGTGTACTATTGAATATATGGGCGATCCTGCTTTAGATGTAGGGGATATGATTCAGGTAAATCCTATTATTCCATCCCTGTCTCAATATACTTATGGAGAACTGGAAGGAATGACATACGGAGAATTAGAGCAATTATGTTATGGACAATTGTCAGATTATTATTTTGGGACACCATATAACGCTATAATAATGCAGCATAATTGGGTGTATCGAGGGAAGTCAACAATTTATTGTTACGGAAAATCAGCAGAATTAAGAAAAGTTTATGTTTGATAGGAGGAATAAAAATGCATGGTATAGAACCTCTGGGTACTTTAATACCAGACAAAAATGACCGATTTAGTATTGATGATATAAAAAACAGATGGGAATTGTTATTTAATAATTTTTTGCCTACGGAACTTATAACAAGTCAGAATTATAATAAAATCACTCGGTTAAAAGATAGATTATATTTTGTAATTGAAAACAACGATAACATATCTCTTTATTTAAATGATAAACAGATAAATAAGGGTTTGGTTGATAATTTAAATAACATCATCACACAAAATCTTAGTAAATCCCTGCATGGCTCAGGAACAACAATTGCAGCTGCGGGAGAGTTAAAAGCATTGTTGCCCGATTTAAATACTGCACCAAAAGCAACAATGTTTAGTGTAGTAGGTGTGTTTCGGCAGGCTTTGAATATACCCCCTACGACAGCCGACAGCGCATTTGTGGTTACGTTAAATGCAGCTACATCACAAGTGACTAAAGTTTGCTCAACTCAATTGTGTGCAACATCAGACGGCTTGTTTTATCGCTCATGCTGGTCTGTAAACGGTACAGAGCAATGGACTGAGTGGGTAAATCTTTTAAAAAATTCGGACAACACTGAAATTGCCGAACAGATACAGCAAAACACAACCGATATAGCCGCCAAACTAACAAAACCTGAAACAGATGGCAAAGCAGGACAGGTATTGCAGGCAAACGGAGACGGAACGTCTGTATGGGCTGACGCCATGACAGAAATCAAGGACGGAACTATCACACCCGAAAAGACGTCATTTTTTACAAGGTCGGATATTGAATATGAAATTGTCGAGGGTAAAAAGATATCGGGATTTAATAGTTTTCTTTCGGACGACAACGCTTTTACTCTATTTGTTAAAATACCCGACAAGAATTTTGCATGGATATCCGTTACACCGTCAAACACAGTAGTGCCGTATGGATCAGGCACACGTTTGTCAGGATCGCTGATCTGTGATGCAGACAAAAAAGCATTAGGCGCATACGGACATACAGATAATAACCGCAACCTTTGTGTATTAAGAGGCAATAAAGTCAGCGAGCATGACGGTGCTGTATATTTTGCAACGTCATATACTCTTGGTACTGAGTTTGATATAAAAATTGGGGGTATCGGTGTTTGCAATAACATTGAGATACCTATATCCAATACGGAGTTAGGCACTGATTTTATTGTGAGCGGTAAAAACCTCATATCTGATACAGATACTAAAGTAATATACTCATCATCCAACGATCGCTGGTCTTTTCAGGGCAGCTCAAGCCATAACATCACAAACTTTTTTGAGATTAAAAACAATACAGCCTATTACCATAATGGCAGATATGTATACATAGATCTGTTTGACGAGCATTATAATCATGTAGGATCTGTCGGCAATCATAATAGCGGTGATATAATCCAAAAGGATTACAATTTTAAATATGCGTATGCTTACAGTACAACATCAACAGGTATACCAACTGACTTTTGGTTTGCTGATACTGATTTATCACGCAAAAACAAATCGGCTAATCTCATAAATCCCGATTATATTGATTTGTCAAACATTAAGCGTATGCAAATTAAAAACTGGTATAACGGCAAGCGTGTATCATTTATGGGCGATAGTTTAACAGAGGGCGGCACAGGCGGATTTTACATCAATTATCTTAATGACTATTTTGGTTTTGCCAATATCACAAAATCTGCAAAAGGCGGTACAATGGTAAGCGGTGTAACCACGGCAATGGGATCAGCCTTTTGGGAGGACAGCAGAGTTAATCAGCTTGATATTGACAGTGATGTGGTGTTTGTCATGGGCGGTACAAATGACGCCAATAACAACGTAACTTTAGGCAGTCCTGACATATCAAACTGTAACACAAACACATTTTACGGTGCTTATCATGTGCTTATATCCAAACTGATTTATAAATACTATAAACTTAATACAGGATACTATTCTGATATAGATTACAGCGGAGTAACGCAAGCTGAGACTGCAAAGCCTGTGCAGATATTTTTGATAACACCGCCGTATATGTTAAGCAGTGAGAGCCAATACAACAAAACTCCTGCATATTGTGAGGCTGTAATAGACATAGGCAAACAATTAGGCTGTCCTGTATGTGATATCAGAGCAAACAGCGGTGTAAACATTTTTACAAGAGAGTATCACAAAGGATACAGAAACGGCAGTTTTGATTATGTACACGTGTCACCGGAGGCACATAAGCACTGGACTAAAGTAATTATAGGTAAAATGTTAGAGGTTGAACCGCAAGAAAGCGAGGAATAAAAATGAATTTTGAAAAGGAATACGGTGATTAAAATGAAAGAAAACATATTTAAATTAACATTTGCGGCGATAGTTGGCGGACTGTCTGCGTATCTTAACATAATGGCAGTACCTGTGATAGTGCTGTTAGTCGTTATGATTATTGATTACGCAACAGGCATGTTAAAAGCGTGGATAAATGCAAGCTTATCAAGCCGTATAGGATTGATAGGTATACTTAAAAAGGTCGGATATCTGCTTGTAGTATGCACCGCAGGAGTGATTGACTGGCTTATCTCATCAGGACTTGATAAAATAGGTATAAAAATTGATGTAGGTTTTTACATAGGTGTTATAGTGGTAATTTGGTTTATCATAAACGAGCTGATATCTATACTTGAAAACCTTGCAATAATCGGAGTGCCTTTGCCAAAGTTTTTAACGTCACTTATACATAAGTTAAAAGTAGCGGTAGAGGGTAAAGTGACAGAGGAGGAATAAACTATGGCTAATATTACATACGCAGAATTTATAAAAAAGCACGTAGGTAAAGCAATGGATTTTGACGGTGTGGCAGGGTCACAGTGCGTTGATCTAATCAAATATTATCTCAAAGAGGTATTTAACGTTAATCCCGGTGCATGGGGTGACGCTCATTGCTATTATGATAACTATAATAATCTGCCGTTGCTAAAACAGCATTTTACGAGGATTGCAAATACACCTGACTTTGTACCTCGCAAGGGTGATATTGTTGTGTGGTCTCCAAACTTGTCAAGCGGTGGCTGGGGTCATGTGGCAATTGCTACAGGAGAGGGCAACACAACATATTTTTATAGCTATGACCAAAACTGGACAGGCAATCATGACGCTTGCAAAATGGTTAAGCACAATTACAACTGTGTTTATGGTGTCCTTAGACCTAAAGATCAGAGTAAGATTACTGGGGTTAAAAAAGCGGAAAATCCTTTTAAAAAGGGTAATCACACACTTACAGCCAACGTGAATGTCAGAACAGGAGCAGGGACAAAGCACGCAATTAAAAAGCGTACACAGCTATCCTTAGACGGTCAGGCGCACGCAATAAATCAGACTTATGCTTGTCTTAAAGTTGGAACAGTAGTAACGGTATCGGAAATCAAGAAGATATCGGATAAGGAGTATTGGGGCAAGATTCCAAGCGGTTGGGTTTGCCTTATGCAGAATGGGAAGAAGTTTGTTAAATAGGTAGATATGATTACAGCCCTTTCACTCATAAAAGTGAGAGGGCTGTTAATTATTCTTTAAAATCTGTAATATACTTGTCAAGTACTTGAATATTTATTGAGTAGTATTTTTTTTTGCCTCGTTTTTCTATTAAAACGAGTTTTTGGGGGATATAATTTAGCTTTTTTCTCAACGTGTTCGGTGAAATATTAAGAAACTCTAACAATTCGTTTGTAGGTATACCTAAATCAGAAAATAGAGAAGCTTGTATTAAAACATAGTATAGGTTGTAAATTTTTTCATCGATGCAATTTGGTAAAATCATAATAGCATTTTTGTAAAATTCAAGTTTTGTAACACGTTTTTCTAACGCTTGACACAATTGAATAGAGGAAATGTTAATTATATTTAAAAACATTTCTACAAATGGTGTTAAATCACCTTTATTATTAGGATGATTACATATTTTAAAAGCATCATAATAGTCATTTAGGTTTTCTTTGATAGTGTAAGAAATCCTGTACCCTACAATGCTATTAAACATACGAGAAAGTAAGTAGCTACTTATAAACCTACTTGTACGACCATTGCCATCGTAAAATGGATGTGCATAACCGAAAAAATAATGAAAAATAGCTACTCTAAAAAGTTTTTCAATTTCTTCATTATGAAGTATATCAAGTGATTTGTTCATAAAATCTGCGATTTTTGTTTCTGGATATAATCCACGATGTATTTCTTTACCCGTTGGGGAGTAAACACTTACACTATCTTTTCTAAAAAGCTCACCATCTGGTAGGTTGGTAATATCACTTTCTTTTATTTCTTCGAAAAATATATCATCATAAATACTTCTAATATCTGCACATGATTGTATTGGAACATCTCCGTGACTCATAAGCAAAATATATTTTTTTACCAAACCCTCAAAACGTTTTCTTTTATTTTTTGATGATAAGTCGGATAATATATCAGTAACTTCTTTTCGGGTACTATGAACTCCTTCAATATTATTAGTAATAATAATTTCATCTATTAGGCATCGTGTAGCAAAGTGCTCAATCGCCTTTGGCGGAAGTTCAGAACAAAGCTTATTTATGATCTTGTCATTTCGTTCTATCGATAAAATTTTCTTGTACAGTGCTGCAGTTTGGCAGAGAAATGCTTGGCTTTTGCCTATATTTACATTAAAGTGAATAGTATCATCAGAATAAAAACGTTTTTCATATTCTTTCTTATATTCCGTTGGTGCCGAGTAAAATAGTTTGTATAGAGAATTATATTTTTTCATTGTGCATTCCCCCAATCATCAATATATATTATGGGATATAAAGTTATAAAAAATCAGATGTGGTTAAATTAATGCGATAATTACACATAAAAATGTGTTTTACAAATTATAAAGTCAATATTTAAAAGTTTTGACTTTATAAATGTAATTATACCACAGGGTGATTCAAAAGTCAAACTATTTGATAGTGTATTAAACAGGTGTTACTATTTGTTGGCGTTTTCGTTTTGATTGTATTTTGGTTGACAAATATCATGAAGTATAGTAGAATATAATACAGAATGAAAAAGTATATATTACTTTTGCGGGGCGGGGTGAAAACTTCGCTCTATTTTTTTATATTTATACTTAGTAGTTTAGCCCTCTCACTTTCATGAGTGAGGGGGTTTTTTTGTTTTCATATGATATTTATAAACATAAATTGTGTTTTATATGTAATTTTTACAATTATTTCATTAAGAATTCTTTTATCGTTGATACCTTTGTTTTCGTGTGTTATTATAAAAAATGTGTTAAAATACAAATTTTTAACAGGAGGAGTAATAATAAATGAAAACGAAAGAAAAGCAGAGGAGATTTGATGTTTTCTATCCGACTGTACACGGCAGGAAGTGGATAGGTGCATCAAATATATTACCAAATGCAATGGCAATTGGGGAAAGGGAAGGGTGCAGAGAATTAGGGTGTCCTTGCGGTATGTATGAGATATATGACAACAAGCTTAAGACTGATAATGTTACGGTTATGGTAAAAGATGTGATGAAAAGTGAAAAAAGACGGGAAGAAAGGAGAAAGCAACAGGAAGAATAAATACATAAGCCCTCAGGATTATTGTGATTCTGAGGGCTTTTATTGTCAAAAGCAACAATAATTAAAGCGAGATTTTGTGTATTTATCCGAAAATTAAAATATTTGGTAAAAGTTTTGCACAAAGTTGGAGTTTTAAGAATTATAAACTATATAAGGCTTATTTTATGTAATAATTAAGCTATCTGCGTTATTAAAATAGAAAGTGGCAAAATATAAGACTATAAAAGAAAGATAAGATACAAGAGTTGTTAAATTATATTGGTTCATTATATAGTGGAGGTTTTATAAATGATATCTAAAGTTAAAATTCCAAAGTCTGCTTTAACTTTCATAATTGACAAAACAGCCGATTACCTTATTAATCGAATATCTAAACGTGTAGATGATCATAAGTCTAAATCAACCAATCTTTCCAGTATTGAATACGAAAGAGAACTGAGAAGCGGATTAGTTGAATTAAAAGATAGAATTAATAATTTAGAGGCAGTTATCTACCAAGGAAAGCGATTATATGAAATGTCCGTATCACAACTAATCAAGATTGAGCAACCTAATATAAATGTTTATGGGAATTTGAATATAAATATAACTGCAAATATATATTACACAAGTACTGGTATTCAAATTAATGGGAACAATATCATATCTTCAATAAAAGATATTAATAATATCATATATTATAACGCAAAGGACTTATTTGAGGAGTATGAATCTAATATAATATCTAAATCAGAGAAAAAGGTAGCAAAAGAATTTGAGCATATTATCTCAAATGGGAAAAATAAATTATTAAAGTTACGTCAAGGAGAAGATTATAATGAATAGTGATTATTATATTCCTGAAAGATTTGAAAAAGAAGTAGTGCTACATGCACTAAGGGTGTTAAGCCCTAATATCAGCAATGTTCCAATTATTTTTTCAATAGATGGACCTACTGGAGAAGGCAAGACATACCAGTGCAAAACTGTATTAGAAAGAGCTGGATGTAAAATTTTTTCGCTTTCAGCAAGCCAATTTGAGAGTAAAAATGCAGGAGAACCAGCACAATTAATTCGAGGAACTTATAATTCTGCAGTAGAATATATAAGAAAATCATCAGAAAATGTTGCAGCTGTTTTAATTGATGATGCAGATGTGGCTTTTGGAAATTGGGGAGAGTTAGTTCAATATACAGTAAATACTCAATGTGTTATCGGAGAACTAATGAGTATTGCAGATATGTCTAGCAATAAAAATGAAATAAGAGTACCGATTTATTTAACAGGAAATGATTTAAAAAAGATATATGCTCCGTTAAGAAGGTCTGGAAGAATGGAGTTTTTTTATTGGGAGCCTAATCAAGACGAAAAAACAATAATGCTTTATTATCTTTTTAAGAATTTGACTCATAAAGAATGTTCAGAACTGATTTTATATGTAGATAATTTATGCAAAAAAAAAGAACTTGAATCAGCTTCAATTTCATTCTATTCTTCAATGATTTCGCATATATATGATGATAGTTTATGGGACAATTATTTACAGAATAAAAGAAATAATTTTGACATAAATTCTTTATTTATTACAAACCAACCAAAAGAATCAACAATTAGGCTGAAAGATTTAAAACAACTAGCAGAAGTTATGATTGAGCAGATAATATTATCACAAAATGATTATACCATATCAAAAACAAAGAAAGGAAAATAGTATGGCACAAACAAATAGTACAACTAAAACTGAAAGCTTTACTAGGATTTTTGGTATAAAAAATCAATTCAAAATAGCATTTAAGCGTTTGATGAATTATTCTAACGATCAATGTAAAAAATTCCTTGAGGCGATTGATGATCAAGTAATAAATCACATTACTTTTTGGACATATACATACAATGAACAAGGTGAAAAAGAAAAATGGTGTCAATTAACAATATATGTTGATTGGGATGCACATCAACATTTCATTCTTCAGGGTGAAGAGCAAGTTATTTTACATAAATCATGGAATGGCACGACCCCAGAGATAGATATAGCAATTGAAATGATTGAAGAAGCCATTTTGAAATTTGATTTAACACCAACTTTTTCAGTAGGATTTATTGAAGGAATTAGTAAATCTGATTATGATTATTATATGAGATATCTTGGATTAGTAAGAGGAACAGAAGTAAAATTGAAAGGTGATATGAAAACAGTATATAAAAAATCTCCTAAAGAACTATCGGAAATTACTGCTGAAGTAGCGGTAGCTGAAGAAATATATGACGGCTTATAGAGATAAGCCTAATGTCATTGAGACCTAACTCCAAAATACTTTTTTATTAAGCATTTCCCCACCAAGAATTCACCAAGAAAAAATTATTTTTTTAATTTTTTATGGTATTTCATATTATTATATAATGCACTGAAAATAGCGTAAAATAAGGGGTATTTGCGATTCTACACTTTTTCATTATGCGTTAGTTTTATGCTAAAATAATTCTCCTCGCCTCCACCAGATAAAAGCCTTTAAATGTCGTACCTGAGACGTTTTAAGGCTTTTCTTTTGCCCGAATTATTAATTTTATAGCACGTTTTATTGGACTTTTTATAAAAGGTTAGAGTATTGCTAATTTACTTGCTAATCTTTAACTGTAATTGCCTATTTATAAACACTTGATATTAAGTGATACTATTTGCGTAACATTTTGTTTTGCCTTAATATAATAGCATATACCTGGTCTTTAACACATTGTCAAGTGATGAATCCGTTCTTTTTGATTTTTCATTCACGGAATCTTGTAGATGTCCTATAAATGTGCTAAACTGAGCGCAGCGTCAAATTGAGATTTTATGGAGGTATTTAAAATGATACTATCACTTCAAGGATGCATGGCTGTGGGAAAGACAACTGCTGTAACTTATCTTAAGGAAAATGCTCCTTACGTAAACATAAGCTACGAAATAAATTCAGATATTATCCAGCAAGTTAAAGATAGAAAACTTGATAAAAACAAGTATGAAGATTATCTTGAAATACAAAAATTGTGGTTAAACAAAGAAGTAGAAAGATACAATAAAGCAATAAAATTTTCTTGCAGTATTATGGATTTTGGAGCTGAAGAAATAGAGTTTTATACAATAAACTATCCAAAGACCATTAATCAAGATTGGGAAATAGAAAATGCACTAAGAAATGAATTGGAAAGTGTAAGGAAATGTATGCCTACAAGAATTCTTTTCCTTGATGCATCAGATGAAACATTGAGATATCATAAAGAGAATGATACCAATAGAACAAGAACTTTTTTTGAGCATCATCTGAAATATTTAATGCCCTTAAAAAGAGAATGGTTTTCCAAAAAAGATAATGTCGATTATTTATTCGTAGATAACTTATCACAACAAGAAGTGGCATTAAAAGTAAAAGAATGGGTGGATTTATGCATAAGAAATTATTCTTAAACTTCCGGTTTGTCATCGAGTTCTAAAAAGGCAGCTGCCCGATAAACCTCGTTTTTTTATTTGACAGGGCTGATCCCTGTATTTCATTTAGAAAGTTTATACTACACCCGAAAAGTAACCGCAAGGCTATTTTTTTCCGTTATATGAAGAACAGAGCCGATGATCTGCGAGTCACCTCACAAGTTCATCGGCTCTGCGTCTATGCGTCCGGCTCTTTGATGATTTATTTGTTCTCCCCTACAAACAGGAATTTGCACTTATGAATGTATCTTGTTTTTTATACGCAAACTTGCTTCTATGTGCATAATCCAATGTCTTGAAAAAGGCATTTGTATTAACCCTCGAATATCTTTACCGCACCAATAATCAATAAGCCAAATTGCGTTTTCATCATTACTTACAACATTTAATAATTTTAAGTGTTCTTTTCTTTCTTCTGATATTTTCTTTTTCAATTCATCATAGGTTAAGCTATTGATTATCTTCTCGGTGCTATCCTTTACCTCAAAAATATAGGAATAAAGTTCTTTCAAGTTAAGACGCTTTGAAAAATCTGCAATCTGCTCTTTTACAAGTTCATTTCCTGTTGTAATTATAGGCGAATTGATACGTTCTTGATAATTGCCCGCAAAAAACACTTGCTCATTTTCGCTTATCAATGTGTGTGCAACTATATCTTCAATACGGAAAATATGCCAAATTGAATATGCAATCGTTTTACTATGATAACCGTCTGAATTTATAAATGGAATTGCATCAAAATCTTCTCTGCGTAATTCCTCATTAAATGATTTTAAGGTTTCCATTAACTGATTTCGCAAATCAAATAATGTGTCAATGCCTGCTTTATAGGTGTCTTTCTTTTTGATTTGCGTTTGCATTGTTTTATTCAGCTCTGACCATGCCTTGTTCATAATCAAATATCCTCCAACAATTCCAATTTGTCGCTTTATTAATCAACTCTGTGCATTCGCGTCCAGTTCTTTGATGACAACTGCCTGCAAATACTTTACATCAATCAATATTTACTGCCACAAACAGGACATCGTATCCATTTTGTTTTTTTCATGATAACCCGCTCACTTATTCTCCTGTAAGCAATGCTCTCGGAGAAATTTTCCTAATTTTCAAGGACAACAGACAGACTGTTAAAAAAGCGCACAGCACAAGTCCGATTCCCGCAATCGCAATAAATCCAACAGGAACGGTAAATGTACATTCAACAATGCCGATACTACTTAAAAACAGTGCGGTCAATGGGTTAATTATTATGCTGCTCAGGGTTAGCCCTACCGCAGCAGAAACAATAGTTGCCGGCATAAATGACAGTGCTGTCTGTAAAATGAGCTGCTTTGTTGTAAAACCAAGTGCCTTCATAATTCCATAATCGTGAAGCTTATTGTTAAGCATTGTGCGCACAAGCAGGTAAAGGACAAACGCAATAATGATGACGGAAAGAACGAGTATGGCAACTACAATGATAGTCATAAGCATTACATAAACACCTGCAGTAGCTTCTATTATTGTTAGAATGTTGATCGTGGTATTTATACTGTCACCAAAAATTTCTTTCATTTCCAGATTGAATGCGTCAATATCCGTTTCACTCGTAAGATTTATATAATATGATGTGTTTGTGAGCATCCCAAGCCGTTCATATCCTGCACGAGTAAGCAAGCAATCCCTGCCAAGATTGTTGGAAATCTGTGTAAAGCCGCAAATTAGATACTTTTCCTGTTTTCCATTTACGGTAATCTCTATTTCATCACCAATTTTCAAACCGTTTTCATCTGCGTATTTTGCCGCAACTGCAATCTCGTTGTCATATTTGGGAAATCTGCCTTCAAACACGGTATGCTGGTTGTTTAAACTTTCAAAATTATCGCAGATATTTGCCATTAGCTCTGCACCGCCGGTATGAGATACATTAAGCGAGGTATAAAGATAAACTTTTTCTACACGGCTGTCTTCCTGCATTTTGGCAATAAAATCTCTCTCTGCATCACCTTGTATGCTGATACAGCTATCCGCTGTTTCTCCTACGATTAGATTTAGAAATGGTGTAATGTCTGCAATAACATTTTCCGTCATCAGCCCGGAAAAAGCAACGACAAGAGAAATTACAAGCATAGTAATGCAGACGGTTATATTGTGTTTTACATTCGAAAATGTCGTTTTAAGCGCAAGGGCAAGATTTAAGGTAGCTTTTGTTTTTTCCAGCGGAACGTGATTGTGTTTGAAATTATGCGTCTGAATGCCTGAACGAAGCGCATCAATAGGTTCTATCCTTTTGATTCTGTATGATGCAAAAAATACAACAAGCGCAACGGTACCGCAAAGTACAGCGAGAGTGAGTGCAAAAGGAATCAGCAAAAAGTGCATGGCATACGGAATGCCCGTCTGTGCGATCATCATGGCATTAACAGAGGGAAACAGGAGATACGAAAGCCCAATTCCGACAACAGCTGCAATAAAGGTCAATCCCAAAAACTGCAACAACAAAGAGTGGATTAGTTGACCAGATGTATAACCCACGGATTTCAGTGCGCCAAGGTTTTTCATATTCACCTGTATATGATTGATGATATTTGATACGATTACTACAAGTGCAATCAGCAGTATAAAAAACGCCATCGCCGCCATAATTCCCGAGCAAATCATCTGCGAAATATAGCGGGAAACCGAAACTGTTCCATAGCAGTTGCTCACCATGGTAATGTTTGGATAGTTTTCTGAAACTGCACTTTTCAATGACGCTTCGTAATTCAAGCTCTCCGCTTTGTCGGTCAGCCGCACAGAACACAGTGTCGCCTGCGGTACATAACCGCTGTTTTGAAGCTCTGTATATTTATCTTCGGTGAGTACAATTTCAGTCAGAGTGCAATTATGCGATCCCATCATAATACTGTTGAAAAAACCGCAGACTGTATAGACTTCTTTATGACTGCCGATAGAAATTTCAATTGGTTTGCCAACGACAATATCATCTGTTTTATAGAGCATAGGCAGGTAAACACCGCTTGAATACATACCTTCCTCTACGATATCTATTTTCCCGATAGAACGTGTCAGAGCCGTCTGTTTTTCCAAGAAAACGAACCAACCGTTCATCTCGCCGCCGTTGTACGGAAACATTCCGGTCATATGCATACAGTTGTCCAAACAGTAGTCTGCGGTGCGACTGTCGTCCTCAAGCGTTTGTAACAGGAAACGATGTAATTCATCTGTATTGCCATCTACCGATAAAGTAACATGTTCGGCATTGAACTTATCATGGTATCTTGCAAAGTTAGCTTTATAGTCCATAGAAAGCATAAGCCAAAGATTGAGCATTAATGCCGCAATTAACATCAGAATAAGAATTGCGGCTGCCTGCCCTTTGGCTTTTCGTATATTGGAGCGGGCAATCAGAAAACTCTTTCTCATATTACCACCCCATATCTTTTAAGAAGGCGGAAAGTTTTTCGTGTCTTGCCGTGTCGCCGTGAACATACTTGCCCAAGTCACATTCGCCTAAAATCACGCCATCTTTTAAGTACAGAATGCGGTTGCCACGTCGGGCGGAGCGCATATCGTGTGTAACCATTACCACACTTTGCCCCTGTTCGTTGAATCTTGTCAAAGTATCTAAAACATCAAGTCCGGTTTTGCTGTTGAGTGCACCTGTGGGTTCATCGGCAAACAGAATTTCCGGTGCGTTTATCAGCGCCCGAACGATTCCCACACGCTGAGCTTCCCCGCCGGAAAGCTGCGTAGGAAACTTCATCTGTGTATCTTCGGAAATATCTACTGCCGCAAACAACTCTTTGGCTTTTGCCACAATTGCTTTTTTATCCTTGTTTACGAGAAGTCCTGCGGAAAGCACATTGTCCATAACGCTCATTCCATCAATGAGATAGATTTGCTGGAACACAAATCCGCAATGGTTGCGTCGAAACACGGCAAGACCGTCTTGTGACAATTCGGATATGATCGTATCCCCAAATATAATCGTACCAAGTGTTGGGGTGTCCATTCCTGACAGAGCATACAAAAGCGTGGATTTTCCCGCTCCGCTTGCCCCCATGATAACGGTAAAATCACCCTTGTAGAGCTGCAAATCAATATTTCTCAGAACGTGCTGCATGGCGCCGCCGTTTGAAAAGGATTTACTTAATTTTTCAGTCGTTAATAAAATTTCTTTCATGCGGTAAGCCTCCTTTTTACACATTCTATTTTACTTTTTTAATTCTTAACTGTCTTTATGCAATCCTTAAATATTCCTTAAATCGTACTGTCCAGAGCGATCCAAACAGTCGCTTTCAAACCGCTTTGCCCGTTTTCAATATCCAGCCTTCCCAGCATTCTTTCCATGCAATAATCGGAAATATACAGCCCCAAACCTGCACCGTCGATGTTCTTTGTATTGCTGCCACGCTTAAATTTCTCTTTCAGAAGCGGCAATTCCGATTCATCAATACCTCCGCCGTAATCTTCGATACAAACAGTAAGATACTTTTCCTCCATACATACCACTACATTAATATTTGTATCGGCGTATTTATAGGAGTTAGCAAAAATATTATCAAACACCTGTTGCAAGCGCAGCCGGTCTGCAAGCAGCATACAGGCAGGGATAAGCGGTATTTGTGCCCGGTGCAGATAATCGGCATTTTGAAGCAAAACCCGCAGTTCCTCGCTCTTCAAAGCTGTTGACGTGACCGAAAGCTCGTGAAGCTCTTCCAGTGTGGCTGAAAACAGGTTTGTAACTAAGGTGTTGATCTGATCTGCTTTTTGAACAATCTGTTTATAGTTCTCCTTGATTTTTTCGTCCGCTGCCAAAGCCGCACCTACCTCAGAAGCAGCCTTAATACTTGCTGTCGGCGTTTTAATATCGTGAGACAGCTTTGCCACCAGCTCTTTTTTACTTGCATTTGCCCTTGCCTCGGCAATTCTTGCCTTTTTGAGTTCGGAACGCATCATATCAAAGCTCTCCGTAAAAGCCCCAAATAGATTTTGTCGATCCATTTCAAGAGGAAAGTCCAAATTACCACCCGCAACTCGCTCGGCAAAATTTTTCAGCTTACGAAAGGGCTTTATTACAATGCGGCGCAAATAGAAAAAATATGCTGTACCAATACCGCATTGCATAAGCATTACTAATATGACAGCAGAAATAACAGTCTGCTTTTCGACTTGAAAAGCTATTGAATCATTATTGTAAACAATGAGCTTTCCTACAACCGAGTTGCCGACTTCTATGTCAAGAATAGTATCCTTGTGGTTAATGGCCGCATTTATACTTTCGCTGAGTCCGGGTTTAGTTCTATACAGAACTGCTCCATCGGAATCAAGAACGACATAATCAAGCGTTGTGTGACTATTGTGGGCTTCAAAAGAATCCCAATCGCTTTGTACAGTTTGTATGATTTCATTGATCGTTACCGTATCCTGCAAATGCTCTGCCTTTGGATGTACAAACCATATGAGAAAGGCAAGTTCCACCAGAAAGGTAATAATCAGTCCACCGAAAAAAATACGACTTCTCATTGCTTTCCTCCGACGAATTTGTAACCATCACCCCAAACAGTAAGGATATATTCAGGATTACTCGGTTCACGCTCAATCGCTTCACGAATTTTACGTATATGAACATTCAGCGTGCTGTCACCTGTAAATTTATCTTCCCAGACCTTTTCAAAAATTTCCTGTTTTGAAATCATCCGACCTGCGTTTTGAATTAAGTAGGTCAGCAGCTTAAATTCAAGTGAGGTTAGTTTTACGGATTCTTGGTCAATGAAAACCTGCCTTGCACTGAAATCTACACACAAATACCCATCGTCATATTTTACTGCCTCCTTATTTCCATAGCGTTTAAGCACCGCCTTGACTTTTGCCAGTAAAACACTTAAGGAATACGGCTTTTGAATATAATCGTCGCCACCAATGCTCAGGGCGATAATTTGATCATCGTCACTTGTCCGGGCAGATATAAACAATATAGGAACTTCCATGGTTTCTCGCAGTTCCTTACAAAGCGCAAAGCCACTGCCGTCACCAAGATTTATATCCAGCAAAAGCAGCCTTGCAGTGTTTTCCTTAAAAAAGCACCTGCAATCTGAAACACTGTATGCAAGAGCAGTTTTAACATCAAACAGATTGAAGTATTCCGCTGTACTGTCAGCAAGCAGTTTTTCGTCATCTATAATTAAACAATCATATGTCATTTGTTATCTCCTTTTCAAATATTTTAAGCAATCTGCTGTTTTTCAACTTGCGGCTTCTTTCTGCGACCATCTACCGGTCTTTCTGCGCTTTGGGAAATTAACCAAGTGTTCTCCATTTTGACAGCGTCTTTGATTCGCCCCGCATTGCAATACTGTAATATCCGCCTGTCTGATATTCCCCATTTTAGGCTGCTTCTTTTGTTGTGTTATAATCTATACCGCACCTCCGAATAAGCTCATAGCTATATTATACTTGGTTTGTCCGAAGAATACAAGTGTACGAATTTGAATTTTTCGTAATTTCTATGTATCAGCCGCTTGCAGGTTACAGGAGGCTCTTTTAACTCCGTATCCGAATATTCTTCTAAGTTTTACAAAATGTGGCGATCAAATAAAGGGCTTCAGGGATTTTACCTGAAAAGTGCATTTGTGGTATCAGAAAGGCGATGCTTGCTGGTATATTACATAACATTTTCAGTTTATTTGTGCTTTCACAACCCAAAAATAAAAAAACTGCGGCTTTATGCAATGCTCTGAAAACTGACGCCCTGTAATATCTCTTTTTTCGGGTAGTACAGGTAGTTTCTAATGGGGAGAGGTGTGGAGAGGGGGAACAAGCGTCAGGATAGGGTTGCTTTATTTGATAACATTTTTACAACAATTCGAGCTTTTGTCATGATTTAATACATTGCAAGTAATAGGTGTTTTACTGCCGTGTTATCTTGAAAATCGTGATAACAATAGTCCGAAAATAACAAAACGGCAGGAATTTCGTTCCTACCGTAAAACTGATTAGGGTATGGAAAAACCGCATAAACACAGGGCTTATGCGGAATCCCGATGGCGGAAGCGGTGGGATTCGAACCCACGGTACCGTGAGGTACAACTGATTTCGAGTCAGTCCCGTTATGACCACTTCGATACGCTTCCGTGTATATTCATCCGCAGTATTTCCGAGGCTTTTTTGAAATTCAAAATCGCTTTGGAAAGAACTGACGGAAAGAACAGCAAAATATTTTAGTTTTCGAACTGTGAAAGTCCTTGCAAATAGGGGATTTTCGGCGGACGAAACGGACAGTCGGCTCGAGAATTTCGAGTCAGGCCCGTTATGACCACTTCGATACGCTTCCATATTCAATTTTAAGTACGAAGAGTATAAAATAATACAAAAAATCAAACTATAAATCACTTGAAAATTCCTGCAAATATTTATATAGCTATAATATTATACACTATTATCAACAAAATTGCAAGACTTATAAAAATTTTATTTTAAATTTTATTGCACTTCAATAGTTATTTCATCAATATAATAAATCTTTCTTTATATAGTCTCAAATAGAAAATTATACATGCATCAGATGCAGTATTTTAACAGCGTCAAAAGTTGTTCTATATATTTTTTGCACGAAATGGATCAACCCTAACCTATATTCTATTTTTCCATAATATCAATCAGCTTGTCTGCAAGCTGCTCCGGAGTTTCTACACAGCCATTTATCAGCCAAAGTAAAAAAATATTAAAAATTCCTCCGGAAAGAAAATTAGATTTGAATTCATCATATATACCTTTATAAAACATGATAAATACCCTGTCAAATTCATCCTTTATCAGATATATCAGTCCTGCTCTGTAAAATATGGTGCAGATATCTTTATATTGTGTTAAATGAGTAAATAATTTTATAAAATAATCTGTTATTGAATCATTTTTAAAACTTATTCTTGAATTAATAATAAAATTTTCCGTTATTTTCATAAGCCATTTTTTCAGGACATCCTCCTTGCTGTCAAAATTACGGTAAAAAGATGCTCTGCCAACGCCAGCTTCCTTACATAATTCACTAATGGAAATTTCGCTTATTTTTTTTACTGACAGCAGTTTAAAAAGTACTTCTGTTATATGCCTGATAACATATTTTTTTCGTCCTTCATTGCTTGTCGATGATACAAATTGTAATGTTTGTCTCATTTTTCTTACTCCTATTGCTAAAGTAAAGATTCACTGATATAATAAATTGTATCGGTTATATTTTATTATAGTATAGTCAAATTGCAGTGTCAAGAAGACAGAAAGGAAATGATAAAATGTCAATTATTGCAAAACGAATTATAATTATGATCATTGTTATTATAATAGCAGCCATTTTAGGTCGGCTTGCAATACGTGGATTCATGAATTTTTTAATGGGAGGAACAATGTTCGGAGGTAATTTCCTATGAAAAATAAAAAAAGAAAGGGTAAAGGAATGTTTGTATTTATCTGTATATTAGCGTTTATCGTTTCTTTTGGGATTGGAGCGGCTTCAAAGTTTGTTATTAAACCGTCATGGTCTAAAGATTATAGTGTAGAATGGAGCAATGATCTGGGTACACTAAAGGTCGATATGCCTTACAGCAAAGGTGAAGCAAACAAATTTGATCTCTATCTCCCGAAAGATAATACGAAACAAAATTATGGTCTTGTTGTATATCTCCATGCTGGTGGATTTACGCAAGGAGATAAATCAGAAGATGCCGAAATGCTGTCATGGCTCTGCTCTAAGGGCTATGTAGCTTGCGGTATTAACTATACGCTCCGTACCGAAACAAATAACGCCAGCGTTCTCACGCAGTCAAATGAAATAAAAGAAGCAATGCCAAAAGTTATTGAAGAAGCTGAGAAACTTGGCTACCATATTAACAAAATGGCTATCGGCGGCGGCTCTGCAGGTCATGCACTGGCAATGATTTATGCTTATAGAGATGCCGAATATTCACCGGTTCCAATAAAATTATTATTTGGCGCAGTAGGACCATCAAGTTTTTATGCAGAAGATTGGGATATATATGGTTTTGATAGAGATACAGATGAAGCAAGAGAAGGAGCATCTAATCTTCTTGGAGTTATGGGAGGTGTCAAATTAACCAAGGAAATGATTAAAGATGGATCTTATATAGAAAAATTAAAACCTATATCAGCAGTAATGTGGGTAGATGAAAATACAGTTCCAAGTGTAGTTGCTTATGGAAAACATGATAAAGTTCAACCATTTAAAGGCTCTCAAAGATTGTTAGAAACATATAAAAAATATAATGTAGATTATAAATATTTTGAATGTTCTCATTCAGGACATGGCCTTCAAAATGATAATAAAGTATATAAAGAATGGTTGGAAGCTGTAGAAGAATATTTAGATAAATATATGAAAAATTAATAGCGCATAGAAACTAAAACTTTTCAGCCCAAAACTTACCCTATAACATTATCAGAATTCATTTATTTGAATCCCCTGCCGCTGTTAAAGTAATAGGCTTATATTTCTAAAATTTTATTTAAATTTATTATTTCTATTGTAAAAATAGTAAAAGTATTGTATAATCTAATTAATAAGATGTGGGAAGTGTTTTTTTGAATAAAATTAAAAACAAAAGAATATATTTAAAATTAAATACAAAACCCGAAAAAATCGCTGTGGCCACCGCTTTATCAACAGCTTGTGCTCTCATTTTTGATCAAAAAAAGAAAAAAATCAAACATCCCGAAAAATACCGTAATTTTATACAAAGAACAATCAGAAATTATAAATTGTTTGACGTGATCCTGACTAAAACTATTGCAAAGGAAACTGCACAAAAAACTAAAGAACAGTTTAAAGATAATACCCTCAATAATCTTGAAATAGAAAACGGAGAATTTATTGAAATATAACTTAGCCGTATCTTTATATCTAATTTTAGTTATTTTTTGACAAGAATTTTATCGCATAATGCAATAAAAGGTAGTGATAATTTGGAGTATACAAAATATACTAAAGAAAGTTGGAAAGGAAGCGTTATTACCTCTCCCCTCCCGCCAACTTTAGTAACCTGCGGAACTATTGACAACCCTAATATTTTTACTGTTGCCTGGACTGGTATTCTAAACACACAACCTCCTGTTACATATATTTCTGTCAGACCGGAGAGACATTCTTACAACCTAATTAAAAACAGTAATGAATTTGTCATAAACCTTACAACCGAAGAATTGGTTAAAGCCGTAGACTTTTGCGGGGTAAAGTCCGGAAAAAACATAGATAAATTTAAAGCAATGGACTTGACGGCGCAGAAAGCCTTCACTGTAAAAGCTCCCATATTAGAACAATCACCAGTTAATATAGAATGTAAAGTACGTAATATAATCGAACTTGGTACTCATCATATGTTCATAGCTGATATTACAGCAGTTGATGCAGCATCAGAATTATTGGACAAGAACGGAAGACTCGCTTTAGATAAAGCAGGATTATTGGCATACGCTCACGGAGAATATTTTTCGCTTGGGAAAAAACTTGGTTCTTTCGGATTTTCAGTTAAAAAGAAGAAAAAAGCCATCAAAAAGAAAAAACACTAATGCTAAAATTACTACCATAATTATATAGAGTAAATCAAAACCATCGGTTTTACCGGTGGTTTTTTCATTGTATATATAAAGCTATCGCATTATGCAAAGCTTTTACTAAACACTTAAAATTTTATGAATAACTATAATTCTGCAGAAAGCAGCAGAAAAATTGTTTCAGTCATTGTTTTATTAATAATAACCTATAAAGTTAAAAAAAGCGCCAAAAGACTGTTTATTTTTTTATATAAATTCACAATAAATAGTTAGAAAAAATAGAATAAATCGCACATTTTCTATAAACAATCCAAAAAATATAAATATTGACATTATTCTAAGAATCTGATATAATATATTTTATTAGATAAATGGTTTTAAGTTTTAATTTTTATTTATAAATGAAAGGATGAAAATTTAATATGAAAAAACATACAAAAAAATTAATCGCACTAACATTTATTATTTTGTCATTGAATCCAATGAACTCTATTTCTTCTTATGCAGAAAACACCAACAATATTTCATCAGAAGTACAAAGTATTATTACTGAATTAAATCAATCAAATAATGGAATACCAGATTTTATTACAAAATCAGATATTGATAAGGTAATTAATGAAGGTGGAAAAAAAGGTGTAGACGCTTTGCAGCACGTTTATGAAACGTCTATTCCTGTTTCAGATCCAATAGTAGATGAAGAGCCAGTTACTAATATAAATTCAAAAGAAAGATTTTCGTATAAATACGATTTTGAAACTGGTGAAATAACCCGTGTTGACGGAACAGAATTTGAAAATTTCACTGAATTACCAGAAGTACCTCAGCCTAATAATTACACTGAATCATCTATTATGCCAATGGCTTATCCAACCGATTGGTATACACCAAACCCTCAAGACTATTCTGATACACGCAAAACATGTAAGTTATTAATTCATACCCAAGATGATAAAACAACATATGGAGGTACAGGTTTCTTAACTTCTAATAACACAGTTGTCACAGCTGGTCATTGTATATACGATTCAAATTATGGATCCAATAATTGGTGTGGATATATTATAGTAATCCCATCTTATAGCCAAGCAAACACATCAGGACCATATGGCAATGCAACAGATGCAACATATGTTGAAGTTGGCGGTAACTGGACAAAAAATAATGACTCGACCGATGATTGGGGAATTATTCATTTAAAGAAGAGTTTTTCTATAGGATATTATACACCAATGTGCCCAGGAGATAATATTGTCGGTTGGTGGGTGAGAATTCAAGGTTATGAGGGAAATACCAAAAATTTATTCAATACAGGTGGAAATATTGTTTCTGCAAACGGACGTGCAATGCGAACAACTGCTGAGTCTAAAGGCGGAATGAGCGGTGGTCCTGTATCTGAAGATACCAATGGTTATATAATTGGTATAAATCGAGGTCGGTACTCAAACGGTGATTCGGCTGTAGTAAAATTCGACAACTGGTTATACAACAAAATCATGTCATATCGTTAATACTTTTTAATGGAAAAACTTGTTATACAAAACGAAGTGGCTCAATATTATATAAAATATTATAAAAACCACTTTTTTATTAATCACTGACCCTGTTCAAAATAACACCGGTAATTTTAAAAGGAGGCTATGTTCTTAAACAGAGCATTTTTATAGTATGAAATTAAAACAATTAATAAAATTTAATAAAAAAGAAGAATTATGTGCACTTCTAATAATTCTTACCGGCATTTTAATTCGAATAGTTGATTTCGGAAACACTCCCTGCGGATTTAATCAAGACGAAGCTTTTGCAGGATATGAGGCATTTTCATTGCTGAATTATGGGATTGATTCTGCCGGTTATCACAATCCTTGCTATTTTGTTTCATGGGGAAGCGGAATGAATGTTTTAGAAAGTTATCTTGCTATCCCATTTTTTAAACTATTTGGCTGCTCTGTAACAACCTTCAGACTGCCTCAGCTTATATTCTCCTGTATTTCTCTTCCGTTTTTTTATTTATTATTAAAAAAAGCTTTTGATCCGAAAACCGCTTTGTTAGGATTATCTCTGTTAGTAATATCTCCATGGCATATAATGATAAGCAGATGGGGATTGGAATCAAATTTAGCACCAGCATTTTTACTAATTGGATTTTATTTTTTTATAAAAGGAATAAATAAAAATAAGTATTGGGTTGTTTCTGCTATAATTTACGGACTGTCACTGTACTCTTATTCTATAACATGGATAGTAGTTCCCTTAACCATTTTAGTTTGCGGTATATATTTATTTATAAATAAACAAAAAATATTATTGCGATATGTTTTAATTTCAGGGTCTGTTTTGTTCGTTTTTGCCCTGCCTCTTATTCTTTTCTTGCTTGTAAACACAGGTTTTATTTCTGAAATATCAAATTCCTTTATTTCAATTCCTCAATTATCCAAAATAAGATTATCAGAAATCTCAATCAATAATATATTTTTACCCAAAACATATTATAACTTATTTAAAATATTAATAAACCAACATGACGGACTGATTTGGAACTCTGTATTTGATTTCGGTTTATTTTATAAAATAAGTTTACCTTTTATAATTTTAGGAGCTGTTAAAATAACAACAGTTGCATTATGTCAAATTAGATTAAAAAAATTTTGTATTCAAGTAATGATTCTTTTGGGAACGTCGTGCTCACTGTTTACATGCCTTTTAATCGACAATTTAAATGTCAATAAAGCCAACTCACTTCACTTCTACATACTAATCATGCTAACAATCGGAATAAAAGAAGCTTTCAGCATCTTCAAAAAATACATAATTATCAAAAAAGCTATTTTGTTTAGCTATGCAATGTCATTCATTTTTTTCTTTTCTTTTTATTTAAGTGATTATAATAATCAAATTTCTTATGACTTCAGATCAGGATTAGAAGACGCCGTGCAATTTGCTAAGCAATTGCCCTCTGATATCTGTTTGGATTCAAGCATCTATTATTCTCAGGTTCTATTTTACGACCAAACTCCGACTGACGTTTTTCTGAATACAGTAGAATACTCAAATTACACATCTGCTTTTTTACATGTAGAAAAATTCAGTCATTATGAATTTGGTTTTGATCCAGAAAATTTAGACCCTGAAAAAGTATATATAATTAAAAATGAAATGGAAGAAATATTTTTAAAAGAAAGTTTTAAAACAGAAACCTTTGAAAATTATTCTGTTGCATATAATAATTATAATTAATATATTTTTTATTACGTTAATCAAGTTTTTATAACAGGTAATATCTTTTTTTCATATTTATATTTTTGTTGAATTATTAAGAATAAAATTTTTTTATCTGCAAATAATATGGTTACAAAATCGACTTAATACTTGTAATTTCTCTGTGGAAAATTTGATTTGAAAGGAATGTTTATATATGAAAGCAACAGGTATTGTTAGACGTATTGACGACTTGGGAAGAGTTGTTATACCAAAGGAAATCAGAAGAACTATGCGTATTCGTGAGGGCGACCCTCTTGAAATTTATACAAGTAATGAGGGAGAGGTAATATTTAAAAAATATTCTCCTATAAATGAATTATCCGAGGGCGCAGCACAAGCTGCCGAGGTAATCTCAAAGCTTGGCGGAGCGCCTGCAATTGTGTTTGACCGGGATCATGTAGTCGCAGTCGCAGGAGTTCAGAAAAAAGAATATTCCGAGCGAAGAATATCTCCGGCTTTGGAAGAGCTTCTTGAAAGCAGAAAATCTTTTGCATTTACTGATGAATCTGTCCACCCTCTTATGCCGGTGGAAGGTATTGATAAACCTGCTCTTGCCGTTTTCCCCATTATTTCATCAGGAGATGTAACAGGCGCTGTAGCTTTTGTTTCTAATTCAGAAAATACAAAAGCAGATGAACAGCATAAAATGCTTGCACAGGCAGCAGCCATGTTCCTTGGCAAACAAATTGAAGAATAAAATAAACGGCTGTATCTCATAAAAAGATACAGCTGTTTTTTTCTGTATTGATATAACTCTTAAAACTTATGCACATTTATACTCACGAGAAAACGAACGTGCAATATCAATTTTAAATAAAATAAAAGATAATTCTTGGTGAATTCTTGGCTATAAAAATAAAACCGCTTAAAATAGGCGTTTTTTTACTTATTTGTGAGAAATACATAAAAATATATTGGCGATTTTAGATTCGGTATTCAAACCCACAAGCTCCGCAAAAAATTGGTAGCGACGGCGAACCGTCAAGAGGGCATTTATAACCGAACAGGTGAGCCAAGCGTGATTTTTTGCGGAAAGGAGGAACAGTGGAGCGGGTGACTGATTTTTATAAAAATAAAAATCGGAACGAGCGTAACTCGTTCCGATGTGGCGGAGAAGGAGGGATTCGAACCCTCGATGAGCTATCAACCCATACACGAGTTCCAGTCGTGCGCCATAAACCGGGCTAGGCGACTTCTCCATTTGCCGTTTAATATTATATCATATTTCTTTTTTATTGTCAATAATTTAATAAAATTTTTATGTAATGATTTTTTTAACGCAATATAATCATTAATTAAGAAAAACAGCATTGAAATATTCATTCAATGCTGTAATTTTTTTATCTTTCTTCACAAATTAATTTAATTGCAGTTCTTTCCTCATTGTCAATCAAAACATTAGCAAACGCAGGAATGCAAATCATGTCAATTCCTAACGGGGCTAAATAACCTCTTGCTATGGCAATTGCCTTTATTGCCTGATTAGCAGCACCGGCGCCTACTGCTTGTACTTCTACAGCGCCGCTGTCTCTGATTACACCGGAAATTGCACCTGCAACTGAATTCGGTACAGATTTTGATGATACTTTTAATATTTCCATAGTCTTTCGCTCCTTGTAGTTTAATCGGTTAATTTCCTTAATCATTATACACTATAATTAATATTTTTTCAAGTATATTAAAATTTTTTGGTTATTATCTCTTAATGAGTCGGGTTATTTTCGTCGCTTTGCCTAATTTTTCATCAAAGCTTATAATAATTCCATTTATGAAACAAGGATTTTCACTTTCAATAAAATGAACAGGGGAGTGGTATTTCATTTTGTTTATAGCCCGCTCCGTGTCAACACCTAATACAGAGAGCTCCGGACCGGTCATTCCGGCATCAGTAATATATGCAGTGTGTTTGTCAATTATTTGTTCATCAGCAGTCTGAACATGAGTGTGTGTTCCAATGACAGCAGTAACCTTTCCGGCAAGATATTGCCCCATAGCCTTTTTTTCAGATGTTGCCTCAGCATGAAAATCCACAAAAATATTCGGTGTGTTTATATTTTTAAGTATTTCATCCATAGCAAAAAAAGGATTGTCAAGTGAGTCCATATAAACAGTTCCCATAAGATTTACTACCGCAATTTGCGTGCTGCCTAAATCAACAGTAATAATACCGTGTCCATTGACTCCTGCAGGAAAATTGTATGGCCTGAGAAGATTCTCCTTAAAGTCAAACATCTCTATCGATTCCCTACGCTGAAAACAGTGATTTCCCGTCGTTATAACATCAGCTCCCATCTGCATAAGCCGGTCAAATGATTTTGCCGATATTCCATTTCCTTTTGCAGAGTTTTCGCCGTTTATTATTGTGAAATCAATATCCCATTCCTTTTTTATGCTGTAAATGTGCTTTTCTAAAAAGCTACAGCCGCTTTCTCCAACTACATCTCCAATAAATAATAAATTCATATTAAACTCTTTTCTAAATTTGTGTATTAAAAAGCCGGCTGGCTGCCGGCTCTTATTTTATTCTTCGCTTTTATTGTTATCAGTTTCATCATTAAGCGTTTGTTCTGAATCCACCGTCTTATCTGAAATAAACTCGGTTTCATTAAGTTCACCCTTCATAAGCCGCTCAAAATTAATACCATCAATCTTTTCATGTATCATCAGGTACTTGGCGATCAGATGCAGCTTATCAATGTGTTCTCTTAAAATGCTTTCTGCCTTTTCAAAAGCGTCCTCAACAATACTTCTGATTTCGTTATCTATTTCAGCAGCAACATTTTCAGAATAGCTCGGAGTGTTTGTGTAATCCCTGCCAAGGAACACCTCGTGTTCGTCTCTGCCGTAAACAACAGGTCCTAAGTTGTCACTGAAACCATAGCGTGTAACCATATTTCTTGCAGTAGCAGTCGCTCTTTCCAGGTCATTTGAAGCGCCGGTTGAAATATCATCAAGAATAATCTTTTCAGCTACACGTCCTCCAAGAAGTACAATGATATTTTCCGCCATTTCTTTTTTACTTACATAAGACTTATCTTTTTCCGGAAGGCTCATAGTAAATCCGCCGGCTTGACCTCTTGGTATAATAGAAACCTGATGAACTTTATCCTGAGAATCACAATAATATGTGCAGACAGCGTGACCGCCTTCGTGGTAAGCTGTAAGCTTCTTCTCAGCTTCTGTAACAACTCTTGATTTCTTTTCAGGACCTGCAACAACTTTAATAGATGATTCTTCAAGATCCTGTTTTGTTATAGCTTTTCTGTTATTTCTTGCGGCAAGAAGCGAAGCCTCGTTTACAAGATTCTCAAGATCAGCACCCGTGAAGCCGACTGTTGATTTTGCAATCGTTTCTAAGTTTACATCAGGAGCAAGAGGCTTATTTCTTGTGTGAACCTTAAGAATTTCCTCTCTGCCTTTAACGTCAGGATAGCCGACAAGAATCTGTCTGTCAAATCGTCCAGGACGCAGCAGCGCAGGGTCGAGAATATCACGTCTGTTTGTTGCGGCCATTACTATAACTGAATCATTTTCAGAGAAGCCGTCCATTTCAACAAGAAGTTGGTTCAGAGTCTGTTCACGTTCATCGTGTCCGCCGCCAAGACCTGCACCTCTCTGTCTTCCGACAGCGTCAATTTCATCAATAAAAATGATTGACGGTGAATTTTTCTTTGCCTGTTCAAATAAATCTCTCACACGGGAAGCGCCTACACCTACAAACATTTCTACAAAGTCAGAACCTGAAATTGAGAAGAACGGTACATTTGCTTCACCGGCAACAGCACGGGCAAGTAAGGTTTTACCTGTACCCGGAGGTCCCATGAGAAGAACTCCTTTAGGTATTCTTGCACCGATTTCATTATATTTCTTTGAGTTCCTAAGAAAATCCACAATTTCCTTAAGCTCTTCTTTTTCTTCGTCAGCACCTGCAACATCTGCAAATGTCGCCTTTTTACTGCTCGGAGCTTGTTTTGCATTAGTCTTGCCAAATGAGGACATTTTTCCTCCGCCGGCGTTTTTCATCATAAATACAAAGAAGAAAATCATAACGCCCAGCATCAGCAGAGTAGGTATCATATTAAGCCAGAAGCTGTTATCTGAAATCGGAATCAAATTGTATTTAAGAGGATCATCAGGATTTGCTTCATTGTATTTTTTACGATAGTTTTCTGCATCCTCTCCGCCCAGAATCTCCTGAGCAAATATTGAAACATTAGGAACAGTATAACTCTTTACTTCGTTGTTATCCTTCAGCTTATATTTCATTTTGCCTGATCCGAGATCAAGTTCAAATTCAGAAACCTCAAGCTTATCAAAATACCCCATTATTTCAGAATATTTGGTGGATGTGTTATTGCTGCTCATGGAAGTTAGAAAATATACCAATCCGCCGATAATAACTAAAGAAACCAGCAAATAAACCAATAATGATTTTCCGTTATTATTTTTATTCAATATATCACGACCTTTTTAAAAATTTATATTAAATCAGTTTCCGTCAGGTGTCAAAACACCTAAATAGGGAAGCTGACGATATTTTTCATTGTAATCAAGTCCATATCCCACCACAAATCTGTCTTCAATTTCAAAACAGCAATAATCAGGTGAAATATCAGCCGTTCTTCTGGAAGGTTTGTCAAGGAACACAGCTATTTTAACATCTTTACAGCCAGCCTTTAAAAAGTAATCCATAAGCTGCGAAAGAGTGTTTCCGGTATCAATAATATCTTCAACAATAAGAATGCTTTTTCCTTTGACGTCAAGAGCATAATCATCGTGAATTTCGGGTTTTCCGTTGCTTTGAGTATCTATATAGCTTTTGGCACGGATAAAATTGACGTTTAGTTCAGCGTCAATTGACCGTATAAGATCCGCAGTAAAAATAAACGAACCTTTTAACACGGAAACCATCGTAATTTTTTCTCCGTTATAATCCGATGATATTTTTTTTGCTATTTCATAAACACGTTTTTTTATGTCCTTCTCAGAAATAAGCGGCGATATTTTGTCCATAAAACTAAACCTCAATTATTATAAAATATATTTGTGACAGTTTTATGATATATTGCAAATCATTATTTTTTTTGTGTTGGAATCTGCCTTAACACGCTCAGCGCAGCCAAAGCCTTCCACCCAAATAATGCCTTCATCATCACAAATCAAAACAGTTTTGTCTCTCATATCAACAGGAACAGAGGCATTAAAAAGCTTTTTGACGGATGAAGTAAAATCCCTGCCGCAAAGCTTTATTTTATCCCCATTTCGCCTGTTTCTAATATAAACCTTACCTTTTATTTTATCACAATCAATAGGACCGTTTGCTAACATTTTATGAACATTTTCAGCAGAAGCGGCAATTGTATCAAAACTGACATGTCTCCCGAAAAAGCTGTATTTTTCGTTTGTATCAATGAAAATTAAAACGGGACTGATATCATCATTTCTAATTGTTCCAATACTTAAAATATTATTTTCACATATTGCAAATATATCCGATTCAAGGTTAATTTTTCCGCCTTTTAAAAGAATAGAAGCAATATTATTTATCTTATCAAAGCTGTATCTCAGATTATTTTCATTAAAAATTTTAGCCAAAGCACGGTTTCTTATGGCAGGATGGGCACTATTCAAAACTTCAGCGTCATAACCATCCGAAACTCTGGAATTGTTGATTAGCAAATCAGTTTGTGCCTCAAGATAATCTTCATCGGATCTGATATTATCAAGCGTTTTTTCAAAAGTTGAAAAAAGGGAAGCATTAATCTCTTTAAGTGTCGGAATAGCTTTTAAACGTATTTTGTTTCTTGAAAATTCTGTTTCGAGATTGGTAGAATCAGTTACAAAGCTTTGATCATTATTTTTTAGAAATTCAAGTATATCTTCACGAGTGCAGTCAATTAACGGCCTTATAATGTTATCACGTACAGGAGGAATAGAACAAAGACCCTTAAGTCCGGTTCCTCTCACAAGATTAAAAAGCAGAGTTTCAAAACAGTCTGAAAGGGTGTGTGCCGTAGCAATTTTTTCGGTTTCAGCTTTTGAAAAGATATTATATCTTAATTTTCGTGCACCGTCTTCTAATGAAGCTGAATTCATTCTGCAATATTCTTTAACATTAATTCTGTGTACATCAATAGGAATATCCAGATCTCTGCAAAGTTTAATACAGAAGTTTTCATCACGCAGACTCTCATCACCTCTGAGCTGATGATTAATATGACAAGCTGAAATATCATATCCTAATTCTCTTAAACACAAAAGGAGTGAAACGCTGTCCGCTCCGCCAGAAAGGCCCACCAGAATGCGCTCACTCTTTTTTACCATATTATATTTTTCAATTGTTTTTGCGACTTTGTTAAGCATATTTACTCTCTTCTGATATCTATACCTCTGAATAATGTGTATTCACCTATAAATGCAAGGTTTACAGTTCCTGTGCTTCCATGGCGGTTCTTAGCTACAATACATTCCGCAACCGTTTGATCTGAAGTGTCCTTTTCATAATAAGCATCCCGATATAAAAATAAAATAATATCAGCATCCTGTTCAATAGAACCTGATTCTCGTAAATCAGAAAGCATAGGACGTTTGTCTTCACGTTTTTCGGAACTACGGGAAAGCTGAGAAAGAGCTATAACAGGTACATTAAGTTCCTTTGCCATCAGCTTAAGTTGACGTGTAATTTCAGAAACTTCAGTTACACGGCTTGTGTGTTTGTTAGGAGAGGACATAAGCTGAAGATAGTCAATAACAACAAGCCCCAGATTCCGCATACGTCTTAGCTTAGCTTTCATCTGAGGTACGTTTATTCCGGCACCGTCGTCAAGATAAATCGGAAGCTTAGCCAGTGTTTCAGTTCCGCCTGCAAGCTTGATCCAATCCTCACTGTCAATTTTACCTGAGCGAAGATTAGTATTGTTTACAAGCGATTCCGAAGCCAGCATACGGGTAACAAGCTGTTCCTTACCCATTTCAAGTGAGAATATTACAACATCTTTCATTGTCTGCTTGCAGCAATTTACGGCAATGTTAAGTGCAAGTGCAGACTTACCCATTGCGGGACGTGCAGCAAGTATAATAAGGTCGGAATTGTTCAGTCCCGAGGTTATTGCGTCAAGTTGTGAAAAACCGGTTTTAGCACCTAAGTGCAGTGCTGCGTCAGGACCGCTGATTTCCTGTAAATGCGAATAAGCGTCAATAATAACGCTGTCAATTCGTGACAGTCCCTGAACTTCATTGCCTTGACGAATATCATAAATTTTCTGCTCTGCGCTGTCAAGCATAGTTTGTGAATCAACAGAGCCTTCATTTGCGGTTTCAATAATATCGTTTGCTACATCAATAAGAGTGCGAATCTGGTATTTTTCTTTTATAATATTGCAGTAGCTTTCAATATTGGCGGTGGATGGAACACTTTCCATAAGTCCGCTTAAATAGGTTTTTGCCATGGCGGATGTTTCAAATATCCCCATTGTGACTGATTCGTCAATTACTGTGATAATATCCTCAGTTTGAGCGGTTGTGAACATTCTCATCATAATTGAAAAAAGCTGTTGATGCTGCGGACGATAAAAGCATTCGGGTCTGAGTATTTCAATTACCTTAGCTAATACTGACGGATCAAGAAGAATTCCGCCTATAACAGCCTGTTCAGCTTCAAGAGAATAGGGAAGCTCACGTCCAAGTATATCGCTTGCTTTGATGCCTGTTCTGCTTTCATTAAGTGCCATGACTTATTCTTCAACCACCTTAATTTTTATGGTGCAGGAAACTCCCTGTGACATTTTGATAACCGCAGAGAAGTCACCATAGCTTTTAATTTCACTGCTGAGATTGATTTTCTTTTTGTCAACTGACTGCGAAAACTGAGCTTTTACAGCGTCTGCAACAGTAGCTGAGGTAACAGCACCAAAAAGCTTTCCGCCTTGACCTGCTTTTGCCTTAATAACAATTTCCTTACCTTCAAGAGAAGAAGCAATTTTTTCATTTTCTGCTTTTTCCACGTCAAGCTTATGCTGTGCGGAAGCCTTTTTTCCGGCAAGGTCATTCAGGTTTTTAGCAGTTGCTTCGATCGCCAGTCCTTTAGCAAATAAAAAATTTCTTGCATAACCGTCAGCAACATTAAGTGTATCGCCTGCTTTTCCTGAACCTTTTACGTCTTTTAATAAAATTACTTTCATATTAATGCTCCTTTTTGTAATGGTATGAATATAAAAACTTATGAATTATTTCTGATATAATCATCAATAGCACTGTGAAGCTGTAATTTAGCATCTTCAAGCGTTGTTTCAAGCTGTGTTGCCGCCATTGTAAGATGACCGCCTCCTCCAAGGCTTTCCATAACGATCTGTACGTTGAAAGCCCCAAGGCTTCTGGCAGAAATATTGACCTTTCCATTCTCAGTATACATGACAAATGAAGCATTTACGCCCTTAATGCCTAAAAGTTCGTCTGCTGCCTGTGATGAAGCGATCCTGATATCAGCAAATTCCTCCTGTGTAGAAGCAACGGCACATTTTCTGTATATTTCGGCAGATGTAATTAGATTGCTTTTTTGGTGATATGTTTCGATAGAATTTGCAAAAAGTTTTTTTACAGCTACTGTATCAGCACCCATTCTTCGAAGAAAAGCGGCTGCTTCAAATGTTCTTACTCCTGTTTTAAGGACAAAATTCTTTGTATCAAGCATAATTCCTGAAAGCAGTGCCTCAGCAATAGGAGCAGATATTTTAATATTTGAACCAAAATACTCAATTAATTCAGCAACCATTTCACTGGCTGATGATGCAATCGGTTCATGATAAAACAAAACACAGTGGTCAATAGCTTTTACCATAAGTCTGTGGTGGTCTATTACTACAGTTTCGTGTGCTTTAGCAAGTATCTCCTTTGATTCCACAAGATCAGGGTTGTGAGTATCGACAACTATTACCAATGAATCGTCACTTACTTTAGAAAGTCCTTCTTCAGGTGATATGTAATAGTTGTTGATATCATTATCTTTTACATAATTGATAAGGCTTTTTGCTAATGTACTTTCAGTATCAACTATGACATAAGATTCTTTGCCCATTTTCCGTACTGCGCTGCACATTCCTGTTGCGGCTCCAATACTGTCCAGATCGCCGAATTTATGACCCATTATAAGAATTCGGTCATGAGAATTGAAAAGCTCAATTAAAGCGTTTGCAACCATACGGGTTTTAACCTTTGTATGCTTTTCCATACCGCTTGAAACTCCGCCGAAAAATTCAAAACCATTTTCAGTTTTTACCGCCGCCTGATCACCGCCTCGGCCCAGACACATTTCAAGTGCTTGTTTTGCAAAAGCCTCGCTTTCTGCAAGATCCTTGCTGTTATAGCCTACTCCTATAGAAAGGGTAATATTACGCCGTTCGCCTAAAGAAATTTTACGTGCTTCCTCGAGTATCTTGAATCTGTTTTCAATAATTCTTGACAAATTACGTTCTTCAAGAATAACACAGAATTTATCATTACTCATTTTCTTGGATATTCCGTTTGTTCCGTCAACAAAATTTTCAATTAATCTTTCAATTTCCACCAAAGCGTGAGCCTTTTCGCTTTCACGAAGATTTGATATAAGGTCCTCATAGTTATCAATTGTAATTAAAATTACAGATTTATGAGATTGCTTATGCTCAAATTCAAGCTCAACATAATCTGTTACATTGTCAAAATAAATCATTGAAAGAGTACCCGAAGCGTTATTATGTATAGCTCTTGCTTTATAAAAATGCCGGTCAAGGCATATAAGATCGCCGTCAGGGGTATATATTTTTTCCATGTCGATATTAACTAAATCGCAGATATTAAGACCATAGGCTTCTTCATCGGAATAAACCTGTACTCCGAAAAGCTTATTATACCAGACAATAGTATTATCTTCGTCTATAATTATTACAGGGGCAGGGAAGTTTAAAAGCGAATCTCTCTCAGTTCGGGAAATCATGGTGGACATTTTAGCTATATATTTTTTTGTCCTGTCCCGGAACAATATGGTTTCTGCAATTAAAAGCAGTGCAGCTCCTACAGATACAATAAGCAGAACCTTGCCCTTGCCTTCGGTTGAAGGCGTATCATAAACCATAAATGAAGATATTACGGCAGCAAGCATAATTACTGCCGTTGTAATTCTGATTACAAGCTGAAAATTGTTATAACCTTTCATTTCTGTTCCTTTCCCTCAAACGGGCTTTGAAAAACAGCGTTTCTTGATGTTGCTGTTTTTTCAGCGCAAATTAAACAACTATGACTGAATCTCCATGATAATAGGAAGTATCATAGGGTTTCTTTTGGTTTTAAAATATATAAAATCCGACAAGCTGTCTTTCATTTTATTTTTTATTGTGTTCCATTCACGGATATCATGGTCAAGACAGTTTTGCAACGCTTCAGTCAGAAGCCGTTTTGCTTCGATCATGAGTTCTTCGCTTTCTCTTACATATACAAATCCTCTTGAAACAATATCCGGACCGGAAAGTATTTCTCCTGATATTCTGTTGATGGTTGCAACGGCAATTATAATTCCGTCCTGTGCAAGGTGCTTTCTGTCACGGAGGACTATTGCTCCGACATCACCGACGCCCAATCCGTCTACAAGAACTTTTCCGGCAGGAGCCTGACCGGTGATTTTCATATCAACTCCGTCAGTTTCAATGATATTACCTATTTCACCAATAATGATATTATTCTCGTCAATTCCCACTGACATAGCTGTTGCGGCATGTTTTTTCAGGTGTTTATATTCACCGTGTACGGGAATAAAAAATTTAGGCTTTGTAATTGAAAGAAGGAGCTTTTGTTCCTCCTGACAAGCGTGACCCGAAACATGAACCTCATACATTGCCTCATAAACTACTTCAGCACCAAGCTTCATGAGTTCGTTTATTACTCTTGTAACATATTTTTCATTGCCCGGAATTGGCGTAGCAGAAATAATAATAAAATCCTGAGGTGTTATCGAAACGTTTCTGTGTTCGCTCATCGCCATTCTTGTAAGAGCGGACATTGGCTCTCCCTGACTTCCTGTAGTTACAATGCACATTTTATCCTCAGGATAATGAGACACCATATCAATATCTACAAGTATTCCATCAGGAATTTTAAGATATCCTAATTCAATGCCTTTTCCGATAACATTGACCATGCTTCGTCCGGAAACGGCGACCTTTCTGCCATATTTTACAGCGTTATTTACAATCTGCTGAATTCTATGAACATTTGAGGCAAATGTAGCTATGATAACACGTTTGCCTTCAGCTTGCATAAACAGCTTTTCAAAGCTTTCTCCGACCTTTCGTTCGCTCATTGTAAAACCGGGACGCTCGGAATTGGTGGAATCTGACATAAGTGCTAATACACCTTTATTTCCAAGCTCCGAAAATCTTGCGAGATCAATGATTCCGCCCTCAATAGGAGTATAGTCAACTTTGAAATCACCTGTATGGACAATTATTCCTGCAGGTGTATGAACAGCGAGGCCTACAGCATCAGGAATTGAATGGTTAACCCTTAGAAATTCAACTGCCATGCAGCCGAGCTTGACAGTCTGACGTGGTGTCACTGTGTTCAGCTTGACATTGCCTAAAAGCCCGTGTTCCTTAAGCTTTCCTTCAAGAAGTCCCAAAGTAAGTCTTGTTCCGTAAACAGGTACGTTAAATTTTCTTAAAAAATATGGAAGTCCGCCGATATGATCCTCATGACCGTGTGTAATAACGACTCCTCTTAATTTATCAATATGCTGTTCAATATAAGTGAAATCAGGAATAACTATATCAACTCCCAGCATTTCACTATCAGGAAAAGCAAGGCCGCAGTCAATAACAAACATATCGTTTGAGCATTCTATTACTGTAAAGTTTTTGCCGATTTCATTTAAACCGCCGAGAGGGATAATTTTAACAGGTGTTTTTCTTGCTGTATTAGTGCGGTTTGGTTTTGAGGAAATCTTGTTTCGGTTTCCGGAATTTATTTTATTGTTATCTGTTTTTTTATTAAGATTTTTATTTGGAAGACTTTTTATATCCGAAGTCTTACCTTTTTTGTCGTTTGGCAAATGCTCATTGTTTTTTACATTTGTTCTGCTGTTTCTTATAAACCTTTTTTTTGTGTTTTCTGTAACGTTGTTTTTAGTATTCATGCAATAATAATCCAACGCTTACCCTTTGATTATGGCAACACAAACAAAAGGCAAGTCGTTGAAGAACTCCTTCCTTAACAGAGTAAAACTCTTAAATATTCGATTTTTTCCGTTTCTTAATAAAAGGGATATTTGATTCTTTTTAATTATGAACCAAGAAAATTTTATTAGTTAGACGAATATCCCCGTTAAAGACTGTTTAAGAAAACAGCCGACACGAACAAAATACCTATTAATATTCTACACTTATTTTCTTAAAATGTCAAGCGGTATTTTTTAGTTTTTACATTTATTTGCTGTTGGCTTCATATTTTTTTAATTTTTCCTGTATTTCATCGCAGGCGGCGGAAGCTTCTTCTGACTTAAAGCTTTCTGCAAAAATCATAATACCGTTTCCGCTTTTTAAGGGCCGGATCAATGCACGTGTGTTGTCCTTGGAATAAAAAACACCTTCTTCGCCTGCTTTTTCAACTGAAAGCTCGTTGATCATATTGATTATATTTCCGTTATAGCTTACATAGCGTTGTATTGATGAAAACTTTGGTATTTCGCTTATTGCTTTTAAAAAAGTAAGATTATTTTCTGACAGATATCCGCAAATTATACAAGCGAGGGCAAGTCCGTCACGAACAAACAGGTTATCTCTTCTTTGTGCTATTGCACGTGCTTCTTCATCTGTATTATTATCAGAAGAATTATAATATCTGAAAATCCGTCCATTTTCAGTTTCTGCAACGCTCTCGGCTCTCATCGGGAAAGAAAATGGCAATGAAACGGGGATTTTTTTATTGAACAGCGCCTTCATTGCTAATAAAATAAGCTTTTCATGAAAAATATATCCTGTTTTTTCTGTATATGCCGAGCATGAATTACCATCAGCAGAAACATGAAATATAATTTTTTCTCCGTCGATATCATTTTTTGAATGAAATAAGTCATCCGCAAGGCAGGCGGTTTCTTTGGAAGAAGTCCTGATTTCAGCGTTAAGTCCGACGAAGCTTTCAGGAAGCATTGTTTCAAGAAAGATTTCATAAAGCGCTTTTGTTCCGTTAAATTCATATATTTTACCGAAAGAGTGACAATCCAAAGTTCTGAAAGAATTGTTATTATATGAATTTTCAATTTTTATCTCAATATTACGTTTCAGAGGTAATCCGCCTTTATCGGTAATTTTGATTTTTTCCTCGTAATCTGCAGAAACAAAGCATCCTGCTGATGCGCAAAAGTGTGATGTTCCGTACATTATATGCTGGTTTGTGCAGATGCCAGCATTAAACACTTTTATGCCTGTTGAAACAAGACCGGAAATCAGGCTGTCGGACAATATTTTTGACGTCTCTTCATCAGAATATCCTATTAAAATTACATCATTTTTATTAAAAGCTGTACCTATTGCCATTCCCATTTTTGCAAAATCTGTCGGAGCGTTCAAAGAATTTCCGAAATTGAATTCACTTTCATCATCAATGTGCATAGATTTTCCTGATCCGATTATAATATGTCTGCTTATAATTGAGTTAGGGATCACTTCTTTTCCTGCCCATATTTTAATATTATCTTCAATTCTTGAGCTTTCGCCGATTATGGCTTTTTCTCCTATGACTGAATATTCTCCGCAATGAACGGATTTTTTTATCAGCGCATTGCTACAAACAACGGATTCGGTTAATTCGCATCGTGATGAAACTACGGCATTTTCTCCCACATAACTTCCACTCACTTTTACCCGTGCGCCTATTACTGCATTATCGTCAATTACAGAGCAAGGTTCAATGACGGTGCCTTTATCTATTGTAACATTAGAGCCGATATAAACAGGCGGAATAATTGCTACGCCGTTAAAGTTTCCCGATGTATCTGAATAGATTTTATTTTCATTATATTTGGAATCCACTTTAATACCCGTGTTTTCCGTAAGCATATCTCTTTGGGCTTTGATAAATCCGGACGCATTGGTTATTTTGGAAAAATATCCTTTCTCACTATATAACATCAGTTTATCGTTTCCGATCATATCAGGAACTACATTTCTTAAAAAATCGTTTCCATTACTGAACTGATATAAACTGAATGCGTCTTTGGATAAAACATATACACCTGCAAAAGCATTTACAGCGTTCAGATTATCTTTTGAAGGATTTTGAGACATAGAAGTAATTATTCCGCTGCTGTCACAAGAAAAGCAAGTATATTCTGACAGGTCAGGCAATTGTTTTGTTACAACGGTACAAACGGCTTTATTTATTGTATGAAAGGACTGTATTCTTTTTAAATCAAAATTGAATATACAGTTTGCTTCAATTACCAGCATATCATCATCAGTGAATGCCTGAGCCAATGCACCTGACGTTCCCAATTCTTCTGTTGATATGAAATTGATCTGAATACCCTCGTATTCTCCGCTTTCATATTCAGACATGATCATTCCTTCTAAGTATCCCAAAGCAAATGTGACCTTATTAAACCCGGCTTTTTTTAATTGGTTAAGGGTATAATTCAACACGGTATTGCCTGTAATTCTTAAAAGTCCTGCCGGACGGCATGCTGTTAACGGCATAAGTCTTTCCCCTCGTCCTCCGCATAATACTACTGCTTGCATAAATCTCATCCTTTCAATAATATGTTTTGCTTTTAAGTTATTATTGGTTTAATAAGGAAGGTTATTCAGCAGTTGTAATTATTATATAAAATATTGATTAACATAGGTGCAAAAAAATTGAAAAAGGACTTTTCAAGAAGATGAGAATATGTTATAATTATTTAAGGATTTTATCGGTTTATGCCGTTTATTATTAAAAATAAATTTTTATTATCTGCATTTTGTGAGGAGTATTTATGATTAAAGACTATAATTTATTGAAAAATAAGGCTCTTGAAAAGTATTTTTCAAGAATGAACAGCGAGCAGCTCAAAGCTGTTTTCAAGATAAAAGGACCTATGCTTATTCTTGCCGGTGCGGGAAGCGGAAAAACTACTGTTCTTGTAAACAGAATTGCCAACATGATTTTTTTTGGTGACGCTTATAATAATATCGAAGGTTATGGAAATTATTCTGATGAAGATTTAAATTTTTTGATGGATTTTGCAGAAGGAAAGACAGATGACGCTTCAAGACTTGCTGATATTGTTTCATATGACTGCATTAAGCCATGGAGTATTCTTGCAATTACTTTTACCAATAAAGCTGCCAACGAACTGAAAGAGCGTATTGCTAACATGCTTGGAGAGAGCGGAAGCGGTATTACTGCGGCGACTTTTCATTCTGTCTGTGTCAGAATTTTAAGACGGGAGTGCGATAAAATCGGTTTTTCGTCATCATTCACTATTTATGATACCGATGACGCTCAGCGAGTAATAAAAAGCGTTCTTTCATCTCTTGATATTTCAGACAAAATGTTTCCTCCAAAATCTATTCTGGCTGAGATTTCAAGACAAAAAAATATGATGGTAAGCCCTGACGAATACGAATCTCAATCTCAGAACGATTACAGAGCTTTGCAAATAGCAAAGGTTTATAAATATTATCAGCAGAGGCTGAAAGCAGCTAATGCTATGGATTTTGATGATATTTTATGTCATACGGTTTCTCTATTTGAAGAGAATCCGGATGTTTTGGATCATTATCAGAACTTATATAAATACATAATGGTTGATGAATATCAGGATACAAACAAGGTGCAATTCAGGCTGGTATCATTGCTGTCAGGAAAATTTAACAATATATGCGTTGTGGGTGATGATGATCAGAGTATTTATAAGTTCAGAGGCGCAACAATTGAAAATATCTTATCGTTTGAGCACCAGTTTGAATGTGATGCTGAAACTGATGTTATAAGACTGGAACAAAATTATCGCTCAACACAGAATATACTTACTTGTGCAAATGAGCTTATTAAAAATAATAACGGACGAAAAGGCAAAAATCTCTGGACTGACTGCGGTGATGGAGAAAAGGTTACTGTATATAAATTTGTTTCCGAAAGAAGCGAGGCAAAATTTATTTCTGATACTGTATTGGATGATGTAAAAAACGGAGGAAGCTTCGGCGGGCATGCTGTGCTTTACCGCATGAATGCACAGTCAAACGCTATTGAGCAGGCATTTATAAGAAGCGGAGTACCTTACAGAATTTTCGGCGGACTGAAATTCTATGATAGAAAAGAAATAAAAGATATTATTGCATATTTGTCTGTTATCAACAATCATTCGGATATGCTGAGACTAAGAAGAATTATAAATGAACCAAAACGTGGAATTGGTGACGCAACGGTATCTGCTCTTGAACAGATAACTTCAGATTTAGGCGAAAGTCCGTTGGAGATCATGCTTAAATCATCTGAAATGGTACCGCTTGCAAAAAAATCCAAGGTTCTTACGGATATAGCAAAAGTATTTTATAAGCTTACGGAAATGTCTGAACAGCTTTCTTTAGGAGAACTGCTTGATGAACTGCTTGATCTGAGCGATTATGGTAAATTTCTCAAAAGTCAGGGCGATGAGGGTATTACAAGACTTGAAAACATTAACGAGCTTAAATCTACTATGGCAAACTATGAAGAGAATGCAGAGGAGCCATCGTTATCAGGATTTCTGGAGGAAATATCATTGTATACAGACATTGACAACTTTGATGACAACGGAGATTATGTTGCCATGATGACTATGCATTCAGCAAAGGGACTGGAATTTCCCACAGTTTTTGTTGTTGGAATGGAGGAAAATATTTTCCCGTCTGCAAGGAGCATGGAATCAGAAGCCGATATTGAAGAGGAACGCCGTCTTGCATACGTTGCAATTACACGTGCAAAAGAAAAGCTTTATCTTACACATTCGGCTGAGCGAATGCTATATGGACGAACAGACCGAAACCGGATCTCAAGGTTCGTTAAGGAGCTGCCGAAAGAAAACGTTGATAAGATGGAAGAGGACGGTCTTTCATCATCTCTTTCAGGCGGTAATTCAGAAATTCAGGTTTCACACAGCATGAGCCTTCAAAAACAGCTTGCCCAAAAACGACATGAGAAAGATAATCAGCAGCTTCAGGATTTTAAAGCAGGTGACAGGGTAAAGCATAATATTTTCGGAGAGGGCATGGTTTTGAGTGCTGTACCGATGGCAAATGATACGCTTTTGGAGATTGCTTTTGAAACAAGGGGTACTAAGAAGATAATGGCGAACTTTGCAAGAATAAAGAAATTATAAGAATTCTGCTTATTAAAGTGTGACAACTTGACTTTAATGTCGTATGGAGTTATAATTTATAATGAATTGCTGATTTTTGTACTGTTTGGAGGAAGGTATATTGAAAAATTTGGTTTCTGCGTCACTTTTGGCATGCAATTTTGCAAAGCTTGAAAGTGAAGTGATTAAAGTTGAAAATTCCGGAGTGGACTGGATACATTATGATGTCATGGACGGGGTTTTTGTAAGAAATATAAGCTTCGGAGAGCCTGTTTTAAAAAGCATTGCGCCAATAATTAATTTACCGATCGATGCACATCTTATGATTACTGATCCGATACGATATATTGATAATTATGCTGATCTGGGTGTTAACGGAATCACATTTCATTATGAAGCTGCAAGCGACACTCAGGCTGTTATTGACAAAATACGTTCCAGAGGACTTAAAGTCGGCTTGTCTATAAAGCCTGCTACACCTGTGAAGAGTATTCTGCCATACATACATGAGGTGGATATGGTGCTTGTTATGACTGTTGAACCAGGTTTTGGCGGACAGGTGTTTCTTCCTGAAATGATTGATAAAATAAAAGAAGTTAGAAATTATATTGACAGCCGAAATTTAAATGTAAGGGTGCAGGTAGACGGAGGAATTAACGGCGAAACAGCTGTGCTTGTAAAACAGGCGGGTGCAGATGTTTTAGTGTCCGGTTCATATATCTTTGGATCTGAAGACATGGAAAGCGCAGTTAAAGCTTTAAGAGATTAAATAAGAGCTTCAAAAGGAGTATTGCAGATTATTCTGCCATACTCCTTAGTTTTTGCAATTAAGGCTTCGTTTGTAATAATGCTTTCTGACAGTCTTGAGTTATTTGTGCAATCAAATGTCAGGTAGTAGATATCATTATATAAGTATAGCTTTGCACTTTTTTTAAGAATATAGAAAGAAGATTTATGTGATTCAAGAAAATTTATTATTTCCAGGGGATCTTTTGAAGTTAACATAGCAGGAAACAAATTGTTTTTCCTTTGGGTTTCATCAGGCGACGATGAAATATATATTATTAAATCACCGGACTCCTGTTCAAAAACTTCTACGGTAATTTTATCATTTTTAGAATTGATAATACCTATATCATCTATTACTGCAAGCATATAACCCAAAAAAGTTTTGGTTTCGGGATTATCCTTTTCAAAGCTATCGAAACATAATTCAAAATTGTCGGCTTCTTCTTTTGTTATCATTATTTTTACACATGACTTAGATATAACCTGAATATCCAATAAAATCACCCCTGAAAAGTATTATTACATTATACTCTTCGGGGGTGATTGGTGTTAATTGATTATTGCTCAAGTTCTGCCCATTCATTCATTTTTTCGTCAAGAATATTTTTGAATTTTTCGAGCTGAGTGCATTTTTCTGTCATTAAAGTGAAATCTGACGTAACTTGCGGATGCAATATTTCTTCTTCGAGAATTGATATATCTGTTTCAAGCTGTTCAATCTCTTTTTCAAGCTGATTAATTCTGTTTCTTCTTGCGGCATCTAAAGCCCGCTGTTGTCGGGTCCTGTATTGATTCTGTTTCTTTTCTTTATAGTCTTCTTCATCTTTTCTGCGTTTATCCTCAGAAATCAAAGCTTCTTTTTCCTTGCGTTCCAGCATTTTTTGCTCAGAATATTTATCAAAATTACCCTTATATGATGTAACTTTATTTTCTGAAACTTCAATTATTCTGCTTGATACTTTGTTAAGCAGATATCTGTCATGGGAAACAAGTATAATTGTACCTTCAAATTCTGCAAGTGCTTCCTCAAGTACTTCTTTTGTGTTAAGGTCAATATGATTTGTTGGCTCATCAAGCACAAGAACGTTTCCTCTGTTGAGTGCCATAAGGCAAAAGCATAATTTTGCTCTTTCTCCTCCGCTTAATACCGATACAGGTTTAAATACATCCTCACCTGTTATTAGAACAGCGGCCAGTGCTTTTCTGATTTCTGTTTCATTCATGCTTGGAAATTTTCTGCTTACGGCTTCAATAACTGTATCATTACGGTTCAGCATAGTATGTTCCTGATCAAAATATGACAGTTTTATATTTCCGCCCCAGATAATGTTTCCTTTGTCATGAGGAATAAGTCCTTGCACCATTTTTAGAATAGTGGTTTTTCCGATTCCGTTTGGTCCTATAATTGCAGCATGTTCTCCACGACGAATGTGCATATCAAGAGAATTTATAAGTGTTTTTCTTTCAGAACCATCACCGACAGAAACAGGGCAGGAGAATACTTGTAAAATATCTTTGGTAGGTTCAATATCATATGAAAGCTTAATTTTGGGTGGCTTTGTATACATAACAGGTTTTTCGGCACGTTCGATTTTGTCAAGTGCATGCTGGCGGGATCTGGCCATTTTTGCTGTTGAGGCTCTTGTTTTATTACGAACAATATAATCTTCGAGTTTTGATATTTCTTTTTGCTGCATTTCATATTCTTTAAGCTGTCTTTGAGAATTCATTTCTTTTTGAATAAGATACGCAGAATAATTACCTTTATATGAAAGCAATTTTCCGTTCTCAATTTCACAAATACGTGTACAGAGCTTATTAAGAAAATACCTGTCGTGAGATACTATTAAAATTGACCCCTTATAGCTTTTAAGGTAATCTTCAAGCCACATAAGGGTAGTGAAGTCCAAATGGTTTGTAGGCTCGTCAAGTATAAGAAGATCGGGTTCTTCCAAAAGAAGCTTTGCTAATGCAAGACGTGTTTTTTCGCCGCCGGAAAGACTTTCAATTTTTCTGTTGTCAGGAACATTTGAAAACCCCATACCATTAAGGATCTGTTGAATTTTCACATCAATCAAATAGCCGTCTCTTGCTTCAAAATAGGCGGAAAGGCGGGCATATTCTTCTGTTGATTCATGATTTTCATCCGTTCCACTGGACATTATTTCTTCTAACTGTTTCATTTTATCTTTTACAGACAAAAGGTTAGAGAAGGCTTTAAGCATTTCCTCTCTGATTGTAGATTCAGTTTCAAGGCCGCTGTTCTGATGAAGATATCCGATAGTAATATTGTTTGATATATCCACAGAACCTAGTCCGTCTGCTGTTTTATCGAATTCTTCCTGTCCGGTTATAATATTAAGAAGCGTAGTTTTTCCGCATCCGTTAGAACCTATAAGACCGATAGTTTCATGATTCTCTATGGTAAGGTTTATATTTCTCAGCAAAAGAGTTCCGTTAAAGTATTTATATATATTGGAAATATTAATAAGCATATTTATGACCTCATTCCCGACAGGGGACGTTACTCCTTCCGATGTTTTATTTATAGTGTCAGAAAACTATTAGATGTATCAAATCGTTTATTTTATATTATACAATTAATTTATTTCTTTTGCAAGATGTTTGAAGAGTTGTATTAAGTTTTTTAAAGTTTTTCAAAGAAATCCAATAGGTAATCCCGAAAGGCGATTATGTTTTCAGGTAGGTAACCTTTTTTCCAACGAAGATTTATATACCTATAACACTGGTAACAATAACCTTGGTGCGTTCTACAATAACATGCAGGGTGCAGTAGATTAGGAAGTTGAAAGCTACAAAACCATGCTTGACCTTGTCAAAGAAAAGAATGAAGAACTTGCAACACAAGGAAAAGAACCTATAACGGTATATATTATAAGTCTTAATCCAACAAATTCTGAAGGTATTCAGGCAACAATTACAGCAGTAAATAATGCTGTTAAGGAATTAGCTGAAACATACGATTTTACAACATACATTGATATTTACAATGATTTTGTAAATGACTATAAAGGTTCTACCGGCAAATCCCGATTGTGACGGATATAAATGGACGAATATATAAACCAATAATTAATATTTCAGAATTTGAGGCAGAAGAATTAATTATGGTGTCAAATATGAGTATTGATGATTTAAATACAGACACTGGTTGGGGTGAAATATTGTAGTATCAGTAGTTTGACAGTTAACCAACATTTAATAAAAAACTTTCGATTCCTTACGAAATTTATTTTGATATCGCAGTGATTTTCAATCATTGCAACGCTACTTTTTGCAATACTCCCCGGTTGTACCGGGGCTATTTTACAACGAAAACGGACTCAGGCTAATTTTAGCCAAAGTCCGTAAAATTTTATTTATGCGGTTTATTAAGCCTTCAAAGCTTCCTCAACAGCAACAGCACATGCAACTGTAGCACCAACCATAGGGTTATTACCCATACCAATCAAGCCCATCATTTCAACATGAGCAGGAACAGAAGAAGAACCTGCAAACTGTGCGTCAGAATGCATTCTTCCCATTGTGTCTGTCATACCATAAGATGCAGGACCTGCAGCCATGTTATCAGGGTGAAGTGTACGTCCTGTACCGCCGCCTGATGCAACTGAGAAGTATTTCTTACCTTGTTCAATACATTCCTTCTTGTATGTACCTGCAACAGGATGCTGGAAACGTGTTGGGTTAGTTGAGTTACCTGTGATAGATACGTCAACACCTTCTTTGTGCATGATAGCAACGCCTTCAGTTACATCGTTTGCACCGTAGCAGTTTACCTTTGCACGAAGCCCGTCAGAATAAGCCTTGCGGAATACTTCTTTAACTTCGCCTGTATAGTAATCCATTTCAGTTTCAACATATGTAAATCCGTTGATTCTTGCGATAATCTGCGCTGCGTCTTTGCCAAGTCCGTTAAGAATAACTCTTAATGGTTCTTTACGAACCTTATTTGCTTTTTCAGCAATACCAATAGCACCTTCAGCAGCAGCGAAAGACTCATGACCTGCAAGGAATGCAAAGCACTTTGTTTCATCTTCAAGGAGCATTTTTCCGAGGTTACCATGACCAAGACCAACCTTACGCTGATCAGCTACTGAACCTGGAATGCAGAATGCCTGAAGTCCCTCACCGATTGCAGCAGCGGCATCAGCAGCTCTTGTGCAACCTTTCTTGATTGCAATAGCGCATCCTACTGTATAAGCCCACTTAGCATTTTCAAAACAGATAGGCTGAATTCCTTCAACGATTTTATAAGGATCAAAGCCTTTTTCTTTGCAGATTTCTGCACATTCTTCAATAGAATTAATACCGTATTGAGCGAGAACTGCAAGAACCTGCTTTTCTCTTCTTTCATATGATTCAAATAAAGCCATTTACGTTACCTCCTTATTCTTTTCTTGGGTCAACAATCTTGACAGCGTCAGCAACTCTGCCGTACTGACCCTTTGCCTTTTCAAATGCTGTATTAGCATCGTCACCGGCTTTGATGAAATCCATCATCTTACCGAAGTTTACAAACTGATAACCAATGATTTCGTTGTCTTCGTTAAGAGCAACACCTGTAACGTAGCCGTCTGTCATTTCAAGGTAACGTGGACCCTTGGCAAGAGTACCATACATTGTACCAACCTGTGAACGTAGACCTTTACCCAAATCTTCAAGACCTGCGCCTACAACAAGACCGTTTTCAGAAAAAGCACTCTGTGTACGACCATATACAATCTGTAAGAAAAGCTCTCTCATAGCTGTATTGATAGCGTCACATACGAGGTCAGTATTAAGCGCCTCAAGAATTGTTCTTCCAGGAAGAATTTCAGAAGCCATAGCAGCTGAGTGAGTCATACCGGAGCAGCCGATTGTTTCAACCAACGCTTCCTGAATAACACCTTCTTTAACGTTCAGTGTCAATTTACAAGTACCCTGCTGCGGAGCACACCAGCCGATACCGTGTGTAAAACCGGAAATATCTTTAATTTCCTTAGCTTTTACCCATTTTGCTTCCTCCGGAATAGGAGCAGCACCGTGAGCAACGCCCTGAGCGATAGGGCACATTGTTTCAACTTCATGAGAATAAATCATTTTTTCCTTAACTCCTCTCAATAATTTCGCTGTAAAATACCAATATGTATTTAACATACATATTTATTATACAACATTTTCTTATTTGTTTCAAGTGCTTTAAACAAAAATATATAGTTTTTTTACATATAAGTTAACAGCTTAATCGGAGACAGTGTGAGTAAAAATTATAGGCGTATTATAAATGAATTTTGTCGAAATATCTCTAATTGTTTCTTTTGGTAAATATAGCATTGACTTATGGCAAATATATGATATAATAGTAAAAGGTATTTTAAGTGGTATGTAATATAAATAAAGTAAAATAAAATTATCATTTTCAATACATGTAAATATAATTTATGGAGGTGTGTATTTAAATTTACAATCATATGCAAAAAATAAAAGTAGAACAAAAGGAGAATCTATATGAAAGCCATTACATTTAAATTAAGATGTGTGAAAAAGTGGTCCATTTCGTTTATTGCAGTTTTAGCGATCGTTGTTAGTATTGGAATATTTTCACCCAATACTGTTAATGCTGAGGAAGATTTAAATGATTTGTATCCTTTGGGAGGAATGCAAGAAAATCCCAATGAGTTTGAGGAATTACCATCAGATGAAGTAGATATGCCTACGGATATTGGAGGAGCCAATGAATTACCCAATATAGTAGATTTATCTTCTAAGTTTCCTGTTCCTGGAGATCAAGGGAATCTAGAAAGCTGTACATCATGGGCAGTTGCTTATGCAATGAAATCTTACCAAGAGAGTACTGAACACGGCTGGTCAACTCAAAGTTCAAAGACACAATTTAGTCCATCATACATCCATAATCAAATACCTCACTATTTAAGTGGTACTTCAATCAAGGATGCTATGGATTGTATAATAAATAAAGGAGTTTGCTCTATTTATTATATGTCAAGTTCAAGTAGTTTAAAACCTACTTCACTTCAAAATGAGATAGCTTCTAATTTTAAAGCAATTAAACGATATTCTGTTAAGGGTGTTCAAAAGTTAAAAAAAGAATTAGCTAAAGGAAATTGTGCAATAATAAATATTGGTGTTTATCCAGATTTTGATAATATAAGTAATTCTAATGCCGTATATGATAAAATATATGGGGAGTATCGTGGTAGACATAACATTTGCGTTGTTGGTTATGATGATTCAAAGCAAGCTTTTAAGTTTATTAACTCATGGGGTACTAATTGGGGAATAAACGGATATGGATATATATCTTACAAAATGTTTAATGATAGTAGAAATTGCGATGGATATGCTTATTTAATGGTAGATAATACCGATCAGCACTATAAAAAGCAGGTTATCGGTGTAAAAGCGTTAAAGGATGTTAATATATATAATGATACTACCTTAGAGAATAAGGTAGGAGTTATTAGCAAAGACAGTAGCATCAAGATTACAGGTTTTATCAAGGCATCAAATGGTAATCCGCCGGTTTTCAAAGTATCAAATGGATATATTACAACTAAAAAGGATAGTGTTAAAGAAGTTAATACTTTTACAGTTAATTATCAATCCAACGGCGGAAGCGGTCATATGAGCAATACTGTTATACCATTTGATATTCCTACCGCTACAAATAAAAATGCATTTTCCAAAAGCGGATATACTTTTGTAGGATGGCATGCCAAAAGAGATTCGGATAATAAGTGGTATTATGAAGATAAAACTACTAATAAAACTGGATGGTACCTGGAAGGTAAACAACCAAACGGTTATATAAAATATACATATAAAAATGGATCAAATGTAGCAAGAACTTCACCTGTAAATAAAGATATAGTTAGGTTTTATGCACAGTGGAAGGAGAATACTTATACAATAATATATAATTCTAATGGCGGAACAGGCTCGATGGACAATACAATAGTTTCATATGGTATAATTACTAATCTTAGAACAAACGCTTTTAAAAGAACTGGATATACTTTTAAGGGTTGGTCAGTACAAAGAAAATCTGATTCAAAATGGGTTTATATTAATCGTAGTACCGGGAAGAAAGCTTGGTATATAGAAGGAAAACAACCTAAAGAGTTTACAAAATACTTATATACCAATAATCAATCTACTGCTGGAAAATTTACCACTGTTAATAAAGATACAGTAAATTTATATGCGCAATGGCAAGCACATATTTTTACAATAACATATGATTCAAATGATGGTAAAGGTAATATGAATGATACTGTTGTAACATTTGATACTCTTACTGCTACTAATAAAAATGCATTTTCCAAAAGTGGATATACTTTTGCAGGTTGGTATGCAAAGAGGCATTCAGATAATAAGTGGTATTATGAAAATAAAACTACAAATAAAACCGGATGGTATTTGGAAGGGAAGCAGCCAAGCGGTTATGCAAAATATATTTATAAAAATGGATCAAATGTGGCAAGAACCTCACCTGTAGATAAAGATGTGGTAATCTTTACAGCTCAATGGAAAAAGAATTCATAAGGAGGAATAGATATGATATTAAAAAGAATAGTTGCAGGTACATTGACTTTAATGATGACAGCAGGCAGTTTTGCGGTGTCATATGATATTATTGGAAAAGAGTCGATAGAAAACACAATATCGGCAAGTGCATGGTATGAAAACATTGAAAAGGATTTTTTATATCGTATCGGTAAGAATGATACCATAGATATTGGTCATTATGAAGGTGAAAAAGAGAATCCAGTTATTCCTTATATGATCGAGGGTAAGGTTGTTACTGAAATAAGCGGATGGGGAGAAGCATGGGAAGGAGCTTTTGAAAGATGTAATATAAAAAGCGTAACAATTCCCGCCAGTGTTAAATCTATCAATAAATACATTTTCGGAGATCTTAAAGTTGATTTTGAACTTGGTAAAAATGTAAAAATCAATTGTTATGCCGGTTCTGCTGCTGAAAAATTTGCCAAAGAAAACGGCTATGATTATTATATAATTCCTCATGAAAAACACAGTTATATAAAGACAATGAGATGGCCTACGTTTTTTAAAGGCGGATATACAATTTATCAATGTGAGGATTGCGGACACTGGTACAGAACAAATGAAGAAGCTAAATTGGTTTTAAAAAATGTCTCAGGTTTTAAAGCTGATGCTGTATCTGCAAATACCATAAAGCTTAAATGGAATAATATTTATCAGCGTTGGAATAAAGAAACACATGCAGACGGATATATTATATACAGATATAATACAAAAACAAAAAAATATGCGAGAATTGCTAAAGTCGGTATAAATTCCAATACATATACAGATAAAAAATTGGCTTCAGGTACTTCATATAAATATGCTATAAGAGCTTATAAAATTGAGGACGGAAAAGAGGTTCTAAGTCCGAAATATCCTCAGATAACTGCTTCAACTAATCCTGCTGTTGTTAATTTCAAGCTGACAGCAGGTTCAAAGAAAGCAACAATAAAATGGAGTAAAGTAACTGGAGCAACGGGCTATAAGGTTTACTATAAGACCAGCAAAAATGGAAAATGGATTGGGTTAAAAACTACAAATAATAAAACCACAAGTTATACAAAATCCGGACTTACAAAGGGTAAGACATATTATTTTACAGTTAAGGCATACAGGACTGTCGGCGGCAAGACATATAACGGAGCATATACTGCAAAATCAATTAAAGTAAAATAAACGAGAAGCGTATCTTTAAGGATACGCTTTTTGCATACTTGATTTTATAGTCTTATTATGATATAATGTTAAAAAATATACTGAATGAAAGAAGTGTTTGAAATGAATAAAAAAATAGCAGTAATTAAGGGCGACGGAATAGGTCCTGAGATTGTTACGGAAGCAATGAAGGTCCTTGATAAAATTGCAGAAAAATTTGGACATAAATTTGAATATGATCAGCTTCTTATGGGAGGTTGTTCTATTGACGCTAACGGAGTTCCTCTGACTGACGAAACAGTTGAAAGATGCAAAGCTGCGAACGCTGTACTTATGGGGTCAATCGGAGGAGATACAACAACATCTCCTTGGTATAAGCTTCCTCCTCAGCTGCGTCCTGAAGCAGGATTACTTAAAATCAGAAAAGAACTCGGACTTTTTGCTAATCTTCGCCCGGCCGTGCTTTATCCTCAGCTTTCAGGGGCTTGTCCGCTTAAGGAAGAGATAAGTGCCAAAGGCTTTGATATGCTGATTATGCGTGAGCTCACGGGCGGTTTGTATTTCGGTGAAAGAAAAACTGAAGAAATTGATGGAGTTATGACTGCGGTTGACACTCTTTCTTATAATGAAAATGAAATCAGACGAATTGCTGTGAAGGCTTTTGAAGTTGCTATGAAGAGAAATAAGAAAGTAACATCTGTTGATAAGGCCAATGTTTTGGATTCTTCACGGCTTTGGAGAAAAATAGTTGAAGAAGTTGCAAAGGATTATCCTGAAGTAACGCTTGAACATATGCTGGTAGATAATTCAGCAATGCAGCTTGTAAAGGATCCTGCACAATTTGATGTAATGGTTACAGAGAATATGTTCGGTGATATCCTTTCTGATGAGGCGTCAATGATAACAGGCTCTATTGGTATGCTTGCTTCAGCAAGTATGAATGAAACAAAGTTTGGTCTTTATGAACCAAGCGGCGGATCTGCACCGGATATTGCAGGATTGAACAAAGCTAATCCGATTGCTACGATTCTTTCGGCTGCAATGATGCTCAGATATTCATTTGATATGTCTGACGAAGCTGATGCAGTAGAGATGGCTGTAAATAAAGTTCTGAATGACGGTATAAGAACAGGTGATATTATGTCAGAGGGTATGACCTTAGTTAGCTGCAGCGATATGGGCGACGCTGTATGTGAAAGAATTTAATATATTGCTGTGAAATATTACATTTACGGTTTTACGGATAAAGGAAACTTCCGCAATCATAATGAGGACGCTATGCTGATAAATCATGAAGTTATCAGACACGGCGGAGCAGAAGCAGTGATTGAAGCTCCTTTTTTATCTGCTGTGTGTGACGGTGTGGGAGGAGAGCACAAAGGAGAAATTGCTTCAAAGCTTTGTCTTCAATATTTATCTCTCTTGAATTACAGCAGCAGTACAGACTTAAGTCTTGAATTGATGACCATACATAATAATATTAAAAAATACGGAATTACTCATGATGATTCTGTTAATATGCAAACTACGCTTTGCTGTTTGGCTGTTGATGAGAACGGCGGAGCTATATGCGTTAATGTGGGAGACAGCCGGCTTTACAGATATGTAAAAGGAAAGGCAAGACAGATTTCTTCCGATCAGACTTATGGTAGATATCTTTATGAGCAAGGCGAAATCAATGATATAGATGAATTAGATCCCCAAATGCGTTCGGCGATAATATCTTCAGTTGGCAGCGTTCTTCAAAATCCTAAAATTGATTTATTTCCATTTGTATCTCCATTTGGATTAGAATATGATGATACTGTTTTTATTTTTTCGGATGGAGTATCAGATTTTATTTCAATAGATGAAATTGAAATAGCAATGTCATTGGAATTGCCGTTTAAGGATAAAATTGAAGCACTTTGTGAGCTGGCTTTAAAAAGCGGCAGCACAGATAATATTTCTGTTATTGGAATTAAACCTTTTAATTCGTCTGAGGAATATGATAATATAATAACTCCAAAAACTGTGCATAAGGAAGAATTTATTCCTCAGGTTGCAATTGAAGAAAAGGATTTAGCTGATAAGTCAATAGCATGTCTTGAAAAATTTATTAATGATTTGGACAATACTGACAATTAATAAAAACTAAAGTGATTTTTATTTGAAAAGGAGTTACTATGACAAAATTAAAGAACAAGAAGCTGTTTGGAATTGTAGTTTTAGTAATTTTAATTTTAGGTTTTGTGTTTGTAAGAAATAATTTAGGTAATGTTTGGAATGTTGAAATTGGCAGCTGCAACTCTGAAATTTTTACTGAAAAAGAAATAAAAAGTGCTATGAAAGCTGTGGAAAAAGATTTCGGAAAGAATTTTGCAGGTTGTAACTTGAATAAGCTGTGGTATGATGAAGATACTAATTTTTTGCAAGAATTAGAAGATAAAGAGCAATATAATAAATTAGAAATTACTATTACCTCTGAGTTTTATGTCCGTCCGGGCGGCGGAGATGGCAGTATGGAAGATGATAGGACTCATTCAAGATATAACTGGATTCTTACCCGTGAGTCTGAAGATTCAAAGTGGGTAGTTAAAGACAAAGGATATTGTTAATAATAAAACCAAATGACTTTTGTGTCATAAAAAATCCTCCTATGGCAGTACTTTTAATTCTGTCATAGGAGTTTTTGTTTCATTGTTCGTTTTTACTGATTCTGTTCACCATTGGTAACGGGATTTTTTTATTTATCCATATTCCCCCTAAGAAGTTTAATAAATTCACCAACTTTTTCAGGACTGTCTTTTCCATACTGTTCAATTATTTTGACAACAGCGCTTCCTACGATGGCGCCATCACAGTATGATGACATTTTTTTTGCCTGTTGCGGTGTTGAAATGCCAAAACCAATACATGCAGGACAAATTTCACTGTGACCTTTTATAGGTTTAAGGAGGTTATCAAAATCGGTTGTAATTTCATTTCTTGTTCCTGTAACTCCCAAAGATGAAACTACATACAAAAATCCTTTTGATTCTTTAGCTATCATAGAAATACGGTCATCCGACGTAGGAGTTACAAGATTTATCAGATATATGCAGAATTCATCAGCAGAATCAGATAATTCATCACGTTCTTCAAATGGAAGATCCGGAACAATTACGCCATCAATTTCTTTTTCTTTGCATAGCTTAAAAAATTTCTTAGTTCCGTATTTGAAAATGGTGTTTAAATACATCATTAATAGCAAAGGTTTGTCAGATTTAGTTCTGATTTTTGAAACTAAATCAAAAATTTTATCTAATGTTGTTCCGTTGTTTAAGGATCGCAAAGAGGCCTTTTGAATGGTAACACCCTCAGCAACAGGATCTGAAAACGGAACACCAAGCTCAATCATGTCAGCACCGTTTTCATACATTGTCAGTACAGCTTTTTCAGTTGTTTCCATGTCAGGATCACCGGCAGTTATGAATGTAATGAGAGCTTTTTTGCCATCATTTTTTAATTGTTCAAAACAAGTATCAATTCTATTCTTCATTAAGTTCAACCTCCCTGTACCTGGCAATGGAATATACGTCTTTATCTCCACGTCCTGACAAATTAATTACAATTATCTGATCTTTTGACATGTTAGGAATAATTTTTAACGCTGCTGCTACTGCATGTGATGATTCAATGGCGGGAATAATACCTTCTGTTTTTGAAAGATACTCAAAAGCACAAACGGCTTCTTCATCGCTGATTGCCATATATTCAGCACGACCGGTTTCATGCAAATATGCATGTTCAGGTCCAACACCCGGATAATCAAGACCGGCTGAAATGGAGTATACCGGATTGATCTGACCGTAGTCATTCTGAAGAAACAATGATTTCATTCCATGAAATATTCCGACAGAGCCATTAGTTATAGTAGCAGCATTATCAGGAGTATTAACGCCTCGTCCTGCTGCTTCAGCACCTATAAGTTTGACTGTTTTATCTTCAATAAAATTGTAGAATGCTCCGATTGCATTAGATCCTCCGCCACAGCAAGCTACTACACAATCGGGAAGTTTGCCTTCTTTTTCTAAAAGCTGCTGTTTTATTTCCTTGGAAATAATTTTTTGAAAATCTCTTACCATTTCAGGATAAGGGTGTGGTCCCATTGTTGATCCAATACAGTAATATGTTGTGTCAATATTTGAGCACCAATCACGCATAGCTTCATTAACTGCGTCCTTTAATGTAGCTGTACCGCTGTTTACAGGTGTGCATTTTGCACCTAATAGGTTCATTCTGTAAACGTTCAAGGATTGTCTTTTTACATCTTCAGCACCCATATATACTTCACATTCAAGCCCAAACAGAGCACAGGCTGTTGCGGTAGCAACACCATGCTGTCCTGCGCCTGTTTCAGCAATTACACGTTTTTTGCCCATTTTTTTTGCAAGCAAAATCTGCCCCAGCACATTGTTGATTTTATGTGCACCGGTATGATTTAAATCTTCACGTTTGATATAAACCTTAGCCCCGCCTAAATCATTTGTCATTCTTTCAGCATAATAAAGCATTGATGGTCTTCCTGCATAATTTCGATATAAGTATTCAAGCTCTTTATTGAATTCGGGGTCATTTTTATATTTGTTGTATGCATCTTCAAGTTCATGTACGGCATTCATTACTGTTTCGGGGACATATTGTCCTCCGAACTCTCCGAAACGCCCGATTTTTGACATAGTAATCCTTCTTTCGTATATTAATTTAATAGTTTCTGTTTCTGATTAATGAAATAATTTCTTCAATTTTATTTCTGTCTTTAAACTTGTCTGTTTCAACTGAACTTGAAATATCAAGACCAAAAGGTTTTATAGTTTCTATAGCATTCAAGCAATTTTCAGCTGAAATTCCTCCGGCAAGAAAAAAGGGCTTATTTATTTTTGTTTTTTTGATTAATTCCCAGTTAGCAATTTTTCCGCTGCCGCCGTATGTGTTTTCAGTATAGCTGTCAATTAATAGCTTATCAACTGAAAGTTTATCCGCTTCATTTAAATCATAAGAAGACTTAACTCTGACTGCTTTCCAAATCTCACAGTTAGTTCTTTCTCTTAACTTATCGATCAGGTCTTGAGTTTCCTCACCGTGAAGCTGAATTATGTCAAGTAATGAAGCATATTTTAGAATATAATCAGAATTTTCATTTACAAAAACACCTACTCTTTTAATTTGTTTTGATAAAACATCATTTATTTTGGACAGCGTATTAAGATCAATGTATCGCCAAAATGGTTTTGATAAGATAAAGCCTGCATAATCAGGTTTGAATTCATTAAGGTATAAGCTGTCTTCAATACGTCTTATACCGCAAATCTTAATTCTTGTCAAATTATACACCTTCTCTTAAACTATGCAAAGCAGAAGTTATGTTATCGCTTCTCATAAGCGTTTCACCGATCAGCACAGCATCTGCGCCTAAAGAACGTATTTTTTTCATATCAGCATTATTTCTGATACCGCTTTCGGATACAAGTATTGTTTCACATGGAACATTATTCCTGATCTTCTCAGTGGTGTTTAAATCCACTTTAAAAGTCTTCAGGTTTCTATTATTGATACCGATAATGTCAGGTGAAAACGTTAACACCTTTTCAAGCTCCGATTGGTTGTGAACCTCAACTAAGCATTGTAAGCCTAATGTGTGTGCAAGTTCCTGAAAGTCTTTCATTTGCCTTTCGGTTAACATTGCAGCAATCAGTAATACTGCATTTGCGCCAATAACTTTAGCTTCCTGTATTTGATATTCATCAAAAATAAAGTCTTTTCTTATAATTGGGATATTAACACTTCTTCTGATATCAGCTAAATATTCAGATGATCCCTTAAAATAAAATTCTTCTGTTAAACAAGAAATTGCGTCTGCACCTGCTGCTTCATATTCTTTGGCGATTTCCACCGGATGAAAATCTTCTCTGATCAGTCCCTTTGATGGAGAGGCTTTTTTTACCTCGCATATAACGCTTAGTCTGTCTTTTTTTAAAACATCCTTAAAAGATATAATAGGCATTTCAGATTTATTTGCCATTTTTTTTATGGTTTCCCGGGGAATATTATAAATTTCCCGGTTAAGCTGTTCTTTTCTTTTTTCAATAATTTCATCAAGTATCATAGAAATTAGTCCTTATTAGAGAATTCAATAAATTGATTAAGTTTATTAAGGGCTCTGCCACTGTCAATAGATTCATTTGCCATTTTTATGCCATCTGATATGCTGTCAGCTTTTCCGCAAATATATAAAGCGCAAGCGGAATTAAGAATAACAATATCTCTTTTGCTTCCTTTTATTGAGCCGTCAAGTATACCTAAAGTTATCTTAGCATTATCCTGTGCGTTGCCGCCTTTGATTTCTTCTTTATCAGCCAGCCTGATCCCCAAATTTTCGGGATCAATTAAATACTTGGTTATTTTGCCGTTCTTAATTTCACATACTGATGTTGTTGAAGAAATAGAGATTTCATCCATTCCATCATTTCCGTAGACAAGCATTGCAGCTTTAATACCCAAATTTTTAAGAACCATTGCCATTGGTTCAAGTAGATTGGGATCATAAACACCAAGAACCATATAATCTGCTTTTGCAGGATTCGCAAGAGGCCCCAAAATATTAAATACAGTTCTGATTCCGATTTGTCCTCTTACCGGACCGACAAATCTCATTGCTGAATGATAGCTTTGTGCAAAAAGAAATGAAAGTCCGACATGATTAAGTGATGATTCTGCTTTTTCAGGAGTGGAGGCAATTTTTACTCCCAAAGCTTCAAGAACATCAGCGGCTCCGCTTTTAGAAGAGACACTTCTGTTTCCATGTTTTGCAACCTTTTGTCCGGCGCCTGAAATTACAAATCCGGCAGTGGTGGAAATATTAAAACTATTTGATAAATCTCCTCCTGTACCTACGATATCAAGAACAGGGGAGTCGTGTTTGACAACAGCCATCTTTGATCTCATAACTTTTGCAAAGGCTGTAATTTCTTCAATAGTTTCACCTCTGTTTCTCATTGCGGTAAGCAAAGATGAAATTTGTGCGTTGGTAGCTTTGTCACTCATTATGATATTCATTGCAGAATAAGCTTCATTTTCTGTAAGAGTTTCGCCTTCAACAACTTTTTTAATATATGGTTTAAGTTCAGTTCGTTCAGAATCAGGAATTGACGGAAGTTTAATTTGTGCAGTTTTAATGCCGGCAATATAATTAAGAAAATTTGAAATTATTTTTTCTCCAACATCTGTCATAATAGATTCCGGGTGAAACTGTAATCCATATGTGGGATGTTCGTTGTGCTTAACTGCCATTATCTGACCTATGTTATCCTCTGCGATGACAGTAAGACAGTCGGGAAGTGAACTCCTTTCAATTATAAGTGAATGATATCTTGCTACTTCAATTTCTTTTTTCAGACCGTCAAAAATTGCTTCCTCATTATTGATTGTAATTGGCGTCTGTTTTCCGTGCAGTATTTCTTCAGCGTGAACTATTTTTCCTCCAAAAGCCTCTCCTATAGACTGATGGCCAAGGCAAATGCCAAGGATAGGGATTTTCCCGCTAAAAAATTTTATTGCTTCAACAGAGATTCCTGCCTGAGCCGGATAACAAGGTCCGGGAGAAACAACAATTGCGCTTGGATTAAGTTTTTCTATTTCATCAATAGTTATTTCATCGTTACGTATTACCTTAATATCCGGATAAAGCACACCGATTGATTGATACAGATTGTAAGTAAAGCTATCGTAGTTGTCAATTAATAAAATCATTTTTACTCCTCCAAATCTGTTAATCTATAAAATTATCCTTAAAGCTTTTATCGCTGAAATAATTAATACCAATAGCATTTCTGACTTCGTCAACTGTTTTATTGGAAATTTCTATAGCGTGTTCCGTACCTTGCTGAAGAATTTTTAAAAGCTCTGATTTATCCTTTGCATATTCTTCTCTGCGCTCACGTATAGGCTTTAACATCTCCTGCATTACATTATTCAGGAATTTTTTCACTTTCATGTCACCTAAACCGCCTCGTCTGTAATGCTCTTTTAATTCTTCAAGATTTTTATATTCCGGAAGATATTCCGCAAACATATCGTCATTGCTGAATGCGTCAAGATATATAAATACAGGATTATTCTCTGTGTGTCCTGGGTCGGAAACATTAATATGAGTTGGATCTGTAAACATAGACATTACTTTCTGTTTAATTGTTTTTTCATCATCCTTCAGATAAATACAATTTCCCAAAGATTTGCTCATCTTAGTTCCACCGTCTGTACCGACAAGACGACAGCATGCTTCATTATCCGGGAGTATTGCTTCAGGCTCAACGAGGATATCACATTTATAAATTCTATTGAAAGCCGATACAATTTCTCTTGTCTGTTCAAGCATGGGAAGCTGGTCTTCTCCGACAGGAACAAATTTTGCTTTAAATGCAGTAATGTCTGCTGCCTGACTGATAGGATATGTCATAAATCCGACAGGTAGATTTCTTTCAAAGTTTCTAAGCTTTATTTCAGCTTTAATCGTCGGGTTTCTTTCAAGCCTCGACATAGTAACCAAATTTGAATAGTACATTGGCAGTTCATACAGTGCTGGTACGTGTGACTGAACAAAAAAAGTTGTTTTGTCAGGTTCTAATCCTGCTGCTAAATAATCAAGAGTAACTTCAAGAATGTTTTGTCTGATTTTTTCAGGGTTCTCAGCATTATCAGTAAGAGCTTGTAAATCGGCAATCATTACAAACTGCTGGTATTTTCCTGTGTTTTGTAATTTAACTCTGTTTTTAAGAGATCCTACAAAATGTCCTAAATGTAAAGGCCCTGTTGGACGGTCGCCTGTAAGTATAATTTCTTTTTCTGTGTTAAACATAATTACTCCTCCTTAATCATAACTTAGCAGCTTCTTTGATTGCATTTATCACTGCCATTGATTTATTTACTGATTCCTGATATTCATTTTCGGGAATGCTGTCTGAAACAACACCGCCGCCTGCCTGAACATAAGCTTTATTGTTTTTGAATAAAACTGTTCTTATTGCTATACATGTATCAATACTTCCGTCAAATGCGAGATATCCAACCGTTCCGCCGTATAATCCTCGTCTTGTGGTTTCAAGCTCGTCTATGATTTCCATAGCCCTTACTTTAGGAGCACCTGATAGTGTTCCGGCGGGAAGTACAGCCATCAAAGCATCAAGCGGTTTTTTATCTTTTCTTAATTTTCCTTTGACGTTTGAAACTAAATGCATTACCTTTGAGTAACGTTCTACTATCATATAATCAGTAACATGAACAGATCCGAACTCAGAGATTTTTCCAATATCATTCCTTCCTAAATCTACAAGCATAGTATGTTCAGCACGTTCTTTAGGATCATTTATAAGCTCCTGCTCATTTTCCTTATCTTCATCCTGTGTTTTTCCACGTTTAATAGTACCGGCAATAGGTCTTGTGATAACCGTATCATTATTTACAGATACAAGCATCTCAGGAGATGCACCTGCAATTGCATAATCTCTATGAGAAAAATAATAAAGATATGGAGAAGGATTAGTGGATCTTAGCATTCGGTAAACATTAAAACTGTCAGGGGGATTATCAATTTCAAACCTTTGTGACGGTACAATCTGAAAAATATCACCATCTTTGATGTATTCCTTAGCAATTTCTACATTTTTAATGTACTGTTCCTTTGTAATATTTGATTTAACATTAATTTCAGTATTAATTTCGGAAGATTTTTTTTGCTTAGGAACGTAATTATTTAGAATTTCAATAATTTCATCTTTTCTTTTTTCACATTCAGCATATTTCTTTTCAAGATCGTCTTCAGCATTAATATTTAAAATTATAACAGCTTTATTGCTTAAATGATCAAATGCAACAAGTTCTTCAAACAGATGTAAATTTGCGTCCGGCATTTTCAAATCATCTTCAGGAGGATTAACAAGCGTTTTTTCAAAATATCTTATCATGTCATATGCGAAGTAACCAATAAGACCTCCGGTTAATTTTGGTCGATTATCAAACTTGGGAGCTTTATGAGCTTCAATTATTTCAGAAAAGAATTTAATAGGATTATCTACTTGTATCTTTTCTGATTCATTGTTTTGGTAAGTTATTGTTGCAATATGGTTTTTTAATGTTATTTCAGCACGTGGGTTAATACCTACATAAGAATATCTGCCCCATTGATCCTTATTGTCTACGGATTCAAGAATAAAGCAATTCTCATAAGCTTCATGCAAACAGTTAAAAAGCTGAATTGGTGTATAAGAATCTATTAAAAGTTCATAAAATGTAGGAACAGTTTTATATTCTTTTAATAATTCCTCTACCTCTTCAATTGACGGATATAACATAATTTTTACCTCCTTAAAGTGTAGTATTAAGATTAAATGACAATAAAAAAAGTCCCATCATCACTATAGCTTAAAGCTATGGGACGATAGAACAACCGTGGTGCCACCCAAATTTCCAATGAGTTTTCATTGGCTCACAGATACGCATTTCAAATAAAGAAAATCAATATCCTGTCACACTAACGTAGGAATCACGGCGAATGATACTAATTTCGAAAAATTTTCACATTGCTCCTCACAAATCCATTCGCTTATTCTTCATGTACCGACTCACACCAAACATCGGCTCTCTGAAACAATCCAAAGAAGTTACTTACTTTTGTTCAACGGATTTAAAATATTAAGTTATTTATATTATATTCTACAATCAATTAATTGTCAATAAAATATTATTAATAAACTGTAAACTTTGCGGATGATAAATTATTAGTTTTTATTATGTTGCAATATTATTCTTAATGGTGTATAATAAACCTAAATAAATAGTTTTATAGAAAGGAGTAAAATATGAAGTTTCATGCTAATAAGAAGTATAATACAATTGCTTTGTACGCCGTATTGGTAATCGCAGTTAACTTGCTGCTTGTTGTAGCTATTTTTAAATTTCAAACAATTCTGAATGTCCTTTCAGCTGTTTTTACTGTTTTATTGCCGGTAATTTGGGGATTTGTCATAGCATTTCTTGTAAATCCTATTATGGTAACTTTTGAACATGTTGTTAATAAGAAAATTATAAAAAAGCCGCAGAACGTTCATAAAAGGAAATGGCTGAGATCTTTGTCGGTTACATTCAGTTCATTAATTTTTCTCGGAATTGTGGGAGGAATAATTTCTATTGTAGTACCTGAAATTATAAACAGTGTTAATGATATTATCAATAATTTTTCGGGAATTGTAGATAAAAGTCAGGAATGGATAAATAAATTATTTGCTAATTATCCGAAAATAGGAACTGTAATTTCAGAAAAACTTGTGGAATTCGGAACAGATTTGGGAAAATTACAGCCGATGCTTGAAAATATTCTTTCCGGTGCGTTAAGTTTTGTGAATTTGATTAAAAACTTTGTTCTCGGATTTATTTTATCTATTTATTTGCTCTTCAGCAAAGAAACCTTGATTGCTCAGCTAAAGAAAATTATGTTTGCTAATTTTAAAAAATCTACCTGCGGAAGAATTTTTAGATTTGGTAATCAGGCAAATAAAGTGTTCTCAGGATTCTTGACCGGAAAAATAGTTGATTCTATTATAATAGGATTTTTATGTTTTATTGTCCTTACAATAGTTAATATTCCTTATAATATTCTTATAAGTGTAATTGTTGGCGTTACTAATATTATACCGTTTTTCGGTCCTTTTATCGGAGCAGTACCTTCAGCCTTCTTGATTTTGCTTGTTGAACCCAAAAAGGTTATATGGTTTTTAATTATTATATTTCTGATTCAACAGTTTGACGGAAATATTCTCGGACCGAAAATTCTTGGTGATTCAACCGGATTGCCTGCAATATGGGTAATGATATCCTTGTTTATCGGAGGAGGCCTTTTTGGATTTGTAGGTATGCTTGTGTCGGTTCCTGCTTTTGCACTAATTTACAGCCTTACAAGAGGAAGTATTGAAAATAAGCTTAAAAAGAAGAAACTGCCGCTGTCTACAGTTTATTATAAAGGCGATCATAAGAAGCTGTTGGGAATCGAAAGAGAAAAACATATACCTCTGACACCTGAAGAATTGTCGAAAATTGAGATACCACCTATTGAAGAAGCAAATGAAGCTATTGAAAAGTAAAAAAGATAAAACGGATATTTCATTAATGTTTTGAAATATCCGTTTGTTTATTTATTTTTTTATGTATTTCATATGTGTTCTGATTGCATGAATTGCTGTGTAAATAAGTATTAACACAATAATAAGAATTAAAGATACTATAAAAGCAGATGAATGGAAGAATGAAGCGGCTACATGAAGTTTAGCTGAAAACTCGTCACGTTCTACTGAACCGGTTGCAACTAAGTCAATTGTGCTCAGCACCTCGCCATTGTATTCCAGTGTCATCTTGCCTAGAACATCACCGGATTCTATAGGAGCAATAATGTTTTTACTAACAGTAATTGTTCTTTTTACATTATCTATAGGTATATCTGTCGGCCAAAGCTGTGAATATCCTTCTGCGGGTTTTAAAGTTACATAATCTGTCCCTTTTCCATATTCAATTTTTGCCTCTTGAATTTCGCTGCTGGTATTTATAAAGTCAGTTAAAACGAGATTGTTAAAAGCCCACTTATATAACGAAATGTGGTCTAATAAGTTATAATATACAACATCATCAGCAAAAACTGAATCGGGATTGTTTTTTCCGATTTTTATATCTTCTTCTCTTTTATTAACGGGAGCGCCCATACTTACAATAAGATAATTATATCCATTATAGGATGCATAGGAAGCAAGGCATCTTCCGGCTTCATCAAGAGTACCTGTTTTTATACCCTTAACGCTTGAATAATAGTAGTCTGAAGCGGATGAAAGCATATAATTGGTGTTTGTAATTGATGTTCCTTCTGAATGATAATCGGTAGCTTCCATATGATATTCAGGCATAGAAACAATTTCTTTAAACTCGGGGTAATTATCTAAAGCATATTTACAAAGAACTGATATATCTTTGCAGCTGGTATAATTTTTATTAGCGAATAATCCGTGGGCATTAGAGAAATGTGTTTCTGACATTCCAAGTTCTTCCGCCTTAGTGTTCATCATGTCAGTAAATTCTTTGATTGATCCGCCCACATTAATAGCAATTATATTTGCAGCTTCACATGAAGACGGAATCAGGAGCGCCGCAAGCAAATCATAATAATTTACTTTTTCGTTTGGCTGAATGTCCGCTGTAGAAGCACCGGTTCCGTATAATTCATCAAAAGCTTCAGAACCACACGAAACATACGTAGTTTTTAATTTTTCAGGCATATTTTTAAATTGATCAAGTAAAACAACAGCAGTCATTATTTTAGTTAGAGAAGCAGGAACTCTTGCTTTTTCTCCATCTATATTTACTAATGTTTCACCAGTGTCAAGATTTATCATATATACGGATTCCGAGTAAAATTTTAAAGGTATTCCATTTCCGTTTTCATCAGTTCCCGAAGTAGGAGTAAATTCAAAAGCATTTACCGCTATAGACCAATTAGTCACAAAAATTGTAAAAAACAAAACAACTATTGATAACTTTTTCTTTAATTTCATTTTATCTTTCCTTTCGGATAGTTTAAATATAATTTTTTCTATAAATAATATTGTTTCCTTGCTTGCCTGATTTTGTTACCACGCCGAGATAATATAAGATATTTAATGCAGTTTGTGCAGTTTTAAGTTTTATTTTTGCTTGTTTGGCAAAATCTTTTGATGTGAATTCAAAATTTAAAGTTTCCGGAATGAAAACTGAGTAATCTTCCGAGTTTCTTAAATAAATTTCATCAAAAAGGTTAATTGGAATTCGGTCACATCTTGTTGATCCTTTTTTCTTATCATCGGACCATCCGTTTAAATACCGTAGTTCTTCTATTTCAAGCAGTACAAGGCAAATATTCATTCTTGGATTGTCTAATGTATATTTGATTTTATAAAGCTCTTTAAAACAATCATAAATGCTTCCTGTTTTCGGAGATTTTCGCCTTTTGCTTTTTTCGCCAGTTTCTTCATTAATCCATGATAAATATTTGATTTTAGCTATAGGGTAAACAACAGTAACATCACAAAATTCAAGAAAATTTTCAAGCTTTTTTCTTAATGCATTAAAATTTTGTGTTTGAATTTCAATAACACCATTTTCTCCAACAATATCAGCAATATATTTTCCTAATTTAATTTCTTGGTTGTCCTCATACGGTTCAAAATAATATTTAAGCACTGCGTGAAGAGTTTTTTCGCCTAAAGTACCAATCCCGTTTTTTCTTCGGTCACTGTTAATTATTTTATTACATATTTTTTTGAATTTAACGATGTCCACCGAATCAGCTCCCTAAAAAATTATATCAGAGATTTTTATTTTCGTCAATATAAATTTCACAGTTTATAATTGATATAGGTTGTGTTTTAGGCCTGAATTTATTAAAATAAAATTATAGCAGATGTTTTGTATATTTGTTTGGTATTAAGCGGAATTCCTTGACTTTTAAACGAAATTATGATATCATTATTAATATGTAATTAATATAAAAAATTTAAATTCTATTTTAAATTCGGAGGGGATTTTATGAAAAATAGAATTATTGCAATGGTGTCTGCTGTTGTATTATCATTAAGTACTTTTGTTTTCCCGACCTCATTTGATGATAAATCTGTTGTTATCGCTAATGCTGCAACTGATGCATGGGGTCGTGAGTATGAGGTTTACGGATCGCTTAAATATTGGGATAAGAGCGATGGAACTGTAGGAATAGTTGGCTTTGATATTAATCAATCTGAAGTTACGATTCCGGATAAAATTAATGGAAAAACGGTTTCGGCTATTGAAAATTATGCTTTCAGAGACGCAGTTCTGGTGAAAGAAATAAAATTACCGGCTTCAGTAACCTATATTGGAAACAGAGCTTTTTATAACTGCAAAATATTAGAATCAGTAAATATTCCAACTGGTGTGAAATCAATAGGGGACTATGCTTTTAACATGTGTTACAATTTAAAAGAAATTAATGTTCCTGGTTCTGTAGAGTCTATTGGTCAGTATTGTTTTGCTGATTCCGGTTTGGTGAATATTATTCTTCCGAATAGTGTTAAAGATATCGGATACCGAGCTTTTTTTAATGATGCGGATCTGATAACAGCAGTTATGCCCAAATCAGTTGATTCAATGGGTAAATATGTGTTTGCTTATTGTAAAAAATTAAAATCAGTTACTTTGCCTGATAACTTGACCTCAATTCCCGATAACTTTTTTGAAAGATGTTGCTCACTTATCGATTTAAAAATACCTGAAAGTGTAACATCTATAGGGAGAAAGGCTTTTTATTGCTGTGAAAGCCTTGAGAGTATAATAGTTCCTGAAAATACCGAGACTATTGGCGAATCGGCTTTTGATATGTGTATCGGATTAAAAAACGTTACTCTTTATGATAATATTACTAAAATTAATAAATATGCTTTTATGAATTGTAAATTGCTTGAAAGTATTCATATACCCACAAGTATATCAAAACTTGAAACAAGAACATTTTATGGATGTGAAAGTTTAAAGGAGATTGTTATACCGGGAAATGTAACGGTAATTGACAGTAATAATTTCTATGGCTGCACCGGACTGGAAAAAGTTGTTATTAAAGATGGAGTTAAGCAAATTCTAATGAGCGCTTTCAGCGGCTGTACAGGATTAAAAGAAATGACTGTTCCTAAATCAGTTACTACTTTTGGTACAGACACATTTAAAAATTGCAATCAATTGACATTATTGATTTACAAAAAGACAGTGTCAGAAACTTATGCAAAGGTTAATAATATTAATTTTAAATATATTGATAATGGCGAGTTGAAATATCAGTTAGCTGATTTACATGACGGAACCTTTGGTATAAGATTTATTTTGATTGTGGACGAGGAAGATGTTTCAGATGCCGAAAGCGGCAGTGTTTATATTTCTGTTCCTGATCAAGGTGACAGCGGAAAAATAACAATTAATAAGGCATATCGAAGTGTCATTGCTTCTGGTAAAACAGTTACTGCCGGTGAAGGAAAAGTATTTTTATTAGGAAAATTTATGGACATACCTGAGGATTTACTTGATGGTATAGTTGCTCATTTTAAATTAGGCGATATAACTTATGAACGAACAGTATCTTATTCTATGTAACTGTTAGTATATATTCACGCAGAATCTGTCAGGTTCTGCGTTTTTTATTTCGTTGACCTTTTCCTGTGAAGGTGTTATAATAAATTGTATAAGCTGATGATATAATTTAGGAAGGAGACTGTAATGGCAGTATCTTGGAATGATGATCAATTAGACGCCATAAAAACGACTGATAAAGGCGTTGTTGTATCGGCTGCGGCAGGAAGCGGTAAAACAGCTGTATTGATTGAAAGAACTATACGCATTTTAATAGATGAAGAAAAAAAGGTACCGGCTGACAAACTTCTTGCTGTTACTTTTACAAAAGACGCTACAAATCAAATGAGAGATAAATTGTCATCTGCTCTTGAAAAAAAGCTGAATGAAGACCCTGATAATACATGGATTCAAAAACAGCAGGATAATTTGAATTTGGCAAAAATCAATACAATTAATGCATTTTGTCTTGATCTCGTGAAAAGTAATATACATAATTTTGATTTGCAAAGCGGAATTAAAATAATTGATGAAACAGGAGCAAATGTTATAGTTAATAAAGCGTTAAAAAATGCTTTTGATTATTATTTTGAAAAAGAACCGCACCTAATGAGTTTTTTGATTGATAAATTAACTGACAACAGTCAAAATGCACTGGAGTGTATTGTTAAAGATATGTATGCTTTTCTTCGTTCTTTGCCTTTTCCGGAAAGATGGGCTAACGATATAAGCAGCACTTTAAGACAATGTAAAAGTTTGGACTTATATACCAATATTGTGTTAAATGATTATCTTGGCAAAATAAATAAAGCGTGTAAAAAATCAGACTATGCAATATATCTTTTAGAACGTTTTCACAATATAGATAAGAAGAATAAAGAGTTATTTTTTGCTGATAGAAAACTTATTTATGATATACATGACATGCTTGAAAAGGGTAAATGGGTTGACATATATGACAGTTTTAATTCTTTAAAATTCAGTTCTTCAAGAATTACTTTGAAATTAGCGGATAATGAGCCTGAAGGTGAGGTTTCACTTCAATCTGCTATTATTGACAGCCTAAGAGCTTTGAGGAAAGAGTATATGACGATATTTAAAAATATCGTTTCGGATATGAAGAAAACAGGACGTAATTTATCTGAAGATTTATTTATTTCAGCAGATGTTTTCGATGGCTTGTATAAGCTTTGTGTAAAAACTGAAGAATTTGCTTGGGATACAAAAACAGAAATGAATTCACTTGAATTTTCTGATGTAGAAATGATGGCAATAAAGCTACTTGTCCGTGAAACAGATAATGGAATTACAAGAACCGAGCTTGCAGAAGAAATTGTAAGAAATCATGATTATCAGGTAATTCTTATAGATGAATTTCAGGATGTAAATAATCTTCAGGAATTGATTTTTAAGGCTATATCTGATACTGATGATTTATCGGTTATGGGAAAAAATGTTTTTGTTGTGGGAGATGTTAAGCAATCTATTTATCGTTTCAGGCAATCTAATCCCTTGCTTTTTTTGAATGCAAAACAAATGGCAGGAGATGAAAATGTTTCACATCTCAAATCTGTTCAGCTGAAAAGAAACTACAGAAGCAGAAAAAATGTTATTGATTATGTGAACTTTACATTTTCATTGCTCATGAGTGATTCTGTTGGCGAAATAGAATACGATGATGATGAAAAATTACAGTTGGGTGCAGAGTATAAGAATGTTGATTTCGACACTGAAATAATGCTTGTTAAAGACGATAATATTCTATCAGCTGAAAAGTCAGACGATGAAAATATATATTCAGAAAATTTAACTTTTGAAAATGAACATTTTGTAGTCGCAAAACGAATAAAAGAAATGTACGATAATAAGTGTATGGTGGAAGATAACGGTGTAAAAAGACAATGCCGTCCTTCTGATTTTTGTGTGCTGTCAAGAGGTAAAAAGGACGGTTTGCAAATAGCTAAAGCTTTAGAAGCAGTGGGCCTGAAGGCTTTTTCTGAAGAGACAAATGGATATCTGCGTTCAAGAGAAATTGCAGTAATGACTAATCTTCTTAAGGTAATTGACAACCCGATGCAGGATATTCCAATGGTGTCTGTTATGATGTCACCTGTGTTTGGCTTTTCAGCAGATGAAACAGCTGAAGTCAGATTATTATGCAGAGATGAAAATGGAAATTATACGAAGAGGATTTATCAGGCTATCAATACGATAAGTAATAATTCGGATAATGTTAAAAACGCAGGAGAGTTATATTTTAAGGACAGATCTCTGGAAGTGAAGTGCGTGTATGCTGTTAATCTTATAAAAAAGCTTAGATTCTATTCATCTTCTTTAACTCTGGAACATCTTATAAGAAAAATATATGATGAAACTGACTTTTTCGCAGTTGCTTCAGCCTTTGAAAACAGCAAGCAAAAAAGAGCAAATCTCAGATTGTTGTTAGAATATGCTTCATCATATGAGAGAAATTCCAACGGCGGAATTTCTGGATTTTTAAGATATTTAGATTCTGCTTCTAAAAGCGGAGGTGATTTTAAGCAAGCTGTTACTGTGACCGAAAGCAGTGATTCGGTTATTGTAAAAACAATTCATAAATCAAAGGGACTTGAATATCCTTTTGTATTTCTTTGCGGACTTTCTAAGAAGTTTAATTTAAGAGATACATCAAAAAGGGTTTTGTTTAATGAAAACTTTGGCGCTGCAATGAAAATATCAAATCATAATGAACTTTCAATAACAGAACCAATTAATTATAAGGCTCAGAAGATTATAGGTTTAAACGAAACCCTTAGTGAAGAGTTGCGTCTGCTATATGTTGCAATGACAAGAGCAAAGGAAAAATTGTTTATTGTTTTGAATCTCCGACATGGATCAAGAAGTGATCTGGATGACTATGTTATGATCAGAAATAAAGCGCATGATATATCTGAATCAGCCGGAATTAATCCTACATTAGTCAAGGAGTGTAAGAATTTTTCCCAATGGATTTATATGACCTTGTTATGTGCAGAAGATAATGAGATTCTATTGAATGAAGTTCAAGTTGACTGTGAACTTCCCAGAATTGCAATGGAATCTAAAATAACTTTTAAAATTTATGATAGTTTTTATAGTGATAATAACCCTAAAAGCAATTTTATCAAGATTAATCCCATACAAGAAAAAGTTGATGAACTTAAAAGAAAGTATAAATTTAACTATTCTTCAGATGAGTTGAATATACCCGCAAAAATGACAGTGACTGAAATTGTAAGCAATGAAAGGGAAGAGGAGTTGGGTGAACAAAATCCTGAATTTTATCCTCAGCTGCCACGACTTTATGAAGAAATTACAAAGCTTACTGCATCAGAAAAGGGTACATATACACATTTATTTATGGAGCTGGCTGATTATGAAAATGCATCTGTAAGTGTTAAAAATGAGCTTGAAAGACTATACAATGAGGGATTTCTGACCGAAAAAGAGAAAAACGGCGTTTATATTGATGCTCTTAATAAGTTTTTTGCCGGTGATTTTTATAAAAGGATAAATAACAGCAAAAATGTTATGAGAGAAAAACGTTTTCTTGTTAATTTTAAGGATATACAAGTCAGCAGTAAATATCAGAATTATATAACCGGAAATGGTATGCTGCAGGGTATAGCAGATTGTATATTTGAAGAAAATGGCGGTTATGTTCTTGTTGACTATAAAACTGATAATTTTAAAGAATCCTCTGAACTTTTGAAATATAAAACTCAGCTTGAACTCTATAAAGCTGCTTTGGATCTGATTTTAGATGCACCGATAAAAAGCTGTTATATATATTCATTTAAATTGGCAAAGGGTGTAGAAATACCAATGGTTTAGACTATAGCATCTTGTTATTTTCCTTGCTTTTATTATGTATATATGATATAATATAAAAGTATTTAAAATATTTAATCCGTTGATATATGAAAGGAGTTTCGTTATGTGCGGAATAGTTGGTTATATCGGAAAAAAGGATTGTACAAAAATTTTGCTTGACTCATTGTCAAAGCTTGAATACAGAGGATATGATTCTGCCGGAATTGCTGTTTTTGAAAACGAAGAAATAAAAGTCGAAAAAACAAAAGGCAGAATTGCTCAGCTTGAAGAAAAAATCCATAGAAATGGATGGATTAACGGAAACTGTGGAATAGGACATACAAGATGGGCAACTCATGGTGAACCGTCAGATGTAAATTCACATCCTCATGGAAATGCAAATATATCTATAGTTCATAATGGAATTATTGAAAACTATGGAAAGATAAAGGCTTTTCTTGAAACTAAAGGATATATTTTTGAAAGCCAGACTGATACCGAAACAGTTGCGAAATTGTTGGATTATTATTATAACGGCGATCCGATCGATACAATTAAAAACGTTATAAGCGATATAGAGGGCTCTTATGCTCTGGGAATTCTTTTTAAGGATTTTCCTAACAAAATCTATGCAGTCAGAAAAGATTCTCCACTTATTGTTGGGGTTGGAGATGATGAAGCATTTATTGCTTCGGATATTCCTGCTTTTTTAAAGTTTACTAATAAATATTATCTGTTGGAAACAAATGAAATTGTTGTCTTGGAAGACGGTAAAGCCGAGATATTTGATAAGCATGGTTTTGCTGTTGAAAAAGAACTGTTGATTGCAGATTGGGATATGGAAGCCGCTGAAAAAGGCGGATATGAGCATTTTATGCTTAAAGAAATAAATGAACAGCCGTCAGCAGTTTCGGCTACTATATCACCGAGAATTTCAGACGGTATGCCAAATCTTGAAGAATGCGGTTTGACTTTGGAAAAGCTTAATTCATATTCAAATATATTTGTTGTTGCCTGCGGAACAGCTATGCATGCCGGATTGGTTGGAAAATATGTAATAGAACAAATAGGGAAAATTCCTGTTACAGTAGATGTTGCATCTGAGTTCAGATATAGAAATCCTATAATATCTGATAAGGATTTAGTAATAGTAGTTTCACAGTCTGGTGAAACGGCAGATACACTCGAAGCTTTAAGGCTTTCAAAGAAGATGGGTGCCGATACCTTAGCAATTGTAAACGTAGTTGGTTCCTCTATTTCAAGAGAAGCCGATATGGTAATTTATACTCATGCGGGATTAGAAATTTCAGTTGCCTCAACCAAGGCATACAGTGTTCAGATCGCTGTATTTTATCTGCTTGCCTTTGAGCTTGCTTATGCAAAAGGAGCAATTTCTAAGGAAGAATGTATGCGTCTCACCAAAGAGTTGGAAAGTGTTCCTTCAATGCTTGAAATAGTTTTAAAACAGGACGTTATATGCAAATATGTTGCGTCAACATTAGTGAATGCTGAAAACCTTCTTTATATAGGAAGAGGTCTTGACTATGCTATGTCAATGGAAGGTTCTCTTAAATTAAAGGAAATTTCATATATTCATTCTGAATCTTATGCAGCAGGTGAACTAAAACACGGAACAATATCTCTTGTTACTGACGCTATGCCTGTGATTGCAGTGGCAACCCAGCGTAATCTTTTTGATAAAACCGTTAGTAACGCAAAAGAAGTTAAAGCAAGAGGCGGAAAAGTGATCTTTGTAACCCATAACTATATTAATGTGGACGATGATATCGCTGATTATAAAATCGGACTTCCGACAATAGATGACCTGCTTATGCCTATGCTGACCGTTGTACCGCTTCAGCTGATTGCTTATTATACCTCTGTGCTGAGAGGTAATGATGTTGATAAACCAAGAAATTTAGCAAAATCAGTTACAGTTGAATAGAGGTATTATGGGAAAATATAAAGCGTATATATTTGACTTTGATTTGACTCTTGCTGATTCTTCAAAGGGTATTTTAATGTGTTTTAAACATACATTATCTGAATTCGGTTATTTTGTACCAAGTGATGAAGAAATTTATAAAACGATTGGTATGACTTTAGTGGACGCTTTTGATTTGTTGACCGGAATTTCTGATAATCCTGAAAGAGAAGAAATGAGATCGGTATATGTAAAAAAAGCCGATGAAGTAATGGTCAAAAATACTTTTTTCTATGAAAATACTTTGGCAATATTACAAACTTTAAAGAATGCAGGGCTGAAGGTTGGGATTGTTTCCACAAAATTCAGATATAGAATTGAAGATACTTTCAAGTATCAGGCAGGTTCTTTTCCTGTTGACGAAATAATTGGCGGGGAAGATGTGTCAAATGCTAAGCCGTCACCTGACGGACTTAATTTAATGATTGATCGTTTGGGAATGAATAAGTGCGATGTGCTGTATATTGGTGACAGCTATATTGACGCTGAAACTGCATACAATGCAGAAGTTGACTTTGCCGGAGTTACTACAGGATCAACATCAAAAAGTGATTTTCAAAAATATCCGCATATATATGTCGGAAAAGACTTATTGGATATTTTTACAGCTATTTAGTAAAAATAGTGTTAATACAATATTAATAATCAGTGTATTTCACTTGATAATCTTGCTGAAAAATGTTATAATAAAAGATATTCTTTGTTAGGAAGGAAAAATATAAATGATTAAAAGTATGACGGGCTTCGGAAGAGAGCGTTGTATTCTTGACAACCGTGAAATATTAGTTGAAATACGTTCAGTAAATCATAGATATTTTGAGTTTTCTGCTCGTACTCCAAAAGCTTATGGCTATCTTGATGAAAAACTTAAAGCCTTTCTTAAAAATGATATTTCAAGAGGAAAAATAGAAGTATCTGTATTAATTTATAATCAGGAAGGTACAAGCGCTCAGATTGAAGTTAATAAAGAAATTGCTCTTGGTTATATTGATGCGCTAAGGAATTCAGCTGAGGAGCTTGATCTTGAAGATGATTTAACATTATCTAACATAATGCGTCTGCCTGATATTTTCACTGTTGTTAAAGTCAGTGAAGATGAAGAGGTAATTTGGAATCAGGTGAAATCTGCTGCTGAAAAGGCTTTGGAGCGTTTTGTCGATATGCGTGTGACTGAGGGTATGAAGATGTATGACGATATTGTCTCAAGATTGAATTTTCTTGAAGATTCCGTCGGAAAGATTGAGGTCCAGTCACCAAATACTGCTAAGGCATATGAAGAAAGACTATATGCAAAAATTAAGGAAATGCTTGCCGACAGAAATATTGATGAACAAAGAATTGTTACCGAGGTTGCTGTTTTTTCTGAAAAAACAGCAATAGATGAAGAAACTGTAAGACTTAGGAGTCATATTTCTCAGTTCAGAAATCTGATAAACAGTGATGAACCGGTTGGAAGAAAGCTTGACTTTTTAGTGCAGGAGCTTAATCGTGAAGTTAATACAATAGGTTCTAAGGCTCAGGATTTGTATATTACTAAGCTTGTAGTTGATATGAAGTCTGAAATAGAAAAAATCAGAGAGCAAATTCAGAATATAGAATAATTCGGAGGTCGTATATGCAGCTTTTGAATATAGGATTTGGAAATATGGTTTCATCGGAGCGTATAATAGCAATTGTTTCTCCTGATTCAGCACCAATAAAACGCCTTATACAAGAAGCAAAAGATAAAGGTTCAATAATTGATGCAACTTATGGAAGGAGAACAAGAGCGGTAATAATCATGGACAGCGATCATGTTATTCTTTCTGCCGTTTTGCCAGAAACAGTAGCCGGACGTCTTGACACTGACGAGGAGGATAATAAAAATGATCAGTAATTCAAAATTATTAGTTATATCTGCTCCGTCAGGATGTGGTAAGGGCACTGTGCTGTCGGAAGTCTTTAAAGAAAAGAAAGTATATTATTCAATATCATGTACTACCAGAAATCCACGTGAAAATGAGCAGGACGGTGTGCATTATTCTTTCATTGATGATAAAACATTTGAAGATATGATAAGTAAAAATCAATTTTTAGAGCATGCAGGTTTTGTCGGGCATTATTATGGAACACCGTTGAATCCGGTAATTGAAAATCTTAAAAACGGTGTTGACGTTGTTCTTGAAATAGAAACTCAGGGTGCCTTTCAGGTGAAAGAAGCAATGCCTGAGGCAATTTTAATTTTTATACTTCCGCCGTCAATCGCAGAAATTGAAAGACGATTGAAAAAGCGAGGTACCGAAAAAGAAGAAGTTATTGCAAAAAGAGTTTCTGAAGCAAAAGGCGAAATTGAAAAATCTTATCTTTATGATTATGTAATTATGAATGATGCTCTTGAGGATGCAGTTAATGATTTTGTTACGATATTAGATTCAGTAAAAAATGAAAATAAAAATGCTGATAAATTCAAATCTGAAAATGAAGAAATAAAAAAAATGATAGATGAGGTGCTAAAAAATGCTTAGACCAGCAGTAGTTCAAATTTTAAAAAATAATGAAAGTTATTATTCGCTTGTAATAGCTGTTGCTAAAAGAGCAAGGGCTATTACCGATAATGCCAGCGAAAACAAGGTTATATTAAATGAAAAGCCTGTAAAAACAGCAGTAGAAGAATTTGCTTCGGGAGAATATAGATTTATCGAGGATATAAGCCTCAGAAGCTGATTGTTGAATTAGGAGGATAGTTTTATGCGTGGTATATTTACAGTTGCTAAGGTTGCAATCAGCCGTGCTGCATATAGCTTTGACTGTGAATATAGCTATATAGTTCCTCCTGAATTAAAAGAGTATTTGACAATAGGAGCAAGAGTCCTTGTACCATTCGGAAAAGGGAATAAAAAAACTATAGGTTTTGTTACAAGAACTTATGAGGACATTCATTTTAATGAAAACCTGAAACCAATGATAAGTATTATCGATACGCCGTCATTATTAACTGATGAAATGCTTAAAATAATTTTCTGGCTGAAGGATAATACTTTCTGCACCTATTTTGATGCTTTTAAAACAGTTGTTCCTACAGGATTCAGTTATAATTTTTCACAACACTATGCTTTGGCAAATAAAAGTCTGAATTATGACGAGCTTACTCAGCAGGAAGTAAATGCTTTGGAATATTTAAAAAATGTACCGAGTAAGCGTGAAGTTGATAAGTTTTTGGATATAACAATAAGTACGAAACGAAAAAAACTTGTTGAAAGTCTTTTAGATAAGGGCTTTTTAGAAGAAGTAAGTGTTCTTAAAAGAAAAACCGGTGATGAAACAGTAAAAATGGTTCGCCTTTCAGATAAATATCATAAAGGTGTCCTTGATCTTCATTTAACAGCAAGACAAAATCTTGTAGTTAAGTTGCTTGAGGATTGTGGCTGTGCTTCCGTAAAGGAAGTATGTTATATGACAAATTGCACAAATGCTATTGTAAAACGTTTGATTTCAAAAGAAGTTCTGACTGAGTTTACAAAAGAAGTTTTGCGTAATGCCATTGGTGAGATAAACGAAAAAAAAGATGTTTCACAGCTTGTATTGAATGATGAACAACAAAGTGCCTATATTGGTATATCAAAACTTATTGATGATAATAAACCGTCAGGGGCATTACTTTACGGAGTTACCGGAAGTGGTAAAACAGCTGTGTTTTTTCATGTTATTGATTATGTGCTTCAAATGAATAAAACAGCGCTTGTGCTTGTTCCTGAAATATCCTTAACACCTCAGATGGTAAATAAATTTAAATCCTATTTTGGTGAAAATATTGCTGTTTTGCATTCCTCATTATCTTTAGGACAGAGAATGGATGAGTTCAAAAGAATTAAAAACGGTGATGCAAAAATAGTTATAGGAACAAGAAGTGCAATCTTTGCGCCGCTTTCAAATATCGGTGTTATTATTATGGATGAAGAGGGAGAGCATACTTATAAATCGGAGAATTCTCCGAGATATCATGCAAGAGATGTTGCAATTCAACGCTGCGGATATAATAACTGTGTTTTGCTTATGGCTTCTGCTACTCCGTCACTTGAAAGCTTTTATTTTGCTAAAAACGGAAGATTTCACCTGTTTGAGCTGAAAGAAAGGTATTCTGATGCCAGACTTCCTCAGGTTGATGTAATTGATATGCAGCATGAGGCAGAATCGGGTAATAATAGCTTATTCAGCAGAAAGCTGATTGATAAAATACGTGAAACTCTGAATAAAAAAGAGCAAGTTATTTTGCTGCTGAACAGACGAGGATTTAATACTTATATATCTTGTCTGGAGTGTAAACAGCCGATTTCTTGCCCAAATTGCAATATTGCTTTAACTTATCATAAAAAGAATGATAAATTGATGTGTCATTATTGCGGTTATACTATGGATAACACAGGAAAGTGTCCGGAATGCGGTTCTGATCATCTGCATAATAGCGGAGCAGGTACTCAGCGTGTGGAAAATGAACTTGAAAACTTGTTTCCTGATGTAAAGCTGCTTAGAATGGATGCTGACACTACTTTTTCTAAATATTCATATGAAGAAAATTTCAGAGCATTTGAAAACGGAGAATATGATATACTTTTAGGAACTCAAATGATAGCCAAGGGTCTTAATTTCCCCAATGTGACTTTTGTTGGTGTCATTTCTGTTGATAAAGCACTTTTTACCGGTGATTTCAGAAGCTATGAAAGAACATTTTCCTTGTTAACACAGGTTTCGGGAAGAAGTGGCAGAGGCGATAAACCCGGATTTGCATATATTCAAACCTTTGTGCCTGATCATTATGTAATAAATCTTGCCGCTGAGCAAAATTATGACGAGTTTTATAATCAGGAAATTGCACTTCGTCATGCATTAACTTATCCTCCATATTGTGATATATGTGTTATTTGTTTTTCAAGTCAGTTGGAAAGTAAAGCAATTATGGCTTCTGACTGGTTTGTAAAGCAAATGAAAGAATATATTAGAAAAAATGAAATTAAAATTCCTTTAAGAGCTTTGGGACCCGTTCCATGTACTATTGAAAGAATTAATAATAAATACCGATACAGATTAATACTGAAATGCAAAAATTCAAGTGTATTCAGAGAAATGATAAAAGATTTGCTGTTGGAATTTTATAAAAATAAAGATTTTGGTCTTGTAAGAATTACAGCTGATATTAATGGCGATATAGGATTATAGAAAGGAAAGATGTCTTATGGCAATAAGAAATATTGTAAATAAAAGAGACGATATTTTAAGAAAAGTTTGCAAGCCGGTTGAAAAATTTGATGAAAAGCTGTGGACTTTACTTGATGATATGGCAGAAACTTTAGAAAAAGCACAGGGCGCCGGTCTTGCTGCCCCTCAGGTAGGTATTCTGAGAAGGGCAGTAATAATTGATGCTGGCGAGGGAGTTTGTGAACTTATTAATCCTGAAATTCTCGAAAAATCTGAAGAAACTCATAAGGTTATAGAAGGCTGTTTATCATGTCCGGGTGAATGGGGATATGTTATCCGTCCGATTAAGGTTAAGTTTAAAGCTCAGGACAGACATGGCAACTGGTATGAAAAAGTAGTGAGCGATTTGTTTGCTCAGGCGGTATGTCATGAAACAGAACATCTTGACGGACAGCTGTTCATTGATATTGCAGAAGAATTTGTAGATGTAGAAGAATAGTTGCATAAGTGAGGACATCTTATGAATATAATATTTATGGGAACACCTGATTTTGCAGTTCCCGCATTAAAAGCGCTTTATCTTAAACATAATGTCTCAGCTGTATTCACACAGCCGGACAAACCAAAGGGCAGGGGATATAAGCTTGCTCCTCCTCCGGTTAAAGTTCTCGCTGAAGAACATAAAACTCAGGTTTATCAGCCTCAAAGCTTAAAAAACAATGGTGAAGAGTATATTGATATTATAAAGCAAATTAATCCTGACTGTATTGTGGTTGCTGCATACGGTAAAATATTGCCTGAAGAGGTGCTTAACATTCCTAGGTATGGGTGTGTAAATATCCATGGTTCTTTACTTCCTAAATATCGTGGCGCAGGGCCAATCCAATGGGCTGTACTTAATGATGAAAAGGAAACCGGCATAACAACAATGCTTATGGGAAAAGGACTTGATACAGGTGACATGCTTTTAAAAAAATCCGTAAAAATAGGTGAAAATGAAACAGCAGCAGAACTTTTTGACCGTCTTTCTGAATTAGGTGCAGAAATGATAATCAAAACACTTGATGTACTTGAAGAAGGATCTGTTGTACCGGAAAAACAAGATGAAAGTTTGGCTACGTATGCACCAATGCTTTCTAAAGAAATGTGTATGCTTGATTTTTCACAGCCGGTAAGAAAGGTTCATAAAAAAATTTGCGGACTGTCTGATTGGCCATGTGCTGTAACAATCCTTAATGGAAAGAGATTAAAAATTTATAAATCTGAAATTGTTTCAAATATACCTACCGGAAGACATCCCGGTGAAATCTTGAACCCAAAGGATTTTTCAGTTGCTTGTTCTGACGGGGTAATAAAGTTTGTTGAAATCCAGGCAGAAGGTTCTAAGCGTATGAAGACATCGGATTATCTCAGAGGAAAGCCTGTTTCTGAAGGTACTATTCTTGGATGAAGTGTCAAGTTAATGTTTTTACACTGATTCCGGCGGCTATGGCACAAAGAAACTGCGTCAAGTTATTTTCTTGACGTGATATTTTTTAGGAGTTGTTTAATAAATCATGGGTAATGCCCGTAAAATCGTTTTAAAACTATTAACTAAGCTTGAAAAAAATTTATCATATTCTAACATATTGCTTGACGACGGTCTTTCAAAGTCTGATCTTAGTGTTCAGGACAAAAAATTTGCGTCAGCATTGTTTTATGGTGTTTTGGAGCGTAAAATAACTTTGGATGCTGTAATAAGAAAATATTCTAATCGTCCTTCTGACAAGCTTAATATAGAAATACTGAACATACTCAGAATGGGTATTTATCAGCTTTGTTATATGGATTCTGTACCTGATTCTGCGGCGGTAGATGAATGTGTTAAACTTGCAAAAGATAATAGAAATCCGGCTGTAAGCGGTTTTGTAAACGGACTTCTTCGCAGTTTTATAAGAGATGATAAGCAAATTCCATTCGTCGGGAATAAAATATCAGATTTGTCTGTTGAATATTCCTGCCCTGAATGGCTGGTGAAAAAATGGATTAATGAATATAGCAGTGATGTTGCGCTTTCAATGTTGAAAACTTCGTTGGGACAAGCTCCGACTACTGTCAAGGTCAATACTTTAAGATGCTCGGCAGAAAACCTAAAAAGGGAATTGGATTCTTGTAATATAGGATCTGAAATTAATCAAAATATTTCAAATGCTTTAAATATTTTTTCAAGCGGATCGGTAGAATCTATGAAGCAATATAAAAATGGTCTGCTTCATGTTCAGGATGTTTCAAGTCAGTTATGCTGTGCTGCAGTCGATCCTCAGAAAGGCGATATTGTCCTTGATATCTGTTCAGCCCCCGGAGGAAAAGCTTTTACACTTGCTGAAATGATGAATAATAAAGGTTCTGTATTTGCTTTTGATCTGCATGAAAACAGAGTAAAGCTTATACGGCAGGGCGCAGAAAGGCTTGGATTATCAATTATTTCAGCTGACACCAATAATGGTAAAGCTTATAATCCGTCAATACCTTCAGCAGATAGGGTGCTGTGTGATGTACCGTGTTCCGGCCTGGGAGTAATAAGAAGAAAGCCTGAAATTAAATATAAGAATTCAGATGATTTTATAAAACTGCCTGAAATTCAATATAATATACTTGATACTTCATCTCAGTACGTAAAAAAAGGCGGGGTGCTTGTTTATTCAACCTGTACTCTTTCAAGAACGGAAAATGATGATGTGGTTAATAGATTTTTAAAGAATCATCAGGATTTCATGCCTTGTAATCTTGATGAAAAACTTTTCGGAAAAGAATGTGGATTTAAAATTACTATTACCCCGGATAAATATAATTCGGATGGCTTCTTTATTGCTAAGATGATTAAATCGAGGTGATATTTTGATAAATAAAGACCAAAACGGAAAAATAGATATTCTATCATTAACTCAAAACGAGTTGATTGATATTATTTCAGATTTGGGTGAAAAGCCATTTCGTGCAAAACAGATCTTTAATTGGCTTCATTGTAAGCGAGTACAAAAATTCACTGAAATGACTAACATTTCTGCACAACTCAGAGATAAACTTGACAATATTTTTTGTATAAAATCACTATTTATATGTAAAAGACTTGAATCTAATAATGATAATACTGTAAAATATCTATATGAGCTTGAAGACGGCAATCATATTGAATCTGTGTTGATGGAATATAACCATGGAAATACATTGTGTGTTTCTACACAGGTTGGATGTAAAATGGGATGTAAATTTTGCGCATCAACTATTGCAGGTTTTAAAAGAAATTTGTCAGCGTCAGAAATGCTGCTTCAAATTTATGAGTCGGAACGTGACAGCGGACGTCATATTTCAGGCGTAGTTCTGATGGGAATAGGGGAACCGTTAGATAATTATGATAATGTAATTAATTTTTTGACGCTGCTCTCTTGTGCTGACGGAGCTAATATTTCATTAAGGCATGTTTCTCTTTCAACCTGCGGTTTAGTTCCTAAAATTTATGAATTGGCTAAGCTTAAACTGGGACTGACCTTGTCAATCTCGCTTCATGCAGCTGATAATGCAGCACGAAGCGAAATAATGCCGGTTAATGACAGATATGATATAAATGAATTGCTAAAAGCATGTCATAACTATTTTGATACAACCGGACGACGCATTTCTTTTGAATATGCGCTGATTGACGGTCATAATGATTCATATAATGATGCCCAAAAGCTGTATAGTCTATTAAAGAACTTTATTTGCCATGTAAATATTATACCGGTTAATAAAATTAAAGAAAGAAATTTTAAATCTGATAGGAAATCAGCATACAGATTTCAAAAATACCTTGAAGAACTTGGAATAAATGCTACTGTCAGAAGAACTCTCGGAGCTGATATTGACGCAGCCTGCGGACAATTAAGACGAGAATATGAGATATAATTATGTGTAGGATTTTTAAAGGGAGGTGGACTGCATGTTTTTAGCATATAAAACCGATATAGGAAAGAAAAGAGAAGAAAATCAAGATGCGGTTTTATCAGATTTTATTGATGAAAATGTTTCAATTTCCGTTGTTTGTGACGGAATGGGAGGAGCTAAATCCGGTGGTGTGGCCAGCGAGGTAGCAGTGACTAACATATTTAACAGAATTATGTCAGGGTTCAGGATTGATGCTGATTCAAATAGCATAAGAAACCTTATGCTTTCGGCAGTTCACGCAGCCAATACCATCGTGTTTGAAAAAAGTAAAGAAGATATTGATAAAAATGGAATGGGAACTACCTGTGTGGCGGCGCTGGTTTATAATAAACATTGTTATGTTGTAAGCGTCGGGGACAGCAGGGCATATTTGCTTAATGATGAGGGTATTTCTCAGATAACTACAGATCATACTTATGTTCAGGCATTGTACGAGCAGGGTGTTATAACGAAGGAAGAACAAAAGAACCACAAACTGAAAAATGTTATAACCAGGGCATTAGGTGTTGAAGATGACGTAGAAGTGGATTATTTTGAATTTGAACAAAGCGGTAATTTCGCCCTGATATTGTGTTCGGATGGTCTGTCGAATTATTGCAGCGATCAGATTTTATATGATTTTGTATATGGTAAAAATTTAGATGATGCCGCTTCAAATTTAATAAACTACGCTAACGATCAAGGTGGCAGAGATAATATAACAGTGGCATTAATCGCCAATTAACAAAGTAAAATATTTTAGGAGTTGAAATAAATGGATTCTAATATTGGCAGAAAGCTTGACGGACGTTATGAAATCACTGAACTAATTGGTGTCGGAGGAATGGCTGACGTTTATAAGGCTATTGATGTTATGGAAAACCGCACTGTTGCAGTAAAAATTCTAAAAGATGAATTTTCAAACAGTGAGGAATTTTTAAGAAGATTTCGTAATGAAAGCAAGGCTATTGCTCTTCTTTCACATCCTAATATTGTAAAGATTTATGATGTTGGATTTACTGATGAAATTCAGTTTATTGTTATGGAATACATTGATGGAATAACTCTCAAAGAATTTATCGACCAGCAGGGTGTTCTCAGATGGAAGGACGCATTGCATTTTGTTACACAGATTCTGAGAGCTCTTCAGCATGCACATGATAAGGGAATAGTCCACAGAGATATTAAACCGCAGAATATTATGTTGTTCTCTGACGGAACAATTAAGGTCATGGATTTTGGAATCGCCAGATTTGCAAGAATTGACGGAAAAACATTATCAGATAAAACAATAGGTTCTGTTCATTATATTTCTCCGGAACAAGCAAGGGGAGATATGACAGATGAACGTAGTGATATTTATTCTGTCGGTGTAATGCTTTATGAAATGCTTACCGGCAAAAAACCTTTTGACGGTGATAATCCGGTTGCTATTGCTTTGAAGCACATGGAAGAAAATGCGGTTCCGCCTCGTGACATTATGCCATCGATTCCAGAAGCGTTAGAGGAAATAGTGATTCATGCAATGGAACATGAACCGGCAAGAAGATATCAGTCTGCTGCTGAAATGATTAAGGATATTGATAGATTTAAAGTAGATCAGTCAGTAGTTTTCGGATATAGAAATAATTTTGATGCAAGACCTGAAGAGGTTTCATCATTGCAGGCAAATAATATAGCTGATGAATATTATGAAGAGGCGGAAGATGAAGAGGAAGAAAATAAGCGTTCCTATGTAGTTCCTATCTTAATGGCAGTTACAGTTGCTGTAGTTATTATAGCTGCTGTGTTGATTGCTTATTTTGTAATATCTAATTTCAGTTCTTCTAAAACTCATACCGGAAATGTTGAGATTAAAAATTTTGTGGGACGTAATATTGTTGAAGTAGAACAAGAATATTCAGGAAGACTTAAGTTTGAAAAAACGGAAGAGTATAACGATGAATATGATGAGGGTGTAATATTTGAGCAAGGACAAACGGCAGGAACACTTGTCCGTGAGGGATATACTTTAGCATTAAAGGTCAGCCGGGGAAAACGCATGATTCCTGTACCGGACGTAAAAAACAAGCAATCAGAAATAGCTGAGAGTGAGTTAACAAGTGCCGGATTTACTCCGGTGTTAAGAGAAACTTATGATAACGATGTCGCTAAAGGTGTTGTTATAAGAACAGAACCAAGTGCAGGACAGGAAGCAGCATCAAATTCGGAAGTTTTAGTAATAGTAAGTAAAGGTCCTTTTGAATCTGATTTAAAGGTACCAAGCGTTATAGGTTTAACAAAAGAAAAAGCAATTGCAAAGCTGACTGAAAATAAACTTGAATATCAAATTGAAGAAATTGCTCATGAAGGAGATAAGGGTAAAGTAATTGAACAGTCAATAGCCGGAGGTCAGTTTGTATCAAAGGGTACTGTTGTTACCATATTTATTTCAACAGGTGAAGCTGAAACACAAAGCTTAACGATCAGTATGCCAATGCCTAATAATATTTGGGGATCATATGTTATTGAAGTGTATCGTGACGGTAATGTAATTCAAACGCAAAGTATTACAGATGGCGCACAGGTTGCGGGTTCAAATATAAACATTAATATCAGCGGTAAAAAATCCGAAACTCTGAGTGTTAAGATTACCAATTCTTCAACATATCAAAGTGTAAGCAATTATGCAAGATACGTTGTTGACTATGAAAACGGTACGTATAATCTTGACGGTGAATTAAAAACAAGTGAATTACAGTCAATATCATCTCCTCAGCCAACTACTCAGCCGGTTACACAGACTCCTGAGGAATCAGCTGCACCAGTAGATAATAATCAATCCTCAAACGCACAATAAATTGATATAATGAATATAATGAACGGAATTATAATTAAAGCTATCGGGGGCATCTACACAGTAGAAGCTCCCGATGGTATATATGAATGCAAAGCAAGAGGAATTTTCAGAAAAAACGGTATTTCACCTTTCTGCGGCGATAAAGTTGAAATATCCTTTCAGGAAAATACTCCTGTAATCGAAAAAATATATGATAGAAAATCGGCTATAATAAGACCTCCTTTGGCAAATCTTGATGTGTTGGTTTTTGTGGTTTCAACCTGTGAACCTCAGCCTAATCTTCTGCTTCTCGATAAATTTATTGCTGTTGCCGAACATAAAGGAATAAAACCGATTATTGTTTTTACTAAGATAGACAAACAAGACTTTAAACCATTTTCAAAAATATATAAAAAATGCGGTATAGATGTTTTTGAAGTTGATAATATTTCGGGTTATGGTTCTGAAAACGTTAAAAATGCATTGCAGAATAAAATTTCTGCTTTTACAGGAAATACAGGAGTAGGGAAGTCTTCTCTGCTTAATAATATATTTCCCGAATTGAATTTACCAACCGGTGAAATCAGTCAGAAATTAGGCAGAGGAAAACATACTACACGGCATGTTCAGCTTTACAGTCTGAAAGATGGCGGTTATGTGGCTGATACCCCGGGTTTTTCATCTTTTGATACAAATAGGTATGATATTATTTTTAAGGACGAGCTTGCCGAATGTTTTGTCGAGTTTAGAAAATATTTTGGTAAATGCAAATTTCAAAATTGCAGTCATACCAAAGAAAAAGGCTGTGCTGTTATTAATGCTGTAAACAAAGGTGATATACCTGAAACCAGGCACGAAAATTATATTACTATGTATGAAGCAGCAAAACAGTTGAGGGAATGGGAGCATAAATAATGTGTAAATGCGTAGTTTTTACAGGTGGAAGGATCGATGATGATCTGTCATTCATTGATTTAGATGAAGTAAAAAGATCTTTCGTAATTTGTGCCGACAGCGGCTATATTTATGCCGAAAAAATAGGAGTAAAACCTGATATTATTATCGGAGATTATGATTCACTCGGGTTTATTCCTGAAAATATCAAAGAAAAATTTGTTTTTCCTAAGGAAAAAGATGATACGGATTTATTACTTGCTGTTAAGGAAGCAATAAACAGGGGATATAAAAATATTGATATTTACGGTGCTTTCGGTGGACGCTTTGATCATATGTTCAGTAATATTCAAGCACTTGCTTTTATAGCAGAAAATAATTCTGTAGGTAATTTGATTTCTGAGTCTGAAATTGTCACCCTGTTAAATCCGGGGAATTATGAATTTAAATATAAAGATAATTATTCTTTGTCATTGTTTTCTTATACAGACGAAGTAAAGGGATTAACAATAAAGGGCACGAAATATACTACTGATAATATTACTTTATCAAGCAGTTTTCCTTTGGGAATATCAAATATTATAATTAATGAAAAAGCCGATATATCCTTCATATTTGGTAAATTATTAGTTGTCCGTTCTAAATTGATTAACAATATTTCTTAAAATGCATAATATGTAGTATTACATTTTTGGAGGTTTTACTTATGAAGGTTGTAGTAGTAAAAAGTCCTAAAGTACTATCCGGTATTTTAAGAATGATTTTTAAAATTAAAAAAGATGACGGCGGATGCTGATCCTTCAAGCTCTCACAAATAGTGAGAGCTGATTTTTATTTTAATATGAATATTTTATTTGTACAAGCATAAAATTTAATGGTGATATTATGCTTTACTTTAAAATACGGCAGTTAAAAGTCAAAATTTCTTTTAGTTTTTTTGCAGTTGTTGCACTGATTTCTTTATGTCAGAATATTATATCCATTGAATTAATAATGGCTCTGATTTGTTGTTTTTTGCATGAAGCCGGTCATCTTATATGTATGTATTTGTTTTCACAATATCCGGATGAAATAGTTTTGTACGGAGGCGGGATTAAAATAAAAAACAGTAAAAATATTTTTTTATCTGATTCCGTTGAAATAGCAATTTTATTTGCCGGTTGTGCTGTTAATATTCTTTGTTGCTGTCTGACGGTTGTGATCTTAAATGATTTTAATTGTTTTGCATCTGCTAATTTGTTTTTTGGATTATTTAATCTTATGCCTGTAAAATACTTTGATGGTGGAAGAATAATATCAAAGGTTTTAAATGACGCACCTGCCGCAAGATTAATTAGAATAATTTTTATAATAGCATTTGCTTTTGTAATAATTATTATGATTATAAATAAACTGTTCAGTATATCGTTGGTGCTGACTTTTGTTTATATTATAGTATCAGAATTTTTTACATAAAAACAGACAGACTGATTATCAGTCTGTCTGTTAAATTTGTTTAAATATACTATTTTACCATTGCCTCAGCAGCAACAGAATATTTGTAAAGAGCTTTAACAAGATTCTGTGTGTCTTCTGATGCAGAAGTTCTCAGTGTTGAGTATATGTATG
>JAHZHC010000006.1 GCA_019420505.1 Ruminococcus sp.
ACAAGATTCTGTGTGTCTTCTGATGCAGAAGTTCTCAGTGTTGAGTATATGTATGAGTATGCTCCGTATTTTACTGTATCTGTTATCGGTGTTGTTCCTTCACAGAAACTGATCTCATACATTGTTGACAGCTTATCTGCTGCTATATCAGGTATTTCTCCGTAGTATGCCTGTTTATCTGCTGAGTACTTTGCCTTTACTCTTTCTGTTACTCCGTTGGCTGTATACTGCATATACAGGTTGTTTGTATCTACTCCCGACAAATCTGTTACATAGCTTCTGATTCCTGTGCCTGAATCAAGATACAATGATGCACCTGATATATTTCCTTTTTTAGTTCCGTTGTATGCTTTTATTGATGTTGCATAGCTTCTTACTGTTCTGTATGTTACATCACTTAAATCCAACAGTGTTACCTTCGGTAATGTTTCTGTTGTATTGAACAGCTTCTGTGAATAATATCCGTATGTCTGTATTGCCTGCGCAAATGCTTTTTCTTCTGCATTTCCTATGCTTCCCAGTGATGCTGCAAATGAATTCAGCTTCAGGGACGATGTTGCTGTTGATGCTACTTCCTTTCCTCCTGCTGTGCTTACCACAAGCTTTACGCTGTATCTCTTTGACATATCACATGATTTTACCGGTATAGTAAATACATATGTTTTTTGTCCGTTTATTGTTTTCGTATTATTCTTGTCAAGGCTTATTCTTGTTTCATTTATTCCCTTGGCTGTGATCACTGCTTCTACCTTATAGTTGTTGTTTACATATCCTTCAGGTACTGTGAAATATGCGTTTGCTCCGATTATTCCTGTTAATGTCAGGTTTGTTGACACATATTCAGGTGCGCCGGTTACAGCAACTTCAAATGGATAATTTTTTAGATCGGGTAATTCATCAAGTGTAATTACATTTTCATGCTGATATACTTTTTTCCACATGTCAAGTTCTGTGTATTGTGTTGATATTGTGTCGCCGTTTGAAGCAAAGCTTCCTCCCCAAGTACAAAACCAACTCCATAATGTTCCTGCGTCTAATGCTTGATCAGTGTCAAAGAGACATCCGTTTTCTGAAAGTGCTACGACCTTATTTTTATTAGAATAATTAGACGCCTCTAAAAATTTAGTTGACTGAGGTGCATATTGATGAGTTCCGGGATAAATATCTTCACCTACAATATCACAATAATCATCACCGGGATACCATGAAGCACTTTGTCCGTTCCATACCCAAATTAAATTATTAAGACCATGATAGTTGGTTAAGCGATCATATAAAAGCTTCCACAGTTTTTTGTATGGTTCTGAACCGCCGGAACCCCACCAGAACCAACCTCCGCTTGCTTCATGCAATGGTCTGAAAAGAACAGGAATATCATTATCCTGCAGCTTTTTCAACTGTTCAGCCGCATAATCAATGTCTTTAAGAATGAGTTGATATTCTTTACAAGTAGTATCATTCATGATTTTTGCAAAATTAAATTTATTTGTATCAATATTTTTGGTGTAAAAAGCTCCCCACCAACGAGGATTGCCGTTATCATTACCATCTAAAAGATACTCGTCATACATTCTCCAGTGCCAGCACATGGTAACAATGCCTCCGGAATTTGCAACATCAATGGCTTTTTCTATAGATTTTCCTCTTCCATTATGCTGTGTAACACTTGATAAAGAATAATCAAGTAAATCAAGACCTATAATTGCAGGTGATTTTCCCGTAGCATTTTTTATTGCAATTACCTCATTGCTTTGATATCCATTATCTGCTTGCTGACCTGAAAGAACATTCTTGCCATAGTTATCGCAAATAAAACTCATTAAACGTTTTGCAGAATCTGTTGCGTTCGGATTTATCAGTTCCTTGGAAACTTCATATTTACTAGAAGTATTGATATCATGCTGCACGATCCTTATGTAATCAAGGTGTATATAACCCCAGCTTTTAGTTACTGCAATGCTGTTTTCACCCTTTTGCAGAAAAACATTTCTGACAGTAGCTTCAGAAAAAACATTATTGATTGATGAAAATGTGCCTACATTTGAATTGTTAACTACTAAGTTATTAACTTTATCAGACCCGATGCCCTTGCTGTTAACAATTATATCATAGTAATCTGACTCGCTTATATTGACAGAAAAGGTGACTTTGCTGTCGGAGCTGCTAAATTGTCCTACAACTTTTCCGCCGGAAGCTGAGGAATCATTTCTAATATTGACTCCACTTTCTGATATTGTTGCATATTCAGCTTCAAACATTAAATTATCGGCACTTGAATAGAGAATAGTCTGAGGAACAATTGTAAAAATCAAGCTTAATGATAATACAAATGAAACAAGACGTTTTCTCTTTGATTTCTTTAACATATAAATCTCATCCTTTCAAAATTAATTTTTAAAATGATTACAACTCAGTATATCATAAATAAACATTAATGTAAATTGACTAATTTCATAAATTATTGAGAAAAAAATAGTCAATTTGACATTACATAATGAGTGTGTTATGCTTTTATTATTAGTTCGATCGGAAGTGAAAATGATGAATAACAGTAAAGCCAATACAAAAAGAATGTGTAAACATTTCAAAAGATGCGGCGGATGTCAGCTTGATATGCCATATGATCAACAAATTCAGTGGAAACAAGATAAAGCCCGGCGTATGCTTTCACAATTTGCAGATGTGAGTTTAATTGTTCCAATGGAAACACCATACAATTACAGAAATAAGGTTCAAACGGTTTTTAGAAGAATAAAAAAGAATGAAATCCTGTCAGGAGTATATCAATCTTCATCAGGTAATATGGTTGCAGTTGACGATTGCAAGCTGGAAAGTAAAGAATCTCAATATGTTGTGTCTGTATTTAAGCAGCTTATGAAGTCATTTAAAATAATGCCTTATGATGAGAAAAGCGGAAAAGGCCTTATACGCCATGTGCTATTCAGAAATGGGCTTCACACCGGAGAGATAATGCTATGTATTGTTACATCAACTCCTATCATTCCTTCTAAAAAACAATTTGTTAATGCTTTGATAAAAAAATGTCCTGAAATAACAACTATTGTTCAAAACGTTTGTACCAATCCATTGCCCCTGACCTTGGGAAATAAGGAATATATACTGTATGGTAAGGGATATATAGAAGACATTATATGCGGTCATAAATTCAGGATTTCATCACAGTCGTTTTATCAGGTTAATCCTATTCAGACTGAAAAGCTGTATAATATCGTTACAGAAAGAGCGGCATTAAAAAAATCTGATACAATAATTGATGCTTATTGCGGAACGGGAACTATAGGAATTATTTGTGCACCTTATGTTAAAGAGGTTATTGGGGTGGAATTAAACCAATCTGCTTGCAAAGATGCTGTTTCTAATGCAAAACTCAACGATATTAAAAATATAACTTTTTATAATTGTGATGCAGGTCAGTTCATTGAGGAATATGCAAATACAAATAAAAAAGCAGATGTAGTTATAATGGATCCTCCACGTGCCGGTTCAGATAAAAGATTTCTTTATTCTCTCAAAAAACTTTCTCCAGAAAGAGTAGTGTATGTGTCATGTAAAATAGAAACCTTGGCAAGAGATTTGCGGCTTCTTAAGAAAATAGGATATAAAGCCGAATTTATTCAGCCTGTGGATATGTTTCCTCATACAACGGGTATAGAAACAGTAGTCGTTCTTAAAAAGAAAAATAGTATCTGACCGGTTTTTATCGTATTTTTTCATATAAAAACATTATTTTATTAAAAATATTAAATAAAATATCAAATTTTTATATAAATTTGTATAATTTGATATTGACAAAAGTTTTGTATTAATGGTATATTATAAATTAACCATAAGAAATTGTGGATTTTTTTAAGGAGTGAAATAACATGAAAATCAAAAAGATTATCACATTTGCAATTGCTTCTGCTTTAACTGCAACCTGTCTTGCAGGATGCGGTAATGATGCAAAGAAAAGCGATGAAATCGTAATAGGTGGAAGCGGACCTCTTACGGGAGATGCAGCACAGTATGGAAATGCTGTTAAAAATGCGGCTGAACTTGCTGTCAAGGAAATAAACGACAAAGGCGGAATTAACGGTCAAAAGCTTAAGCTTGTTTTCGAAGATGATGAAGCTGACTCAGGTGACAAGTCTGTTAATGCTTATAATTCGCTTAAGGATAAAGGAATGCAGATTATGCTTGGCGACGTAACAACAGGCTCAACACTTGCGATAATTGAAAAATCAAAATCAGATAACATATTCCAGTTAACACCGTCCGCTTCAGCTGATGATGTTATTAAAAATGATAACTGCTTCCAGGTTTGTTTTACCGACTCTAACCAGGGAAAAGGATCAGCTGACTATATTGCAGATAATAATGTTGCAAAAAAAATAGCTGTAATTTATGACAGCTCTGATACTTATTCAACAGGAATTTATAACACATTTAAGGCAGAGGCAGAGGTCAAGGGACTTGAATTGGTAACTGAACAGTCTTTCACCAAGGATAGTAAAACTGACTTCTCTGCACAAATCAGTGCTGCAAAATCAGCTGGTGCTGAACTTGTTTTCCTTCCGATTTATTATCAGCAGGCTTCTCTTATTCTTACACAGAGCAAAGCTGCCGGATTTGAACCTAAGTTCTTCGGATGCGATGGCCTTGACGGACTCCTCGGAATTAAGAACTTTGATACATCTCTTGCAGAGGGTGTAATGCTTCTTACACCATTTGCAGCTGACGCTAAGGATGATGCTACACAAAAATTTGTTACAGCTTACAAAGCTGCTTATAACGATGAAATTCCTAATCAATTTGCCGCTGATGCTTATGATGGAATTAACGTTATTGCTAAGCTTATTGAAAGTGAAAAAATTACCGGAGATATGGATGCTAAGGAAATCTGCGAAAAACTTACTGCTGCTATAGCAAAAGACGGCTTCTCATATGATGGACTTACAGGAAACGGAATGAAATGGGCTTCAACAGGCGAAGTTTCTAAAAATCCTAAAGCTGTTGTAATTAAAAACGGTTCATATTCAGCACTTGACTAATAATCTTACAATAAAATAAAATGTTTTAACCGGCGGTGTTTATAAACATGTTGTTTTGTGGAAAATGAGTTTTTCCTTTTGACAATATGATGTATTTAACCGTCGGTTTTTTTGCTTATTTTAGTTGCAATTATAATAAAAATGTGGTATAATTTTAAATATATTTAAAACTTCACACTGTTGCATAAATAAACTGTGAAGTTTTGCTGCTGTTAAACTCATAAAAAGAAGGGATGTTCTCTATGGGATTTTTAAATAATCTTATAAACGGAATCAGTCTTGGAAGTATTTATGCAGTTATAGCCCTGGGCTATACACTGGTTTACGGAATCGCCAAAATGCTTAATTTTGCCCATGGCGATGTAATTATGATTGGCGGATATGTGGTGTTCATATCAATGACCTCGCTAAGTCTTAATCCATGGATCTCTATATTTCTGGCAATTATAGCCTGTACGGTGCTTGGCGTTGTAATTGAAAAGGTAGCGTATAAACCGCTTCGTCAGGCAACATCTCTTGCCGTACTTATTACAGCTATCGGAGTAAGCTATTTTCTGCAAAACATTGCATTATTGATTTTTGGTGCAAGACCTGTAAATTTTACATCTGTAGTTAATGTTCCGAGTCTGAAGCTTTTTGATGGTCAGATTGTTATTGCCGGAGAAACATCAGTTGCCATTATTGTCTCATTGTTAATTGTTATCTGTCTTTCATTGTTTATTAATAAAACGAAAAGCGGGCGTGCAATGCTTGCTGTTTCGGAAGATAAAAATGCTGCACAGCTTATGGGTGTAAATATAAACAGAACAATTTCACTTACCTTTGCCATAGGTTCAGGTTTAGCCGCTGTTGCAGGAGTGATGTTGTGTTCAGCGTATCCGACACTTTCAAATACAACCGGAGCAATGCCGGGAATTAAAGCTTTTGTTGCAGCTGTTTTCGGAGGAATAGGTTCAATACCCGGTGCAATGATCGGCGGAATACTTATCGGAGTTATTGAAATCATAGGCAGAGCTTATATTTCTCCTCAATTGGCTGACGCTATTGTTTTTGCCGTTTTGATACTTGTACTTATGATTAAGCCTACCGGTATTCTCGGTAAAAAAGTAAACGAAAAAGTTTAAATATATCTGAAAGGAACGGTTTTCGGATGAAATCTAAAATATTAAAACCACAGACTCGTAAAAGCTTTATAACTTATGGTATTGTAATTGCAGCTTTTGCTGTAATGCAAACCCTTGTTTTTACAGGCAATATCTCAAGCATGCTTAAGGATTTGCTTGTTCCGTTGTGTGTATATTCAATTCTGGCAGTATCACTTAATCTTACTGTTGGAATTTTAGGTGAACTTAGCCTTGGTCAGGCAGGCTTCATGTGTATCGGCGCTTATTCAAGTGCAATCTTCTCTATTTCTACTGCTGAATCAATATCGTCTTCTTTAATACGATTTCCATTAGCTTTGATTGTCGGTGGAATTTGTGCCGCAGTTTTCGGTATAATTATAGGAATTCCTGTTCTGCGTCTAAGAGGAGATTATCTTGCAATTGTAACACTTGCATTCGGAGAAATCATAAAAAATGTTTTCGCTGCAATTTATTTCGGATATGATTCAGAAGGGATTCATATTTCATTGAAAAGTGCAAGCGATATGGGGCTTGCCGCTGACGGAAAAGCTATTATTAACGGTGCATTGGGCATCAGTGGAACGCCAAACGATTCGACGTTTATTATTTCATTTATATTGCTGATGTTAACGCTTATTATCTCATACAACTTTATTAATTCACGTACAGGACGGGCAGTTATGGCAATCAGAGATAATAGAATTGCTGCTGAATCAGTCGGACTTAATATTACTAAATATAAACTTATAACTTTTGCTCTTACTGCCTTTTTGGCAGGTATTGCAGGTGCTTTGTATTCACATAATTATTACACGCTTCAGGCTTCAAAATTTGATTATAATTTATCCATTCTTATTTTGGTGTTTGTAGTTCTTGGCGGAATAGGGAATATTAGAGGAAGCGTTATTGCAGCAGTTGTCCTTGTGCTTTTGCCGGAACTTCTGAGAAGTATCAGCGGATATCGTATGCTCATTTATTCAATTGTTCTTATTCTTATGATGATTATGACTTCCAATGCAACCATCAAATCCTATATAGAGAATTATACCGATAAAACAAAAGCTTTCTTTAAACGGATAGTTTCACATAAAGTAAAGGAGGCTGAATAATTATGGCTCTTTTAGAAGTAAAAAATCTGGGTATATCATTTGGCGGACTGCGTGCTGTAGATGAGTTTAACGTTAAAATTGAAAAAGGTTCTTTATATGGTCTTATAGGACCTAACGGTGCTGGTAAAACAACTATATTTAACTTACTTACAGGAGTTTATAAACCAACAGACGGCACAATTATTCTTGACGGAAAAAATATTACCGGAAAAAATACTATTCATATAAACAGATGCGGTATTGCCCGTACGTTTCAGAATATTCGCCTTTTCAGCAACCTTAGCGTTATTGATAATGTTAAGGTAGGTTTGCAGAATCACTATAAATACAGCACGGCTGAGGGAATTTTCAGACTTCCACGTTATTTTGGAAAAGAAAAAGAAATGGATAAAAAAGCAATAGAGCTTTTAAAAGTATTTGACCTTGATAAGGAAGCTGATTTTCTTGCTTCAGGGCTTCCTTATGGAAAACAGCGTGAACTTGAAATTGTTCGTGCATTAGCTACACAGCCTAAGCTTCTTCTCCTTGATGAGCCTGCGGCAGGAATGAATCCGAACGAAACTGCGGAGCTTATGGAAACAATCAGATTTGTAAGAGATAATTTTGATATGACAATTTTGCTTATTGAGCATGATATGAGCCTTGTATCAGGTATCTGTGAAAGATTATCCGTACTTAATTTCGGCAGACTCCTTTGTGAGGGAGAAACCTCAGAGGTTCTAAGCAATCCTGAGGTTATTAAGGCATATCTTGGAGATTAAGGAGGAATTCAAATGGCATTTTTGGAAATAAAGGACCTTGCAGTTAATTATGGAATGATTGCTGCATTAAAAGGAATTTCTTTTGAAGTAAATAAAGGTGAGGTTATAGCTCTTATCGGTGCAAACGGTGCGGGAAAGACCACGACTCTTCATACAATAACAGGATTACTTCCTGCAAAACATGGTTCAATTATGTTTAACGGTGTTGAATTAACAAAAACACCGGCGCATAAAATTGTTAAAATGGGAATTGCTCATGTTCCTGAAGGACGTAGAATTTTTCAGAACCTTACCGTACTTGATAATCTGAAACTGGGTGCATTTACAAGAAAAGATAAGGACGGTATATCTAAGGATTTAAATATGGTTTACGAGCGGTTTCCACGTCTTGCTGAGCGTAAATCTCAGATTGCAGGCACACTTTCAGGCGGTGAGCAGCAAATGCTTGCAATGGGCAGGGCACTGATGTCCCGACCATCAATTATAGTTATGGACGAACCGTCAATGGGATTATCTCCTATATTGGTAAGCGAAATATTTGATATTATTCAGTCTATCAGGGAAAGCGGCACAACAGTTTTGCTTGTTGAGCAAAATGCAAAAAAAGCCCTTTCGATTGCTGACAGAGCTTACGTTCTTGAAACCGGTAAAATTGCACTTTCGGGTAAAGCCTCAGATCTCATTAATGACGAATCAGTTAAGAGAGCATACCTCGGGGAATAAACAATTAAAATCCAAAGTAAAGGCAGGTAGATTTTATGGCTCGAATTATTACTATCGCAAGAAAAATGGGCAGCGGCGGAAAAACTATTGGTAAGATGCTGTCGCAGGAGTTGGGCATTAAATATTATGACAGAGAACTTATTAAGCTTGCAAGCGATGAAAGTGGTATTAACGAACGCTTTTTTGGATTGGTGGACGAAAAAATAAAAAGTGGATTTTTTCGACGCAAAGGTGTATATAAGGGTGACTTGTTAAATCCGGATGACAGGGATTTCATATCAGATGAAAATCTTTTTAATTATCAGGCAAAGGTTATTAAACAGCTTGCGGATAAAGAGCCTTCTGTCATTGTCGGAAGATGTGCGGATCATATTTTAAAGGACAGAAACGATGTTATAAAGGTCTTTATTTATTCAGATATGGATACTGCAATAAGAAATTTTATTGATATGTATGGCGGAAATGAAAAAGAAGCCCGCAAGATTATTGAAAAAGTTGATAAGGAGCGCAGCGAATATTATCATCACTATACGGGTGAATATTGGGAAAATGCAAAGAATTATAATCTTTGTCTTGATACCAGCAAAATATCATATGAAAAGTGCGTTGAAATAATAAAAGGCTATATTGAAATAATTGATAAATAAAGTCTTGGGAGTAAAACCATAAGTTTTACTCCCATTTATATTTTGTCAAGGAATACTTATTGATATTATTTCTATTTTTAGGACTTGCTGAATATTAATAAAATGAATAGAATTATTCACTTTATTAATATTTAAGGAGAATCAATATGAATTTCAAAAAAAGTTCAATTATCGTTATTTGTTGTTTAGTTACGTGGTTTAATTCGTTAAGTGCTTTGGCTGACGGTATGCCGTATATTAATTCACAGGCTGTGCAGGCCGAAATAATTTCTGACAATTCAGTAATGAATGATATTTCTGCAAAGTCGGCAATTTTGGTTGAAATATCAACAGGAACTGTCATAGCAGAAAAAAATTCAACTGAAAAGATGAGTGCATCTCATTTTGCTAAATTAATGACTTTGCTTATTGCTGCTGATAAAATAAATGCAGATAAATTGAAATTGCAAGATAAAGTAACTGTATCTGCTAATGCAAATTCAAAAGGATCACCGCAAATTTGGCTTGATATCGGGGAAGTAATAACAGTTGATGAGCTTTTAAAATCAATAACTATAGGTAATGCAAATGATGGCTGCATAGCTCTTGCTGAAAAAATCGGAGGGACTGAGCAAGATTTTGTTCAACTTATGAATAAAAAAGCGGAAAGTATCGGAATGCATAATACATACTTTGAGGATTGTACAGGAATAAGTGAAAAAACTGTTTCTACTGCATATGACTTATCGTTGCTTTCGGCTGAAATATTAAAATATAATGAGTTGATTCCTTATTTTACAACATGGATGGATAATGTAAGAAATAATGGTGTTGAGCTTGTAAGTACCAATAGACTTATCAGAACATATAAGGGAATAACCGGTTTGAAATCATGTGCGTCAAAGGAATCGGGGGAATGCGTGATTGCTACGGCTAAAAGAGGCAACATGTCTTTATGTTCAGTTATATTGGGAAGCAGTAATGACAATACTAAGTTTTCTGAAGCAAAAAACTTAATGGATTTTGCTTTTGCAAATTATGAAATTTATGAACCTGAAATAGATGAAAAAGTACTTGAAAATGTGAAAGTAAAAGGCGGTGAACAGCTTGAATGTGAAGTTAAAATCATCAATTTAACCAATATAGTTATTCAAAAGGGATCTTATTCACAGATTACCTGTCAGTTTGATAAGAAGGAAATTATTGAAGCACCCGCAGATGAAAACAGCGCTGTCGGTGAGATAATTTTTAAAATTGGGGAAAATGAAATCTTAAAAGGTGAAATTGTTGTCAAGGATGAAATAAGAAGGAACTCTTTTTTATTCTCATTTAAAAGAATTTTGTTAAATCTGTTTAATTAAAATGCAAATGCTTTGTGCAAATTGCACAAAACTTAAGATGTAAGATTAAATTGCTTGAAATATTCACAAAAATATAGTATAATTTATCATAGTAAAATCAGAAAGGAATTGATTGATATGGCTATTAAATTAAACGCTAAATATCTTGAGCCTTTTGTACAGTCACATGAGTTTGATGCTATTGCGCCTTTGGTTTCTGCTGCCCATAAAACTTTAGAATCCAGAAGCGGTTTAGGAAATGATTTTCTTGGTTGGGTTAACCTTCCTGAAGATTATGACAAAGACGAATTTGAAAGAATAAAGAAGGCTGCTCAAAGAATTCAAGAAAAAGCCGATGTTCTTATTGTTATAGGAATCGGCGGTTCATACCTTGGAGCAAGGGCTGCTATTGAGCTTCTCAAATCACCTTTTTATAATAATTTGAAAAAAGATACCCCTGATATCTATTTTGTGGGAAATAATATCAGTCCGACTTATTTGAATGAAATCCTTTCAATTTGTGAAGGAAAAGATATATGTGTAAATGTTATCTCTAAATCCGGTACAACAACAGAACCGGCTTTGGCATTCCGTATCTTTAAGAAGCTTGTCGAAGATAAATATGGTAAAGAAGAAGCAAAGACAAGAATTTTTGCCACTACTGATAAAGCAAAAGGAACGCTTAAAGAGCTTTCAGATACAGAAGGATATGAAACATTTGTGATTGCTGATGATATCGGAGGACGTTTTTCTGTTCTTACAGCTGTAGGACTTTTGCCTATTGCCGTTGCCGGCTGTGATATTGATAAGATTATGGAAGGCGCTGAGTCTGCTAAGAAAAAATATTCATCCGACGATAAAAATGATTGTTATACTTATGCCGCTTTGAGAAATATTCTTTACAATAAAGGCAAAAGTATTGAAATGCTTGTTTCTTATGACCCAAGCTTTACTATGATGGCTGAATGGTGGAAACAGTTGTATGGCGAAAGTGAGGGTAAAGATCATAAAGGTATTTTCCCTTCGTCTGCTACTTTTTCAACTGACTTGCATTCTTTGGGACAGTTTGTTCAGGACGGTTCAAGAGTAATGTTTGAAACAGTCGTTGACATATTAGAACCTAAGCAGGATCTGTTCCTTGAAGACGATAAGGAAAATCTTGACGGACTTAATTTCTTAACAAATCAAAATATGTCTGTTGTAAATAAAAAAGCATTTCAAGGAACTGTTCTGGCTCATACTGAAGGCGGTGTTCCTAATATCGTTCTTGAAGTTGACAGACTTGATGAGGAAAACTTCGGTGAGATGGTTTATTTCTTTGAAAAAGCATGTGCAATTTCCGGATATATGCTTGGCGTGAACCCATTTAATCAGCCGGGAGTTGAAAGCTATAAGAAAAATATGTTTGCCTTGCTTGGAAAACCAGGTTATGAATCACAGAAGGCTGAACTTGAATCAAAAATAAAATAAATTTAAAATATAGAAAATAAAAGTCCCTTACGGACGGAATGGAGTTTGTTATGATTAATTTAATTCCCGGAAAAAAAGGAACAGGAAAAACCAAAGTTTTAGTTGACGCTATTGAATCATCTGTTAAAAATGCAACCGGCGATGTTGTTTGTATCGAAAGAGGTATGAAGCTTACTTATGATCTTCCTCATAAAGTAAGACTTGTTGATGCAGAAGAATATGGTATCAATAGTTATGACGCTTTCTATGGTTTTGTTGCAGGTGTTCTTGCAGGAAATTATGATATTCAGGAAATCTTTGTTGATGGAATTCTTAGAATCGGCGGCAGAGATTATGAAGCGTTCGGAAATATGATTGAAAAAGTAGCAATGCTTGCAAAGGACATTAAAATTGTATTTACAGTATCTGCCGACCCTGAAGAACTTCCTGCAAAGGTAAAGGCATTCATTAAATAATTTTAAATAGTACAGAAAAAGTATTGACAAATTTTATTATAAAGGTTATAATAAAGTTTGTGATGTTTGAGGTGCGAATATGATTTTACAGTTAAAACAGTTGTTTGATATTGATGGAGAGGTAAAAAATCTTGATTTTTCTATTAATCCTGAGGATTTATCTTATTTATCTGTATTAAAGTCATTTTCTTCACCTATTGCAATTAAGGGAAAAGTTGAAAATCGTGCAGGCGTCGTTACCCTTACTTATATCAGTAAATTTTCAATGAACCTTTCTTGTGACAGATGTCTTAAAGGATTTAATCGAGAGTATGAGTATAAATTTGAACATATTCTGATTCAAGGCGCAAATACAGATAATGATGAGTATATTGTGTGTAAAGATAATACTCTTGATTTAAATGAATTAGCTATTTCAGATTTGTTGTTACAGCTGCCTACAAAGATTCTTTGCAGGGATGACTGCAGGGGCTTGTGTTACGTTTGCGGACAAGATTTGAATGAAGGCGAATGTAACTGTTCCTGAATAGCAATTGATCTATTATCTAAAGAGGAGGTGCCAGAATGGCAGTACCAAAGAGAAAGGTTTCCAAAGCAAGACGTGATAAAAGACGTTCAGCTGTATGGAAGTTAGATGCACCAGCGCTCTGCAGATGCTCAAACTGCGGCGAGCTTACAGCTCCTCACAAGGTTTGTAAAAATTGCGGATATTATAAGGGTGTAGAAGTAATCAAAAAGGAAGCATAATTTTTGATTATCAGCTGTTAATGGAATAGCGGTATTACCTCTGCTATTCAAATGGCTTAGCTTAAGGGCAGAGGAGGATTAGTCCTTCTCTGCTTTTTGTATGTATATCACTAATTTTATAAAAAATTAAATTGGACTTCAGAAAGGATATTGATTTTATGGCGGTGAAAATAACAGGAATTGTCAAGCATAGTCCTGCATATCGTGCAAAAATAAAATCCGATGACATTCTGATTTCCATTAATGGTCATATAATTACAGATGTGCTCGATTATATGTTTTATTCCGCCGATAATGAGGTGGAACTTATTCTTGAACGAAAGGGCAACTCTTATAAAAAAACAATTTTAAAATCCGAATATGATGATTTAGGAATGGAATTTGCTTCTTTTCTTATGGATGAAAAGAGATCATGCAGTAATAAATGCATATTTTGTTTTATTGATCAAATGCCGCCGAATATGCGTGAAACTTTGTATTTTAAAGATGATGATGCCAGATTGTCTTTTTTGCAGGGTAATTATGTAACATTAACTAACCTGAATGATGAGGACATACAACGTATTATTGATATGCGGTTAAATATTAATATTTCTGTTCATACTACTAATCCGGAACTTAGATGCAAAATGATGAATAATCGTTTTGCCGGAGAAAAATTAAAGTATCTTAAAATGATTGCAGACAGCGGACTTATGATTAATTGTCAGATCGTTTGTTGTCCAAATGTTAATGACGGAGATGAACTGGTAAGAACTCTTAATGATTTATCGGATTTAATGCCCAATATACAATCAGTTGCTGTAGTTCCTGTTGGTTTGACTAAATACCGTGAAGGATTGTTTCCTTTAGAGTGTTTTAATCAAAATAATGCAGGAGACGTAATAGATATAATTGAATCCAAACAGAGTGAATGTCTTGAAAAGTATGGCACAAGGATGGTATATCCTGCTGACGAATTTTATCTTCTTGCAAAGCGGGAATTACCTCCAACAGATTTTTATGAGGATTATCCTCAGTATGAAAACGGAGTTGGTTTGCTGAGATCTTTGGGTGATGAACTTGAATCAGCACTTGACTCATGTAATGAAGAAATTACAAAACCACGTACTGTTACACTGGTTACCGGAGCGGCAGCTTATGATTTTCATGTTATGCTGACCAAAAAAATAATGAGAAAATTTCCTATGCTAAAAATTAATACCGAGAAAATTATTAATTACTTTTTTGGCGAAACGATTACTGTTGCCGGTTTAATTACTGCCGGTGATTTGATAAACCAGCTCAAAGGAAAAAATCTTGGAGATGAATTAATAATACCAAAAGTAATGCTGAAAGCTGACGAACCTGTTTTTCTTGATGATTTAACAGTTTCAGATGTCGAAGAAGCTCTAAATATAAAAGTTACTGCCTCAGCAAATGACGGATATGAATATCTGAATAAATTGTTGGGTATTGATTATTAATGAAGTGAAAGACTGGAGATGATAATATGTCATTGCCAATAGTTGCAATTGTAGGCAGACCGAATGTAGGAAAATCAACGCTGTTTAATAAACTGATAGGACAACGACTGTCTATTGTTGAGGATACTCCCGGCGTTACAAGAGATAGAATTTATTCTAAATGCGAGTGGCTTAATCATGAATTTATGCTTGTAGATACAGGAGGAATCGAACCCGATTCTGACGATATAATTTTATCTCAAATGAGGCGTCAGGCTGAACTTGCTATAACAAGAGCTGATGTTACAATCCTTGTAACTGATATGACCTGCGGTGTTACCGCAAATGATTATGAAGTGACTTCAATGCTTCAGAAATCGGGTAAACCTATTGTCCTTTGTGTAAATAAATGCGATACGTTAGGTGAACCTCCTGCTGAATTCTATGAATTTTATAATTTAGGACTTGGAGATCCTGTTGCAGTTTCATCTGTACATGGTCACGGAACCGGAGATTTGCTTGATGAAGTACTTAAATTTTTACCTGAGGATAATGAAATTGAGTATGATGATGATACCATAAGGGTAGCGGTTATTGGTAAACCTAATGTGGGAAAATCATCAATAATAAATAAAATTTGCGGAGAAGAAAGAGTTATTGTTTCAGATATTGCCGGAACAACCCGTGATGCCACAGATACCGTAATCGAAAATGAAAACGGAAAATTTATTTTTATTGATACAGCGGGAATAAGAAAAAAATCCAAGGTATTGGATAGTATTGAAAAATACAGCGTCCTCAGATCATATATGGCCGTTGACAGAGCTGATGTTGCCGTAATTGTAATTGATGCCGCTGTAGGTTTTACCGAACAGGATTCAAAAGTGGCAGGGTATGCACATGAAAAGGGAAAAGCATGTGTTGTTGCAGTTAATAAATGGGATGCAATTGAGAAAGATACGAACACAATGAACGAATTTAAAAAGAAGTTGGAAAATGATTTTAGCTTTATGAGTTATGTTCCGTTTGTATTTATTTCTGCAAAGACCGGTCTTAGAATTGACAAGCTTTTTGAGCTTATTAAATATACTGCTGAACAAAATGCTGTAAGAATTTCAACAGGAAGATTAAATGATGTTCTTTCTTATGCAACAGCAAGAGTTCAGCCTCCTTCTGATAAAGGAAGACGTCTGAAAATATATTATATGACTCAGGCTTCTACAAAGCCGCCTACATTTGTAGCATTTGTTAACAGAGCTGATTTGTTTCATTTTTCTTATCAAAGATATATTGAAAATCAAATTCGTGAAACCTTTGGACTTGATGGAACTCCGATAGTTCTTAAGGTGCGTGAACGTGATAGAAATGATGTAAAGTAAGGGGATTAAAATGAATTTAGTGATTAGTTTAGTGTTTACGGTTCTATTTTCATATCTTTTAGGAAGCCTTAATTCTGCAATTATTGTTTGCAAAATTGCAAAAAAAGCGGATATAAGAGATTATGGAAGCAATAATGCAGGACTTACAAATGTCCTTAGGGTCTTTGGCAAAGGACCAGCTTTGGCAACTTTGCTTTGTGATTTGGCAAAAGGAATTATAGCCGTGGTGGTTTGCCGTGTTATTGTAACCTATGGATTTGATGTAACTTTCTTTAATAATGATAGATTTATTGGTTATATTGCAGGGTTGTTTGTAATGCTCGGACATATTTTCCCTGTATTTTATGGATTTCATGGCGGAAAAGGCGTTCTTGTAGCTGCAACAACCTTAATTGCTATTGATCCGCTCACATGTCTTTTCTCTGTATTGGTATTTGCGTTGCTGCTTGCTGTAACAAAATATGTTTCTGTGGGTTCAATTGTTGCGGCATTTTCTTACCCTCTGTTTACTATACTTACTCAGACTATCAGACATATTGACGGCGCATGGCAGAATATGCTGGTGGGACTTGTAATTGCTTTTCTAATTACATATATGCATAAACCCAATATTAAGAGGCTGAAAGAAGGAACAGAAAATAAATTTAGATTTAAAAGTAATAATAACGGTTCCGATAAATAGTTCAACAGTGAAAGGATGATATCTCATGGCTGATATTGCTATATTAGGTTCAGGGGGATTTGGTTTAGCTTTGGCTGTTATGTGCAGCAACTCAGGACATAACGTAACTGTCTGGTCAAAATTTCAAGATGAAATTGACGCTATAAAGCGAACAGGAGAATTAAAAGCTAAGCTCCCCGGAGTAAAAATCCCTGAGACTATATTACTTACCACAGATATTTCTTGTGTTAAAGGGAAAAATATGATTATTTTAGGAATACCCACATCATTTACAAGAGGTGTCTGTGAGGAAGCTTCAAAATTTATTGATAAGGATACAATTGTAGTAAATACAGCTAAAGGACTTGAAAATAAAACCTTAAAAACAATGAGTACGGTAACTGAGGAATCTTTTCCTGATAATAAAGTTGCAATCCTTACCGGACCGTCTCATGCTGAAGAATTGGCAAGAGGAATTCCGACAACTGTAGTTGTTGCTTCCTGTGACAGAGAAGTGTCATATTATGTCCAGAGCACATTAAGCAATAATTCGTTCAGAGTTTACGTTAATGACGATGTGATGGGATGTGAAATCGGGGGTTCCTTAAAGAATGTAATTGCGCTTGCAGCCGGTGTCTGTGACGGCTTGGGATTAGGTGATAACACAAAAGCTGCATTAATGACAAGAGGTATTAAAGAAATTTCTTTACTTGGTATTGCCATGGGTGCTAAGGGCGATACTTTTGCCGGATTAAGCGGAATCGGAGATTTGATAGTTACCTGCTGTAGTATGCATAGCCGTAACCGTAAGGCAGGAATGCTGATAGGTCAAGGTGTCAGTCCGGAAGAAGCAGTGCAGAGGGTAGGAACAGTTGAAGGATATGGCTGTACAAAAAATGCCTGGGAGCTGTCCCAAAAGCTTGGAGTTGAAATGCCGATAACAGAACAGTTGGCAAAGGTTCTTTTTGAAGGAAAAACCGCAAGCTCTACTATTTCAGCTTTGATGGACAGACCTTCCAAAAATGAAACGGAAAAAGAATTTTTGGGTGAAAAGAAATGATATATAAATTCAATCTGAATACCGAACATGAAAATTTTTATAACATAACAAGCTATGTACGGCAAGCTGTTATGGAATCCGGAGTGCTAAATGGGGTCGCATTAGTTTTCTGTCCTCATACCACAGCCGGAATTACAATTAATGAAAATGCCGATCCTGATGTAATAACCGATTTATTATATGCACTTGATAAAACTTATCCTGACAGGCCACAGTTCAAGCATGCAGAGGGTAATTCTTCAGCACATCTTAAAGCAAGCTGTATTGGTTCATCGGCTGCAGTTATTATCGAGAATAATTGTCTTATACTCGGAAAATGGCAGGGTATTTATTTTACTGAGTTTGACGGACCGAGAACAAGAACATTTATTGTAAAAGTTTTGAGGGATTAAAAATATTATTTCAGAAAACTATCATGTTTCTGTCACATCTTTGAATTATTATATATCTACAGGTTATAGGGACACCTGTATATTTGATTTGATGTATTTGAGAATCAGATAAAACCGGTATCATTGTTTGCTTTATTTTATTTAGAAAGAAATGATTTAACCGAAAGTCCCGTCAAATTATTATTTTATTCGGATATTGCCGTTGTTTCTAATAACAACGGCATTTTTGTGTTGATAACATTGTATCTTTTTTCAAAAAAGCTCTTTACTTTTTGAGCGAAATATTGTATAATTTATCTATAAGTATATTGGCATTAAAATATATTATTAGGAGTGTATTTTATGGAACCGAAGTATAAGCGTATCTTGCTGAAATTAAGCGGAGAAGCATTGGCAGGGGATAAAAAAATCGGACTTGATTATGATGTTATTACATCCTTTGGCAAAAGTATAAAGAAATGTGTCGATGCCGGTGTTCAGGTCGGAGTAGTTGTTGGCGGAGGCAATTTTTGGAGAGGAAGATCCAGCGGTGCTATGGATAGAACAAGAGCTGACCATATCGGAATGCTTGCAACCGCTATGAATGCATTGGCTGTTGCTGACGGTCTTGAGAACTGCGGACTTGAGGTTCGGGTTCAAACTGCTATTTCAATGCGTGAAGTTGCTGAACCTTATATCAGAGGAAAGGCTATGAGGCACTTTGAAAAAGGAAGAGTTGTCATTTTTGGATGCGGAACAGGAAATCCTTTCTTTTCAACTGATACCGCAGCTGCATTAAGAGCTGCTGAAATAGAAGCTGACATCTTCTTTAAAGCAACAATGGTTGATGGCGTTTATGATAAGGATCCTCATAAATATGATGACGCAGTTAAGTATGACTCTTTAAGCTTTAATGATATTTTATCTAATAATTTAGCTGTCATGGATTCTACAGCTGCTGCTATGTGCAAGGACAACGATATTCCTATTTTAGTTTTTGACTTGGCAAGACCCGATAATATTTTTGATGCATGTATGGGTAAAAATATAGGTACTATAGTTAAATAAATACTTTGCATTTTCATAATATATTAATGAAAGGAATAGATTAAATGAAAGAAATCAGAGAAAAAGCAAAAAGTAAAATGGAAAAATCAATAAATGTACTTTTAACTGAATTTAGCGAAATAAGAGCAGGAAGAGCCAATCCTAATGTTTTGGACAGAGTTAAAGTTGACTACTATGGTGCTCCTACGCCTGTTAATCAAATGGCTGCTGTTTCTGTCGCAGAAGCAAGAGTTCTTGTAATTCAGCCTTGGGATAAATCAACATTATCATCAATTGAAAAAGCAATTCAGGCTTCAGATATCGGTATTAATCCTCAAAATGACGGATCTGTTCTTAGAATGACATTTCCACAGCTTACAGAAGAGGACAGAAAAAAACTTGTGAAGGAAATAAAAAAATCCGGTGAGGATACAAAAGTTGCAATTCGATCTATTCGCCGTGATGCTATGGAAAAGTATAAGACTATGAAAAAGAACGGTGAAATTACAGAAGATGATCTGAAAGACTGTGAAGATCAGATTCAAAAGCTTACTGATAAGTTTGTAAAAGAAGTTGATGTTCATGTTGCTGACAAGGAAAAAGAAATTCTTTCAATTTAAGGCGGGTATTATATGTCAAAAGCAGCAAAGAGTGTTTTAGGAGAAAACGTTCTAATTCCAAAACACGTAGGAGTTATAATGGACGGCAACGGACGCTGGGCAAAAAAACGCAGCTTGCCACGGAAATTCGGACATCGTGAAGGTGCAAAAACCTTTAGAACTATTGCCCGCCATGCAAAAGCTGTCGGTATATCATATATCACTTTTTATGCTTTTTCAACTGAAAACTGGAAGCGCCCTAAGGACGAAGTAGATGCCATTATGGACCTCTTTGAAAAGTATTTGGACGAAGTAAGAGATTTTATGGAGGAAAATATCAGGGTGAGGTTTATCGGCGACAGATCAATGTTAAATCCGAGGCTTCAGGATAAAATGAAAAGCGTAGAAAAGGACTCCGAAAATTTTGATTCAATGACTCTGATTCTGGCAATTAATTACGGCGGCAGAAATGAAATAACTCATGCTGTAAGAACTATTGCCGATGAGGTAGCTTCAGGGAAACTTTCATCAAGCGATATTACAGAGGACTTAATTCAGAAAAAATTATATACCGAAGAAATTCCCGATGTTGATCTTATAATAAGACCCAGCGGTGAACAACGCTTGTCAAATTTTCTTATCTGGCAGGCTGCTTATGCAGAATATTATTTTACTAATATTCTTTGGCCGGATTTCAGCAATAAGGATTTTGATAAGGCAATAATTACTTTCAGTGACCGTAACCGCAGATTCGGCGGAATATGAATTCCTATATTTTATAAAAAGGATTGATTTAATTATGACAACCAGAATGATTTCAGCGGCAGTGGCTATCGTAATAGCAGTTATTATACTTGCTTTACATAATACTTTTGTTTTCAGTATTGCAATAGCGGCTATTTCTGCAGGAGCTATTTATGAAATTTTAAAGGCAACAGGATACCTAAAGCATAAACTACAAACAATTTTCTGTTGTGGTTATACTGTTTTAAATTGTATAGCTTTCATTTGGCTTAATAATGAAAAGCTTAAATTTATTGATGGATATTTTATCTTCGGAATTTTTGTAATAGCAATGTGTATTATGTATTTTAAAGAGCACGAAAGCTTTAAGTATACTGATTTATTCTTTATGATTGGTGTTTCATATTTTGTAAATTATGCGTTTGTTACACTGTTGGCAATAAATGCTTCTTATATCGGATTCAATTCTGTCGGATTGTTTATGATAGTAATTACACTTTGCGGAGCATGGCTCGCAGATTCCGGTGCTTATTTTGCAGGCACGTTTTTTGGGAAAACTCCGCTCTGTCCTGAAATCAGTCCTAAGAAAACAGTTGAAGGATTATTGGGCGGAATCATTTGTAACGGAGTGTTATTTATAATTATCAGCCTTTTTTATGAATATGTCCTTGACGGCGAGTCAATAAGATATTTTATGATCTTTATTTGCGGTATGATCTGTGCTTTGCTTGGATTGTTAGGTGATTTGACAGCTTCAATGATAAAACGTCAGTGTGGAATTAAAGATTTTGGTAATATTATGCCGGGGCATGGAGGAATCATGGATCGGTTTGACAGCGTCTTGTTTGTAGCTCCGTTCATGTATTATGCATTCATGCATGGCTGGATTTTCGGTTAATTAAAAACCATTTATATCGGGGGGAGCTTTGACAGCTGCCCCTTTTGATTGTTAATAGTTGAGGAAAATAATTATGAAAACAATTACTATATTAGGTTCTACAGGTTCTATCGGAACTCAGGCATTAGAAGTTGCCAATAAGCATAAGATTAAAGTAAAAGCACTTGCTGCTCATTCTAATACAGAATTACTTGCAAAACAAGCAATAGAAAATGACGTTGACTATGCCTGCATTTATAGTAAAGAAAAAGTCAGCGATCTTAAAGAACTGCTTAAAAATACAAAAATTCAAGTTCTTGAGGGTATGAGTGGATTAAATCAAATTGCTACACTTAATGATGTGGATTGTATGCTCAATTCCGTTGTAGGTATGGTTGGACTTTTACCTACTTTAACAGCAATAGAACATGGTACAGATATTGCTTTGGCTAATAAGGAAACACTTGTTGCCGGCGGTGAGCTTGTGATAAAAGCCGCAAAAAAGAATAATGTAAATATTTATCCTGTAGACAGTGAGCATTCAGCAATTTTTCAGTGCCTGCAAGGTAATAAAAAAACTCAGGTGAATAAAATTTTTTTAACTGCTTCAGGCGGACCTTTTTATGGAAAAACGAAAAAGGAGCTTGCTTCTGTAACTAAAGCGGACGCACTTAAACATCCTAATTGGAGTATGGGTCAAAAGATAACAATTGATTCTGCTACGCTGATGAATAAAGGCTTGGAATTTATAGAAGCCATGTGGCTGTTTGACTTGAAGCCCGAGCAAATTGAAATTGTGATTCATCGTGAAAGTGTTGTTCATTCAGCAATAGAATATAATGATCATTCAGTAATTGCGCAAATGGGTGTACCTGATATGAAAATTCCTATTCAGTATGCTCTGATGTATCCTGATAGGTTGGAATGCCCGACAAAACCTCTTTCTTTGACAGATTACGGAACATTATCTTTTGCTAAACCGGATTATGAAACCTTTGATTGTCTTACCGCATGCATTAATGCCATTACAGTTGGAGGAACAATGCCTGCAGTCGTTAATGGAGCAAACGAAGAAGCTGTTTCAGAATTTTTAAAGGGAAATATAAAATTTCTTGAAATCGGTGAGCTTGTTACGGCTGCTCTCGAAAATATAAAAAAAGAAGAAGTAACTTGTTTAGAAGACGTGTTGAATGCAGATAATAATGCAAGATTGTTTGTAAGAGAAAGAATAAAAGAAATTTAGTATTAAATATAGAAAGGGACAATTTATGAGTATAATTTTTGCACTCGTTATTTTTGAGATTATTATTGTAATTCATGAACTCGGACATTTTATAGTGGCAAAAAAATGTGGTGTTAAGGTAAATGAATTTGCTATTGGCATGGGTCCTGCTATTATAAAGAAGCAGAAAGGTGAAACGCTGTATTCATGGAGATTGTTTCCTATAGGCGGATATTGCTCTATGGAAGGAGAGGATAGTGAAAGCAGCGACGGAAGAGCTTTTTGTAATAAATCTGTGCCAAAGCGTATGGCAATCGTGGTTGCAGGAATAGTAATGAATCTGATTCTGGGAATAGTATTGCTGATAATTCATACCTCTCTGACTGCACCAATGTCATCTACACAAATTTCATGGTTTGAGGATAATGCGAAATCTCAGGAATCCGGACTTCAAGTCGGAGATGAAATAGTTAAGGTTAACGGAATGAGAATTTTCACTGCAATGGATTTGTCCTATCAGTTTCAAAATGATGAAGATAGTATTTTTGATATGACAGTTGTCCGTAACGGAGAAAAAGTTGATCTTGAAAATGTTGCATTTAATACGGATAATAAAACAATGCATATTGATTTTAAAGTAGCTCCCGTTGAAGCAACAGTCGGCACTGTTCTTACCTATTCATTTAAGCAAACCCTGACAGACGCCAGACTAATATATATTTCTCTTGGAGATTTAATAACAGGAAAATATTCTATCAGAGATTTATCCGGTCCTGTTGGCATTGTCGATACAATAGGGCAGATGATAGACAGTGAAACTGATGAAGAAACCGGAATTGATTGGTCATCATTATTAAGAACAATGCTCTCTATGGGCGCATTTATAACAATAAATATAGGATTGTTTAACTTACTGCCGTTACCGGCGCTTGACGGTGGACGTCTTATTTTCTTGATAATTGAAGCAATAAGACGTAAACCTGTTCCTCCTGAAAAAGAAGGAATGGTTCATTTTATTGGTCTTGCGGCTTTAATGCTGTTGATGATTGCAGTGACAATAAGCGATGTCGTTAAACTTATTTAATTGAAAGGAAAATAAAAATGAGAATCTGTAAGCCTGTCAAAGTGGGTAACTTAACATTAGACGGAAAGAAGATTTATGTTCAGTCCATGCTGAATATACCTGCTGAAAATATTGATGAATCTGTAAAACAGGCAGTTGAGCTTGAAAAATCAGGCTGTGAAATTGTAAGGGCTGCTATTCCGAATATGGATGCTGTAAAACTTATTCCTGCTATTAAAGATAAAATATCAATTCCACTGGTTGCAGATATACATTTTGATTATCGCCTTGCAATTGCTGCCTGTGAAGCCGGAATTGATAAAATTCGTATTAATCCCGGAAATATTGGAGATATGGATAAAGTGAAACAAGTAGTTAAAGCTTGTCAATTACGAAATATACCTATTCGTATCGGCGTTAACGGCGGGTCGTTAGAAAAAAAATTGTTAGAAGAGTATGGTTCTCCAACAGCAGAAGCTTTGGTTAAAAGTGCAATGAATCATGTTAATATACTTGAAAATTGTGATTTTGAGGATATAGTTATCTCAATAAAATCTTCAAACGTTTCCACGATGATAAAAGCATACAGATTGCTTTCACAGCAATGCAGTTATCCTTTGCATCTTGGTGTGACAGAAGCCGGAACAGAAAGAATGGGCATAATAAAATCTTCTGTCGGTATAGGTTCGCTTCTTGTTGACGGAATAGGTGAAACAATAAGAGTATCACTTACTGATGATCCGATTAAAGAAATATATGCTGCTAAGGATATATTGAAAGCGGTCGGAAAGGGAAGCGGAGTAAAAATAGTTTCCTGCCCAACCTGCGGCCGTACAAAAATTGATCTGATATCACTGGCAAAAAAGGTTGAGGACGCAACAAGGAAAATAGATAAGAATATTACTGTTGCGGTAATGGGCTGCGTTGTTAACGGAATCGGTGAAGCTGGGGAAGCAGATATCGGTATTGCCGGCGGTAACGGATGTGCTGTCTTGTTTAAAAACGGACAAAAATTATATAATGTTAAAGAAGAGAATGCACTTGATGCACTTCTTGACGAAATTAATAAAATCTAAGGGTGTTTTATGAAAGTTTATACTATCGCACAATTGTTTGAAAAATACAATGATATTATCCCTAATAAATTAGAGAATGGCATTATCAATAAAATTATATTTAACCAGCATGAAAATAAAATTACTGCGATTGCAAAATTTGACACCTTGCAGTCATTTGATATAGTTAAAAAATTTGAGAAAGATATTTCAAATTCGTTAAAATTAAATAAATTTGAACTTAAATGCAAATATACACCTGATATGCTTTGTGCAGAGTATTTTTCGGAAATTGTTAAATATCTTAAAGCTGATTGTCCTGTTATAAACGGTTTTTTTGACGGTGCAGAAGCAAAATATGAAAATGAAGCTTTTATTGTAAATATGCTTAGAGGCGGAGTTGAATTTTTAAAAAAAGCCGGAATTGAATCTAAATTTGCAGCATTAGTCAACGATTTATTTTCTGTGTCCGCTAAAATTGTATTTACCGGTGTGTTGGAATCCGACAGGGAACTTTTTGAGCGTGAACAAGAAGAATATCTTAACAATATGCCGCTGAATGTCCCTGATTCACCAAAAATCTCGGTACATAACACAAATGAAAAGAATCAAATTCAAGAAAAACCAGCTGATTTCAGAACTTGCTGTGTTGACTTTACAAGATTAAATCTGCTTGCAGATGATGCTTTGGTGATTAAGGGTGCTCCCATAAGCAGCGATTCAGCAGTAACGGATATGAAGAATTTGTCAGAAGCTACTTCAGGAAGGGTAGTTGTCTGGGGGGGAATTTTTGATATAACTACAAAAGAAACGAAAAATGGTGCACTTATTGCTATAATATATTTTACTGATTTTACATCATCTTTTTCAATAAAAATGATCGGTTCACCTAAAAAGGGCAAATTTGTAAGACTGAATAAAGATGATTTGTTACAGATGCTTGATAAAATGAAAAAAGGTACTTCAATTATAGTTGGAGGTGAAGTTGAGGAGGATGATTTTGATCATAATCTTAACTTGCGTGCTGATGATATTATGATTGTCAAACGTGAAAAATCCACTGATAATTGTGAGAAGAAAAGAGTCGAACTGCATTGCCATACAAATATGTCGAGTATGGATGCACTTTCTCCTGCGGACAAGCTTGTCAACCGTGCTTTTGAATGGGGGCATCAGGCAATTGCTATAACTGATCACGGAGTTGTGCAGGGTTATCCTGATGCTATGGGTGCAGTTGCTAAAATCCGTAAAAACGGCGGCGATTTTAAAGTTCTATATGGAATTGAAGCTTATGAAGTAAACAACGATGTAAATATATATAACGGAATTGAAAAAAGAAAGCTTACTGATGAGCTGATTGTATTTGATTTGGAAACAACAGGGACTTCACCAGTTAAGGATAAAATTATCGAGATCGGTGCGGTAAAACTTAAAAATCTTGAGATAGTTGACAGATTTGATACATTTGTAAATCCTCATTGTGAAATTACTGATTTTATTTCAAATTTGACTAATATAACTAACGAGATGGTCAAGGACGCTCCGGATGAAGATAAAGCCTTAAAAGATTTTATAGCATTTTGCGGTAATAATCCTGTTCTGATTGCACATAATGCCAAGTTTGATACAGGTTTTATTAATGCGGCTGTCAAGAGATGCGGATATGATTTTAAATTCTCATCCTTGGATACCGTACCTATGTGTCAGCTTATGCTGCCTGAGCTTGAAAAACATAAACTGAATTTTGTTGCAGAACATTTTGGATTTCAGTTTAATCATCATCGTGGCTGCGATGATGCCGAAGTTTTGGCAAAGATATTTATAGAGCTTTCCACAAAATTGATAGATCAGTATCCGGATACCTATGTAACTGTCGATATGCTCAACAGCTTGCTTGCAGGCGATGAGAATGTGCTGTCCAGCCGGTCTTATCATCAGATTATACTTGTCAGAAATAATACAGGATTAAAAAATTTATATAAATTAATATCACATTCAAATTTAAATTATTATAAAAAACGTCCGAGAATTCCTAAATCCGATCTGGTTAAACATAGGGAAGGACTTATTGTTGGAAGTGCCTGTGAGGCAGGGGAATTGTTCAGAGCAATAGTTGATGGTGAAAGCTGGGACAAGCTTTGCCAAATTGCTTCTTTTTATGATTATCTTGAAATACAGCCGGTAGGTAATAATGAGTTTATGCTTAGAAACGGTTCGGTTTCATCATATAATGACCTGGAGGAATATAACAGAACTGTAGTAAAGCTGGGAGATGAGCTTGGAATTCCTGTCTGTGCAACAGGTGATGTGCATTTTCTTAATAAGGGCGATTCACAATTCAGATCAATTCTGCAATCAGTAAAATATAGCGATTGTGACAATCAGCCTCCGCTATATCTTAAAACAACAGAAGAAATGCTAAGAGATTTTGCATATCTCGGTAAAGAAAAAGCATATGAGGTTGTTGTCGAAAATACAAATAAAATAGCTGATATGATCGATAAAGATATAAAAGCATTTCCAAATGGTACATATACCCCATTTATTGAAGGCGCAGTCCGTGAACTTCAGGTAATATGCTGGAAAAAGGCATGTGATATTTACGGTGACTGTGATCCTGACGGAATTACTTTGCCGGAAGGCGATAACGGAATTGCTGAGTGTTTTAAGGATCATATTCCTGAAATAGTTTATAATCGTCTTGATAGAGAGTTAAGTTCTATTATAAAGCATGGCTTTGCTGTTTTGTATATGATTTCGCAAAAACTTGTGGCAAATTCTGTAGAAAACGGATATCAGGTAGGATCACGTGGTTCTGTCGGATCTTCATTTGTAGCTTCAATGTCAGGTATCTCGGAAGTTAATCCGCTTATGCCTCACTATGTTTGCCCGGAATGTAAATATAGTGAATTTATCACAGACGGTTCAGTTGGTTCAGGATTTGATCTGCCTCCTAAAAATTGTCCGAAGTGCGGATCGGATATGCATCGTGACGGACATGATATCCCGTTTGAAACTTTCTTGGGATTTGACGGTGATAAAGCACCTGATATTGACTTGAATTTCTCTGGAGACTATCAGTCGTTTGCACATAAATATACAGAAGAATTGTTTGGTTCTGACCATGTGTTTAAAGCAGGAACTATTTCAGGTGTTCAAGCCAAAACAGCTTTCGGTTATGTAAAAAAATATCTTGAGGAAAGAGGAAAGACCGTTCACCGTGCCGAAGAACAAAGACTTATAAATGGATGTCTTGACGTAAAAAGAACAACAGGTCAGCATCCGGGTGGAATGGTAGTCGTTCCAAGTGATTATGATGTTTATGATTTTACACCTGTTCAGCATCCTGCTGAAAAAGCTGATTCGGATATTGTGACTACCCACTTTGATTTCCATTCATTGCATGATACCATTCTTAAGCTTGATGAACTCGGACACGATGTGCCGACACTTTATAAATATCTTGAAGATATGACCGGACTTGATATTCTTAAAGTACCAATGTCTGATGAAAAAGTCTACAGCCTTTTTGCTTCTCCGCAAGCATTGGGTGTATCCGCAGAAGAAATTGATTGTCAGACAGGAACTTTAGGTATTCCTGAAATGGGAACGCCATTTGTTCGTCAAATGCTTATTGATGCAAAGCCTAAAAATTTCAGCGACTTGCTCCAGATTTCAGGTCTTTCGCATGGAACCGATGTTTGGCTTGGCAATGCCCAAGATTTGATTGCTAAAGGTACATGTACTATTTCCGAGGTAATCGGTACACGTGACAGTATTATGACATATCTGATTTATCACGGCGTTGATCCGAAGCTTTCTTTTAAAATCATGGAAATCACCCGTAAGGGTAATGCACCTAAGCTTCTTACCGAAGAAATGAAACAGAATATGCGTGACCATCAAGTACCCGAGTGGTACATTGAAAGCTGTTTGAAAATAAAATATATGTTTCCAAAGGCACATGCGGCTGCATACGTAACATCTGCTATTAAGCTTTGCTGGTTTAAAATATATCATCCATTAGAATTTTATGCAGCTTATTTTACTGTTCGTGGAGAAGATTTTGACGCTGAAACAGCAGTAAGGGGTAAATACATTGTCCAGAATAAAATGAATGAGTTAAAAAACAGACCAAAAGCTGAACGTACTGCAAAAGATGAAGGCGTATTGGAAATGCTTCAATTAACAAATGAAATGCTTTGCAGGGGCTATGAATTTTTGCCGGTAGATATATTTAAATCTCATGCAACTATTTATAGGATTGAGGACGGAAAACTGAGACTCCCGTTTGTATCATTGTCTGGTGTAGGGGCAAATGCTGCCCAAAGCTTATATGAAAAGGCGCAAAATAAAGACTTTATATCCATTGAGGAATTTCAGCAGCAAAGCGGAGTAGGAAAATCTGTTGTTGAAACGCTTGAGATGAACGGAGCATTCGGAGATTTGCCAAAATCCAATCAATTATCACTGTTTTAATAATTTGTTTTCATATTAATTACATTTAATCAATAAATCAACTTGACACTTTGCTTTTGATATGGTAGTATGTTATTATGATAATGTGATAACGCTTTACTAAGCTAAATTAACTTGATATTGACATTTTGAGAGGAAAAACTTTATGAAAAGATATGATTTAATAACACCGGAAGGAACACGAGATTTATTGTTTTCTGATTGTCTCGCAAGAAGATATGTAGAAAATAAATTGAAAAATTTGTTTACCGGCTTCGGATACAGCGAAGTTGTTACACCGGGAATAGAATTTTATGACCTGTTCAGCGGAAGTTCCCGTAATTTTCAGCAGGAAAGAATGTATAAGTTAGTAGATTCCAAAGGTCGTCTGATAACTTTAAGACCTGATTCCACTATTCCGATAGCAAGGCTTGCAGCTACAAGACTTGCTGAAGCGAAATTACCGTTGAGATTATATTATAATCAAAATATTTTTGAGAATAATGCATTGCTTAAAGGTCGTTCTGATGAAATTTCTCAGGCAGGTATTGAGTTGATCGGCAGTGAAAACATTAAACGTGCTGATTATGAGGTTCTCTGTACCGCCGTGAATGCTCTTTCTTCATTTGACGATAACGAATTTCGCCTTGAAATAGGACATATCGGGTACTTTAAGGAGCTTGTTTCCAAACTTGACGTTGATGACAGCGTCAGAGAAGAAATCCGTTTTCTTATATCTGCCAAAAATTATCCGGCTCTTAATGATGTACTTGATGATATCGGAGATTCTCAGATTACCAAAGCCCTTAAACAGCTTCCAAGACTTTTCGGCGGTATAGAAGTTTTGGATAAAGCAGCTGAAATATTTACAGATGATAATATTTCAAAAATACTTGATTATCTTCGTGAAGTATATAATCGTCTTTCAGGTCTTGGATTTGACGGTAAAATTTCATTGGATCTCGGCATTGTAAGTCATACAGATTATTATACAGGTATTGTATTTAAAGGTTATCTTACAGGCGTAGGACAATCCGTACTTCGAGGCGGTCGGTATGATAAGCTGGTCGGAGAATTCGGAAAACCTCATCCTGCTGTCGGATTCGGAGTTAATTGTGACCTTGTGTCGTTGCATATTATAAAAAAAGGAACAGCTCCAAAGCAAAAGCTGCCTGATTGCATAGTTTACGGAGAAAAGGATCGTGTCGTAGAAGCTCTTGCTTTCGGACAGGAACTTGTCAGAAAAGGAATGACTATTGAAAACAGCCTTTTTGATTCTCTTGAAGAAACAAAAAAATATGCAATAGAAACAGGAATTAAAAAAATATATGTAATTGATTCCAATAATGATATAAAAGAAATAACTTTATAAGAGGTAAAAATATGAGTAAACCATTAAGAATTGCTCTTACAAAGGGCAGGCTTGAAAAAGATACAATCGGGCTTTTTGAAAAAATAGGTTATGATTGTACAGCTGTGAGGGAAAAAGGCAGAAAACTGATTTTGCCCGTACCTGACGGAAATCTTGAAGTTGTGCTGGCAAAAGCAAACGACGTCATTACATATGTCGAGCATGGAGTCTGTGATATTGGTATTGTAGGAAAAGATACTATAATGGAAATGCAAGGGAAATTTTTTGAACTTGCTGATCTTGGTTTCGGCAAATGCCGTTTTGCTTTAGCAACTAAAAAAGGTTCAAAATTTTACGGAGGATATAAGGTAAAAACGATAGCTACAAAATATCCTAATATTACCCGTAATTATTTCGAGAGCAAGGGCATGGACGTGGAAATCGTTAAAATTGAAGGATCTGTTGAACTTGCACCACTTCTGGAACTGGCTGACGGTATTGTTGATATCGTCGAAACAGGCACAACACTTAAGGAAAACGGACTCGAAGTAATTGAGGATATAGTACCTGTATCAGCAAGATTAATAGTAAATATGGTTAGCATGAAACTAAGACAGCAGGAAATAGAAAAGTTTGTTTCATTGATCGAAGCAAATATTTAGCGGAGGTTATAATAATGTCATTAGTTAAAAAGATTTATGTAAACGGCTGTGATGAGGAAAAGTTCTTTAAACAGCTTGAAGAAAGAAACGGCGAAACCGATAAAAAAGTAACAGCAGTAGTTTCGGAAATTATTGATGACGTAAAGAAAAACGGTGACGAAGCTGTAAAGAAATATACAGAGAAATTTGATGGAAAACTGCCGGAATATTATGAAGTTCCAAGAGATTTGGTTAATGACGCTTTGACTGAGGCTGATCCCGACTTTGTAAACGCTCTGCTTGACGCAGTTGAAAACATAACAGATTTTCATAACAGACAAAAATCTCAAAGCTTTGTTAATACAAAGGAAAATGGCGTAATACTTGGTCAGCGTGTAAGAGGTCTTGAAAAAGTAGGTCTGTATGTGCCCGGCGGTACAGCAGCTTATCCATCAAGCGTTCTCATGAATGCTATTCCAGCAAAAATTGCTGGTGTAAAAGAGATTATAATGGTAACTCCGCCGCTTAAAGACGGTACTCCTAATAAAGATATCCTCGTGGCTGCTGCTGTTTGCGGAGTGGACAGAATATTTATGTCAGGCGGTGCGCAGGCAATCGCAGCATTGGCTTTCGGTACTGAAGAAATTCCGAAGGTCGATAAAATCGTAGGTCCCGGTAATATATTTGTAGCAACAGCGAAAAAATTGCTTTACGGCATAGTTGATATTGATATGATAGCAGGACCCAGCGAAATACTTGTACTCGCTGACGGAACGGCAAATCCTAAATATGTCGCCGCTGATTTAATGTCACAGGCCGAGCATGATAAGTTGGCTTCTGCAATTCTGGTAACAACAAGCGAAGAGCTTGCAGATAGAACAAATGATGAAATTGAAAGACAAATGCAGGAGCTTTCCAGAAAGGATATTATTGAAACATCGTTATCTGATTACGGTGCAATGCTTATTTGTGAAACTAAGGAACAGGCTTGTGATATTGCAAACCGTCTTGCTCCTGAACATTTAGAGGTGCTTTTTGAAAATCCAATGGAATATTTGGGCAAATTGGATAACGCAGGTTCTGTATTCTTAGGCTCTTATGCTCCTGAACCATTGGGAGATTATTATGCAGGACCAAACCACGTCTTGCCAACAAGCGGTACAGCAAGATTCTTTTCACCATTATCAGTAAACAGCTTTGAAAAGCGTTCCAGTTTTATTTATTATACAGAAGACGCTCTCCGTGAAGCTAAGGACGACATAGTTCTTATTGCTGAAAAAGAAGGTCTTACAGCTCACGCAAATGCAATTAAAGTGAGATTCTAAGCAGAAGAAATAAAATTAAAATTACTTACTGAATTAGAAAATTTAATTTAGTTGCATTTTAATTTTTAATAACCTGATAGAATATATGAGAATGGGTGATAAAATGAGAACTGCAGAAATAAAAAGAAAAACAAGAGAAACCGATATTGAAGTTTTTGTTAAGCTTGACGGTGAAGGCAAAGTAAGCGTTAATACCGGCATTGGTTTTTTTGACCATATGCTTACTGCTTTCGGCGTTCACAGCGGAATAGATTTGGATGTTAAGTGTGAAGGCGATCTGAATGTTGACGGACACCACACTGTTGAGGATACAGGCATTGTCCTTGGACAAGCCTTTGCAAAAGCATTAGGCGACAAATCAGGCATTGCTCGCTATGGTTCAGCATTTGTTCCTATGGATGAGGCTCTTGGATTTTGCGCTTTGGATATAAGCGGACGTCCGTTCCTTGCTTTCAACGCAGATTTTAATGACGATAGAATAGGCGAGTTTGATACCTGCCTGACTGAAGAATTTTTCAGAGCTTTTGCATTTAATTCAGGAATAACCTTGCATATAAGAAAAGAGTACGGAAAAAATGACCACCATGTTGCCGAGGCGATTTTTAAGGCTGTTGCTCACGCTTTAAAATCAGCAATGGAAATTAAGGGTGATAAAATCCTTTCAACTAAAGGAGTGCTGTAAATGCTTGCAATAATAGATTACGGTGCAGGAAATATCTTTTCCGTTAAAAATGCACTGGACTATCTGGGTTTTGAAAACAAACTTACTAATAAAGCACAAGATTTGATTGATTCTGACGCAATTATTTTACCGGGTGTGGGCGCTTTTCCATGGGCTATGAAAAAGCTGGAGGAAAGCGGATTAATTGATACTGTTAAAGAGCAGGCGAAGATAAAACCTTTTTTAGGAATCTGCCTCGGAATGCAGCTTCTTTTGGAAAAAAGCTATGAGTTTGAGGAATGTAACGGCCTGGGACTTTTAAAGGGCAGAGTCGATAAAATAGACGAACCTGATCTGGTAATACCTCATATGGGTTGGAATAAGCTTGTCTATAATCATGATTGTCCGCTTTTTAACGGACTGACCGATGATGAATATGTTTATTTTGTCCATTCATACAAAGCCTTTTGTGAAGATGAAAACCTGTATGCCTACTGTGATTACGGTCATAAAGTTCCTGCTGTTGTTTCAGACGGAAATTATGTGTTCGGAGCACAATTTCACCCTGAAAAATCAGGTGAAACAGGATTGAAAATACTTAAAAATTTTGCTGAAATGTCAGGGGAGGTAAAGTAATTGCTTGCTAAAAGAATCATTCCCTGTCTTGACGTTCGTGACGGAAAGGTAGTTAAGGGAGTAAATTTTGAAGGAATAAAAGAAGTCGGCGATCCCGTCCGGTGTGCTTATGAATATAATTTGCAGGGTGCAGATGAGATTGTGTTTTATGATATAACAGCTTCTCACGAGGGCAGAGGAGTTATGCTTGATGTGGTCCGTGAAACGGCAAAAAAAGTATTTGTGCCGCTCACTGTCGGCGGCGGTATTAAAACTGTTGACGATATAAGAGATACCCTGAGAGCCGGTGCAGACAAAGTATCCGTAAATTCACAGGCTGTTCAGAATCCTCAGTTAATAAAAGAGGGCGCAGATATTTTTGGCTCACAATGCATATGCGTAGGGATTGACGCTAAAAAAATTGCAGACAACAAATGGACTGTATACATTAACGGCGGACGAATTGATATGGGTATAGACCTAATTGACTGGGTCAAGAAAATAGAGCAATTGGGCGCAGGTGAGATATGCCTTAATTCCATAGATACTGACGGAGTAAGAGGCGGATTTGATCTGCCGATGCTGAAAGCTGTTTGCAGTGCTGTTAAAATCCCTGTTATTGCAAGCGGCGGAGCAGGAAAGCTAAGCGATTTTGCAGAGGCTTTTATTGAAACTGATTGTTCGGCTGCATTGGCTGCAAGTTTGTTTCACTTTAAAGAACTGACAGTAAAACAAGTTAAGGAAGATTGCCGCAGTAAAAACATTGCTGTAAGATTATAAAAATACCGGAGGAAGATAAATGACTTTTATAAAAGATAAAGGTATGGGATTGTTGTTGTGTTTGATTATAGCCGCTCCTTCATGGTTTTTAGGAAAACTTTTTCCGGTTATCGGGGGACCTGTTTTTGCTATTCTAATAGGCATGATTTTAACATTGATCGTTAAAAATAAGTCAAATCTGCAAGAAGGGATTACTTTTACTTCAAAGAAAATACTACAGTATGCAGTTATTTTGCTCGGATTTGGTCTTAATCTTTCAACTATCCTGAAAACGGGTAAACAATCACTTCCCATTATTGCTTCAACTATTGCTATATCATTAATAGTTGCATATTTGCTTCATAGAATTATGAAAATCCCTTCAAAAATTTCTACTCTTGTGGGAGTTGGTTCAAGCATTTGCGGAGGTTCTGCCATAGCGGCAACTGCACCCGTAATTGATGCCGATGATGAGGAAATCGCTCAGTCGATTTCAGTTATTTTTCTTTTCAATGTAATTGCCGCACTTGTTTTTCCTACTCTGGGCGGATTGCTGGGTCTATCTGATGCCGGTTTCGGACTTTTTGCAGGAACGGCAGTAAATGATACATCATCAGTTACCGCCGCCGCTTCGGCATGGGACGGTATACATGGAAGCAATACCCTCGACACCGCTACAATAGTTAAACTTACGAGAACACTTGCCATTATTCCAATTACGTTAGTCCTTGCCTTTATAAGAATAAGAACAGAAAAAAAGAATAGTAAAAATGAAGTATCAGATAAAAAAGTTGATTTCAAAAAGATATTTCCAATGTTTATTATTTACTTTGTGCTCGCTTCGGTTATTACAACGGTTGTAACAAGTGTCTTTTCTGATAATACCGCCGTACTTAACGGAGCTAACAGCGTATTTGGATTTTTAAAAGATCTTAGTAAGTTCTTTATTGTTATGGCAATGGCAGCAATAGGCTTGAATACTAATATTGTTAAGCTGATTAAAACAGGAGTAAAACCTATATTTATGGGCTTTTGCTGTTGGATCGCAATAGCTTCTGTCAGCATTGGTATGCAGCATGTTTTAGGAATTTGGTAATCGGGAGATATGATATGAGTAAAGTAAAAATTGATATTAATAATTTGGATAAATATTTTCTAAAAAGTGAGCTTATTCCTGCAATAGCATTTGATACAGATACAAAAACCGTGTTAATGCTTGCTTATATGAATAAGGAAAGCCTTAAAAAAACACTGGAAACAGGCTATACGTGGTATTGGAGCCGTTCAAGACAGGAACTCTGGAATAAGGGTGCAACAAGCGGACATCTTCAAAAGGTTATTTCAATATATTCGGACTGTGATGATGATACTCTGTTGATTAATGTTAAGCAAACAGGAGCAGCATGCCATACAGGTTCATACAGCTGCTTTTTTAAAGAAATATATAAGGAGAATGAATAAATATGGATACATTAAAAACTTTAGAACAGGTTGTTCTTTCAAGAAAGGACAAAAAAGAAGAAGGATCATATACTTGCTATCTGTTTGAAAAAGGCATTGATAAAATATTGAAAAAGGTCGGAGAAGAAGCGTCCGAAACAATAATAGCCGCTAAAAATGCCGATAATAATGAGCTTAAAGGCGAGGTGGCCGACCTGCTTTATCATATTATGGTAATGTGCGTCGACAGAGGTCTTTCATGGAAAGAGGTTGAAGATGTACTGAATGAAAGACATAACAAAACAGGAAATCTAAAAACATTTCATGTAGTTGATAAAAATACATAATTATTGATACACTGAGCTGTTCTGATTAAGAGCAGCTTTTTTATTGTATGTTTTGTAGATTTTCGGCAATAATCAGAGATATATAACTGTTATTTTTGTAGAATTTTCTGTATATAATTTGTAAAAAAGCTCTTGACAAATATAGATTTAGGGTGTAGAATATTAACTGTATGCTGGCGTAGTGTATAGTGCGTCATTAAGCATATAGTATTTAGGAAAGGAGAGAGAAGATGCCAACCTTTAACCAGTTAGTAAGAAAGGGAAGAGATGTTCTTGAAACCAAGTCAACAGCACCTGCACTTCAGAAGGGTTATAACTCAAAGAAGAAAACTGCTATTGACCAGAGCTGTCCTCAGAAGCGTGGTGTTTGTACAGCAGTAAGAACTGCTACACCTAAGAAGCCTAACTCAGCTATGAGAAAGATCGCCAGAGTTAAGCTTACAAACGGACATGAAGTAACAGCTTATATTCCGGGTATCGGACATAATCTTCAGGAGCATAGTGTCGTTATGATCAGAGGCGGACGTGTTAAGGACCTTCCTGGTGTACGTTATCATATCATCAGAGGTACTTTGGACGCACAGGGTGTTGCAAACAGAATGCAGGCAAGATCAAAATACGGTGCTAAGAGACCAAAGGCTGGAGCTAAGAAATAATATTAGCTTCTAAAAATCAAGGTAAAAAACTCATTGTCGCAAACTGCGAAGACCACAGTTCGTGCAGAGAGATTTATATAAACAGAGCAATAGTTCTGTTTTTGTTAAATTTCTGCCGGTAACTGACAGGGCTATAGCGTAGGGCTATAGAGCGAGTACCTATGAATTCATTAATGTGAAGGAGGGAATTTAAGTGCCAAGAAGAGGTAGAGTTTCAAAAAGAGACGTATTGCTCGATCCGGTTTACAACTCTAAGCTTGTTACACGTCTTGTTAACAACATCATGTTGGATGGTAAGAAGGGTGTAGCTCAGAAGATTGTATACGGAGCATTTGAAATTGTTGAAGAAAAAACAGGTCGTCCTGCTTTGGAAGTTTTTGAAGAGGCTATGAATAATATCATGCCTGAGTTGGAAGTAAAGGCTCGCCGTGTCGGCGGTGCAACTTACCAGGTTCCGATGGAGGTTCGTCCTGACAGACGTCAGACTTTGGGTCTGAGATGGATAACAAAGTATTCTCGTGAAAGAAACGAAGATACAATGAAAGAAAGACTTGCAGCAGAAATCCTCGACGCTCTTAACGGAGTCGGCGGATCATGCAAGAAACGTGACGATACACATAAAATGGCTGAAGCTAATAAGGCTTTCGCACATTACAGATGGTAATCACAGTATAAATAGGAGGATATTATGGCTAGAGATTGTTCGTTGCAAGATACCAGAAATATCGGTATCATGGCGCATATTGACGCCGGTAAGACAACAACTACAGAGCGTATCCTGTTTTATGCAGGTGTAAACCATAAAATCGGAGAAACTCACGATGGTGCATCCACAATGGACTGGATGGAGCAGGAAAAGGAAAGAGGTATTACAATTACTTCTGCTGCTACAACAGCATTTTGGAACAAGCACCGTATCAATATTATCGACACACCTGGACACGTTGACTTTACAGTTGAAGTTGAGCGTTCATTGAGGGTTCTTGACGGTTCTGTAACAGTTCTTTGTGCAAAGGGCGGTGTTGAACCTCAGACTGAAACCGTATGGCGTCAGGCTGATAAATATAAAGTACCCCGTATGGTATATGTAAACAAAATGGATATTATGGGTGCTGACTTTTATAATGTACTCGATATGCTTAAAACCCGTTTGAAAACAAACGCAGTTGCTATTCAGCTTCCTATAGGCGCTGAAGAAGATTTCAAAGGACTTATAGATCTTCTTGAAATGAAAGCATATATCTATAAAAATGATTTGGGTACAGATATAGAAGTAACAGATATTCCAGCCGATATGCAGGAAAAAGCTGAGGAATATCGTACAGAACTTCTTGAGCATCTTGCAGAAGTTGATGAAAACCTCATGGAAAAATATTTTGCTGATGAGGAAATCACAATTGAAGAAATGAAAGATGTAATCAGAAAAAGTACAATTGAAAATACAATGGTTCCTGTAACTTGTGGTACATCATATAAAAACAAGGGCGTTCAGAAGCTTCTCGACGCTATTGTTGATTATATGCCTGCACCAACAGATATTGCACACATCAAGGGTGTTAACCCGGAAACAGGCGAAGAATGCGAAAGACCTTCTTCTGACGATGAACCGTTTGCAGCTTTGGCATTTAAAATTGCAACAGACCCATTCGTTGGTAAGCTTTGCTTTTTCAGAGTTTATTCAGGTGTGCTTAAAGCAGGTTCAAGCGTTTATAATGCTTCAAAGGATAAGAATGAAAGAATCGGACGTATTCTTCAGATGCATTCAAATCAGAGAAAAGATATCGAAGAAGTTTATTCGGGTGATATCGCTGCTGCAGTAGGTCTTAAAATTACTACTACAGGAGATACTCTTTGTGATGAAAAGCATCCTGTAATTCTTGAATCAATGGAATTCCCTGAGCCTGTTATTCAGCTCGCTATTGAGCCTAAGACTAAAGCCGGTCAGGAGAAAATGGGACTTGCTCTTGCTAAACTGGCAGAAGAAGACCCAACTTTCAGAACTTATACTGATGAAGAAACCGGTCAGACAATTATTGCCGGAATGGGAGAGCTTCACCTTGAAATCATCGTTGACAGACTTCTTCGTGAATTTAAGGTTGAAGCAAACGTAGGTGCTCCTCAGGTTTCTTATAAAGAAACTATTAAGGCTAATGCCGACGTTGACCATAAGTATGCAAGACAGTCAGGTGGTAAGGGTCAGTACGGTCACGTTAAGATCAAGGTTGAACCTAACGAGTCAGGCAAGGGTTATGAATTTATCAATAACATTGTCGGCGGCGCTATTCCTAAGGAATATATCCCGGCTGTAGACACCGGTATCAAGGGCGCAATGCAGACTGGTGTACTTGCCGGCTATCCTGTAGTTGATGTTAAGGTTACACTTTATGATGGATCATACCATGAAGTTGACTCTTCTGAAATGGCATTTAAGATTGCCGGTTCTATGGCATTCAAGGAAGCTATGAAGAAAGCTAATCCTGTAATTCTTGAACCTATCATGAAGGTTACTGTTACTGTTCCTGATGAGTATATGGGTACCGTTATCGGTGACCTGAACTCACGCCGTGGACAGATTCAGGGTCAGGAAACAAGACCGGGTACTGCTCAGGTAGACGCTCTCGTTCCATTGTCCGAAATGTTCGGTTATTCAAATGACCTTCGTTCAAAGACACAGGGCCGTGGACAGTATTCAATGGAGCCTCACAGCTATATTGAACTTCCAAAATCAATTGCTGAGAAGATTATGGCTCAGAGAAATAAGGAAAATTAATAAATTTTTCTTAAAACTATTGCAATATGTAAATTTATCTGATATAATGTTATCATGTAATGGTAATTCAGAACAATAAAATTTTAAGGAGGAATATTCCTATGGCAAAGGCACATTTCGAAAGAACTAAACCCCATGTAAACATTGGTACTATTGGTCACGTTGACCATGGTAAAACTACTTTGACTGCTGCTATTACAAAGACTCTTGCTCTTAAGGGTCAAGCTCAGTACGAAGCTTATGACATGATCGATAAGGCTCCGGAAGAGAGAGAGCGTGGTATTACAATCAATACAGCTCACGTTGAGTATGAAACTGATAAGCGTCACTATGCACACGTTGACTGCCCAGGACATGCTGACTATGTAAAGAACATGATCACAGGTGCTG
>JAHZHC010000007.1 GCA_019420505.1 Ruminococcus sp.
GAGTATTTCTGTTAATGGTATTTCGGCGGTGGTGGAGTGATAAAATGCTTAAAAATAGAGAGCTTGGCAAATCTGCAAAAATGGCATGGCAAACAGGTTTGGATGTATTCCGTTGGTGGATAGGGGAGGATTTTACTCAAATTACTTTTGATGATTTATATTTGGAGAAAAAATAAATGAGAGAAATTTTGTTTAGAATGGACGGTGATAGCAATGGAAATTAAAAATCCAATACTTAAGCTGCTCAGGGAACTTTTATATCAGCAGCGCATGAAGTATTTTTAACAGGAATACTTCTGTCGGAGGCGATCGCATGGAAATCATTTTATTAAATGGGGAAACCGTTGAAATTAAAACCAAAGAAGAATTATTCAAGCACTTTGATAACTGCCGTTATCCTGCTTCCGACGCTGTTAATGCACGGGGTGAGGGGATAATCAATAAAGAGGAGTATCATAAAACTATGATAAGCATTTTCAAGAGAGGGGATAGGAATGACGATTGATGAACTGAAAAATTACAGATCAATTTGTGCAGAGATAGCAGACATCAAGAAAGAGCTTGCCGGGCATTATGCAGGTGACACGGTACAGTCCGGCAGCAAACACCCTTACAGTGTACATAATGTCAGGATTGAGGGGTATAAGTCAGACAGCAGTACAATTTCCTTGCTTACAAGATTAAGTGTTTTGGAGCGTTCTCGACAAGATATCGAAGAGTTTGTACATAGTATAAATGATTATGATTTAAAGCTAATTATACAATACAGATTTTTACGAGGTAAGCGCCCAATGTCGTGGCAAGCGATTGCAATGAAGTTAGGATATTGTGCTGAACACACTCCAAAAAGAAAATTACAAAAATATTTTTCAAATGTCGGAAATGTCGGATTTTAAGTGCTAAAATTTAAAATGGAGATAGTATAAAAGCTATCTTGATATTCATTTTGTTGTCTTTATATTTTGTTCTTACGGGGCGAAAGCTCCGTATCACGGTTAAGGGTGCATGAGCCTGAGACTGTGACCAACGGTCTATGTTAGTATTTTCCCCAAGACCGTCTCTAAAGTTATAGAAAATACCGTCCGTCTGAACGAGATCAGACACCACTATTCTCCCCACAATAATATTTTTAGCATTCAGCAGTCAAAAGGCTGCTGTTTTGCTGTTCACGTTGATGTTGTTTAAAAGAAAAATTTAAAAACGACTATTTTTTTACATGTTAAGGTTATAATAATATAGAAAGTTAATAATTAAATTTTTATGAAATTTCAGTTAATATGTTGACATGTTGGGAAAATATGATATATTGGAGGAAATAAAATGTGGTGGAGCGATTCGGGTATGAAAGTTTTTATTAGTTGGTCCGGAGATACAAGTTTAAAAGTTGCTAAAGTGTTAAAAGAATGGATTCCTGTTGTTATACAAAATATTGAACCGTATTTTTCTACAGAAGATATTGATAAGGGTGCAAGGTGGAGTACAGATATAGCAAAAGAACTTGAAAATGCAGACTTTGGAATATTATGCGTTACAAGAGATAATTTAGATTCTTCGTGGCTTAATTTTGAAGCAGGTGCTTTATCAAAGGCTATAGAAAAATCAAGGGTATGTCCTTTTTTGTATGATCTTAAACCATCAGATATTTCTAACAATCCTATTTTACAATTTCAAATGACAAATGTAGATAGAGATGATGTTTATAAACTTTTTAAGTCGATGAATAATGCATTGGGGGATAATGGATTAGAGGAACAAAGGTTAAAAACATTATTTGAGTTATCTTGGCAGAGTATAGATAAGGCTTTAAAGTCAATAACGTCAGTAGAGACAGATAAAACTGACAATATAAAAAAGAAAGCTAATAATCAAAATACAATGTTAGAAGAAATGTTAGACTTGTTAAGAAGTCAGCAAATACTGTTACGTACACCAGAAAAAATATTACCTGTTGAATATTTTAACAGGGTGTTTAAAGATAATCAAGAATCAAGAATGAAAATACCATTTTCATTATTAAGAGAATGGGATTTTGCGCGTGATAGAGTGTTTGAAAACCCAGACTTGTCCAATAATCCAGATATATTAAATTTCACGGAAATAACAACATTTATTATGCATCGTTCAGGGATTAAAGTTCGACCAAACAAATTTAGAGCACAATACATTGACAGTTCTTTGAATATTAATAAAAAAAATGAAGATATTGATTGATAACAGTAATACAATTGGGTCTAAAAAAACAACTTAAGCTCTGCTTTGGCAGGGCTTTTCTCATGCCATAAGAGAGGTGGTGACAGTGGCAAATGAACACAATTTAATTCCTTTGAACCAGCGAACGCAAAGAGAACGCAAAGAGATTGCGTCCAAAGGTGCTGTTGCGACCAATAAAGTTCGCAAACGTAAAAAGACTATGAAACAGGTCATGGATTTTCTGCTTGAGCAGCCTGTCAGCGTGTCGGCAGATTACAATTTTCTTGTTGAACAAGGCTTGGATATAAATAACTTAGATGAGGATTTAGTCAATAATATGCTTGTGGTTAACGCTGCACTTATGGCAAAAGCAAAAAACGGAGATGTCCAAGCGGTAAAGGAGCTTCGCAGTATAATCCGTGATGATGATTATCTAAAACATAAAATAAATTATGAAAATTCAAAATTAAAACTTGAAAAGGACAAAGCAGAAAAACCTTTGCCTAAACAAAATTTATACAATGGCATTCCTGCTAATCTTATCGCACCGGCATTTAGTTCAGTGCTTTTTGATGTCTTGGAACATGAGCATTCGGAATATGTTTTTCCCGGTGGTCGTGGTTCGACAAAGTCATCATTTGTTTCTTTGGTTATAATGGATTTGATAATGAAGAATGAGAATATGCACGCCTGTGTATTGCGTAATGTTGGCAATACGTTAAAGGATAGTGTGTATTCTCAAATTATTTGGGCGATATCCTCGCTTGGTCTTGATGATGAATTTATTTATACAAAATCGCCGCTTGAAATTACAAGAATATCAACAGGTCAAAAGATTTTCTTTCGTGGAGCAGATGATCCTAATAAAATAAAATCAATAAAGCCACCCTTTGGATATATCGGTATCCTGTGGTTTGAAGAACTTGATCAGTTCACCGGTGAAGAAAATGTAAGAAAGATTGAACAGTCGGTTATTCGTGGCGGAGATGTCGCATATAAATTCAAATCCTTTAACCCTCCTAAATCAGCTAATAACTGGGCAAATAAATATATTAAAACCCCGAGACCCGATAGGCTTGTGACTGAAAGTACATATTTAACAGTACCGCAAAAATGGCTTGGAAAACCTTTTTTAGATGATGCCGAATTTTTAAAAGCGACTAATCCAATCGCCTATGAAAATGAGTATATGGGAGTAGCTAACGGTACAGGCGGTAACGTATTTGACAATGTGGTAATCTCGGAAATTACAGACGCACAAATACAGCAGTTTGACAGGGTGCTTAACGGTGTTGACTGGGGCTGGTATCCTGATTTGTATGCTTTTGTGCGTGTGCAATATGAGCCGGCTCAACATACCCTTTATATATGGCAGGAATATACCTGTAATAAGCAGAGCAATGAAACTACGGCAAAAAAACTTTTTGAAATTGGCATAACAGAGAATGATCTTATAACTTGCGATAGTGCGGAGAAAAAATCCGTAGGTGATTACAGAGCCTATGGGTTATTTGCACGTGCTGCGGAAAAAGGTCCGAGCAGCCGTGAGTATTCATATAAATGGCTTCAATCACTGTCTAAGATAGTCATAGATAACAAACGCTGCCCCGTAGCTGCGCAAGAGTTTTTGGATTATGAGTACGAACGGGATAAAGACGGTAATGTTATAAGCGGTTATCCTGACGGGAATGACCACGTTATTGATGCGGTCAGATATGCAACCGAAAGAATCTGGAAGAAGCGAGGTCAGTAAGCTATGAATATTATAAATAAAATGAGAAGGTGGGTGCAAAGTTTGTTTCCAATTAAAAATATTCAAACTGCGCTTGATATTGATGTTGCCTTATCGCCGGAAATGATGGGAATGATTGATACATGGCAAAAATGTTGGACAGGTAATGCGGATTGGATTAATAAATATACAGCCAGCCTAAGGCTTGAAAAGTCCGTAACACGAGAATTTGCAAATGTTGTTTTGAATGAAATGACTGCAAAAGTCAGCAATCCTAAGCTTGACAAACTTTTTCAGGCGTCTTTAAAAGATATTAACGAGGAGTTTCAAAAGGGCTTAGCAAGTGGAGCAATGGTTATAAAACCACTTGGCGGCAGTAAAGTCCAGTATGTTCCTCAAAGCGGTTTTATTCCGGTCGAATATGATGTGGAAAAACGGCTTGTTAAAGTTATTTTCCCCGATTTTAAGCAATTTGGAGACTATTATTACACAAGACTTGAATATCATGATCTTGATCCTCAAAAAGGATTGACTGTTACTAACCGTGCATTTAGATCGTCTACTCCTGAAAGTTTAGGGAAAGAAATTTCGCTTGCTGAGGTTGAGGAATGGTCACAATTTAATAGTTATGCTTTATATCCATTAATGAAACGCCCGGCTTTTGGATATTATCGAAATCCGATAGCAAATACCATAGACGGTTCTCCTGCCGGCATCTCAATATTTGAAACAGCAATTGAAACAATAAAAAAAGCTGATAAACAATTTGGCCGTATTGAATGGGAATTTGAGAGCGGGGAAAGAGTTATCCACATTGATGAAGCGGCATTAAGACCAAATAAAAATGGAAAAACTGAACTTCCCGAAACCTTTGGCAGACTTTATCGTGGGATTGATATAGGCACGGACGAACTATACAAAGAATTTTCTCCTGCGTTTCGTCAGGCTGATTTGCTTGCAGGATTGGACGCTTATAAAAGAGAAATAGAATTTCAGGTCGGGCTGTCTTATGGTGATATTTCAAATCCGCAAACAGTTGATAAAACTGCAACGGAAATTAAATCGTCTAAAAAGCGAAAGTATAACACAGTAACTGCTATTCAAAATAATTTGGAATCCTGTCTTGATGATTTTGTGTATGCACTTGCATTCTTGAATCAAATGGCAACACAAAACTATGATTTTATATGTGACTTTAAAGACAGTGTTCTTGTTGATGATGAAACGGAGCGAACACAGGACAGGCAGGATGTTTCAATGGGAGTTATGCCTTTATGGGAATATCGTATGAAATGGTATGGCGAGGACGAGAATACAGCAAAAACTATGACGTCAGACAGCACAGCAGAGGTTGTTGATTAATAATGCTAAAACCAAATGAAATAGAAGCTGTTTCTATGGCTTTTGATAAGCCTATGCGTGAAATGGAAATTCAGGTCATGCAGGACATTATCCGCCGCATAAAAATTAATGGTGAGATTACTCGTGCTGCCGACTGGCAGATACATAGACTGCGTGAGTTCGGGATTGCACAATCGGATATAGAAAAAGCAATTAAAGATAATCTTAATCTATCAGACAGCGAAATCCATGATATGTACGATAAAGTTGTAAAATCGGGATACGCAAGAGATGAAAGTCTATATAAAGCTGTTGGGAAAGAGATTATACCGTTAAAGGATAATTTCGGATTACAGCAATTGTTAACCGCTGTTTCAATGCAAACAGCAGGAGAAATAAAAAATATATCTCAGTCATTGGGTTTTGCTGTTAGGCAGCCAACCGGCAAGCTTAAATTTAAGCCGATCGCTGAATATTATCAAAGCACCCTTGATAATGCTATTATGGGCATTGCAAGCGGTGTTTTTGATTATAACACGGTTTTAAAGCGTGTGGTATCAGAAATGACTAACAGCGGTCTTAGAACAGTTGATTATGCAACAGGTTGGAGCAACAGGGTTGATGTTGCTGCAAGACGAGCCGTTATGACGGGAATATCGCAGCTTACTGCAAAAGTCAATGAAGATAACGCAAGTAAGCTTGATACCGATATGTACGAGGTCACATGGCACAGTGGTGCAAGACCGTCACACCAGATATGGCAGGGCAAATGGTACACAAGTAAACAACTTGAAACTGTATGCGGTCTTGGTACAGTAACAGGTCTTTGCGGAGCGAATTGCTATCATGATTATTATCCTGTTATTCCGGGCGTGTCAGAACCGACATACACAAAAGATGAGCTTGCCGAGATGAATAGGAAAGAGAATATCCCTGTAGAATACAACGGCAAACAGTATACTAAATATGAGGCTTTACAGCGACAAAGACGGCTTGAAACGACAATGCGTGCACAAAGGCAGCAGATAAAACTGCTTAAAGAGGGCGGAGCAAATGAAGATGATATTATTAACGCTCGCTGCCGTTATCGTGGTACTTCTCAGGAGTATACAAGGTTTTCTGAAACCATGAATTTGCCTCAGCAGAGGGAGAGAGTAACCGTTGACGGTCTTGGTAATATAGGGGTTGGTAAGTATAGAAAATCTGTTGACAAAACGGCAGAAAGTGGTATAATAGAAAAGCAAAGAAGTAAGACAGTAGAAATGGTGGCAGTTGATGTGCATAGTATCGGTAAGATTGATGTTGAAAAATATAAATGTGTGACTAAAGATATTACAACTGATGAAGTTATAATAACCAGTAAGCAAATTGAGCACATAAAGGAACGACATCCTAATGATTACGAACGATTTAGTAAATACTTCAAAGAAATTGTGGAGAAACCTGATTACATTATAGAAGCGAATAAACCCAATACTGCACTAATTTTAAAAGATATACATATAGAAAATGAAATATTTAAAACAGTTCTTCGTATTGCTACTTCAAATGATAATCCAGGTTTTAAAAATTCTATTATAACATTTATGAAAATAGACGATAAAGAATGGAAACGAATATTAAAGAATAAAAAAATACTTTACAAATCAGAATAAATATGATATAATATGTATAGGATAAGAATAGGTTATTTGAGGTGGAAGAATTCGTACAGTCCACACGCCGATGGTACTGACAGGGGAAACCCGAGAGACGCAGGAGAGTTGTACGCCTGCCAAATAACCAATGCTTTGAAAGCCGTTTTGAGAAATCAAGGCGGCTTTCTTCTATAGTTTATTTACCACTCAGAAAAAGCGTAAGTCAGTTAAATATGCCCATGATGATTGATGAAGATGCAGTCAAAGAGTTGTTAAGTAAATACACGCTGAAAGGAGAATAACTATGTCTGAACAAGATATTAGGAATATGAGAAAATTAGACGAGTTAGCTGAAAAAGCGGGAGGTTATGTTGCAATTCCGAATTCATCAAATCGCAGTAACAAATTTGACGAAGATTTTTCAGCTATGCGCAGGTATTGCATAAGAAACAATAAGAAATTTTCAGATTTAACTGAAGAAGATTATGAAAAAATGGGAATAAGACCGTTTTAATAATATTTAAGCAAGAAAAATAACTATAATACCACTCCGCTTTAGCAGGGTGGTATTTTTATACCTAAAAACAGGAGGAATATATAAATGAAATGTCCGTATGTAGTAACTCGTAAGAAAATAAATCAAACAAAAATGGAGTATGATGAAAATAATAATCAAACATTTTATTCTGAAATCAGAAGGGATCAAGGAATATTTGTTGATTGTGAAAAAGAAAATTGCGGAGCATGGCAAAACGGTAAGTGCTGTTATGCAGAAAGACCGCTTTAATTTATGTTTTAATATCGGAACTAAGCACTTTGCTTCAGCAAGGTGCTTTTTTCATACAAAAATTCAGAAAGAGGTTGATTTTATGAAAAGAATCTGAATATCGGCACGTTGATTAATTTCAGCGTGCTTTTATTATATAAAAAATTGTCCTGAACAAGACAATTAAAATAAACTGTTTGAATTTTCGCCTGCAGACGGTGCAGGGTAAAAAAACGTAGAAAGGAAAATACACATGAAAAACATTTTTGAAATCTTGTCCAACAGCGGAGTTGAAGTTCCGGAGGACAAAAAAACTGAACTTACAAAACAAATTGCCGAAAATTATAAAACGGTTGCTGAGTTTGATAAGGTCAAAAATCGCCTTGAGGTCGAACGTGATAATTACAAAGACAGCCTTGAAACTGCACAAAATGCGCTGAAAGAATTTGATGGTGTGGATGTTAAGGAGCTTAATGGTAAGATCGCACAACTCACTTCCGATTTGGCAAAAAAGGACTCGGAATATCAGGCAAAGATCGCTGATATGGAGTTTAATTCCGTACTTGATTCGGCAATTTCCGCAAGCGGAGCAAGAAATTCAAAAGCGGTAAAAGCATTACTGGAAATTGAGGCTCTTAAAGGTTCAAAAAACCAAGAAGACGACATTAAAAAAGCTATTGAGGCAGTTAAAACGGAAAATGATTTTCTTTTTGGCGCAGATGAGCCGATAAACAATGTTGTGATAGGAGCGGGAAACAGTAATCAACCGGGAAAGAAAATGACGCTTATGGAAGCAATGGCGTATAAAAACGCACATCCCGAAGCGGATGTAAACAATTTAATTTAATAACAGGAGGTAATTAATTATGCCGGGAATTTTTGATTCCAAGAACTTTAATTCGGAAGTATTTGGTGCTTATGTAGATAAGACGCCAAACCTAAACAGAAACGAACTGATTAAATCAAAAGCTATTAAACCCAGACAGGATATAGCAGGAAGCTTTAAGGAGCAGGTCGGCGGTAATTATATGGTTACACCGATTTATGGAAGAATAGGCGGAAGCGCACTTAACTATGACGGTAAAACCGATATTACAGCCACAAGCAGTAAAACCTATACACAGGGCCGTATCGTAGTCGGAAGATCAAAAGCATGGGTTGAAAATGATTTTTCATACGATATTACAGGTGGTGTTGATTTTCTCGCTCAGGCTGCTTCGCAGGTGGGAGAATATTGGGACGAGGTAGACCAGTCAACTATCCTTTCAACTCTTAAAGGTATTTTCGCCATGACAGGAGCGGAAAATCTTAAGTTTGTAAACGGTCATACTCTTGATATTTCAGGAAAAACAGACGGCGTATTCGGTGCAACAACGCTTAATACCGCAATGCAGAAAGCATTAGGGGATAATAAAGCAAAATTCAGTCTTGCAATTATGCATTCTGCTGTAGCTACCAATCTTGAAAATCTACAACTTTTGGAATACATGAAGTATACTGATAAGGATGGGGTACAGCGCAATTTGGCACTTGCAACGCTTAACGGACGTGCTGTGCTTATTGATGACGGAATGCCTGTTGAGGAAATTCCGGCTTCAGGTTCGGGAGAGACAGCGGTCGAAGCGCATACAAAGTATACAACTTATGTACTTGGAGAAGGTGCAATTGAGTATACGAACTGCGGTGCAAAAGTGCCGTATGAAACCGACAGAAATCCACAGGTCAACGGCGGTCAGGATACTTTATACAGCAGGCAGCGCAAGGTATTTTCACCTTACGGAATATCATGGACTGACAGTTCAATCATTTCTCCGACAGATTCACAGCTTGAAACAGGTTCTAAGTGGTCTCTTGCGAATTCCAATGAAAGCACAAAGGTATATTTCCCTCACAAGGCTATACCTATCGCAAGAATTATTACCAGAGGTTAGTTAAGGAGGCGGTACAATGACAGTATTTTCAGACTATGATTTTTATATCAATAAATATCTTTCAGGCAGAAATGCGGCTGTCAGTGCCGCCAATTTTACCATGCTTGCAAGAAAAGCTACACAAAAAATCAAGATTTTTACCGGAAGTAATGTTGATGAAAGCAACATACCCGAATGCGTGAAAATGTGCTGCTGTGAAATAACCGAACTGCTTTATAAAGAAGAAGCAACATCACAAAATCATGGCGTGGCCTCAGAAAGCGTTCAGGGTTGGAGTAAAGCCTATGAAAGCATAGAAAGCCGTACACAGGCTGCTGATAAGGCAATTAAAACCTGTGTATACGAATGGCTTAGCGGTACAGGTCTGCTTTATAGGGGGGTGCGGTAGTGCTTACGAATGCTGATATTACCGTGTTTGAAAGCGGCAAATATATACCCCATATAATTGAGGACGTTTATTGGTTTGACAGCAGAGGTAAAACAGTATCAAAGGGCGGGATTCAGATATCTGATTCCGTTCTTTGTTATTTGTATTCTGATAAGTATGTTCCAAAAGCAGGGGATATAATTGTTTACGGTAAATGTGATTTTAAGTTCGATACCTCTTCGCAAAAATCAGAAAGCGAAAGCATGAAAGGCTTCAGGCTGGCATATCCTGATTTTGCTGTTATCAATTCAGTGAGTAATGCAATGTACGGCGGATTGCCTCATATAGAGGTAATCGCAAGATAACTAAATTTGACAAATTACGGTGTCTGTGATATAATCAGCACATGGGTACTGTATATAATACGGTAGGCGGTTTCTCCCAAAAGGGAGGTGATAACAATGGTTTCATTTTCTGAATTGCTTCAATTCACGTCAGTGTTAGTCGGCGTTATCACTCTATGTTATCTTATATTTCATAAGAAAAAGTAGAGTTTCTTTACATAAAAAATAAGAAACACCGCCCAATCGACCAAATTTGACGGTGTTTCTTAATACCTAAAATTCAGGGAGATAACCGCTTATCGCAGTACCCTTTTCTATTTACATTATATCACAGATAAATAATTTGTCAAGCGCTTTGCATTAATGCGGGGCGTGTTTTTTATGCCTTAAAGGAGCGTGAATAACTTGGCTGACAGCAAAAGAAAAATTTATGTGGAAACACCAAGAGGAAAAATTGTTGACGTCCACCACAAAGACGGGACGGTGACAATGGAACTCAAATGGAATCCGGGCTTCAGTACCAGAATGAATAAAAGCTTTTCTGATGTTCAGGGGTTTGTTGACAGCGAATGTATAAGGCTGATGACGCCATACACTCCAATGCAAAATGGTATATTGTACAAATCGGCTACTCTTGGTACAACGATCGGAAGCGGTATGATACATCAGGTAGCTCCTTACGCAAGATATCAGTATTACGGTAAGCTTATGGTTTCAAGCGTTACTGGTTCTTCGTATGCAAGAAACGGAGAAAGCAAGGTATTAACCAATAAAGATTTGAAATATAGCACCGCTAAACATCCGCAAGCCCAAAAGCTTTGGTTCGAAGTAATGAAAGCTGAAAAGAAACAGCAGATTTTGAGAGGTGCGGCGGCTATAACAAGGAGGAGAAAGTAACTTGTGAATATTATTGAAAAAGTTATTGAGATATTGCAATCGTTCCCGAAAATCGCAGAGGTTTGTAATACAATTCATGTTGATTTTGCTGACCCGGAGCCTACAAGCTACGGTTTGTCCTCTACTGGTGATACGCTCATAAAGGAAGATATTCTCGAAAATCAGGTAAGGCAGCATAGCTTTATGCTTTACTCAACATTCAGCGCCATTAACGATTACGAACGGCTTAGTAACAGTACGGCTCTGCTGGAATTGTCTCAATGGTTTGAAAAGCGTATAGGTGAAGAAGTTATATCTACCATAGACGGTATGGAATATCCCGGAGAAATAACAAAATTAAATGCAGAAAACGGTATGTTATATAACGTACCACAGGAAAACATGATTGACGGTGTACAATATCAGCTTCAGATAATTGCTGAATATACCGTTAATGTAAATTGAGAAAGTGAGGTTAATTTATATGGCAAAGTTAAAAAGAAGCGGACTGCTGCACAATCTGCAGAATCCTGAAACATTAGACGGCAAACCTGAATGGTACTTGATCGGTAAAGACGTAGAGGATTTGAGTGTTGAGCTTAATCCTGATATGGAGCAGATAAAAAATATACTTGACGAGGTATCAGTAAATGACAAGGGCTATGAGCCGTCAATATCAGTAGAAACCTACTATGCTAATCCTGAAGACGGTTGGCTTTACGAATGGCTTAAAAATATCGCATTAAACAGACTTACAGGCGAAGCTTGTATGACAAAATATGTTGAGGTTATCGTAGATAAAACTCCTGATGAGACACAAGGCAGCTATGACGCATGGCAAGAGGATGTTATTGTCAAGCCGCAGTCTTACGGTGGTTCTCAGGGCGGTATTACTATTCCGTTTAATATTGCTTTTTGCGGCAACCGTGTACAGGGTAAAGCAAGTCTTACCGGGAAACAGCTTGCTACCTTCAGCACAGCTTCATCTGTTTCAGCTTTATCAATTGATGAAGCTCCTGTTGCTAATGCTAAGGCAATCACAACAAAAGTTAATGACATAAAATCAGATAAGTAAGGAGCGATATCATGAAGTCAATTAATTTTTCTACGGGTATTAAAGAGTATGCAATTAATGATGACGAAAACAATAAAATCCGAATCAATATTAACGATTTAAATATTCCCAATAGAACTAAGGAAGTTCAGGACTTTTTCGAAGCAATGGCTGAAAAATATAAAAATGAAGATAGACAGATTACAACAGAAGAAATGGCTGATTTGGATAAACAGGTCAGAGAGAAAATCAATTATGTGTTTGGTTCTGATGTTTGCACTCCCGCATTTGGAAGTATAAATTGTATGTCACCTGTAAGCAATGGTAAAATGCTGTTCGAAGTATTTTTTGAAGAGTTAATGTCAGTTGTTGAAAGTGATATTAAAGCCATAAAACAGGCTCAGGCTGTACATATTGAGGATAAAACCAATAAATATATATCAGCTGCACAAAGTGCTCCTGTTGCCCCTCAGATTTCAGTTACAGCTAATCCAATGCCTGATATTTCTAACCTTACGCAAGAGCAAAAGGATGCCATGCTAATAGAAATGATGAGGCAGGGAAAATGATAGGCGATCTACCTACCGCCCTTGAAATCGGCGGACAGCAATATGCTATCCGCTCTGATTATCGGGTGGTACTGAATATCTTTGAAGCATTAAACGATCCTGAACTGACTAATAGAAATAAATCACATATCATGCTTAATTGCTTATATGTTGATAAAATACCTCAAGAGCACATTGAAGAAGCTATGAAAAAGGCTTGCTGGTTTATGGACTGCGGAGATATGCCGAAAGCAAAACCAAGCCAAAAACAGACCTTTGACTGGGAATATGATCAAAGCATATTATTTCCGGCAATTAACAAAATAGCAGGATTTGAAGTGCGAAGTTGTGAATATATGCACTGGTGGACTTTTCTCGGAATGTTCGGAGAAATCGAAGAGGGTTTATTTTCTACTGTAATGCATGTTCGGCAAAAAGTTTTAAATGGAAAACACTTAGATAAATGGGAGCAGGAGTATTACAACAAAAACAAGGCTCTTATTAACATACAGACTGCTCAGGATAAAGCTGAAATTGCCGAAACAGAAGCGGTATTGAATGAAATTTTGGGAGAGTAATCGACAGCTATTGACATTTTTAGTATTATAACGTATAATTAAACTATAAATTTATAGGAGGAGAGTTTATGACTTGTAAAAAATGTGGTAGTAATAATGTCAATGTTCAAGTGGTTAGTGAAAACCAAAGAAGAGGATGTTTAAGCACATTGATATATCTTGCATTACTTTGTGTTCCGATTATTGGTTGGATAACTCTTGTTATGTTAATACGAGGTAAAAAGGCTAAAACAAAATCATTTATGATTTGTCAGGACTGCGGATATAGGCAGCAGCTCAATAACTAAAAAATAATTTTAAGTAAATATTAATTTAGCACTCCGAGAAATCGGGGTGCTATTTTTATACTCGTTTTTAAGGCAGGTGATGAAATTGGCTGTGGATGGACGGCTTAACTTTGATACTAAAATAGATACCAAAGGTTTTAATGTAGGAACAAAACAATTATCAAACGGTCTTGGCGGTTTAAAATCAATGCTTGGAAAAATTGCAGTCGCTGCAGCGGCTGCTTTTTCTGTAAAAAAGCTTGTGGATTTTGGAAAGCAGGCTGTTTCGGTAGCTTCTGACTTGCAAGAAGTACAAAACGTTGTAGATACTGCATTCGGTTCTATGGCAAACAAAATGGAGGATTTTGCAGATACCTCTATAAAACAATTTGGTATATCCCGATTGGCGGCTAAACAGACAGGCTCAACTTTTATGGCAATGGCAAGCGGTATGGGTATTGCTCAGTCAAGTGCCAGTGACATGGCTATTGCTTTAACAGGCTTGTCCGCTGATATGGCATCGTTCTATAATGTTGAACAGGATGTTGCTTCTACGGCTTTAAAATCCGTATTTACAGGTGAAACAGAAACGCTGAAGCAGTTTGGTATTGTAATGACAGAGGCAAACCTTGAAGCCTTTGCACTGTCGCAGGGCATAAGTAAGTCAGTGTCTGATATGTCGCAAGCGGAAAAGGTACAGTTAAGATATAACTATGTAATGTCGCAAACTGCACTTGCACAAGGTGACTTTGCAAAAACACAAGGCAGCTGGGCGAACCAAACGAGAATCCTATCCGAACAGTGGAAAGAGTTTTCGGGCACAATAGGACAGGCATTAATGGGCGTATTGCTTCCGGCGGTAAAAATACTTAACAATGCAATGTCAAGCCTTATTACATATGCACAGGCGGCGGTTAAGGCACTGGCTGATGTATTTGGAATAGATATATCCGAATCAGCAGGAAGCACAGGAACGTTGGTAACTGATACAACAGATATTGCGGATAGTTCTGCTGATGTTGCTGACAACTATTCTGATATGGCTGACAGCGCAGAAAAAGCAGCTAAAGCAAATGAAAATCAGCTTGCAGGATTTGATAAAATAACAAAACTATCCGACAGTAAATCCGATAAAGACAAATCCGGCAGTACGATCGGTAAGATTGATATGGGCTTGTACGGCAAGCAAGGGACAATATCTACTAAAGTTGATGTGGATACAGGCGGAGCTAAAAAGAAAATTTCCGACTTTTTCAAATCTGTAAAAAAGGTTTTCGGTCAGATCGGTAAATATATAAAGAAAAACTTCGGCGGAATATTTTCAGGTATATGGGACGGGTTAAAATCAGAAGGGAAAGAGCTTTGGGGCACATTTAATCAGATTTTTACTGACCTAAAAAGTCTGATTGATCCTTTTAAACAATATTTATCAGGCGATTTTACAACATATCTGCAAACAGCGTTTTCAACTTTAGGAAATATTGCTGTTGGTCTTTTCGATAGCTTTAATACGGTATTTTCGGATTTATGGAATGTGGTTCTATTCCCGTTTGTTTCAAATCTTGTTACTGTTGTTTTACCTATGATAACACAATTTTGGACACAGGTTTGGCTGACGATAAGCACTTTATTTGACTCCATAAAAGAAATATTTGATACCCTTTGGACAGAATGTATATCCCCTGTACTTGGTTTTATAACTCAGGCATGGTGTGATCTAATGATTCTTTTGTCTGATTTTTGGAATGAATGGGGAGAACCTATTTTTGAGGGGATCAGAGAAGCAATATCTACAACGGCGGATATTTTCCTGAATATATGGGAAACGATTTTAAAACCCATATTTGATAAAATTATGGAGACAGCTGATAGAATATGGACGGAGCATTTAAAACCACTTATAGCAGAATTTCTTGATTTTGTCGGCGAACTTATTACAGGAGCTACTGCTATTTATAATAAATTTATTGCTCCGATTGTTAATTGGCTTGTAGATGTCTTAGGTCCGATAGTGGTTAAGATTGCAAATAAAATTTGGGATACTGTCGGCGGTATAATCGGAAATATTATAGATGCCATAAAGGGTGTTATAACAACATTAAAAGGCATTGTGCAGTTTATCACAGGTGTTTTCACGGGTAACTGGTCAAAAGCATGGGAAGGCATAAAAAACATTTTCAAAGGTGTTTGGGACGCACTTTTTGGCATTATAAAAGTGCCAATTAATCTTATTATTGATGGTATTAATATGCTTTGGAGCGGTATTTATAATGTAGTAAAAGGTATTGTTGACTCTATAGGTGGAATTGCTGGAGCAATAGGAGATTTGTTTGGTGCAGACTGGCATTTTTCCATGCCTGATGAGCCTCCTCTTATACCTAAACTTGCCACCGGCACAGTCGTCCCGGCAAACTACGGCGAGTTTTTGGCAGTGCTTGGTGACAATAAACGAGAAACTGAGGTCGTGTCGCCTCTATCAACCATCGAACAAGCTGTTGGAAACGCTATGAGTAAATATGGCGGAGTAGGCGGAGACTTGGTCGCATATATCACCATTGATATGGACGGCAGAAAAATACACAAAGAAATGGTAAGATTAAATAAACAAGAAATCAGGAAAACAGGCAATAATCCACTTGTTCCTGCAAGAGTATAAGGAGGCAGAGCGACACTCGGCTTGGACGCAACAAGGTTCATGCTATGTCGCTCCTGCATTGCTTACGCAATGCCAAAATAAGACGTGGAGGTATATATGAAAATAACAACGGATATTTGGATAGACGGCATTAAGCTGCCGTCAGCCGATAAATCGGGGATATCAATCACTCCTCAAACAATATGGTCGCAGAATGCAGGGCGTAACAGTGCTACAGCTAATTTTGCAGGTGACATCAAAGCTATAAAATATGACGTTACATATAATAAAAGCTATGCAACGCAGGAGGAGTTTGAGCTGATAGACAGCCTTGTAAATACCATGAGATCAATACATAAGGTCAAGCTGTGTTTAAGACCCAGCGACGGTTATGTTACTAAAAACTTCTACATCGGTTCGGGTACATTCAGCTATACAATAACACGTTGTAAAGACGGCAGAACGTATTATGAGGGTCTGAGCTTTCAGATGATTGAGCAATAGGGAGGGGCGTTATGTATCAAGTAAAATATGATTCTGTGGCTAAGGCTATCGAATCAGACAGCCGTTGCTTCAGGGCAATTCTTGACTTCGGCGATTTTCAAATCAAAGATGATAATGTGGGAACAATAAAACCCAGCTTAGGCAGTGTGCAGAATGAAACCCCGTGTATAGGTGACGTTGTATCAACTCAATGTGAGATACAAATAATCAATAAACCTGATAATATCAATCTTGAGGGAAAGCAGTTTCGGCTATATATCTATTTAATCGATCCCATGTATGGTATGACCGAATCCCAAAACACTTTGGAGGACTTAAGGGAGTATACTCTTGCTGAATTAAACAGTAAACGCACATTAGCCGATATGTCAGGATTTAAGCTGTCTGATCTGTCAGATTACACAATTGAGCAAGCCGGAAAACGTACTCTTGCGGATATTGCAAATCTGCCTGTACCTGAAATGAGATACGAGCCGATACCCATTGCTAAGCTGACGGTTTTAAAATGCAAAAAGCTAAGTGATTATTATACTCTCACTTGTTCTGACAGACTGCACTTTGCTGACAGCAAGTATGTATCAAATCTTACATATCCGACAACATCAGATAAGGTTATGGCGGAGATAGCACAGCAGATCGGCTGCGGCTCTGAGGTTGAGCCGCCTCAGTCTTATCTTGTGTCAAGCAACGGCAAACGGCTTTTGTCCTCAAACGGCAAAAGACTGATAACGTCCACATGGCAGTTTGATATTATGCAAGAGCCTATGGGATATACCAAACGTCAGATGATTGGATTTATAGCCGCTATGCGTGGCAAATTTGCTGTGATAGACCGTACAGGTACACTTGTACAGCGTTGGTACGGCGAGGGTGACGATCTATACTTTACTCCCGGAGACGAGGGTAACGACAGGCATATTGACGATTACGAGATGGCTGAAACCCCTGTTATTGTGGGATATCTGTCCTGTGTGGTTAACAAGGATACAACTCTTACATACGGACCGCCAAACTTAAGAAAAATGGAATTTGAATGTCCGTATATGACAGCGTCAAGGCTTGAATTGCTGTACTCTCAGACCCACATAGACTATTATCCCTGTGATCTTACTCAGCGTTTGGGTGATCCACGCTTTGATCTGTGGGACAGACTATTTGACAGCAGGAAACAGCTTTTAATGCTTAATATGGATTACACATTTGACGGCGGTCTTATGCTTAATGTAACGTCAGGCGGAGATTCTGACACAGAGGCACAGGCGACAGATACATATTAAAAGGAGGTAAATATGGCAAACGAATATACAGATTATCAATTACCACTTACGGATGTGGAGATTGCTAATGCATTAAAATTAATCAATAACATGGAAAAAGGAACGGCAAGCATAAAAGTGCCGACTAACACACGTGGAATGTTTAATCAGACTGTGCATTTTGGCAAATCGCATAAAAATCCAAAAATATTTTTACAGTTAAACATTAAGTCAAGCAAGCCAACACCTTACTATACGTTTCATCCGATAGTCAGTAATGTTCAAAATACTTGTTTTGATATTTCTTTGATTGCGTCAAATTCCCCTGATTCGGCTAATTTTAAGCAGATTCCGTCAGGAACACACAATGTTGATTATTTGATCATAGACGGTTAGGAGGTGATTTTATGACAAGTACAACAAATTACAAGTTATCAAAACCTGAGAGCACTGATCTGTTCGGGGACGTGCTTCCTGACATGATGGCTGAAAACATGGATACTATTGACGAGGCTTTATATACAGCAAATTTATTTGGCAAAATCGAAATTTCGGTAACAACCGAAACAACAGTTGCATATGCGGTAATGCCCACAGTGAGAAAACATTTTATCGGTGCGGTCATGACCTTAAGAAATGTGTATAACGGCACAAGCCTTAATGACTTTGAGCCGCCTGATATACAAGTGCACAGCGTCCTATATCAAGGCTCGCTTTATGCTGTATTAAAAAGTTCTTCAGGGAATATCCCACAGGGTACATATACAGTAGACTGGAAAGCGACAGAGGTGTCATGATGAAAATATCAATATCTAAAGACTATACTGCATATCCTGACAGCGATTTACTCGGCTATAAAGGCGAAACCAACGTCCGAATAATAGAGGTTGCTCAGCCTGTGGTTGAGGGAGCAGATACATACCGATTGCGTTTTGAGTACAAAAATGCTGTATATGATGTGCCTATTGTTGACGGCAAAGTAATAATTACTGCCTCTCTGCTCTGTGAGGTGGGTCAAATAAAATGCCAGTGGATAGCTACTAAATCAGACGGTGATAACTACTCGCTTGTCGCTAAATCTCAGATATTTGAATTAAAAATCGGTGACAGCATATCTGATGATGTTGCGCCGATACCGCCCTACGAATTATCTAAATCCATTTCGGATAACGTACTTGAAGCGGAATCCAGCGCTAAAGAATATGCTGCTCAAACCGAAAAATATAAATACGAAGCTATGTCATTTAAAGATGTGGCGAAACAACAGGCCGGTATTGCAAAAACCGCAACAGCACAGGCGCAAGCATATGCTGAAATCAGTTTATCTGCTGCACAAACAGCAACACAAAAAGCTGATGAGCTGACGGCATTGCTTGATTCTTTAAATACAGCGTTGGAACTCTGCCTTAACGGAGGTGCTGTTGATGGCTGATATTGTGACAAACATTAATAGAGCTATAAGTGATTTTGACAGTATAAAGTCAGCTATAGAGGATAAGGGTGTAACAGTGGGTAATGTTCCGACATCACAGTATGCGGATAAAATTACCGAGATACAGTCAGCCGGTCAAGAGATATTTTTTAATTCAGAGGGCAGATGTTATACAAAAGATTTAATGTTTCCGCCAAACGTTACCAGCATAGGAGGCAGTGTTTATTCTAAGTGCGGCATTATCAGCTTAACGATACATAACGGAATAAAGAGTATAGGGCAGAATGCTTTTAACGTTTGCTCGGAACTCATAAGCGTTTACATTGCTAATAGTGTAACCAGCATAGGTGCACAAGCGTTTGGATATTGCAGAAATATTACAACGATAACTTTGGAAAAAGACATTGACTGCACAGGGTTAAATTTTTCTTGGTCTAACAAACTTACAGCTGAAACAATTGTCAATATGTTTGAAGCCTTAAAAGACAACACAGGCACAACGGCTAAAACCTTGACGCTTGGTGCGACTAATCTTGCTAAGCTGACAGAAGAACAGAAACAAATTGCGACAAATAAAAATTGGAATTTAGCATAAAAGGAGTGGTAAGTTTGATTAAAGTATTATACTTAAACCCCCGAATGCTTGAAGCTGATGAGGGTAAAACGCTTACAGACGGTGAGACATATTCTCCTGTTGTATATCTCGGTAAAAATGAAAATCCTGATAACTGGCAGGAGATAGATCAGGCGGATGAACCGACAGAAATGAAGGAATAAAAATGAATTTTGAAAAGGAATACGGTGATTAAAATGAATAGCGAAATTATAGTTGCGTTGTTTTCACTTTTAGGAACAGCAATCGGAACATTCGGCGGTATGCAGCTTACCAAATACCGAATATCACAGCTTGAAAAGAAAGTAGACAAGCATAATCATTTAGTTGAAAGACAATATGACATTGAGAAAATCACAGCCGTATTGTCAGAAGATTTGAAAGTTGCAAATCACAGAATAGCAGATTTGGAAAGTGAGGTAAATAAAAAATGAAAAACATAAAAACATGGATTAAAGCCGCAGGAGTAAGAGCAGTAAAGACAGTTGCACAGACATCAGTTGCAATGATAGGCACATCTGTTGTAATATCAGACGTAAATTGGGTTGCTGTTGTATCAGCGTCGGTATTGGCAGGAGCGTTGTCATTACTTACGTCAGTGGCAGGCTTGCCGGAAGTGGAGGAGTAATCATGAAAACTATTACATATTCAGAATTTATTAAAAAACACACCGGCAAAGCAATGGATTTTGACGGCGTGGCAGGGTCACAGTGCGTTGATCTAATCAAGTATTATCTCAAAGAGGTATTTAATATTAATCCCGGTGCATGGGGTGACGCTCATTGCTATTATGATAACTATAATAATCTGCCGTTGCTCAAACAGCATTTTACACGCATAGCAAATACACCTGACTTTGTACCTCGCAAGGGTGATATTGTCGTATGGTCTCCAAACTTGTCAAGCGGCGGCTGGGGTCATGTTGCAATTGCTACAGGAGAGGGCAACACAACATATTTTTATAGCTACGACCAAAACTGGACAGGTAATCATGACGCTTGCAAAATGGTTAAGCATAATTACAACTGTGTTTACGGTGTACTCAGACCTAAGGATCAGACTAAGATTACTGGAGTTAAAAAATCTGTATCAGAATTGGCAAAAGAAGTTATAGCCGGAAAATGGGGCAACGGAGAAACCCGAAAGAAAAAGCTGACGGCGGCAGGGTACAATTATAACGCTGTACAGACAGAGGTAAATAAAATAGCAAATCAGAAAAAGACAGTTACATACACAGTCAAAAAGGGTGACACTCTTGCAAGTATTGCTAAAAATCACAAAACAACAGTTGCTAAGATTGCAAAGGATAATAACATAAAAAATGTTAATCTGATTTATTCAGGACAAAAAATTAAAATTAAATAAGTACATAAAATAGGTAAAAAAGCAAGGTCAGGGACTTTATTAGTCCTTGACCTTTTTTGTTTTAAAATATCCTTTAAAGTATGATAACATATCATGTTTAGTCAGTTGTTTCTGTATTTACTTTTTGTTTTTTTTCATATAGCTTTAGGATGTTTATCATGGGAAGCTTTAAATTGTCACCAGAACATGTTTGAGAGAATATACTCATAATTTTTCCACGACATATTGAATATAAAGTGGAAACGCCATTTAAACAAAACTTCGCTCTATTTTTTATATTTATACTTAGTAGTTTAGCCCTCTCACTTTCATGAGTGAGGGGGATTTTTTTGTTTTTATATGATATTTATAAACAAAAATGGTGTTTTATATGTAATTTTTACAATTGTTTCATTAATAAATCTTTTATCGTTGATACCTTTGTTTTCGTGTGTTATTATAAAAAATGTGTTAAAATACAAATTTTTAACAGGAGGAGTAATAATAAATGAAAACGAAAGAAAAGCAGAGGAGATTTGATGTTTTCTATCCGACTGTACACGGCAGGAAGTGGATAGGTGCATCAAATATATTACCAAATGCAATGGCAATTGGGGAAAGGGAAGGGTGCAGAGAATTAGGGTGTCCTTGCGGTATGTATGAGATATATGACAACAAGCTTAAGACTGATAATGTTACGGTTATGGTAAAAGATGTGATGAAAAGTGAAAAAAGACGGGAAGAAAGGAGAAAGCAACAGGAAGAATAAATACATAAGCCCTCAGGATTATTGTGATTCTGAGGGCTTTTATTGTCAAAAGCAACAATAATTAAAGCGAGATTTTGTGTATTTATCCGAAAATTAAAATATTTGGTAGAAGTTTTGCACAAAATGGGGGTTTTGAGTATTTATTATAATATGATAATAAAAATTATTTTTTAGAAGAGGAGTGGAGAACAATTAATTATATAGAGTTACAATTGGATGATAATTCAAAAGTTTATTTAGAAACCATAAAAGAGGATGTTGAAGAAAAAGAAAACAGCTTATTTGAACCAATAACAAGTGGTAGAATCATACATAAAACTAAAGATTTTTTCAAAACATCTTTTAATCAAATAGAAACTTTTTCTAACGAGATAATAAGCTCTATCAAAAATATAGATAATGCCCCTGATGAGTTTGAAGTTGAATTTTCGGTAAAATTTTCTGCTGATGCAGGAATTATAATTTCTTCAATTAGTTCAGAAGCTACTCTGAAAGTGAAGTTTAAATGGGATAAATCTAAAAGAAAGGAAATATGATATGGATAATAGAGGAATTATTAATATTTTAAATAGTAATGGTGCTAGTATTGGTACAGGTTTTTTTGTTTCTTCAATTGGATATATTTTGACGTGTTATCATGTATTTAAACAATCTAATAGCACAGAAGTTAACAATCAAATTCTCTTTAAATATGAAGCATCAAATACTGTTCATTCTGCCAATTTAGTTGCTATCGATAAGGAGAAAGATGTTGTTTTATTGCGTTCTGAATTAAATCCTGTTAAGTTTTATAATTTAAAATTAAGTGTTAATAGTAGTGATAAATTATACACTTTAGGGTTTCCTAATAATAGTAAAATTGGTGTGCTTGCTGAACCTGTTTTTCAAGGATACATAAATGGCGGAAAACTTATTCAAATCAAAGATTCTAATACAATAACCCATGGATTTAGTGGTGCCCCCTTAATTGATGAAAAAGGTTTTGTGATAGGAATAATAATGTATAAATCACGAGATGATAATTGCCGTATGATCAATATTGCATATGCAATAACTTCACGAGAGGTAATGAATGCTTTTTCAATGTACCTGGTAGATGTCACAGGTACTACAGTAAAAAACAATTTGAGTTCAAACAAGGAAAATAATTATAAATCAAAAGTAAAAAGTAATCAATATGTAGACAAGACACAAGAAACAGTTAAAATTAATGATAATTATACATCTAATATTTTTGGAAACGGAGAAGTCAACATACAATCAATTCAAAATTCTAAAGTGAATGGAGGAATATACTTTGGAGGAAGAAATTCAAATAAATGATCAAGTAAATGAAACAATTGAAACATCTACAGAAAATAATATATCTGATAATATGCAAAATCCATTCATACAGCAAAATATACTAAATTATGGAGATATAGCAAAAAATAAGCAGGAAAATAACATTAATAATATTAAAGATAATCAAGAAGTGAATATGATGATTATTAAAGATTCGATTATTAATGGTGGTGCCTATTTTGGTATAAATAATCTTCCTGAGGTTACTAAGAATGTTCAATATAATGAAAAACAATACGACTTGAGTATTGTAGAACAACTTTCAGAATTTATAGAAAATATCAAAGATTACGAGTATTTTGTCGTAGCTGTAATTTTATGTGTATTTGATTATGTAGCATTAAATGATTTGCAAGATTTAAAAACAAAATTAATAAATGAATTGCCAGTTGTATCAAATGATCAGGTAGAAGAGAAAAATGTATATCAAAATCCACTTATTCCAATTAGTAAGATTTTAAAAACAATTAAAGGTAAAATGTTTGTTTTGGATAATGGTGAAAACTGCATTGGACTTGGTGTTAATCGACAGGCAGCATTAAAAAACGTATGGCAGCAATTTCCATACATAAGACATAGCATAGCTCGCTGGTTAATTGAAGTTAGTAGTACTTTTAAATATCGAACAAATTTTCAAGCAAATCAAATTACAACTGCGTTTGTAAATATAATTAAACTTGATTTTAATGCTGGAACAAATCATTTTTTTCAAAGATTGTATTCAAATCAAGATAAGTATTGGCTTCTTGGGTTTATTGCACTTGAATTATATTGTGATTTAAAATACCGTAATAAAATATTACCATTCATATACCAATGGGCTGAATCTGAATCTTGGAAATGGAAATCTGCAATCTTTGTATACGCAAAATTGAAAAAAGATCAATTAGATTTAAAATTTAATAAAAAAGTTCGAAAATCACTAAAAAATTGTTTAATAAATTTAAGCCCTAATGACCCTTACGAGACATTAAACTATATAGGTATGCTAATGATTAATTCTGAATGCTTGCGTACTCTTGTTATATCGGTATTTTATGAATTATTTAGTGAAATGAATAAGTATTATGATAAACGTCTTATATGTAATATTTATCTAGCCCTTTTATATTATGGATACAATCACGTAACAGCTGACTTTACACTTTTGCCGTTAATCGTATGTGATAATAAGAACCAATTAAAAAACATATTCCCGATTATTAATATTATTTTATCACGATACGATACACGTAATTTATTGTTTTTTGTACTTAATGACTACTTAAAAGAAATCTCAAGATATGATGTTCCTTTAAAAATTATTAATAGTCTTAAAGCTTTTTTTTGGTTTGTTTCCAAAAACTGTTCACACTTATGCAATGATATTAAATTGTTTTTAAATAGATGTAATTGCAAGTTAACAAATGAATTATTAGAATATTTAGAGCCAAATATGTTGACCGAAAAATAGGAAACGCTGTTAATATACAATAATTATAAAATTTAAATTAAAATAATAAAAAAGGAGGAAAATGATTAATGGCAAACCCAATGTTTATACTAAATGGAGAGGATGACCAGATAGGTATCGAATACAAAAACGGTTTGTTCCCTCAAATTCCCAATTATCATAAACGTGATTCTTGGTTTTTGCTGACAGATGGAATTACAGACGATATAATTGTTGATGATAAAACTACTGTGAAAGAGATTAGGCGTGGACAGTTTAAAAGGCTGGTAGAAATTTCACGAAATACATTAGTCTTTACTCATACATTTAATTCAAATTGCCGTGAAACCTCTTATACATTTAAAGTAATTGTAAAAGCAAATGTATATGTAAATGATCCTATAAAATTTTGCGCCAATGTAAGAAACATTAGTGTGCGTGATTTTTTAAATAATAAATTTTCTCTTGATGTTAAAGCAATTACAAAGAAATACAGTATACTTAATTATAATGGTATTGATGAGGATTTAACACGTGTATTAACAGCATCTGTTGTGTCAGATGATACATCTGGTTTATCTTATCAGGTTACAACGGTTATGACAGAACCAAATGACGAAGCCATGAAAATATTAAAAAACCGTGATGATATGATTATTAAACATGAGATGACTATGGCAGCTGGAGAAATTGCTTTACAAAGTAAAGTTAAAACCTTTTCAGATGTTATTTGGGAAGAAGCTGCAAAAGGTAATATTTCAGATGTTGAAGCAATTCAACATATTCAAGAATATGAACGGCAGAGTGATGATGAGAAAATTAATACTTTGGTAAGATTACGTGATGATGGGTTTATTACTGATACAGATATTTCAACTCAAGCAAAAGCTTTCTTACCATTGCATAATTCATCAAATGATAAACAACTTGAAAAATTAGATACAAGTTGTTTAGATGAGTTATTTGATGGGGAGGATTGATTTATGAATGATTTAGTTAATAGTATACTATCACTTCCGGTTAGTTTACGTTTAACTATTTTATTAACCATAATGCTATTATTATGGTTAATATTGGGAAAAATTTTATTAAAGTTATTTTCCAGTGTTCCGTGGATTTTAAAAAAAATTTTTTTATTAATCTATATGTTGATTGAAATCCCTATAAGTTCATTACATAGAAAATATGGAAATTCATTTGGTTGTATTGATCAAGGGCTTGCTTTTACTTTTAAAAAAATTTGTAGTTTTTTAGGTCAGTTATTAATCAAAATGAAAAAACCTAAAACAATTTTAGGAAAACAATTATTAGTGATTTATTTAATTCTATGTGCATATTTATTAATTCCTTTGTGTTGTAATTTTACTGAAAAGCCATTTACTTTTTGGCAGAAGTCTTACATTGAAAAAGAAAAAGAATTTATTGAGTGGATGGAGGATAAAGGCTGGTTTGAAGTCTAATGATTGTTAACTTTATAAATGATTATAATGCAAGTTAACTATTATTGAAAATTCTTAAAAAACATTTTTAAGTTTTTAACGATATATCTCTGTGTTCTGTCACATTGAATTGAAACATTAATGCAAAAAAATCGTGTCATATTTCGTGGCATATATGTTGCAAAAAATATGACACGAGGCTTATTTTTGCAATATATAATTTAAAATATTGATTTTTAAAACATAATAAAACCGCCTACCTACGTTATTTCACGTAAGTGGGCGGTTTTTAGCATGGAGCTTGTGACGGGACTCGAACCTGCGACCTGCTCATTACGAATGAGCTGCACTACCAACTGTGCTACACAAGCATTTATTTAATTATGTTTCTGTATTTTATTAAATATTAGTATAAAAAGTTCAGTTCTGTTCATAATAAGATGAATCTAAATGTCAGCTGGAAAATTTGTTTTCGGTAAGCTGATAATATTATACCATAACATAATTAATTATACACTAAATTTTAGTTTTTGTCAAGCAAAGTTAAACGAGCTGCAATGACTGTTTGTGCAGCTCGTTATTATGCTATTTTGTTATATTAACTATAATCATTGCAGTTCCGAGAATTACTAAAACGGCTCCGGTAATGCGATTAAGTACCTTTGGTGCCGCCTTGTTTGCAAATAAAGCCGCAATTCTTGCAAATAACAGGGTGGATAGAATACAGGAAACAAGTATGAATGTATCAGGCTTTCCGTCAATTGCAAAGTGAGATAACGCCCCTGTAAGAGCAGTAAATGCCATTATGAATACACTTGTTCCTACAGCGGTTTTGAGTTCATACCCAAGTATTGATGTAAGTATGAGAAGCATCATCATTCCGCCGCCTGCACCAACAAAACCGCAAATAAGTCCAATTACTATTCCGCAGATAATTGATTGAATAAATCTTTTTTTCTGCGATGTTTCAAGCATTTTTTCTTTTGTTGTCATAACAGGCTTGACTATAAATTTAATTCCGAGCAAAAGCGTCATTACCATTGAAAATGCGCCCATAGTGGTTGACGGTAATAAGCTTGCAAGCATACTTCCTACAAGCGTAAACACAAGCACGGCAACCATCATTACTATTCCGTTTCTGATGTCAAGGTTTTTGTTTTTACTATAGGTGTAAGCTGATACTCCGCTGGCAAGTACATCGCTGGCAAGAGCTATTCCGACAGCCTGATATGCCGGAACACCGAGAAATGTTATGAGCATTGGACTGATTACCGCAGCTGCACTCATTCCCGCAAAACCTGTTCCAAGACCTGCGCCTATTCCGGCAATAAAACATATTAAAAATTTGAATAACATCCGATACCTCCGAATAAATATAATCTACAACCAATATTACTGCCTCTTAGACGGAGAACATTACATACTTCAATTGTAGGTTAATCTCCAACTGAAGATCTAAGAGCATAGATTATCGTGACGGGATTTACCCTTATTGAATCATCATACTGATATTATAACATTAAAAAATCATACTTTCAATGTTTTTGCAGTAAACTTTTTAGCGGCTATTCTCATTTATATAATGTAAATTTATGTATTTTATAAAATATTAATAAACATACCATATGCTGTTAATGTAAAATATACTATTATGTAATCAAATAACCAAAATATTTTGGCTGTTTTATATTTAAAGGAGGGCATTTTTATGGCAAGATTCACATTACCAAGGGATTTATATCATGGAAAAGGTTCTTTAGAAAATCTAAAAAATCTTAAAGGCAAAAAAGCAGTTATTGTAGTCGGCGGCGGAGCAATGAAGAGAAACGGATTTCTTCAGAAGGCTGAAAATTATTTAAAAGAAGCCGGCATGGAAGTTCAGTTGATTGAAGGAGTAGAACCTGACCCGTCTGTAACAACTGTTATGAACGGCGCTCAGAAAATGCTTGAATTTGAACCTGATTGGATCATAGCAATGGGCGGAGGTTCACCAATCGACGCTGCAAAAGCTATGTGGATCAAATATGAGTATCCTGATTGTACATTTGAAGATATGTGTAAGGTGTTCGGAATACCTGAGCTTAGAAAGAAAGCACATTTCTGCGCTGTTCCGTCAACATCAGGTACAGCTACCGAAGTTACTGCGTTTTCAATTATTACAGACTATGATAAGGGTATAAAATATCCTATTGCTGATTTTGAAATTACCCCTGATGTAGCTATAGTTGATCCTGATCTGGCGGAAACCATGCCACAGAAGCTAACGGCTCACACCGGTATGGACGCTATGACGCATTCTATTGAAGCATATGTTTCTACAGCCAATTGTGATTATACCGATCCGTTGGCGATACATGCAATTGAAATGATCAAGGAAGATCTTATTCCGTCATATAACGGCGATCTGGAAGCAAGGGCAAGAATGCATAATGCACAGTGTCTTGCAGGAATGGCATTTTCAAACGCTTTGTTGGGTATTGTTCATTCAATGGCTCATAAAACGGGAGCTATCTTCCAGGATTACGGCGCACATATTATTCACGGCGCAGCTAATGCTATGTATCTGCCAAAGGTAATTGCATTTAATGCTAAGGATGAAACAGCCAAAAAGAGATATGGCATAATTGCTGATTATATGCATCTCGGCGGAGCAAATGATGACGAGAAGGTTGATCTTCTTATTAAATACCTACGTAAGATGAATGATGATTTAAATATTCCTCATTGCATTAAGAACTACGGCGCTGACAGCTATCCCTGTGAGCAAGGCTTTGTTCCTGAGGAAGTATTCCTTGAAAGACTTCCGGGCATCGCTAAGGAAGCAATCGGAGATGCTTGCACAGGTTCTAATCCTCGTCAGCCGAGTCAGAAAGAAATGGAGAAGCTCCTTAAGTGCTGCTATTATGATACAGAAGTTGATTTCTGATTTCTCAATATATAAAAACACCCGGTTTTATAATCGGGTGTTTTTTTATATCCTCGGAATAAAAGATTGATCTTATCAGCAAAAATCTGTTAAGGAGGCTTTTCTTTTGTTGACACATATCTTCAAAAATGCTACAATAATATATAAATTGTTGATAAGGAGCGGGTGTGTATGAAAAATGATTCAATAGATTATATCTGGACAGATAAAAAACGTACGATTTTTGGTTTGCCATTGTCATTTACAAGATATTTTCTTACAGAATCCAAGCTGATTACACGCAAGGGTTTTTTGCGTATTGAAGAAGATGAATTAGAGCTTTACCGTGTCACAGATAAAAAACTTGTGCTTCCATTTGGACAGCGACTGTTTAAATGCGGGACGATCTCAATGCATGTGAAGGACGTTGATACACCGATCAAGGACATCTGGTCTGTAAAAGCTCCAAGGGAAGTTCTTGCTATGATTGATAAATATATTAATATTAACCGTGATAAGTATAATATCCGTGGAAGAGATATGATCGGTCCGGAAGATCATTGCGGTGAGTTTGGAGATATAAATGAGTTCTGATAATCTTGACATACATTATTTCAGCTCTCTTGAAAACTCTTGGAATCGTCTGAAAAATTCTCAACTGCCTGTTTATATCTATGGTATGGGTGACGGCTGTGTGAAGATTCTATCTCAGTTTAAAAAGTATGATATTAAATGCAGCGGGATTTTTGCCAGTGATGAGTTTGTTCGGGGACAGGAATTTCATGGATTTAAGGTGTGCAGGTATGTCGATGTAAAAAAGTGCAGTGATGATTTTATTATTGTTCCTGCTTTCGGCACAAACCTTATAGATGTTATGAAAAGAATCGAGGATTTATCTCGGAAGCATACTTTAATAATGCCTGATCTGCCTGTTTTCGGAGATGATTATTTTTCTCAGGAGGAGCTTCTTAAAAGGTTTTCTCAAGTGCAGGAAGTCTATTCAATGCTTTGTGATGATCAATCAAAATCAGTTTTGATTAACGTATTAAGCTTTAAAATAACCGGTGATATAAGATATCTTAAAAATATATTTTCCGATTCTTCGGAAGCATATCAAAAGATACTTCATATTAACAATAATGAAATTTATGTAGATCTGGGAGCTTATACAGGTGATACAATAGCCGAATTTCTTGAAAGCTCAAACCAAAAGTATAAAAAAATTATTGCACTCGAACCTAACGTGAAGAATTATCGTAAATGTGTAAAAAATACACTGCACCTGAATAACATAGAGTGGTATAATGCCGCAGCATGGAATAATGATGAAGTCAGATTTTTTTCAAAAAATGCAGGACGGCAAGCGTCGGTTTCTTTTGACGGAATACCTGTTCAGTGCCGGAGTGTGGATTCAATTTTAAAGGGAAATAGCTGTACTTATATTAAATATGATGTCGAAGGTGCGGATAAACAAGCGCTTGTTGGCAGCATAAAAACAATAAGGAACTTTAGCCCTAAAATTTGTACAGCATTATATCATAGACCGTATGATATAATTGACTTGCCTTTAATGTTAAATGAAATTAACCCCGAATATAAAATGTATATAAGACAATATCCTTATTATCCCTGTTGGGAAACAAATCTGTTCTGTGTAAAATAACGAAACGGCTGTCGTTTTTATAGCGGCAGCCGTTGGTATTTATTATCGTATTCAATAATGATATTTGTTTTTCATTTTTATAAAAAACATAAAAGTAACACAAACTGAAAGTACTTCAGCAGCGACAATAGCCAGCCATATACCGTTTATTCCTAAGAAAATCGGAAGAATCAGTACGGCGGCAACCTGAAACAGCAAGGTTCTTAAAAATGAAATTAATGCGGATACTGCACCGTTACCAAGAGCCGTAAAAAATGAAGAACCGAATATATTGAATCCGCTAATCAGAAATGCCAGAGAAAAAAGCCTGAAACCGTTACAAGTAAGTGCGAATAGCGATGGGTCATATCCTACAAATATTTTTGTAAGAGGAGAAGATAGACATTCAGATAACAGAGTGAGAACAATTCCGGTAATTCCGATTATTGTCATACATATTTTAAACAGGTTTCTGAGTTCTGAATGATTACCTGCACCATAGTGGTATCCTATTATCGGAGCGCTGCCTATTGAGTAACCTATATAAATTGCAACAAAAATAAAATTTACATACATAATTACGCCGTATGCCGCAACGCCATCTTCTCCGGCAAGTTTCATTAACTGAAAATTATAAAGAATATTGACAAGCGACAATGAAATATTTGTCATTAATTCAGACGATCCATTGGTACACGTTTTCAGCAAAACTTTTTTATTAAAGCTTGTTTTTGTAATATGAATCAGACTGGAGCTTTTTCTGCAAAAATAAATAAATGGTATAAATCCTCCGATTATCTGACTTATAGCTGTTGCTATTGCCGCACCGGCGATACCCCATTTAAATAGTGCGATAAACAGTAAGTCAAGAATAACGTTTGTAAGGCCTGCAGCAACAGTTACTATAAGTCCGATTTGAGGCTTTTCTGCTGTAATAAGAAAGCTTTGAAATACGTTTTGAAGCATAAATGCAGTCAACGAAATAAGAATTATTCTGCCGTATAAAACACAGTTTTCAAGCATTTCTCCGTTAGCGCCAAGAGAAAAAGCGATTTTTTCTATGAAAATCTCGCCGATTATTGTAAGCAGAATTCCTGTACCTATGGTTATATAAATGAGCATTGAAAAATATTTGCTTGCCTGTTCCTTCTTTCCCTCACCGAGAGTTTGTGAAACAATGGCGCTTCCTCCTGTTCCTATCATAAAACCTACAGCGCCTAAAACCATCAGAAGCGGCATAATAAGATTTACTGCTGCAAAAGGGGTTTTGCCCACGAAATTTGATACGCATAAACCGTCTACGACACCGTAAATTGATGTAAAAACCATCATTATGATTGATGGCAGAACAAATCGCAAAAGTCTTTTATATGTAAAGTGGTCTGATAATTGAATATTCATTATTTAAACTCCTCCATGTAATTAAAAATTTACAAAAAAAAGCACCCGGTTATTTATAACCGAGCGCACTCGACATCTTTTCGACTTTGCAATTGCGATTGCAAGTCCTCCGATGACTTAATTTTTTGCAGTATGTGATATTGTATCAAACTATAATTACATTGTCAAGTATTGTTTTATTTATTTCTGTAAATTATATCTTCACGCTTAGGTCCGTTTGAAATCATAGTAATCGGGAATCCGATTTTCTCTTCAACGAACTCAATATACTTGCGGCAGTTTTCAGGAAGGTCTTCATATTTTCTGATTCCTCTTATATCACAGTTCCAGCCGTCAAGTACTTCAAGAACAGGTTTTGCTCTTTCAAGCTTTTGTGTAGTAGGAAATTCGGTTGTTACTTCGCCGTCAATTTCATAGCCTACACAAACAGGAATCTTATCTAAATATCCTAAAACATCAAGAACAGTGAACGCAACATCAGTTGTACCCTGAATTCGGCATCCGTATTTTGAAGCAACAACGTCAAACCATCCCATTCTTCTCGGTCTGCCTGTAGTTGCACCGTATTCACCGCCGTCACCGCCTCTGCGTCTGAGCTCGTCTGCCTCTTCACCAAAGATTTCAGAAACAAATGCTCCTGCTCCGACTGCTGAAGAATATGCCTTAACTACTGTAACTATCTGTTCGATTTTGTATGGAGGAATACCTGCACCTATTGCACCGTATGCAGCCAGCGTAGATGAAGATGTAACCATCGGATAAATTCCGTGGTCAGGATCTTTAAGTGAGCCAAGCTGCCCCTCTAAAAGTATATTTTTACCCTCTTTAATTGCATTCCACAAATAAAGGGAAACATCACAGACATAAGGCTCAACCATTTTCTTATATTCCATCAAAGTTTCAAAAAGCTCATCAGTTTTAAGTGCAGGCTTGTGGTATAAATGTTCAAGAAGAACATTTTTAGTTTCTACAACACGTTCTAACTTTTTGCGAAGATTTTCTTCGTCAAAAAGCTCCTGTACCTGAAAACCGATTTTTGCATATTTATCTGAATAGAATGGAGCAATACCTGATTTTGTTGAACCAAAGCTTGCCTTTCCAAGTCTTTCTTCTTCATATTCATCAAAAAGTATATGATAAGGCATAACCATCTGAGCTCTGTCAGAAATGAGAATCTTAGGCATTGGTACGCCCTTGTTGACAATAGTCTGTATTTCATTGAAAAGTACCGGAATATTCAAAGCGACTCCGTTACCGATAATGCTTGTGGTATGATCATAAAAAACTCCCGAAGGAAGTGTGTGAAGTGCGAATTTGCCATAGTTGTTTACGATTGTGTGTCCTGCATTGGCGCCGCCCTGAAATCTGATTATGATGTCTGATTCCTGAGCCATCATATCTGTAAGCTTGCCTTTGCCTTCATCTCCCCAGTTAGCACCAACTATTGCTTTTACCATGAAAATTTTCCTCCTTGCTTAAACAGCAAAATTACGGATAAATATTTGTAAAAATAATACCGCTTTATAATTATATCACAAAACAAATTTAATGTAAATACTGTTTTCAACATTTAATAATCTGATAACAAATTATTTTGTTTGCAAATTAATTATCACTTAAATTTTTATGTAGAAGTTTGAATGTGTCCTTTTCTTGACAAATGCTGATGATGTAATGTATAATAAATTTATGAATATTTTTATGTGGAGTTACTATGAGATTAAGATCGGGTAAAACCCTGTTTTGTATATTTATACTTTTGTGTATTTTACTTGCTTGCGTTAAAATCGGAAAAAAATTATATCATGAATATAAGCCATTGAAAACGGAAGTCTATGGTTATTCGACAGCAGAACATGACGATGATATGTATATTTATAACACAAAGCCAATCTCTGACGCATATCTTTCCGGAGATCCCTCCGGGCTTTCGGAACTTGATAAGAAGATTTATGATAAAGCGGTTGAAATTATTGAAAATATAATCAATGAAGATATGTCTTCATATGAAAAGGAACTTGCAATTCATGATTATATAGTTTTAAATACAAAATATGATGCGGCGAACCTTGGGATTTTTCATGAGCATAGCCGGAATTCGGATAATCCTTATGGAGTTTTAGTGAATGGTGAAGCTGTCTGTACAGGATATACAACTGCATTTAAAATGTTTATGGATATGTTTGAAATACCAAATATTATTGTATTTGCAGAGGATTCTAAACGTGATGATCATGCATGGAATTTGATACAGCTTGATAATGAATGGTATTATGTCGATGTAACTTGGGATGATCCAATGTCAAGAAGTGAGGATTTACCCGTTTCACATGACTATTTCAACGTTACAGAAGAATTCATGAGGCTCAACAGTCATGTTTGGGACAGCAGCGGACTCCCTGAAGCCAAAGGTACAAAATATTCATATGAGTCACAATTAAAAAGAACGGGGAGAATTAAATGAAATTCAGACCTTGTATAGATATCCATAACGGACAGGTAAAGCAAATCGTCGGAGGTTCGTTATCAGATATAAATAAAAGAGCAAAAGAAAACTTTGTTTCGTCTTATGACGGAGCTTTTTATGGAAACCTATATAAAAATGCAGGATTAAACGGCGGTCATATCATTCTCCTTAATCCTTCCGATACAAAAGAATATAAAGCCGATTGTGAACAGGCATTTTCAGCGCTTGAAGCTTTTAACGGAGGGCTTCAGATAGGCGGTGGAATAAATCCGAATAATGCAGAATTGTTTCTGGAAAAAGGCGCAAGTCACGTTATTGTTACAAGCTATGTTTTTAAAAACGGTGTTATCAATTTTGACAATTTGGATAAAATGATCAGCGCCGTGGGAAAAAATAAGCTTGTTCTTGATTTGTCATGCAGAAAGCGTGACGGAGATTATTATATCGTTACCGACAGATGGCAGAAATTTACCAACGTTAAAATGAACAGAGCTACAATGGAAATGTTAAGTGAATATTGTTCAGAGTTTCTTATCCATGCGGTGGACGTTGAGGGCAAAGCTTCAGGAATTGAAGAAGAACTTGTCCGAATTCTTGGGAATAATTATTTTATCCCAACAACATATGCAGGCGGAATTTCAAGCTTTGACGATTTGAATAAGCTCAAGGATCTTGGGAAATCTTTGATTGATTTTACTGTAGGCAGTGCTCTGGATATATTCGGAGGAAGAATGAATTTTGATGAAACAGCAAAGTTTAAATAAAACATACAATATTTGATTCGTACCATAGCCAAATTTGTAGAAAAAACCTTTGCATTAATACCTTTGTTATGTTATAATTATATATTAGTATTTGTATAAAGCGTGAAAGGAAGCGAAAGCTATGTCCAGAATTCGTGTAGCAGTAATTTTCGGAGGAAAGTCCAATGAACATGATGTTTCTCTTGTGTCAGCAGCTCATGTGATAAAAAGTATTCCAAAGGATAAATATAAAATTATCAGTGTCGGTATTACGAAAAAAGGACACTGGATGAAGTATATGGGCGATGTTGATGATATCTCTAATGGTAAATGGGAGCAGCATCCGGATAACGTACCCTGTGTATTAAGTCCTGATCCTTTGCATAAAGGCTTTTTGGTGCTTGGTGAGGACGGTAACGTGTCATATCTGAAAATTGATTGCGTCTTTCCCGTGCTTCATGGAAAAAACGGCGAGGACGGTACAATTCAGGGATTGTTCCAGCTTGCTGAAATTCCGTTTGTGGGTTGTGATCTCATATCTTCTGCAAATTGTATGGATAAAGAGCTTACTCATACTATCCTTGAAGCCAATGGAATTAAAACAGCAAAATGGTTTGCAATGATAGAATCTGACCTTGACAGCCTGGAGGAGAAGTGCAGACAAATTGAAAGCCTCTTTACATATCCTTTGTTTGTTAAGCCTGCAAACTGCGGCTCTTCTGTGGGAATATCAAAAGTGAAAAATCTTGCTGAATTGAAAAAGGGTATTAAAATGGCGTTTTCCCATGATAAGAAGGTAGTAATAGAACAGGGACTTGTCGGCGTTGAGTGTGAATGTGCGGTAATGGGAAATGAAAATCCTGTCGCTTCAACTATCGGTGAAATTTGTTCGGCTAACAATGAGATCTATGACTATGATTCAAAATACAACAATGCCGCATCAAAAACAATAATTCCTGCAAGATTTGATGATGTAATCATAAATAAGATTCGTGAAACAGCAGTAAAAGCATATAAAGCCATGGGCTGTTCAGGACTTTCAAGGGTTGACTTTTTCCTTTGCGATAATAATGAAATTGTCTTGAATGAAATTAATACCCTTCCGGGACATACTCCAATAAGTATGTATCCGAAGCTGATGGAATACGGCGGAATGTCTTTTGAGGAACAGGAAAATAATCTTATAAAGCTTGCTCTTGAAAGGGCGGGAGTTGATTATGAATAACAGCGCAATAGGAGTGTTTGATTCGGGAGTCGGCGGCTTGACCTGTGTTAAAGAGCTTGTGAAATTATTGCCCAATGAAAATATTGTGTATCTGGGAGATACCGCAAGAGTGCCTTACGGAACAAGAAGTAAGGAAATGATCATAAAATATGCTAAACAGGATATTGCATTTCTTGAACAGCATAACGTAAAAATGATACTTGTTGCATGCGGTACAGTTTCATCAGCGCTTTCCTCTTTTAAAAGAAACAGCCAGACAGAAGTTACAGGAGTAGTAGAACCCGCAGTACAGGTTGCGTGTGCCGCAACAAAAAATAATCGTGTCGGAGTAATCGCTACAAGCGCTACTATAAAAAGCGGTATGTACGGAAAAGTTATTAGAAGTATTAATCCGAATATAAAAGTAATCGGAAAAGCATGTCCTATGTTTGTCCCACTCGTAGAAAACGGATATACAGGAAAAGATTGTCCGCCTGCAAGATTTTTTGCAGAAGAATATCTTGAAATAATGAAAAAAGAAAATGTGGATACCCTTATATTGGGATGTACACACTATCCGCACCTTATAGAATTAATTTCCGATATTATGGGACCTAAAGTAAAATTAATTTCATCCGGCGGAGAACTGGCGAAATATGCACTTAACGAAATGACCTATAGGGATATGCTTACAGAAAGACAGGAACCGGGACGTCTTGAATTATACTGTACTGACAGCGTATCACTGTTTTCTGAGAATGTTGAAGCATTTTTGGGCAAAAATATTAACGGCGAAATATTTAAGTGTAATTTAACAGTATAGTTTTGAAAGGATTTGACTTTGTTGATAAAAGATAATGTAACCATTTCTTTGGTCAGTACCCAGTCTGACGGAAACAGCTCCGATCAGACAGAATTGATTACGAGAGGACGCCTTGAAAAGAAAGCTGACAGATTTGTAATTTCATATGATGAAACAGAAGCTACCGGATTTGAAGGAACAGTAACTGAGCTTTCCGTTTACGGAAATAATAAAATAATTCTGAACCGTACAGGAAAATATAATTCTAATCTTATAGTGGAACAGGGGAAAAAACATCATTGTCATTATGGTACGCCATACGGAGAAATAATGGTTGGAGTAAATTCCAAAGAAATTATATCTAATCTTACCGAAAAAGGCGGAAATGTTTCGTTTAAGTACGTTATTGATGTGAATTCCAGCTATCTTGGTGATTTTGATATTTCTATAGATGTTAAACAATAAGGAGAATCAGAATATGACAAACTTGATAAAAAACGCATCTGACCAGGTCAGAGAACTTGTTATGAACGCACTCGGCGCTTGTATCGCTGACGGAGTTTTTCCGTCTGAACCAATCCCGGCATTTAATGTGGAAATACCCGCCGACCCTAAAAACGGAGATATGTCATCTAATGCCGCAATGGTGTGTGCAAGAGCATTTCATACAGCTCCAAGAAAAATTGCTGAATCAATATGTGATAAAATTATGCTGAACGGATCTTACTTTGAAAAATGTGAGGTCGCAGGAGCAGGTTTTATTAACTTCTTCTTTTCTTCTCAGTGGTTTTCAGAGGTTATAAGTGCTGTTGTTTCTGATGGGGAGAAATATGGGGAAACAGATTTCGGTAAGGGGAAAAAAGTCCTCGTGGAGTTTGTTTCAGCAAATCCCACAGGTCCGATGCATATCGGAAATGCAAGAGGAGGAGCTATCGGTGACTGTCTTGCCGCTGTTCTCGATAAAGCCGGATTTAAAACGTCCCGTGAGTTTTATGTGAATGACGCAGGAAACCAAATTGAAAAGTTCAAAACCTCTCTTGAAATAAGATATCTTCAGATTTTTAAGCCTGAAACAGAAATGCCTGAGGACGCATATCTCGGCGAGGATATAGTTGTCCATGCCAAGAATTTTGCCGATGTATACGGAGATAAATATGTCAACGCCGAGTCTGAGGAAAGAAGACAGGCACTTTGTGATTTTGCTCTTCCTGTTAACATTCAAACTCTTGAAAACGATTTGGGCAAATATCGTATTACTTATGACAAATGGTTCAGAGAAAGTACTCTCCATAACGATGGATCTGTAAGCGGTATTATTGAAAAGCTGAAACAAAGCGGATATACTTATGAGCAGGAGGGTGCGCTCTGGTTTAAATCTTCAGAATTGGGAGATGAAAAGGACAGAGTCCTTGTCCGTGCCAACGGAATTCCTACTTATTTTGTTCCTGATATAGCATATCATTATAATAAATTGGTCACAAGAGGCTACGATATTGCAATAGACGTGCTCGGAGCAGACCATCATGGCTATATTCCGAGAATGAAAGCAGCACTTACTGCTTTGGGTGTTGATGCGGACAAGCTTGATATTGTAATAATGCAGATGGTAAACCTCGTTAGAAACGGCGAAAAATATAAGCTTTCAAAGCGTTCGGGAAAAGCAATAACCTTGTCTACTCTTCTTGATGAAATACCGATTGACGCCGCAAGATTTTTCTTTAATCTGCGTGAACCGGATTCCCATTTTGATTTTGATCTTGATCTGGCGGTATCACAGACATCGCAAAATCCGGTCTATTATGTTCAGTATGCCCATGCAAGAATCTGTTCCGTTTTGAGAAAAATGGAACAAGAGGGCGTAAAAATCGAAGCTCCGTCTTATGAGAATCTTGAAAAGCTTACAATGCCCGAAGAAAGAGAAATAATTAAATATATGGCAACTCTTCCGAATGTTATAAATGAATCAGCTAAGAATTATGATCCGGCGAGAATAACAAGATATGTTATAGACCTTGCAACAATGTATCATAAGTTCTATACAAATTGCCGCATTATGGGCGAGGAGGAATCTGTAATGCAGGCAAGGCTTTCTCTCTCGCTGGCAGTGAAACAGGTAATAAAAAATATTCTGGATATGCTGAAAATCACTTGTCCTGAAAGTATGTAATTAATAAAATGCTGTGGTCAGTCCGCATAAGGACTGACCATGTTTTGTTTTATTAGAAGCAGTAAAAAATGCTCCCTTTTTTATAGGGAGCATTTTTTCTCAGCTATTTTTTCACTATTCTGTAATAAACTTTTGCTGTGAGAAGATATATAAAACCATATATTAATGCAAACACAAGAAAGCTTGCCATTGTGCAGATGATGTATAGCTTCGTATTAGTAAGGCTAAGCATAAGAAGTATCTTTCTGATTATCGGAAAAGCTACAGCCACATGAATTCCGGCTGTGATAAGCGGCAGGAAAAATACCGTCAATACCTGTGAGTGAATTGAGCTTTTTACCTCCTGATTGCTCATTCCTACCTTCTGCATTATTTCAAAGCGTTTTTTGTCTTCATAACCCTCTGAAATCTGCTTGTAGTAAATTATAAGTACGGTTGCCATTGTGAACAGCAGTCCGAGAAACATTCCAAGGAAAAATAAACTTCCGTAAAGTCCGTATATATCGTGACGCTTAAATTCACGGCATTCCGTTGTGCAGGAACTGAGCTCTTTGCTTTGAGCGTCAATTTCATTTTTTATTTTTGTGTATAAAGCTTTCTGTCCTTCCTTACTGCCTCCAATGTCTATTCCGTAATAGAATTCAATGCCGCTTGCATCATCTTTAAGAACTTCTTTCTGTTTTTCATATAGTTCTTTGATGACCGAAATATCCTTAACCACAATTCCATGTGTGGAAGTGATATTTGCTGATATCATACCATTTTCTACAAATTTATCTGTTCTGTCAATGATTCTGTAGGTCTTTCCAAAAAGCTTGAAATAATCCTTTTTCTCATTATATTTTTCCCTGTTTGAATAAATAATGACCTCATCATCCGCAAGCTTTACATTTCTGCCGATAAAATTTGAATAATCTTCTGCTGTGATAAAAAACAGATTTTTAAAATTATTTATATTATCAAGGTTATAATCATCGTTTACAGTAAAAGTGTCTTTGTCATCAAAAACAGCTGTAAATCCTAAACTTGAGTATTTTATTTCATTTTTTATATTTTTATTTTCTTTTTTAGTAACTTCTTTAACAATGTTTAATATTCTTTCATTATTTTCACTATTGCCCTCATCGCTGTAAACAGCTATTTCATATGGATATCTGTTCATTATTAAATCTTCAGTGCCGATAATAAGCGACACCGTCGAAGATACCATAACAAGTACCATTGTTGAAAGAATGCATATATTCGCCAGTCCTACAGCGTTCTGTTTCATTCTGTATATCATTCCCGAAACGCTTATAAAATGATTTGTTTTATAATAAAATCCTTTGTTCTTTTTTAATAGTTTAAGAAAAGCAATGCTGCTTGAAGTGAATAGCAGATATGTTCCGACAATAACAAGTATTACTGCAATAAAGAATAGATAGAGAGCAGATACAGGATTCTCTACCGTAAGAGAAATGTAATATCCCGCACCTAAACATCCTAATCCAAGTAAAGCTATAAACCATTTTGCTTTTGGTTCTTTTTCTCCAACATTACCGCCCTTTAAAAGCTCAATTGGTTTTGAAAGGTGAATCATTCTGAGTGAGTTTAAGAAAATAAGTAAAAATAATATCCCGAATAAGATTATCGTATGAAGAACAGCTTCCTTTGAAATATAAAAGCCAAGGGCAATTTCTGTCTTTACAATTTTAGCAATTATGAGATACATAAGCTTATCAAGCAGAATTCCGGTAAGAAAACCTAAACCAATGCTTATAATTACAACATAAAGGTTTTCATATGCAATCACCTTTGCAATGTGCTTTTTTTCCATTCCAAGTATATTGAAAATACCAAATTCTTTTTTTCTGTTCTTGGTCAGAAAACTGTTGGTGTAGAAAAGAAATATAAAAGCGAAAATAGCTGTTATCACGCTTCCTAAATTGAGTGTAGTAGTAACTGTCACTGAACCGTAAATATTCTTTAATCCCTGGTTTCCTGACAGCGATTCCATAATATAATACATAGCAACAGTAAGAATACAGGTGATTATATACGGAATATATGTTTTTGCATTCTTTTTTATGTTATTTGCGGCCAGTTTCGGATAAAGCAATCTGTTCATCTTCTGTCACCACCCGAAGCAAGTAGTGTAAGTGTATCTGAGATTTTCTGATATAATTCCTCGTTGGAACAGTTTCCTCTGTAAATCTGATGGAACACCTCGCCGTCTTTAATAAACATTACCCTGCCTGCATGACTTGCAGCTTTTGTAGAGTGAGTAACCATAACAATAGTCTGTCCGGCTTTGTTAATGTCTGAAAATACTTTTAAAAGACTGTCTGTTGACTTTGAGTCAAGTGCTCCTGTAGGCTCATCGGCAAGAATAAGCTTCGGATAAGTAATAAGCGCTCTCGCAACAGCAGCACGCTGCTTCTGACCTCCTGAAACCTCATAGGGAAATTTGTTAAGCAGCTCATTGATACCAAGCATTTTGGCAATTGGCTGTAAACGTCTCTCCATTTCGCTGTATTTTTTTCCTGAAAGTACAAGCGGAAGAAAAATATTGTCCTTCAGACTGAAAGTGTCGAGCAAATTAAAATCCTGAAATACAAATCCTAAGTTTTCACGTCTGAAGGCCGAAAGCTCCTTATCTTTGACTTTTGAAAGACATTTGTCCTGTAAATAAACTTCTCCGCTTGTCGGCTTGTCAAGAGCGGCAAGAATGTTAAGCAAAGTTGTTTTGCCGGATCCGGACTCGCCCATAATAGCAACATATTCTCCGCTTTCAACAGAAAATGTTACATCAGATAAAGCCCTGACCTGATTTCCGCCGAAGCGTGTCGTGTAAATCTTTTCAATACTGTTTACATCTAAAATTGACATTAATATTAACCTCCTGTCTTTGTTGTGTATTTATTATAGCATTAAAGCCGAAAGTCAAACATCTATTTGTGTGACATTCCGGCTTTTTATGTGACATTTTTGTAAGACGGTGATAAATAATCTATTCTACTTCAAGCTTAGAGGTGTTAAGGTCAATTGAAAATGTTGTTCCTATACCGATCTCTGACTGTACACTAAGATTGTGCGAAAGTTTGTTTGCAGCCTTTTTGCAAAGATATAATCCAAGTCCCGTTGCTTTTTTGTTGGCTCGTCCGCCGAAGCCGGTAAATCCTTTTTCAAATATTCTCGGCAGATCCTCAGGAACTATTCCCATGCCGGTATCGGTAATTTTAAGAATGTTATCTTCAGTGAAATCTATTGTAACAGATCCCCTTAAAGTGTATTTAACTGCATTTGAAAGGATTTGTTCAATAATAAATAAAAGCCATTTTTCATCTGTCAGAACAGAGGAGTCAGTTCCTGTATATATAAGTCTGATTTTTTGTCTTATAAACAAAGGAGCATACCTGTGTATTGCTTGTCTGATAATGCTGTCAAGCTCATATTTTTTTATAATAAAATCTGAAGATGAATTGTCCAGTCTTAAGTAATTCAGTGCCATTTCAGCATATTGTTCTATTCTGAATAATTCGGTTGAAAGCTCTCTGTTCGTCTCCGTATCCTCTGATTGCAAAATCATCTGCATTGCGGAAATCGGCGTTTTGATCTGATGAACCCAAACCGTGTAATAATCTATACTGTCACGGCGTTCATTGTTAAAACGAGTTATGTTTTCGTTGTTGATCTCATTAAGCCTGTTAATAATATTTTTTAAATCATCTTGTAAAAGATTTTCCGAATCGGGAATCTGGTCAGTCATAAGAGGAAGATTATCATAAATATCCTTTAAAAGCAAATGCTTTTTCCTGAATTTCAGAAAATTAAGTATTATAACGATAAAAGCAATAAATGCACAAATTGATCCGGCATAAATTACAGCTTCAATTTTTGTGTCATAAAGATAAAATACAGCCGCAAATACAATCGCAAATGTCAGTAAAGTGATTGTATTATAACGATATTGATAAATATATTTAAAAAACAGTTTCATTTTAAACCTCATTCAATTATATATCCCGAACCGACTTTGGTTTTAATAAAATCATTAAGTCCGGCGGCTTCAAGCTTCTTCCTGAGCCGTGTCACATTAACGGTAAGTGTGTTTTCTTCAACATAACAGTCGATTTGCCATAGCTTAGTCATAAGTGTATCTCGGCTTACAATCCTGCCTTTGTTTTCCATAAGAGTTTGTAAAATACGAAAATCATTTTTAGTTAACTCAATCTTATTGCTATTGTATGAAAGCGTGGCGTCATTAAGATTAAGCACAGCTCCTTTGTGTTCAAGTACAGGAATGTTGCTTCCCATGTCATATGTGCGCCTTAATAAAGCCTGAATTTTAGCAGTCATAACGTTTATGTCCATAGGCTTGGAAATAAAATCATCTCCTCCCATGTTCATTGCCATAACAATGTTCATGTTGTCGGAAGCGGAAGAAATAAAAATGATAGGAATGTCTGAAATTTTTCGGATTTCGCTGCACCAGTGATATCCGTTGAAAAACGGCAGCATAATATCAACCAAAACCATATGCGGTTCAAATTCAGTAAATTCACTTATGATATTCTGAAAATTCTCCGTGCGTTTTACCTCATAGCCCCAGTTTTCAAGGTGTTTTTTCATAAGTGAAGCAATAGTAAAATCGTCTTCAATAATATAAATTCTATACATTTTATATGAGTTTCCTTTCAATATTCTATCTTGATTATATCATACAATGATTGAGCTTTCAAGAAAATATGAATCAATTAATTTTATCCAAAAATAAAAAAGATAAAGACTGACATATCCCGAAGGACATATCAGTCTTTGTTAACGTTTTAGTTATACAGCTGCGTACTTTTTGTAATATGGTTCTATACCCTGTTTTTAGCAATAACTTCAGCGACCAAATGATTCGGAAGCTGATCATATCTGAGAACTTCAAGTGCAAACCAGCCTCTTCCCTGAGTCATCTGACGAAGAAGCATAGTGAAATCAGCCATTTCTGACATAGGAACTTCAGCAGTGATTTCTGTAAGACCGGCTTTTTCCGCAGGCGTCATACCAAGAACTCTGCCTCGGCGCTTGTTAAGCTCGCCGATCATGTCGCCTGTGTTTTCATCAGGCACAGTAACATTCAGCGCTCCGATAGGCTCAAGAAGCATAGGCTCTGCCTGAGGCAATCCTTCTTTGTATGCAATAGTTGCGGCCATCTTGAATGCCATTTCAGACGAGTCAACCGGGTGATAAGATCCGTCAACGAGAATAGCCTTCAGTCCTACCATAGGGAATCCGGCCAGTACACCTTTCTTTACACATTCCTGTAATCCCTTTTCAACAGCAGGGAAGAAGTTTTTAGGAACTGCGCCTCCGAAAACCTTCTCCTCAAATACCAATTCATCTGAAATGCAAGGTTCAAATTCAATCCATACATCACCATATTGTCCGTGACCGCCCGATTGTTTTTTGTGTTTTCCCTGAACCTTGACTTTCTTGCGTATTGATTCCTTGTATGGAATCTTAGGAACACTGAGTTCTACCTCAACACCGAAGTCATTTTTCAGCTTTGATAAAGCAGACGCCAAATGCTGTTCGCCCAAACCGCTGAGGATCTGTTCAAGAGTCGATTCATCCTGTGCATATGCAAGTGAAAGGTCTTCTTCAAGCAATCTGTTAATAGCGTTGGAGATCTTGCTTTCATCTCCCTGTGATTTAGCCTTGACAGCCATCTTGTAGCAAGCCCTCGGGAACTTCACAGCTTCAAATTTTACCACCCTCGACGGATCGCAGATCGTGTCGTTTGTGTTTATGTTCATCTTTGTAGCAACCACAATGTCACCGCAGCCGGCTTCAGTTACTTCTGTCTGTTTTCTTCCGCAAAGAGTAATAAGCTTGCCCACCTTTTCGGTGTTACCTGTAGTTGCATTAACAACTTCCTTGTTTGTGTTAAGTATGCCCGAGTGAATTTTTATATATGACATTTTGCCCACAAACGGGTCTGCAACTGTCTTGAATACAAAAGCTGATAACGGTGCGTCAGAATCGCACTTTATTTCAACAGCATTTCCGTCCATGTCCTCTGCCATTTTAACATCATTGTCAGAAGGGGCAGGGAGGAGTAAAGAAATCTCTTTTAAAAGCATGTCAATTCCCGCAAGCGTCGTTGAGGATACGCATGTAACAGGAGTTATAATACCTTCGTTCATACCCTTGTGTATGCCGTCGATAAGCTCTTTCTGAGTGAAAGCTTCACCTGAGAAGAATTTTTCGAATAACACTTCGTCCGTTTCAGCAACAGCCTCTGACACAGCCTCAATAAGTCCGTCAATACGATATCCCATTTTTTCTGATACTTCCGCAGTCGGCATTTCAGTCTCAACAGCGTTTCCGCTTTCGTCGTATTTGTAAGCCTTCATTTCAATAAGATTTACATATGAAACAATCTTTCTGTCAGCAATAACAGGTACAACAACAGGACATACCGTAGGACCGAATTCAGCCTTTAGTTCGGTAAGAACATTGTTGAAGTTAGCGTTATCGTCATCAAGCTTGGTTACAACAAACATTCTCGGCTTTCCGTGTTCGACCGCATAGTCGTAAGCCTTGTGAGTACCAACCTTGACACCGGATTTTCCCGACACCGTGATCATAACACAGCCGCTTGCAGAAATACCCTCAACCATTCCGCTTTCGTAATCAAATAAACCGGGAGTGTCAAGAAGATTTATTTTAAATTCATCTTTTTCAAGAGAAGCAAGAGATGTATAAATAGATGATTTTCTTTTTATTTCTTCAGCTGTGTAGTCGGAAACAGTGTTTCCGTCAGCGATTTTTCCGAGTCTGTCAGTTGTGCCGCTTTTAAAAAGCAAAGCCTCAGTAAGCGAGGTTTTGCCTGATCCGGCGTGCCCTGCTATAGCTATGTTTTTAATTTTAGTGCTGTCATATTTTTTCAAGACAGTTCGCTCCTATCTGTTATAAAATTTGCAGGATTATATGTACTAAATAGCCAAAAAGATTTAACTGCATACAATAATTATATACTATTTTCACATAAATAGCAACCCCTGATATTAAAAAAGTATTCGTGATTATAACCAAAAATTCCAATATTTTTTTGTAATAAGATATGATTATTAAAAGGTAAAATCAGAATTGTAATTTTTTTGCTTTAGTTCTGTTTAAATAAAACAAATGATTGTTGCAATTGCATAAAATTTCAAAACTGTTTTTGTGCATTGCTACAAACTTTGTTCATATTTCATTCAAAGTTGCACGTTTGCGTGCAAAAAACCTTAAAATAAGCCTATTAGTAGAGGGGGGTGCTGGCTCGCACGGCGCATATCCCGTTATCAGTTTGTGATATTTATGGCTTTGACCTCGCTGTGGCGAGTTTGCAAAAAAGAAACTATAGTCACTTCAAGCATAAACTGACACAAGAAATATTGTATTGCAAATGTAAAATTCAACTGACAGGATTTACGTTAAAAAGGACAGGCATTTTTGGAGTCTGCCCCTAACAAATATAATTATCCGTAAATGTGCAGATTTGAATTTTACAAGTAATTTTACTGCATTATCATTTTTTCAATCCGCACGTGTGCTCGGTCGATCTTAACGCAGACGGCGCTTGTCACGTTATCAATTTGTGATATCTAAATCTCTGACCCCACTGTGGCAGGTTTGCAAAAATTTCAGTTCCCGCTTATTTGCAAAAAAATACAAGGTGCAATCATATGCACCTTGTAAATATCAGATTTGTAATTTGTCATATTTGATGGTCGATGATATTTGCACCGTATGTCAAACGTAAAAGGCTGTCTCCTAAGTGAACGTTCTGAACAACAATATTGTCATAATCAATGCTCAGGTCATAATGTGAAAAGTTCCAGAAAGCTTTGATTCCCATGCTTACAAGCTTGTCGGCAATAGATTGCGTGTTGGCTTTGGGAATGCATAGAACCGCAACAAAAGGCGAATTTTCTTTGCAAAACCTTTCAAGCTCATCTGTGTGAGCAATCTTGATACCGGCAACGTCAATACCGGTTAAATCCGGGTTTACGTCAAAAATGCCGATCAGCTTACAGCCTCTTGTCTCAAAATTTATGTGAGTTGCTATTGCTCTTCCAAGGTTTCCTGCACCAATCAGTATTGTCTTGAAATTCTTGTCCACACCTAAAATTTTGCCGATTTCATGATGAAGATAATCAACATGATATCCATAGCCCTGTTGTCCGAAACCGCCGAAGCAGTTTAGATCCTGTCTTATCTGAGAAGCCGTAAGTTTCATTAAAGCCGACAATTCTCTTGAAGAAATACGCTCAACTCCCTGTTTTTTTAGTTCGCCTAAAAATCTGTAATAACGAGGAAGCCTTTTTATTACCGACGATGAAATTGAACCGTTTTTTGGCATATCAATAGACCTTTCTTTTATATTTTAGGCGGCACCGTCAAAATGAAACCGTCCAATTGCTAAAAAGCAGCATAAATCTAAATTTAATTCAGATTATCCCAAAAGAACCTTTAGTCTTTCGTTTACTTCCTTTAGAAAATCTTCAGTGTTAACCTTTTTCTTGTTTTCCAATGTAGAAAGCAGGTAAAGGTCGCCGGTCATAACTCCGTCCTCAATAGTCTGAATTGTTGCCTTTTCAAGTTTATCAGCAAAGTCAACAAGCTCAGGAGTTTCATCAAGTTCTCCTCTTTTGCGGAGAGCGCCTGTCCATGCAAAAAGTGTAGCAACGGAATTCGTTGAGGTTTCCTCGCCTTTTAAATGCTTGTAATAGTGGCGCTGAACAGTACCGTGAGCAGCCTCATATTCATACACACCGTCAGGAGACACAAGAACTGAAGTCATCATAGCAAGTGAACCGTAAGCAGTAGCCACCATGTCGGACATAACATCACCGTCATAGTTCTTGCAAGCCCAGATATAACCTCCGTTTGAACGGATAACTCTTGCAACGGCGTCATCAATAAGAGTGTAGAAATATTCAATGCCGGCAGCTTCAAATTTTTCTTTATATTCAGCGTCAAAAATCTCTTGGAAAATATCTTTGAATGTGTGATCATATTTCTTGGATATGGTATCCTTTGTTGCAAACCAAACATCCTGTTTTGTGTCAAGAGCAAAATTAAAGCATGCTCTTGCAAAAGAACCTATTGAGTCAGCACGGTTGTGAAGTCCCTGAATAATTCCGTCAGTACCGTTAAATTCGTGAATAGTTTCCTTAGAAACATTGCCGTCCTTGTCTGTAAGAACAAGCTCAGCCTTTGATCCCTCAGGACATTTCATTTCAACGTTTTTATAAACATCGCCGTAAGCATGACGGGCAATGGTGATAGGCTTTGTCCAGGTCGGAATGTAAGGAGTGATTCCCTTGACAAGAATAGGTGTTCTGAAAACAGTACCGTCAAGCATAGCTCTTATAGTACCGTTAGGTGATTTCCACATTTCCTTAAGATTATATTCAGGCATTCTTGCTGCATTAGGTGTGATAGTTGCACATTTAACAGCAACTCCGTATTTTTTTGTAGCATTAGCTGAATCAATTGTAACCTGATCGTTGGTTTCGTTTCTGTGAACAAGACCCAGATCATAATATTCTGTATTAAGATCAATATAAGGGGTTAGAAGAATGTCTTTGATTTCCTGCCAGATAATTCTGGTCATTTCATCTCCGTCCATTTCGACAAGCGGTGTTTTCATCTGAATTTTTGCCATGTTTATTACCTCCGTCTTTGTAAATGTTATATTATAACGATAGACATTACAGCTGCCGATACACCGGGAATATCCCGAAACAGAAAATATACGGCAGGTATTTCTGAAAAAATTAATTTACTTTAGGCTTTCTCTTGTATAATCAAGAAGTCCTCCTGCAAGGACAATGTCCTTAGTTCTGCCTGTAAGCTCGCAGAGAACAGGAATCTCGGCGCCTGTTGTTTTGTTGATTACAGTAAGCTGTGTTTTGTCAGCTTCAATATCCTTGCGTACGTCAGCGAGTACAATTTCGTCTCCCTGAGAAATCTTATCATAATCGGCTTCGTTAACAAATGTAAGAGGAAGAATTCCGGCATTGATAAGGTTTGCTCTGTGGATTCTTGCAAAGGATTTTACCAAAACTGCTTTGATACCCAGATAAAGAGGAGCAAGCGCTGCATGTTCACGGGAAGAACCCTGACCGTAGTTTGAGCCGCCGACAATAATTGATTTGCCCATATTTTTTGCACGTCTTGGAAATTCCTCATCACATACTGTAAAGCAGTGCTGTGAAATAGCAGGAATATTTGAACGCAGAGGAAGAATTTTTGCACCGGCAGGCATAATGTGGTCAGTTGTTATATTATCGCCAACTTTAAGAGAAACCTTGCATTCAATGCTCTCGTCAAGCGGTGAAGTTTCAGGGAAAGGCTTGATATTCGGACCTCTGAGGACTTCAACTGATTCCATATCATCTTCAGCAGCAGGCGGTGTAACCATATTATCATTGATTTCAAAGTGTTCGGGAAGCTTGAATTCAGGCATTTCTCCCAGAGTTCTTGGGTCGGTAAGCACGCCTGAAAGTGCTGATGCAGCAGCAAGCTCAGGAGAAACAAGATAAATCTGTCCGTCCTTTGTTCCTGAACGTCCTTCAAAGTTTCTGTTAAATGTTCTTAAGGAAATACCCTTTGAATTAGGGGATTGTCCCATACCGATACATGGACCGCAAGCTGATTCAAGAATTCTTGCACCGGCGTCGATCATATCGGAAAGCGCTCCGTTCTGAGCCAACATATTAAGAACCTGCTTAGAACCGGGAGCAATAGAAAGAGATACGTCCGGATGAATCGTTTTGCCCTTGAGGATATGAGCAACCTTCATCATATCTACAAAAGATGAGTTAGTGCATGAACCGATACATACCTGATCGATCTTCATCGGACCGAGTTCATCACAGGTTTTGATATTATCAGGTGAATGCGGACAAGCAGCCATAGGAACAAGCTCAGAAAGGTCAATTGTAAGCTCTTCATCATAAATTGCGTCGTCGTCGGCTTTTAATTCTGTCCAGACATCAGCTCTGTCCTGTGCCTTAAGGAATTCAAGAGTAATTTCATCTGAAGGGAAGATGGATGTTGTTGCACCCAGTTCAGCACCCATATTTGTAATAGTTGCTCTTTCAGGAACAGACAAGGTTTTGACGCCTTCGCCGCAGTATTCAATTACCTTTCCCACTCCGCCTTTAACTGAAAGTCTTTTGAGAACTTCAAGGATAACGTCCTTAGCGGCAACCCATGGAGAAAGCTTTCCTGTCAGATTTACCCTTACTACCTTTGGATAAGTGATATAATAAGCTCCGCCGCCCATTGCGACAGCAACGTCAAGTCCTCCTGCACCGATAGCGATCATACCGATACCGCCGCCTGTAGGAGTATGGCTGTCTGAGCCGATAAGTGTTTTTCCGGGAACTCCGAATCTTTCGAGGTGAACCTGATGACAGATTCCATTGCCGGGACGTGAAAAATAAATACCGTGCTTTTTAGCTACAGATCCGATAAAACGGTGATCGTCAGCATTTTCAAAGCCGGACTGAAGTGTATTATGGTCGATATAAGCAACCGAACGTTCTGTTTTAACTCTCGGAACACCCATAGCTTCAAATTCGAGATAAGCCATTGTTCCTGTTGCGTCCTGGGTCAAGGTCTGGTCTATTCTGATTCCGATTTCGCTGCCTTTTACAAATTCTCCGTCAACGAGATGATTTTTCAAGATTTTTTCTGTAAGTGTTAAACCCATAGAGAAACATTCCTTTCACAATATGATTTAGGCGATATCCATCTTTGTTTAATGCAATGAATAAATGATGATACTTCCTATATTTAATATACATTTATTATTTTACTCTATTAAGACAAGTTTGTCAAGAAAATATCAAACTCAGGAGCAATTTTTGATTATTTGAACAATAAAACTTACTGACATAATGCTTTACTGCATTAAATTGACTATTCTTATTATTGTTATTGCGGGTTTTGATATGTTAAAATAAAATTGTTAATATTCTGTAAATGTTTTGCAGGAAACAGTCATAGAAATTCAGAATATCTTGAATCGCATAGGTTGCTCCCTTGACTTTTTTTATGCGGTGTGGTATCATAAAAAGTAGTTTGGCGGAATTCCTGCATATTTTTCCCGAAAGTCGGATATAATAAGCTAAAACGCTTATGGAGGACGGCTATGATTAAGAATAATAACGGGAATGAAAACGGTGAAGCAAATCAGAATGAGGATAATATTGAGTCCAAAAAAATGGACGAGATAAAGGAATATGGACAGGTTGCAATACCCAATGCCAAGCATTTGATACACTGTCTTAATATTATCGGTCAGGTTGAGGGACATTATATTCTTCCCCCTCAGAACAAGACAACAAAATATGAACACATAATCCCTGCTCTTGTAGCGATTGAACAGGATCTTTCCATTGAAGGCCTTGTGATTATTCTCAATACTGTGGGCGGAGATGTAGAAGCCGGGCTGGCTATTGCCGAGCTTATTGCGAGCATGAAAACACCTACGGTTTCTTTAGTGGTGGGTGGAGGACATTCTATAGGTGTGCCTTTGGCTGTTTGCGCCAAAAAATCATTTATTGTACCGTCGGCTACTATGACGATTCATCCTGTGAGAATGAACGGACTTGTTTTGGGTATTCCACAGACGCTGTCTTATTTTGATAAAATGCAGGACAGAATTATCAGGTTCGTTACTGAAAACTCCAATATCAGTCCGGATAAGTTCCGTGAATATATGATGTCAACGGGTGAACTGATGATGGATGTAGGTTCTGTGCTTGATGGTGAAACTGCTGTTGAATGCGGACTTATCGACAAGCTGGGAGGACTTTCAGACGCTGTTGAATGTCTTTATGATATGATTGAAAACTCACCGAAGGATAAGAAATGAGGCGGTTATGCTTTATACGATTATAGATATTTATGAGGTTATGAGAACCGATGAGATTTATCCGCAGTTTGCAGATAGTGTTTCTGACGACGGCGAAAGACAGAAAAGTGACATGATATGTACCGATCCATATAAGTTTTTACAATAAATTTGACAAGATTTTATTTACGGAGGAATAATATGAGCTATATCAATGCAATATTTCAGGCGATCATTCAGGGATTGACGGAATTTCTTCCTGTGTCCAGCTCGGGACATCTGTCTCTTTATCAGCATTTCACAGGAAACAGCGGTGAGGGTGCGCTGATGTTTTCAGCTATTCTTCATCTCGGAACTCTGGTAGCTGTTTTTATAGCATTCAGAAAGACGATAATCGCTCTTATAAAGGAATTAGGAGTATTAATTAAGGATATTTTCACAGGAAAGTTCAAATGGAAGGAAATGAACGGCGAGAGGCGCATGATTATTATGATAATCATTTCAACAGCTTGTCTTATTCCTTTCTATCTGTTCAAAGACTGGTTTACGGGAATTGCTGAGGACGCAAGCATTTTTGCAGAGGGAATCTGTTTTCTTTATACTGCCGGAATTTTATATATGTCGGACAGATGCATAAAGAAAAACAAGACCGCTAAGGATATTACGGCGAAGGACGCAGTTACAGTCGGATTCTTTCAGGGCATTGCGCTACTTCCAGGAGTTTCACGTTCAGGTTCAACGATTTCATCCGGTTTGTTCACAGGCTTCTCACGTTCAACGGCTGTGCAGTATTCGTTTATTTTAGGTATCCCGGCAATTCTGGGAGGCTGTCTGTTGGAGGTAAAGGAAGCTGTTGAAACGAATGCTTCTGCCATAAACATACCGCAATGCGTTGTAGGTTTTATAGTTGCGGCATTTGTTGGAATATGTGCTATCAAGCTTGTTGATTGGCTTGTTAAATCAGATAAATTCAAGATATTTGCATATTATACCTTTGGTTTGGGTGCAATAGTTCTTGTGATTGCAATTATTGAAATGATAATCGGTCATCCGGTTACTGTTGCTTAATACATAAAAAATGGGGAGTCCTTGGCGGACTCCCGTTTTCCTTAAATAAAAAGACGTTTTTGGTTGAGAAAGGATTGGTTTTATAATGGCGGCAAAAAAATCACCGTCAGCGAAAACTGCTGCAAGAAAAGGAAAGAGCAGTTCTAAGTCTGCTGTAAAAAGCAAAAAAACAAATACTGCGTCAAAGAGTACGTCAAATAAATCTAATTCCGCCGCTAATGATGTTCGTGCACAGGAGAACAGGCGCTTTTGGTCATACATACTTTTTTTCTACGGTATTTTAGAGTTTTTTATTACCTTTGTTAAGGGCGACGGGCTTTGGACAAGGCTATATGAGTTCAACAGGGGCGTATTCGGCATATCAGTCTTTTTGTTTGCTCCGCTTATAATATATGTCGCTGTGCTTATTGCAACGGATAAATCACATAATACAGTTGTGGCAAAGGTAGTCGAAGGTCTGATTCTGATGTTTTTAATCAGCGGTGCGGCGCAAATTCTTTTTGTGGGCAGCGTTGAAGGTGTTGGATTTATCTCAAAGCTGAAAAATTTATATTATGACGGTACAGAGCTAAACGGCGGAGGAATTGCAGGCGCTTTGCTGGGATGGCCTTTGCTTGCGGCATTCAAACGGGTGGGCGCTGCGATAGTTATAATATTGCTGGCGTTTACGTTTATTATGCTTCTGACAAATATAACGCTTCCTCAGCTTTTCGGATTTTTGACAAAGCCTTTTGTGGGCAGTTATAAGGCTGTCAGCAGAGAACGTGAGGAGAGGGCGTCAAGACCGCCTCGTGAGCGTAATGTCAAAGAAAAGAAAAACGACAAAGACTATCGTGTTGATATTGCTAAATATTATCAGGAGGATATTGATCAGACGGAGGGTGAGAATACTCCGATAACAGAGGACGAACTTTTGCCGTTTGAAGCTGATGGTAAACCTTATACTGAAAAAGAGTCTGAAGCAAAAAATAAGGCTGCTGAAAAGAGAGAGCTTGAAAAAATTGCAAAGAAGGCTGTTTCAAAGGACAGCGGAGATAATGAGATAAAAACAGAGAATAAACCTGTTTATGTTGAACAGAACGGTCAGACGACGCTGTTTGAAAAAGAAGAATCTGTTTCAACTTATACATATCCGCCTGTGGATATATTGAAATTTTCTTCAAATACTACTGCTCCGGAACTGGCGCAGAAGGAAATCATGGAAAAAAGCGAAAAGCTTGTGGAAACTCTTGAAACATTCGGTGTTAAAACAAGAATTATCGGTATTCACAGGGGCCCGTCGGTTACAAGATATGAACTTCAGCCTGCGGCTGGAGTAAAGGTAAAGCAGATTACTAATCTTGCAGATGATATTGCTCTTAACCTTGCGGCAAACGGGGTAAGAATCGAAGCTCCCATTCCCGGAAAGGCTGCAATAGGTATTGAAATACCTAATAATCACCGTGACAGCGTTTCAATGCGTGAGCTTATTGACAGTGAAGATTACCGAAATGCAAAAGGCAAGCTGACATTTGCTGTCGGCAAGGACATTGAGGGTAAAATAGTTATCGGAGACATTGCCTCGATGCCTCATATGCTTATTGCAGGTACTACCGGTTCGGGTAAATCTGTATTTACAAATTCAATTATACTCAACATCTTGTTTCATGCTTCACCGGAGGAAGTAAAGCTTATTCTCATTGACCCGAAAAAGGTTGAATTTCCGATGTATAACGGAATTCCTCATCTGCTTATTCCTGTTGTTACCGAACCGTTGAAGGCGGCCGGAGCACTTGGTTGGGCTGTGAATGAAATGATGAGAAGATATAAGCTTTTTGAGGCGAACGGAACTAAAAATCTTGAGGATTATAATCAATTTGTCGATGAAAATCCTGAATTGGATAGAAAGAAGCTGGCACAGATCGTTATAATTGTGGACGAGTTTGCCGATCTTATGCTTGCGGCTAAATCTGAAGTAGAAGAATCGGTAATGAGGCTTGCACAGCTTGCCCGTGCGGCAGGAATGCATATGCTTATTGCTACACAATCGCCGAGGGTGGATGTCCTCACAGGTCTTATCAAGGCTAACATACCGAGCCGTACGGCGCTTTCGGTTTCCAATAATACTGATTCCAGAGTTATTTTAGACGAGGTCGGTGCAGAGAAATTGCTGGGAAAGGGCGACATGCTTTATAAGCCTGTGGGAATGCCGAAGCCTGTGCGAATTCAAAGCGGTTTTGCTTCTACTGCTGAAATAAGAAATCTTGTAAACTTCCTTAAAAATGAAAAGGAAACCGAATACAGTGAAGAGGTTATTCACGAGGTTGAACAGAATATGCCTCAGCCTAAGACAAGCGCTGTTTCAGATGATATTTCTATTGGAACAGGTGATGAGCTTACAAATCAGGCAATTACCATAATAGTAGAAACGGGCAACGCTTCAACTGCATTTTTACAAAGAAAGCTGAAGCTTGGATTCCCGAGAGCGGCAAGAATTATGGACGAGATCGAGGAAATGGGTATTATCGGACCTCAGGAAGGCTCGAAGCCGAGAAAGATAAATATTACCAAAGAAGAATGGTATGAACGACAGGGAATGTCTTAAGGATTTTGTTCAGCAGTCATAGGTTAAGACTAATTAAATCGCATGCAGTTATATGTAAAGTTAATGGAGTGATTTTATGGGTAAGGTAAGGAAAAGGAGTATTAAAAAAATTATATTAATTTTGTTGATTTCGGTTATTGCATTATTCATAATTGCTTCTGCTGTTTTAGTTCCTGTTCTTATGGGAAAGAATTTCACAAGAGGAGAATACGGAAAGTATACTGTTTCTTATAGATATAATGATTATAAAAACAAATATTCGAGAACACCTGTTAGTTTTAAGTCTGGGAAAAATACTTTACAGGGATATATTTACGGTGAAGAAAATGACAAGGGATTAATTGTTGTTTCTCATGGAATAGGCGGAGGTCATGAAGGATATATCCAAGAAATAATATGGTTTGTTGATCACGGCTGGCGTGTTTTTGCTTATGACTGTACGGGAAGCTGCGAAAGCGAGGGCGATGGAACGAGGGGTCTTCCTCAGTCCGCTCTTGATCTTGACAGCGCTCTTACCTACATTGAAAATGATGACAGTCTTTCTAAGCTTAAAAAATGTCTGCTTGGTCATAGCTGGGGAGGATATGCGGTTACGGCTGTACTGAACTTTGAACACGAAGCTTCGGCTTCGGCAAGCATTGCGGGATATGCTGAGCCAATGCAGATGATTCTGGAATTTGCAGAAGGAATGATGGGCAAATTTGCTTATGCGGAATATCCTTTTATATGGTGCTATAACAAATTTTTATTCGGAGAGAATGCTTCACTTTCTGCAATTGACGGAATCAACAAGTCAGACATACCGGTAATGATTATTCACGGTGAGGACGATCAGATGATAGGCTATAATCGTTCAAGTATAATATCCAAAAAGGATGAAATAACGAATCCTAACGTTGAATATTATACGATCAGTGGGAAATACAGCGGACATAACAGCATTTTTCAGTCAGAGGAAGTAAATGAATATCTTGAAGGACTTAATAAAGAATTAGAAAATCTCTTAGAGAATTATCCTGACGATAATGTACCTGATGATGTTTTAAATAAATTTTATGAAAAAGCTGATAGAGCTAAAGCTAACGGTGTCAATGAAGAAATGATGAATAGAATTAATAATTTCTTTGAAGAATCTTTAAAGAAATAATTGCGTGGAGATATAATGAACATGGAAATCAGAAAATATAACAGTCAGGACGTAATGATGGCAATTGATATATGGAACTGCGTTGTGGAAGAGGGAAAGGCTTTTCCTCAGCTTGAAACACTTGATGAGGTGTCGGGGGACGAGTTTTTTAAAAGCCAGTCATATACGGGAATTGCTGTTGATCTTGATAAAGGCGAAATTGTGGGTCTTTATATTCTTCACCCCAACAATGTGGGAAGATGCGGACATATTTGCAATGCAAGCTATGCTGTTAGATCGGACAAGCGTGGTTTTCACATTGGTGAAGCATTAGTCAAACACTGTATTAAAACTGCGGGTAATTTAGGCTTTGGTATTTTGCAGTTTAATGCTGTTGTACGTACTAATGAAGCGGCTATAAGGCTCTATAAAAAACTTGGATTCAAACAGCTGGGAATTATCCCTAAGGGCTTCCTGATAAAAGACGGAGAATATGAGGATATAATTCCGCATTATATTGAGTTGAATTAATAATTTTTAATAAATTTTAGGGGTGATTAACATGGCGTTTATGCCCATATCAAAAAAAGATATGCAGGGCAGGGGTATTGAGCAGCTTGATTTTGTATACATAATAGGGGACGCTTATGTAGATCACCCAAGCTTTGGTGTGGCTATTATTTCAAGACTTCTTGAATATCATGGATATACGGTAGGCATAATTGCACAGCCTGACACGCACAGCGTCAAGGATTTTCTGAGGCTTGGCAGACCACGTCTGGCATGGCTTGTTACTGCCGGTAATATTGATTCAATGGTTTCGCATTATACGGTTGCAAAACGCAGACGTTCTGATGACGCATATTCGGCAGGAGGAAAAAACGGAAAGAGGCCTGACAGGGCAGCGACGGTTTATTGCAGGCTATGCAGACAGGCAGATCCTGAAATACCTGTGCTTTGCGGTGGACTTGAGGTTTCTCTGAGGCGATTTGCGCACTATGATTATTGGAAGGACAACGTTATGCCGTCGGTTTTGGTTGATACGCAGGCGGATATGCTCATGTACGGTATGGGTGAGCATCAGATTATAGAAATTGCGGACAGGCTGAATGCAGGGGAAAATATCAGCGATATGCGTGATATAAGGGGGACTTGTTATTTATGCGATCCGGCAGAAACACCATACGGCGCTGTACAATGTCCGTCATTCAAAGAAGTTTCTGAAAACAAAATGCTTTATGCCAAGGCTTGCAGGATTCAATATGACCAGCAGGACGAGGTCTACGGAAAAATGATAATACAGCGGCAGGGAGATAAGATGCTTGTACAGAATCCTCCTGCTCTGGCGCTGACTACGGAAGAACTGGATCTGGTATATTCTCTGCCTTATGAGAGAACATATCATCCTTGTTATGAGAGTCAGGGCGGTGTTCCCTCAATTGAGGAGGTTCAGTTTTCAATTACTCACAACAGGGGCTGTTTCGGATTCTGCAATTTCTGCTCCATAGCTTTGCATCAGGGCAGGCGTGTTACGGTCAGAAGTGAGGAATCGGTTCTTGAAGAAGCTCAGAAGCTGGTGAAAATGCCGAACTTTAAAGGCTATATTCACGATGTGGGAGGTCCGACTGCAAATTTCAGAGGACCGTCCTGTGAGAAGCAATTAAAAACCGGTCTTTGCAAGGGAAGAAAATGTCTTGCGCCTTCGCCCTGTAAAAATCTTCATGTTGACCACAAGGAATACTTACATATGCTCAGAAAACTGAGGGGTATTGATGGTGTAAAGAAGGTATTTATTCGTTCGGGAATACGCTATGATTATCTTATTGAGGACAAGGACGAAGAATTTATGCGGGAGCTGATTGAGCATCACATAAGCGGTCAGCTTAAGGTTGCGCCCGAGCATTGTTCTGCGGCGGTTCTGGACAAGATGGGCAAGCCTCATATTGAGGCTTATAAACGCTTCCAGAAGAAGTTTTATGAGATCACAAAGCAAAAGGGAAAAGAGCAGTATCTTGTACCTTATCTTATGTCATCGCACCCGGGTTCAAAGCTGAGCGACGCTGTGGAGCTTGCGGTATTTTTGAAAGAAAACCGAATACGGCCTGAACAGGTACAGGATTTTTATCCTACGCCCGGAACGCTTTCAACCTGTATGTTTTACACCGGTCTTGATCCATATACTCTGGAACCTGTATATATTGCTAAGGATCCCAAGGAAAAGGCTATGCAGAGAGCGCTTTTACAGTATTATAAGCCTGAAAATCAGAGGAAGATAATTGAGGCTCTTGAAAAGGCGGGACGCAGGGATCTTATCGGAAACGGGCAAGGAAAGCTGGTTGCTCCCGACAGAGAATATATGAAAAAGCAGCAGGAAAGGAAAGCTGTGAAATCTAATGTCAAAAGCAACAGGGTTAATAAAAACGGTAAAAAGACGCAAAACAACCGAAGAAAAAGGTAAATTAAAATGGCATCAAGAAAAATAAACAGGAAAAACGGCAGTTTGTTATCTGCGGCAATAGTTATACTGATCTGTGCGGTCTGGCTGATTATAAGCTCGGTTTCTGACAATAAAGCAAAACCGGCTTCTGCCGGGAATGAAGATGTACAGGTACATTTTATAGATGTCGGTCAGGGAGATGCGGCGCTGATTACTTCCGGATCTGAGGCTATGCTTATAGATACGGGTGAGCGTGATGACAAAAACACGCTTATTCATTACCTTGAAGACTTGAATATCAAGTCGCTTAAATATCTTGTCATAACTCATCCTCATTCAGATCACATGGGAGAAGCAGGCGAGGTTATATCTGAATTTGAAACGGAAAACATAATAATGCCGAAGATTACAGGAGAAGCTGTTCCGACATCTTCAATTTACAGAAATTTTCTTAAAGCTGTCAAAAATCAAGGTAAAAAAATTACTGCTGCAAAAGACGGAAAGTTTACGCTCGGAGATTGTGAAATATTGACTTTTACATCAAAAGAGGAGCATGAAAATCTTAATAACTATTCTGTTATTGTAAAAGTTATTCATGGTTCTGACAGTTTTCTTATTACGGGTGACTGTGAAAAGGAAGAAGAAAAAGAAATGATAGATCAGGGCGCTGATCTTTCCGCAGATGTTTTGAAAGCAGGGCATCATGGAAGCTATACTTCAAGCTCGTCCGCTTTTCTGAAAGCGGTCAGACCGGATTATGCGGTAGTTTCATGCGGGAAGGGTAACAAGTATGGACACCCTCATGAGCAGACTGTTAAAAGGCTGAAAAAATATGCATCACATTATTACTGCACAGCTGACAGAGGCAGTATTGTATTTATTTCTGATGAAAAAGGTCTGACGGTAAATACTGAAAGATAAACGGAGATGAATGTTAAAAATGCTTAGTATAGACAGATTTGAGGGTAAATATGCCGTTTGCGTTGACGATGATGAAAATATCGTAAGAATTGATCGTAAGCTGATAAGAGGAAAAGCTGTTTCGGGAGATGTAATAGATGAAAAAGACGGCGTTTATATAGTTTTAGAAAATGAAACCAAAAAAAGAAAAAATGAAATAAGGGAGCTTCAGGACGAGTTGTTTCAATAAATTTTACACCAAATGAAAGAGAGTGTATTTAAAATGGAAAAGGATTTGTTTTTTAGAATCGAACAGCAGATGACGAAAATGTCAAAGGGGCACAAGCTTATTGCGAATTATATTTTATCTCATTATGACAAGGCGGCATTTATGACCGCTCAGAAGCTGGGAAAGACTGTGGGTGTCAGCGAATCGACGGTTGTCAGATTTGCATCAGAGCTGGATTTTGACGGATATCCTGCTCTTCAGAGATCATTACAGGATCTTATGCGCAATAAACTGACTGCGGTACAGCGAATAGAAGTGACTTCTGATCATATGACGAGAGAGGATGTTTTAGAGAGAGTTTTAACTCTTGACATTGAGAAAATCAGAAAAACTCTTGAGGAAACCTCAAAAGATGATTTTAATAATGCTGTGGATAAAATTATCGGGTGCGACACAATCTACATAATCGGAGCAAGAAGCGCTGCACCTTTAGCAAGCTTTTTGAATTATTATTTCACTATGATTTTTCCGCATGTTAAGCTTATAAGAAACACAACCACCAGTGAGCTTCTTGAACAGATTATGCATATTAATGAAAATGATGTTATAATCGGAATATCTTTTCCCAGATATTCAAAGCAGACTGCAAAAATGCTGGAATATGCCAGCAACAGCGGTGCAAATGTAATTGCCATAACCGACTCTGTGGACTCGCCTTTGGCGCAGTATGCGGATAATCTTCTTTTGGCAAGAAGCGATATGGCTTCATTTGTTGATTCGCTTGTCGCACCGTTAAGTCTTGTTAACGCACTTATTGCTGCTGTTTCAATAAGCGATGTAGACAAGGTTTCTAAGAGCTTTGAACGTCTTGAAAGCATTTGGGAAAAATATGATGTATATGAAAAGAACGAGGAGCGGGTTTGATGAATACCTCTGACGTATTGATAATCGGGGGAGGGGCATCTGGGCTTTTTGCTGCTGTTCAGCTTGCATGGCAGGGCAGAGAGGTTACTGTTGTTGAACATATGTCTGTTCCCGGAAAAAAGCTGTTGATTACGGGAAAAGGCAGATGCAATGTTACTAACAATTCCGGTATAGAAAATGTTATGGCGAATATTCCGAGAAATCCGAGATTTCTTTATTCCGCTCTCAGCAGATTTACCCCTGAGGATACGATGGCTTTTTTTGAAAGCCTTGGAGTAGAGCTAAAAACGGAACGGGGAAACAGGGTTTTTCCTGTAAGCGACAAATCATCAAGCATAGTAGGAGCATTGGTGAATGCGGCAAAGGATGCCGGTGTAAGATTTATTACTGACAAAGCTTTGGAGCTTATTATGGAAGACAAAAGAGTTAAGGGTGTAAGATGCGAAAAGGGCAGTTATTTTTCTGATAATGTTATTGTGGCGACAGGCGGAAAATCATATCCCAAAACCGGTTCTACGGGAGATGGATATGATTTTGCAGGACAAGCGGGACACAAGGTTACCGATTTGACACCATCGTTATGCCCTGTGGTTACCGAAGAAAAAGAACCGTCGGAAATGATGGGATTATCGTTAAAAAACTGCACACTAAGTCTTTATGAACGGGGCAGGGAAAAGCCTGTTTTTTCTGAGCTGGGTGAAATGCTTTTTACTCACTTCGGATTATCGGGTCCTTTGATTCTATCTGCTTCCGCACACATGGACAAAATAGAGAAATCTAAATATATTGTTTCTATAGATTTGAAGCCGGCACTTTCTTATGAGAAATTAGATGAACGAATTCTGCGTGATTTCAGGGATTTTCCTAACAGGGATTTTTCAAATTCGCTCAACAAGCTGCTGCCGTCCAAAATGATACCTGTTATTATTAAAATGAGCGGAATTATGCCTTATAAAAAGGTGAATCAGATTACCCGGGACGAGAGAGAAGTATTGGTAAAGCTTTTAAAGGATCTCAGGTTTACAGTTAAATCATTTCGGCCCATTGAAGAGGCTATCATAACAAGGGGCGGTGTAAATGTTAATGAGATTTCTCCCAAAACAATGGAATCCAAACTTATAAAAGGACTTTATTTTATAGGAGAAATTCTTGATGTTGACGCTTATACGGGAGGATATAATCTTCAGATAGCCTTTTCTACGGCTTATGCGGCGGCAATGTCTATAACTTAGGCAAGCCCTTATTGAATGTAATTGGAGTGATATGATGGCTTTTAAGACAAATGTAATGAGGATTCTTGATAAAAATAAAATAGAATACAAATCATATTGTTATGAAGATACTGATGCGGTAAGCGGTACTGAGGTTGCTGAGGCTTTGGGGGAAAATCCTGAGCAGGTTTTCAAAACTTTAGTTACAAAAGGCAAATCAGGTGAGTTTTTTGTATTTATGATCCCTGTTGCTGAGGAGCTTGATTTAAAGAAAGCTGCGGCTGCCGTAGGAGAAAAATCCATAGATATGATAAAGCAGAAGGATTTGCTGAAAACAACGGGATATATTCACGGCGGCTGTTCTCCGATAGGAATGAAGAAACAATTTGTAACTACTTTACACAAATCTGCGGAGAATTTTGACACAATTATTTTCAGTGCGGGTAAAATCGGCTGGCAGGTTGAGATGAGTCTGAACAGCTTGATAAAGGTGATTAGTTTTAACATTGCGGATATCGTTGTCTGAATAATATTTCCTGTTCTTGAAATGGGATAGGGTATATGATATAATTATTATGTAAAAAGATATTTTCTTTGAAAGGAAGTTTGAATATGGGAATCAACGTTGCTCTCGACGGACCGTCAGGCGCAGGAAAATCAACCATTGCTAAAATGCTTGCAAAAAGGCTTAAATATGTTTATGTGGACACAGGAGCATTATATCGTTCCATTGCTTATTATGTTATTTCAAAGGGAGCTGATCCTAAGAAAGAAGGATCTGTTATACCTTTGTTGAACGAAATTAGTGTAAAGCTAACTTATTCCGGCGGAACACAGCATGTTATGTTAAATGGCGAGGATGTTTCTGACAAAATCCGCACACCTGAAATATCCATGGGAGCTTCTGCGGTTTCGGCTATTCCGGCTGTACGTGAATTCTTGTTTTCTCTTCAGCAAAACATTGCAAAGGAAAATGACATTATTATGGACGGACGTGATATAGGAACCGTTGTACTTCCTAATGCCGATGTAAAGATATTTCTTACTGCTTCGGCAGAGGAAAGAGCCGGCAGGAGATATAAAGAATTGTCCGAAAAAGGGGACAGCTCAACTTATGAAGAGGTTCTTCAGGATATAATCAGGCGTGATTATAATGATACTCACCGTGAGATTGCACCTTTAAAAAAGGCTGATGATGCGATAGAGGTTGATTCAACCGATTTAAGTCTTGAACAGGCGGTTGAGGAAATCTATAAGATAATTACTGATAAAACAGGCAATATGGTCAAGACTGAAAAAAAGCATTCAGTGAGGGAGCTTCCCAAGGCTGATCCCGTAAAAAGAGGGAAAAAGCTGTCGCCTGTCAGAATGTTCTTTTATAAAATACTCGGAGTAATTGTTATGGCAATTTTCAAGCTGTATTACAATTTATCCTTTGAAGGCAGAGAGAATATTCCGAAGGACGGAAGCAATATTTTTGCTTCAAATCACCGCAGCTATACTGATCCTGTGCTTATTGCCCTTCCGACAAGAGTGCCTTGTTCTTTTATGGCAAAAGAAGAACTGTTTAAGCAGAATATCTTCTTCAAATGGCTTATTACTGCTTTCGGAGCATTTCCGGTTACACGAGGAAAGGGAGATACGGCAGCTATTGACTTGTCTATGGAAAAGCTGAACATGGGCCGAAATCTTGTTATTTTTCCTGAGGGTACACGTTCTAAAGACGGCAGTGTCGGAAAAGGAAAGACAGGTGTTGCATTTATCGCCGCACTTGCTCAGGTTCCTGTTATTCCTGTGGGAATCAATTTTGAGGGAAATCTTAAATTCAGAAAGAAAATCGTTGTTCGTTTCGGAAAACCTATCAGTGCAGAGGAGCTTAATATTACTTCAGCAAACCCTCGTGAACTGAAAACATTGAAAACTAAGATAATGGACGAAATAACGAAGCTGGTATATTAATATGTTAACAAATTGTAAAATTTGTACCGCTAAGACTGCCGGATTTTGTTTTGGTGTAGACAGGGCGGTAAAAATAGTGTATAATAAATTAGATAACCGAAATAATGTTGTAACGTTAGGTCCGATTATTCATAACAGAAATGTTGTTGAAGACCTTGAGGCTCGTGGCTGTAAGGCTGTGGAGCTTTCGGAGGTAAGGAAAGAACATACGGTTATTATACGTTCTCACGGTGTGGGACAGGCTGTTTATGACAAGCTGAATGAAATCGGCGCTGAGGTTGTAGACGCAACTTGTCCTTTTGTGGAGAGAATTCATAAAATTGCACATGAAAAGTCGTCAGAGGGATATGAGATATTTATTGCAGGTGATGCGGATCATCCGGAGGTTGAAGGTATCCGTGGACATTGCGTAGGTGAATCGTATGTGTTCGGCAGTTGTGAAGAATTTGAAAATTTAGTGAAAAAACAAGACTTTTTTACTAAAAAGGTTGCAATTTTGGCGCAAACAACGTATAATAATAGAATGTGGAAACAGTGCTGTGAAGCAGCAGGCAGGTTATTGCCCGAAGCGTTGATTTTTGATACGATATGTAATGCTACCTCCGAAAGACAGCGGGAGGTAAGGGAACTTGCCATGAAAGCTGACGCAATGATAATTGTCGGCGGAAAACATAGCTCTAATACCCATAAGCTTAAAGCTGTCTGTGATGAATATTGTCCTTGCTATCTTATTGAAGAGGCTTCTGATCTGGACAATATCGACTTATCCCTTGCAAAATTTATCGGGATTTCTGCCGGAGCATCGACACCGGCTTATATAATCAAGGAGGTACAACAAACCATGAGTGAAATGCTTAATACAGTTGAAGAGGAGTTCAATTTCGAGGAAGAGCTTGAAAAAACTCTTAAAAAAATACATACAGGAATGAAGGTTGAAGGTATCGTTACCGCTATTAACAACGGTGAAGTTATTGTAGATATCGGAACAAAGCACACAGGCTATATTCCTGCAAGCGAGCTTACAGACGATCCTACTCTTAAAACTGAAGATATTGTTAAGGTAGGCGAAAAGGTAGATCTTATTGTTCTTAAGACCAATGATCAGGAGGGTATTGTTACACTTTCCAAGAAGAAGGTTGACGCAGCGCTCGGATTTGAAAAGATCGTTGCTGCTAAAGAAGAAGATGCAGTTCTTACCGGTACAGTTACAAATGTAGTTAAGGGCGGAGTGCTTGTAGCTTCAAATGGTGTAAAGGTATTTATTCCTGCATCACAGGCTACTCCAAGACGTGATTTTGATCTTAACGAGCTTCTTAAAACATCAGTAAGCTTTAAAATACTTGAAGTTAATGAGGGTAAGCAGAGAGCAGTTGGTTCTATCCGTATTGTAGCACGTGAAGAAAGAGAAGCTGCAAGAGCTAAGTTCTTTGAAAATGTACATGCCGGTGATGTTGTAACTGGTGAGGTAAAGTCAATTACAGACTATGGTGTGTTTGTTGATTTAGGCGGTGTTGACGGTCTGATCAGAAGAGCTGATCTTTCATGGAAGAGAATCAAGCATCCTTCAGATGTTGTTTCTGTTGGTGATAAGATCGAAGTAACAATTAAGGACATTGATGATGAAACAAAGAAGGTTTCTTTGACATATAAGAAGGATTCCGAAAATCCTTGGGAAGTTTTCAAGGCTAATTATGAAGAGGGCATGGTTTGCAAGGCTACTATCGTGTCAATCACTTCATTCGGAGCATTTGCTCAGATTATTGACGGAATCGACGGCTTAATTCACATTTCTCAGATTGCAAATCAGAGAGTAAATAATGTTGCTGATATTCTGACTGTTGGACAGGAAGTTGACGTTAAAATCACTGAAATTGATTTGGATAAAAAGAGAATCAGCTTGTCTATGAGAGCATTGCTTCCTGAAGAGGAAACTGAAGAGGCTGAAGAAGTGGAAGAAACTGAAGCTGAAGCAGTAGCTGAAACTGAAACAGAAGCAGAGTAAGTTCAAATTATAATGGGGACGAGCGATCGTCCCCGTTTTTGTTAAAAAGGCTTTTAAAAAAGTGTAATTTTAACAAAGAAGCGGAATAATAAATAAAACCGGATCTGATTGTTTAATCAGATTATCATATTTTAATCATAATAACAGCAGGAAAAGAAGTTGCTATGAAAGGTGTTGTGTTATGGAGAATATCAAAAAGAGAAACACCCATAATAAGAAAAAAACTAAAAGTCCGGCTTTGAGAGCGTTAAAAATTTTTGGAACAGTTGTGCTGTCAATGTTTTTGATTCTTATTATCACTGTTTCAATATTTGCAACAGCATTGACAATTTATATTTTGAACTTTGCCGATACGACAACTACTATCAGTCTTGATAACGGTGTTGTTTCAAGTAATATTTCAAGAATTCTTTATGAGAATCCGGACTATGATGAAAACGATGAGAATTCTAATCAATATGAGCTTTATTATGCTCTTAAAAATCCTAACAAAAAGGTTGCATGGGTAGACATTGAAAATATTCCTCAGCATGTCTGCGACGCTTACATGTATACTGAGGATGAAAGATTTAAGGACCATGACGGAGTTGACTTCAAGCGTACATTCGGAAGTATTGTATATACTTTGCTGGGAAATACTCAGGGTGGTTCGACTATTACACAGCAGACAATTAAAAATATTACAGGTGATGCTGCGAGAGACAGCGCCGCAGGTGTTGAACGTAAGATCCGTGAGATTTTCAGAGCTATTAATGTTGAAAAAACTTATACAAAGGAAGAAATACTTCAGTGTTATCTGAATATTATCCCATTGGGTGACGGACAGCAGGATATAATCGGAGTTCAGGCGGCAGCAAACTATTATTTCGGTAAGGATGTATCAGAATTGAGTTTAGCTGAGGCTGCTTCTCTTGCCGGTATGACAACTGCACCGACGACCTATAATCCTAATACTAACCTTGAAAAAAATCGAAAGAGACAGATATATTGTCTTGATAAAATGTTGGAAAACGGCGCAATTTCAGATGAGGAATATAATGAAGCTATTAATGAAAAGCTTAAGGTAACCGCTGACCCGGATTATTCGAGCGACACTCAGTATGCTTCGGAACTGGAAGATCAGGGTCCGACTTCATATTTTGTTGACGCAGCAATTAATCAGGCTGTAAGTATTCTTACTGAAAATTACGGCATTTCTGCTGAGGAGGCTTCAAGCAGACTTTATAACGGCGGATATACGATCATAACAACCGTTGATATTGATATGCAGCATAAGATCGAAGTTGAGATGCAAAAGGACAGCAACTTCCAGAGTTACAGTCTTGGCGAAGATGATCTGACGTCAGGTTTTGTAGCTATGGATTATAAAGGCAATGTAAAGGCTGTTGTAGGAAGCAGAGATAAAAAAGAAGAGTCCAGAAGCTGGAATAATGCCACAATGGCAACACGTTCTCCCGGATCATGTATCAAGCCTATTGCTTCTTATGCTCCGGCTTTGGAACAGGATATTATCACATGGTCTTCTATGTATAAGGATTCACCAATTACAATAAAGATTGATGGAAAAAATAAAAAGTGGCCTGTAAACTATTCTGAAACCGGAGACAGTGAAAACTGGTCTAATCAGAATTTGTTTACATTCCAGATGCTTCAGCGTTCTTTGAATACTATGCCGGCACAGCTTATTAAGAAAATGACGCCTGCTTATTCATATAATTTCCTTAAAGAGAAGCTGGATATATCTACGCTTACAGACAATGACATTGATTATTCGCCTGTTACTGTTGGAGGTATGACAAACGGTACGATTCTTGAAGAGCTTGTGGCTTCGTATGCTATCTTCGGAAATGGCGGAAAAAAATATGAAACAACGTATATAACAAGTATGTCTAATGCGGACGGCGATATTATTTATGAACATTCAGACGGTTACAGACAGGTAATAAGCGAGTCAACTGCATTTGTTATGAACAAGATGATGCAGACGGTTGTAACATCAAGCGATGGTACAGGACGTCAGGCTAATCTGAACAAAACGGAAGTAGCCGCTAAGACCGGTACCACAACTGACTGGAAGGATCTTAACTTTGTTGGCTGTACTCCTGATTATGTCAGCGGAGTATGGATTGGTTATGAGAAGCAAAAAAGGATTCCTACTAACAATTATCAGAACATAGCTGCTATTTGGAAGAACATTTTTGGAGATATTGCCGAAACTGAAAAGAACCATGAATTTATTATGCCTGATACAGTTAAGGAACTTGAATACTGCACTAAGACCGGTTTGATTGCAGGAGACAACTGCTACAGCAGAGCCACCGGATATTATAAACAAACAAATATTCCTACGGTTTGCGACGGCAGTCATTGGTAATGAGATAAAAAATAAAACTCCGTCATTTCAGATGGCGGAGTTTTTTAAAGGGGAATTTTAATGGAAAAAATCAGACTTTGCTGTCCATGTCATTTTGGATTAGAAAGTGTTTTAAATTTTGAAATAAAAAAAATAGGCGGTGAAAACATAACTGTTACTGACGGAAAGGTCAGCTTTAACGGTGATTTTAACACCTTAGCCAAAGCAAATCTCCGGCTTGCCACAGCGGAGAGGGTGCTCATTGAGCTTGGAAGCTTTCAGGCAAAGACTTTTGAAGAGCTGTTTCAAGGGGTAAAGTCTTTGGCATTTGAGAATTTTATTGGAAAAAATGACGCTTTTCCTGTAAAAGGGTATTCCTTGAATTCACAGCTTCACAGTGTTCCTGATTGTCAGAAAATAATTAAAAAGGCTTGTGTGGAGCGGCTTAAGGATAAGTATGGTATAAGCTGGTTTGAGGAAGATGGTGCAGTTCACCAGATTCAGTTCGCTATTCATAAGGATAATTGTACTGTTTATTTGGATACATCAGGTCAGGGCCTTCACAAGCGTGGATATCGCAGAAATTCCAATGATGCTCCAATAAAAGAGACTTTAGCCGCAGGAATCGTAGATCTGGCAAGGGTTCGTGCTGATTCGACGGTTTGCGACCCTATGTGCGGTTCAGGAACTTTTCTTATAGAGGCTGCCTTTAAGGCACTGAATGTTGCACCTGGACTGAGACGAAATTTTGCCGCTCAAAAGTGGGACGTTATTCCGCAAAAGATATGGCAGGATGAACGTGCCAATGCTATGGATATGATAGACCGAAAGGGCAGATTTGAAGGAATAGGCTTTGATATTGACGACATGGCAGTTGAATTGACCAGAGACAATGCCAAAAAAGCAGGGGTTGGTTCAAAGCTTACAGTGAAACAGCAGGATATTATGAAATTCAGACCTACTGAGAATTCTGTAACCATTTGCAATCCGCCTTACGGCGAAAGGCTTTTGCAGATAAGAGAGGCGGAGGAGCTTTATAAAAAGCTGGGTGAAAGGCTTAATCCCTCACATAAAAATCCTTGCTATATAATTGCGCCTCATGAAGATTTTGAACAATTTTTCGGTAAAAAGGCTGACAAAAAGAGAAAGCTTTATAATGGTATGATAAAGTGTAATTTGTTTATGTACTTTAAATAGGGAAAGACGGGACTGAAATGGTAAAGCTGAATGAGATAAAAGCTGTTGTTTTTGATATGGACGGTGTGATTTTTGATACAGAAAGAATGTATCTTGAAGCATGGAATTATGTTGGACGAAGGGACAGCATAGAAAACGTTGAGGAATCTGCACGAAAATGTATCGGGCTGAGTGCTGTTGATTCTGTTGAATTAATGAGAAAAGAATATGGTTCTGATTTTCCGATCGAGAAATATCACATGGAAATTGACTCAGTTGTTAAAAAACTGATAAAAGAAAATGGAATGCCGTTAAAGGCCGGAGCTGTTGAGATTCTTGAATATTTGAACAGTATAGGATTTACGGTGGGGTTGGCGTCGTCAACGAAATATGATAAGATTATTTCTCATTTGGATAAGTGCAATTTAAAAAAATATTTTTCTGTTATAATGGGCGGGGATATGATTTCACGAAGCAAGCCTGATCCTGAGATTTATATCAAGACTTGTGAGAAATTAGGCTTCAGTCCTGTTAACACAGCAGCAATTGAGGATTCGCAGAATGGAATACGTGCGGCTTTCGGCGCGGGAATGATGCCGCTTATGGTACCTGACCTAATTGAACCTAATGATGAAATTCTTTCCATGACTTGCGGAAAGTTTGAAGATCTTTTTGAAGTGATGGAATTTTTAAAAGAGAGAATATAAAAAATGACTGAGATTTTACTCAGTCATTTTTTATTTATTGATTCTTAATTTTATCTTCTTCGGTAATTTCACGAATAATCTTTGCTGGATTTCCGGCAGCTATAACACCACTTGGTATATCTTTTGTAACAACACTTCCTGCTGCTATTATGGAATCACTTCCTACTGTTACCCCACCTAAAATAGAAACATTTCCTCCAATCCAAACATCATCACCTATATTTACAGGTAAAGAATGCTCATATCCTTGCGATCTCTCTTTGCTGTCAAATGCATGGTTTACTGTGTATATACCTACATTGGGACCAATTAAAACATTATTGCCGATACTGATTTTGCCGCAATCCAACATAACGCAATTTGTTGCAGCAAAGAAATTTTCTCCAACAGAAATATTGTATCCGTGGTCACAGAAAAAAGGAGATTCAATCCAACAACTTTCTCCTGTGCTTTGAAAAAGTTTTTTAATCATTTGTTCCCGCTCTTTTCTAAGTGTAGGTCTTGTATTATTGAAATCAAAAAGTAAATTTACGGTCGTTTCCCTTTCCTGCATAAGTTCTTTATCCCAACCAAGATAATACTTTCCTGCAAGCATTTTTTCTTTTTCTGTCATGATTAATTCCCCCGAAACATTGTAAAATCAGAAAGTCTGAAAATTAAATCTTTGTGTTTTCTCCGAAATAAACATCATACCATACAAGGAAAGTAAATACTGTCCAGATTTTTCTTGAGTAGTCGTAGTTTCCTGCACGGTGTTCGTCAAGAAGATTAACCAGCTTATCCGTATTGAAGAATTTTTCAGCTTGCGGAGATGTAAACTTTTCCTTAACGTAGTTATAATATTTATCTTCCTTGAGCCATACTCTGATTGGTACAGGGAATCCAAGCTTCTTTTTGTTAGCTGTCTGAGGAGGGCAGGCTTTAAGGGCTGCAATTCTCATAGCGTATTTTGTATTTTCCTTTGTAACACGGTGTTTTGTAGGAATTTGCTCTGCAAGAGCCATGACTTCCTTATCTAAGAAAGGTACACGAAGCTCCAGCGAATGAGCCATACTCATTTTGTCGGCCTTGAGAAGAATATCCCCTGTCATCCAAAGGTGCAAATCAAGATACTGCATTTGAGTTACTTCATCGTTATTTTTACATTTATCATAGAAAGGCTTTGTAATAGCCATCGGATCGGGTGCATTAGTTTTAATTTTCAAAAGCTCTTTGCGTTCCTTTTCAGTAAACATATAAGCATTGCCTATAAAACGTTCCTGAAGATCCTTTGAACCTCTTATAAGGAAGTTAACACCGTGTTTATGAGGTAAATGCTCGGCAACTGCGCCCACAGCCTTTCTTATAGGTTTTGGAATTTTGTTATATGACGCCATATCAGCGGGATTGTGATAAATATTATAACCGCCGAAAATTTCATCAGCACCCTCACCGCTGAGCACGACTTTTACTTTTTGGGAAGCGAGCTGGCACACAAAGAACAGTGCAACCGCCGCAGGATCGGCAAGAGGTTCGTCCATATGATATTGGATTTTAGCAAAATTGCCCCAATATTCTTCGGGGGTAATTACCTTTGAGGTATTTTCTTTATTTATATATTTAGAAAATTCCTTTGCATATCCGATTTCGTTATATTTTTCATCTTCTCCGAATCCAACGGTAAATGTTTTGTCCACGTCCGCTACTGCGGCAACATAGCTGGAATCAACGCCGCTGGAAAGGAAAGAACCAACTTCAACATCTGCAATTTTATGTGCTGACACAGAGTTTTTAAATGTATCGGTAATTCTTGAAACCCATTCTTCAAGTTCAGGTTCGTTATCAGGATTGAACTTGACTTCCCAATACCTTTGAACGTTCATTTTGCCGTCTTTATAAATAAAATAATGAGCGGCAGGAAGTTTATATACATTTCTGAAGAATGTTTCTGTCGTTGGAGAATACTGAAATGTAAGATAATTTTCAAGTGCAGATTCGTTAAGTTCTTTTTTGAATTGCGGATGATCCAAAAAGCTTTTGATTTCAGAACCCCACATAAGTGTATCTCCCATTTGAGCATAATAAACAGGTTTAATTCCGAAAAAATCTCTTGCGCCGAAAACCTGATCTTTATTTTTATCGTATATTACAAATCCGAACATACCTCTTAGCTTATTAAGTACATCAGTTCCCCATTGTTCATACCCATGGACGATTACTTCAGTATCAGTATGGGTATAAAAGCTATGTCCTAAATCTATGAGTTCTTTTCTCAAATCCCGATAATTATAAATCTCGCCGTTAAAGGTGATAATTATTGATTTATCCTCATTAAAAATCGGCTGACTGCCGTTTTCGGAAAGGTCAATAATTGACAAACGTCTGAATCCCATTGCAACCTGTTGGTCAACATATTTTCCGTCAGAGTCAGGTCCTCTATGTTTAATTCGATCCATCATTTTTTCTATAACCAATGAAGCGTCATTGATTTTGTTAGTAAATCCTACAAATCCGCACATAATAAAATGCCTCATTTCATAATAAATTAATATTTATACTATATTATTATACACCATTGGAGCATTTTTGGCAATAGCAAAACACAATCAAAAAATCAGTTTTTAGATATTTGGATAAAAAAGGACTTGAAAGAAATCAGAAAATGAGGTATAATGTTAATATCAAATGTTTTAAGGAAGATTATAATGGCGAGAAATAAAACTATAAAAAAATTGAAATATCGTATTGATTTAGTTGCTTTAGCGGCTTTGTTCATACTGATAGTAGCATTTTGCGCATATATGATGAATACCTCTGTAACTGACGTTGTCAGCGAGGAGCGTGGGGAGTCGGTTATTACCCATGATTATACTTATGATGATTAATTAGTATATAGCAGGTGTGTTTGAATATTCAAGCCGCAGGGATCTGCGGCTGTATTTTTTTGTTCACGCTTAACGGATATGCAGTTAGTAATATATGATATATGTAAATTGGAATACAATATAACGTTATAAAGTGCATAGGCTTGACACTATATATTGTGGTTGTATGTGTTTCGGTCAGTCCAAAAAAATGAATTGATTTAAAACAGTATTAATTTTCATCAGCAATCATACTTAAAATACAAAAACTCTGGAGCCCTTTGTTTATGGGAATTGCGGGATGTAAAGCCAAAGACACTGACAGCACATGGCGCTCAAAGTGTTAATCAAGTGATATGGCTTTATATATAGTGAATAATTGAGTATTGATTGAAATCCTCTTTTTTACATTATACGCATTTTGTATAGCTTGCACAAAAAAATACACTTGAATTTGGCATAAATCCACTTGACTTCATGTTATAAATACTATATACTTGTCTATGGTGATTTGATAAATACTATATCTTGTGTTTATGCTTATGACAGTAATTAAAAAGATTAAAATTAATTTGCTGTTACACTATATATAGAATATAGACGGAGGTTAAAATAATGATAATAAAGATTAAAAAGAGAGACGGAAGAAATGTTACTTTTAATATTGAGAAGATTGCCAATGCAATTTATAAGGCTGCTCAGTCTGTAGGTGGAAGCGATTATGAAGAGGCACTTGAACTGTCAGGCAAGGTAGTGGATATGCTGATGACAAGTGATCTTACTTCTCCTACCGTTGAACAGATTCAGGACTGTGTTGAAAAGGTACTTATTGAAGAGGGTCATGCTGCAACAGCCAAGGCATATATTCTTTACAGAAGTACCCGTACACGTGCGAGAGAAATGAATACACGTCTTATGAAGGTGTATGAGGACCTTACATTTAAATCCGCTAAGGACAGTGACCTTAAGCGTGAAAATGCTAATATTGACGGCGATACGGCAATGGGTACAATGCTTAAATATGGTTCTGTGGGCGCAAAGGAATTTTATGAAATGTATGTTCTTGATCCCAAGCATGCTAAGGCTCATGCAGAGGGCGATATTCATATTCATGATATGGACTTTTATACGCTTACTACAACCTGTTGTCAGATCGATTTAAGAAAACTATACAAGAACGGATTTTCGACCGGTCACGGATATCTCAGAACTCCGAATGATATATCAAGCTATGCGGCGCTGGCTTGTATTGCTATTCAGTCTAATCAGAATGATCAGCATGGCGGTCAGTCGATTCCGAAATTTGATTATGATATGGCGGACGGCGTTAAGAAAACTTTCAAACACCGTTATCGTGACAATATACACAGAGCTTTGGCTCTTCTTGCTAATGTAACTGATTCAATGGATATTGCAAAGAAGATTGCAGAAAATATTGAAAAAGAAAAGGGACTTGTTCCTACATTGGCTAATGATAATGGTTATCAGGAAGCTGAAGCCGAGATGCTGTCGGCATTTGCAAATGCTGAAACGGTGAAAAAGGTTCAGGATTTTGCATTTAAAACCGCTGTCAAAGAAACTGACCGGGCAACATATCAGGCTATGGAAGCTTTGGTGCATAACCTTAACACTATGAATTCCCGTGCCGGAGCACAGACTCCGTTCAGTTCAATCAACTACGGAACAGATACTTCTATAGAGGGAAGAATGGTAATAAAAAATATTCTTCTTGCTGAGGAAGCAGGTCTTGGAAACGGAGAAACACCTATTTTCCCAATTCATATTTTTAAGGTTAAGGATGGAGTAAACTATAACCCGACTGATCCTAACTATGATCTGTTCAAGCTTGCATGCAGAGTTTCTGCAAAGAGATTGTTCCCTAACTTCTCATTTATTGACGCTCCGTTTAATATTCCTTACTATAAACCGGGAAATCCTGATACGGAAATTGCATATATGGGATGCCGTACTCGTGTAATAGGAAACAAATATGATCCGTCAAGAGAAATTGTTACCGGAAGAGGAAATCTTTCATTTACTTCAATCAACCTTCCTCGTCTTGGCATTAAAGCACAGGGAAATATAGGCGCATTCTTTGACAGCCTTGACGAAACTATGGATTTATGTATCGATCAGCTTATGCACCGTTTCAGAATTCAATGCTCAAAGAAAGTTAAGAACTATCCTTTCCTTATGGGACAGGGAGTTTGGATTGATTCCGAGAAGCTTGGTTATGACGATGAAGTCGGAGAAGTTCTTAAGCATGGAACCTTGTCGGTAGGTTTTATCGGACTTGCGGAGTGTCTTAAGGCTCTTATCGGTAAACACCACGGTGAATCTGAAGAGGCAAGAGAGCTTGGCATGGAGATCATTACCCGCATGAGAAAGAGAATGGACGAGGAATCAGACAGAACCGGACTTAACTTCTCATTGCTGGCTACTCCGGCAGAGGGACTTTCAGGAAGATTTGTTCGTATGGACGCACAGCGTTACGGTAAAATTGAAGGTATTACCGACAGAGATTATTACACAAACTCATTCCACGTACCTGTTTATTATAACATTAATGCTTTTGATAAAATCAAGATTGAAGCACCTTATCATAATCTTACTAATGCCGGTCATATAAGCTATATTGAATTGGACGGAGATCCTCTTCAGAATCTTACGGCATTTGAAAAGGTAATTCGCTGCATGAAAGAGTCAGGAATCGGATATGGTTCAGTTAACCATCCTGTTGACCGTGATCCTGTTTGCGGATATACCGGAATTATCGGTGATAAGTGTCCAAAGTGCGGAAGAAGTGAAGCTGAGCATGCAAAAGTACATTCTGAAAGAATTCAGAGAATAAAAATGCCTGACTGCTGTAACTGATTGAAACAGCAAAAAGTCTTATAATACTTATTGAGATTGTTTCAAAAATTATAAAGTTATACTGAATATTATTAAGGGGAAGCTCTGCACTAAAGGGCTTCCCTTATTGCCAAGCAATATATCTGACTGTTTGGATAATTCGTTTGTTATTTAGGAGTATAAAATGAAAATAAAAATAGCTGGACTTATTTCTGAATCTATTGTTGACGGTCCCGGAATCAGATTCACCATATTCACACAGGGGTGTCCTCATAACTGTGTGGGCTGTCACAATCCTGAAACGCATGATTATAACGGCGGACGGTGGGAGGATACCGACAATATATTTAAAATGATAAAAAAAGATCCGATTCTGGACGGAGTAACATTTAGCGGAGGCGATCCTTTCTGCCAATGCGAGCCTTTAGCCGAACTTGCGAAAAAAATTCATGCACATAAGGAATTTAAAATGAACGTTATGGCTTACACCGGTTATACGTATGAATATCTTGTTTCTCACGCCAATGAGGATAACGGTTTTATGGAGCTGCTTAAAAATCTGGATTATCTTGTTGACGGACCCTTTGTGCTTTCTAAAAGAAGTTTGGAGCTTAAATTTATGGGAAGCTCAAATCAGAGGTATATTGACGTTCAGAAATCCTTAGAGCAGGGAAAGGTTGTGGAACTGACGCAGGACCAGCTTTCCTTGATGTAAATAAACAGTATATATCTGTATGATTAAATCAGTACAGCCTGAAATCTTTTTGGCTGTACTTTTATTATCTCTTTATACTTGCAGTAAAAGAGAAAATATGCTATAATAATAACAAATTATTGATATTAAAAGGAGCATTTTAAATGGAGCTGTCAGAGCTTAGAAAAGATATTAATGATATAGATTCTGAGATTATAAAGCTGTTTCAGAAAAGAATGGAATGCAGCTTCGGCGTTGCCGAGTATAAAATAAAAAATAATATGCCTGTATTTCAGGCTGACAGAGAAAAAGAAATAATACAAAGGATAAAAAGCTGTGTTCCGCAGGAACTTGAAAATTCTGCGGAAGTGTTTTTTACAACTTTGATGGATATCTCAAAGTGTAAGCAGTATCAGAAGTTCTTTGCAGATAGTAATCAAATTGAATTTCAACCGCTTGATTTAACCGGAAATCCAATTGTTGCCGTTCCCGGAACAGTAGGTTCTTATTCTCATATTGCGAGCACACAATTTTTGAAAAACGGAAGACCTGTGTTCTATGAAAATTTTGAAGAGGTTTTTCATGCTGTAGACAACGGAGAAGCGGAGTTTGGAGTTTTGCCTTTTGCAAACAGTACTACAGGATCAGTAGTACAGACTTATCATCTTATGCGTGAACACGATTTTAAAATCTGTGCCGAAACAAAAGTAAAGGTGGATCATTGCCTTGCAGCAAAACAGGGCGTCAAGCTTGAGGATATAAAGTCTATATATTCTCACGAACAGGGGATTATGCAGTGCTCGAGATTCATAAAAGAGCATGGATTTAAAACACATACATATTCAAACACATCTCTTGCCGCTTGCTATATTAAAGGTTCTGATAAACCGCTGGGAGCGATATGTTCCCGAGTATGTGCTGATGAGCTGGGTCTGGAGGTTTTAGAACAGGGAATTGCTGACGCACAGGAGAACTATACAAAATTCATGCTGATCTCCAAGAAAACTCTTTGCCATGCGGAAGCAAATATGATATCTGTTTCACTGGCTCTGCCTCATACTTCGTCATCACTTTACAGACTGTTGACCAAGTTTTCTGTAGCGGGACTTAACCTTTGCATGATTGAAAGTATGCCTATTGCCAATACAGACTTCGATGTTATTTTTTATCTTGATTTTGAAGGAAGCATAACTTCTCCCGATGTGGCTAAACTGATTAATGAACTTAATTCCGAGCTTTCATATTTTAAATTTCTTGGAAACTATTCAGAGATTTAATAGTTAACGTGATAAATAATTCCTTATGTCTGTTTAAAATTGTAACAGATTCTGATTTTGAAAGTAGGGAAAGGTGATTAAAATGAGAATAGGTCACGGTTATGATGTGCATAAGCTGTGTGAGAACAGAAAGTTGATTTTAGGCGGAGTTGAAATTCCATATGAAAAAGGATTACTTGGTCATTCCGATGCAGATGTCCTCGTTCATTCGGTAATGGATTCGCTTTTAGGGGCTGCTGCTCTCGGCGATATAGGAAAGCATTTTCCGGATAGCGATCCTGAGTATAAGAATGCTGACAGTATCAAGCTTTTGAAATGTGTTGTAAGAATTCTTGATGAAAACGGATATATAATTTCTAATATAGATTCCACTGTTGTTGCACAAGCGCCGAAGCTTGCTCCTTTTATAGATCAAATGCGTAAAAATATTGCAAATGCCTGTGATATTGATCTAAACTGCGTTTCAGTAAAGGCTACAACAGAAGAAAGGCTTGGATTTACCGGTGAGGGGAAAGGAATATCATCAACCTCTGTATGTCTTATTGATGAAAAATAAGTTAATATTAATAAATAAAAAACGACTTGCATTGCAAGTCGTTTTTGTTATATCAGATTAGATACTATAAATACTATCGTTAACGTTAGCGTTTTCATTCTTAACAATCTGAACATTATTGTAAACATCCATTCCTGTTCCGGCAGGGATAAGCTTACCAATGATAACATTTTCTTTAAGTCCCATAAGCTTATCTGTCTTACCCTTGATTGCAGCATCGGTAAGAGCCTTGGTTGTTTCCTGGAATGAAGCTGCGGAAAGGAAGCTGTCAGAATAGGATGAAGCCTTTGTGATACCCTGAAGTACAGGAGATGTAGTAACAAGTCTTGCATTAATATCGCCGGCATCAATTTCCTTCTGAATTTCTTCATTGATTGAAGCAATTTCATATCTGTCAACGAGTGAGCCCGGAAGCAGATAACTGCTGCCTGAATCTTCAACCTTGACTTTTCTCATCATCTGACGGACAATAACTTCAATGTGTTTATCGTTAATGTCAACACCCTGAAGACGATAAACCTTCTGAACTTCTGTGATAATATAGTTCTGTACAGCTTGTGCTCCGTTAACTGCAAGAATGTCAGCCGGATAGATAGAACCTTCGGTAAGCGGTTCACCGGCTTTAACAGTGTCGCCCTCACGAACCTTAATCTTATATCCGTATGGAATAGTATAGCTTTCCTGTTCGGGATCGTTAAGGTCTTCTTTAGTAACAACAACCTGTTTATTTTTCTTGACTTCTTCTATGCGGACTGTACCGTCAAGTCTTGAAATAATAGCCGCACCCTTAGGACGTCTGCTTTCAAAAAGTTCTTCAACACGGGGAAGACCCTGCGTAATATCTTCTGCTGAAGCAATACCACCGGTATGGAATGTTCTCATGGTAAGCTGTGTACCAGGTTCACCGATAGACTGAGCTGAAATAACACCTACAGCTTCGCCGACCTGTACAACATTGCCGCTTGCAAGGTTAGCGCCGTAGCACTTAGCACACACACCATGCTTTGCCTCACATCTGAGAACAGAGCGAATAGAAATTTTATCTTTGCCCTGAGCATTAAGAATTTCAACAACTTTTTCAGCGTCGCTTTCATCCATCAGCTTGTTATGTGAAACAGCAACTTCCTCAGTTTCAGGATCATAAAGATCTTCAACAAGATAGCGTCCGACAAGTCTTTCTGAAAGCGGTTCGATCTTTTCACGTCCGTTTCGGATTTCAAAGACCTCAATACCATTGTGTGTACCGCAGTCCTCTTCACGAATGATAACGTCCTGTGATACGTCAACAAGACGTCTTGTGAGGTATCCTGAGTCGGCAGTACGAAGCGCTGTATCGGCAAGTCCTTTACGTGCACCACGTGATGAAATGAAATATTCCAGAATGTTAAGTCCTTCACGGTAGTTGGCACGGATAGGCATTTCAATTGTTGAACCTGATGTATTAGCGATAAGTCCACGCATACCTGCAAGCTGACGAATCTGGTTGATACTACCACGGGCACCCGAATCAGCCATCATGTTGATCGGGTTATATGGATCAAGGCCTTTTTTCAAGGCATCTGTAACTTCATCTGTTGCTTTGTTCCAGATTTCAATAAACTTCTTGGATTTTTCTTCTCTTGAAATATAACCTCTCTTATACTGCTTGTCAATTACATCAACAGCAGCATCAGCTCTTGCAAGAATGTCCTTCTTTTCATCCGGAATTTCAGCATCGCATACAGCAACAGTAATTGCTGCCTTTGTGGAATATTTATATCCCAAAGCCTTGATTCTGTCAAGTACTTCTGAGGTTGAAGCTGTGCCGTGACGTTGAATGCATCTGTCAATAAGATCAGACATTTGTCCTTTTTTAACAAGGAATGAAATTTCAAGATCAAACTGTTTGTCTGAATTTGTTCTGTCAACATATCCTAAATCCTGAGGGATATTTTCATTGAAGATAAGACGTCCGACAGTTGCGTCAATAACCTTAGAAACCTGTCTGTCACCGACTTGTTTGGTAATCTTGACTTTAATAGCAGCATGAAGAGAAACATCGCCGTTATCATATGCCATCAATGCTTCATTTACATCACGGAATACTTTACCTTCGCCTTTTTCGCCAGGCTTTTGCAATGTAAGATAATAAGAACCCAGCAGCATATCCTGTGAAGGAACAGCAACAGGACGTCCGTCCGAAGGCTTGAGCAGGTTATTTGCAGCAAGCATAAGGAATCTTGCTTCAGCCTGTGCTTCAGCCGAAATAGGAAGGTGAACAGCCATCTGGTCTCCGTCAAAGTCGGCGTTGAACGCAGTACATACCAAAGGATGGAGCTTAATAGCACGGCCTTCAACAAGTACAGGTTCAAAAGCCTGAATACCAAGTCTGTGAAGAGTAGGAGCACGGTTAAGCATTACAGGGTGTCCCTGAATAACGTTTTCAAGTGCGTCCCAGACTTCAGGCTTAGCACGGTCAACCATTTTTCTTGCAGATTTTATATTAATAGATGGATTTGTGTCAACAAGTCTTTTCATTACAAATGGTTTGAATAATTCAAGAGCCATTTCTTTTGGAAGACCGCATTGATACATTTTAAGTTCAGGTCCGACAACGATAACCGAACGTCCTGAATAGTCAACACGCTTACCCAAAAGGTTCTGACGGAAACGTCCCTGTTTACCCTTTAGCATATCTGAAAGCGATTTGAAAGCACGGTTATTTGGTCCTGTGACAGGTCTGCCGTGACGGCCGTTATCAATAAGGGCGTCAACAGCTTCCTGAAGCATTCTTTTTTCGTTTCTGACAATTATATCAGGAGCTTCAAGCTCAAGCATTCTCTTAAGACGGTTATTTCTGTTGATTACACGTCTGTAAAGGTCGTTAAGGTCGGAAGTTGCATATCTTCCGCCGTCCAACATAACCATAGGTCTGAGCTCAGGCGGAATAACAGGAACAACATCAAGGATCATCCATTCAGGACGGTTTCCTGAAATTCTGAATGCCTCAACTATTTCAAGTCTTTTAAGAAGCTTTATTCTCTTTTGACCTGAAGGGAGATCTTTGAGTTCGGCTTTAAGTTCAGCGGAAAGCTTATCAAGGTCAATTCCTTCCAGAAGTTCTTTAATTGCCTCTGCTCCCATTCCTGCTTTAAATTCATCTTCATATTTTTCACGCATCTCAACATAATCCTTTTCGCTGAGAAGCTGACATTTTGTAAGACCTGTATTACCCGGATCAATTACGATGTATTTTGTAAAATAAAGCACTTCTTCAAGTCTTTTCTGTGAAACCTCAAGCATCTGGCCGATTCTTGACGGAGTACCTTTAAAGTACCAGATATGCGATACAGGAGCAGCAAGCTCAATGTGTCCCATTCTTTCACGGCGAACCTTAGCACGAGTCACTTCTACTCCGCAGCGTTCGCAGACTTTGCCTTTAAAACGAATTTTCTTATATTTTCCGCAGTGGCATTCCCAGTCCTTTGTCGGTCCGAAAATCTTTTCGCAGAACAAACCGTCTTTTTCAGGCTTTTGCGTACGATAATTTATTGTCTCGGGTCTTTCAACAACACCATAAGACCATTCTCTGATTTTTTCAGGTGATGCAAGTCCGATTTTTATTGATTCAAATACGTTAAATTCCAATAATAGTACCCTCTTCCTGTATAGTTTGGTTACAAGTATCAGTTAAATTGCTTCCGGATAAGCAGACTGCAAAACCAGCAGCTGCCATCATAATAGCAATTAAAATTTATTCTTCATCATCACTTAAGAACAAATCAGATTCATCACTGACGAAATCATCAGCAAAGTCTTCGTCGTCGCCGAGATCAAGTTCAGAAATTCCGTCCTCATCTTCAGCCATAAAGCCTTCATCCAAATCTCCGTCGTCAACGCCAAGTTCCATATTAGCGTCATCTGAAGCCTGAGGAACGAAATCGTCGTCATCGTCAAAGTTCTGTTTAAGATCAATCTCTTCATTATTAACATTGAGAACCTTAACATCTAAAGCAAGAGACTGAAGCTCTTTAATAAGAACCTTGAATGCCTCAGGAATTCCCGGATTAGGAACGTTTTGTCCTTTAACAATAGCTTCGTATGTCTTGACACGTCCTACCGTATCGTCTGACTTAACTGTGAGAATTTCCTGCAAAGTATATGCAGCGCCATATGCCTCAAGCGCCCAAACTTCCATTTCACCGAATCTTTGTCCGCCGAACTGAGCTTTACCGCCCAAAGGCTGCTGAGTAACCAGTGAATATGGTCCTACTGAACGTGCATGGATCTTATCATCAACAAGGTGGTGAAGCTTAAGGTAATACATATATCCTACAGTAACCTTGTTGTCAAATTTCTCACCTGTTCGTCCGTCATATACTGTGAATTTGCCGTCCTCGCTCATGCTGAGAGCCTTTGTATTAATAACCTCGTCCATTGTATGAAGCGTAAATTCATCATCCTTGTGTTCAAGGTGACTTTCATTTGCTGCCTTGAAGCATTCACGGATATCTTCTTCGTGAGCGCCGTCAAAAACTGGGGTCATGATTTTCCAGCCCAAAGCTTTAGCGGCCATACCGAGATGAACCTCAAGTACCTGACCGATATTCATACGTGAAGGTACGCCCAATGGGTTAAGAACTATATCTAAAGGAGTACCGTCTTCGAGGAACGGCATGTCCTCCTGAGGCAGAATTCTTGAAACAACACCCTTGTTTCCGTGACGTCCTGCCATCTTATCTCCCACAGAGATCTTTCTCTTCTGTGCGATATAGCATCTTACAAGCATATTTACTCCAGGTGAAAGCTCATCGCAGTTTTCACGGGTAAATATCTTAACATCAATAACTATACCAGCTTCTCCATGAGGAACCTTAAGAGAGTTATCTCTTACTTCTCTTGCTTTTTCTCCGAAAATTGCACGAAGAAGTCTTTCTTCAGCAGTAAGCTCTGTTTCTCCCTTAGGAGTAACCTTACCTACAAGAATATCACCTGAACGTACCTCTGCACCAATGCGGATAATACCGTTTTCGTCCAGATCCTTAAGAGCATCTTCACCAACATTAGGAAGATCTCTTGTGATTTCTTCAGGTCCGAGTTTAGTATCTCTTGATTCGATTTCATATTCTTCAATATGAATTGATGTGTATTTATCCTGTTTTACAAGATTTTCGTTAAGAAGAACAGCGTCCTCGTAGTTATAACCTTCCCAGGTCATAAATCCGATAAGAGCGTTTTTACCAAGTGAAAGTTCTCCGTTTGAAGTAGCAGGACCGTCTCCGATTACCTGATGAGCTTCAATTCTTTCACCCTTTTCAACAATCGGGCGCTGATTTGTACATGTTCCTGCGTTGGAACGCTTGAACTTTGTAAGATTATATGTGCGGAGATTTCCGTCGTCTTCTCTTACAACGATCTTGTCAGCGTCAACACGCTCAACAACGCCTGCATTCTTTGAAACAACTGCAACGCCTGAATCAACGCAGGCTTTATATTCCATACCTGTTCCAACGATAGGCGACTCTGTTTTGAGCAGCGGAACGGCCTGTCTCTGCATGTTTGATCCCATAAGTGCACGGTTAGCGTCGTCGTTTTCAAGGAAAGGAATACATGCGGTAGCTACAGAAACTACCATCTTAGGAGATACGTCCATATAGTCGATCTTTTCTTTTTCAATTTCAAGAATCTGATCTCTGTATCTTCCGTTAACCTTTGCTCTTGCAAACTTATGATCTTCGGTAAGAGGTTCGTTTGCCTGAGCAACCATATAATTATCTTCGACATCAGCAGTCATATAGACTACTTCATCAGTTACTACACCGGTTTCCTTGTCAACCTTACGATAAGGAGCTTCAATGAAACCGTATTCATTAATTCTTGCAAATGAAGCAAGATATGAAATAAGTCCGATGTTTGGACCTTCAGGAGTTTCGATAGGACACATTCTTCCATAGTGAGAATAATGTACGTCACGAACTTCAAATCCTGCACGGTCTCTTGAAAGACCTCCGGGACCAAGTGCTGAAAGACGTCTTTTATGTGTCAGTTCAGCAAGCGGATTGTTCTGATCCATGAACTGTGACAGCGGAGAAGAACCAAAGAATTCTTTTATTGCCGCAGTTATAGGACGAATGTTAATAAGAGCAGCAGGAGTAACGACTTCCATATCCTGTGACTGAATGTTCATTCTTTCACGGATAACTCTCTCCATTCTTGTGAAACCGATTCTGAACTGGTTCTGAAGAAGCTCGCCTACCGAACGGATTCTTCTGTTGCCGAGATGGTCGATATCGTCAACTGTTCCGACGCCCTCACAAAGATTGAGGAAATAAGAAATCGTGGCAATTATATCGTCAACAATAATATGCTTAGGAACAAGTTCATCAGCTCTTGCTTTGATATTTTCCATGATTTCTTCTTCAGAATCTGATTCTTCAAGAATTTCTTTAAGAACACTGAACAAAACTTTTTCGTTAATTCCAAGCTTTTTAGCGTCAAAATCAACATAGTTTGCAATATCAACCATTCCGTTACCGATGATTTTAACTTCGCATTTTTCAAGCTTTGTTGTTGTTTCGCCTGTTGCGGCAGAAGTAACGAATTCTTTAATTTCTACATCTACGAAAACTTCGGTTACACCTGCATTTTCGATTTCCATGGCTCTGTCAAAGCTTATAAATTCACCCTGCTCAGCCATAATTTCGCCTGTCATAGGATTAGCAACAGGACGTGATAGAACATGACCTGCAAGACGTGAACCTACACCAAGCTTTTTATTATATTTATATCTTCCGAATCTTGAAAGATCATATCTTCTTGCGTCAAAAAACAGGTTGTTAAGATGAGAAACGGCACTGTCAACTGTCGGAGGCTCGCCCGGTCTAAGTTTTTTGTAAACTTCAAGAAGAGCTTCCTCACGGTTAGCAGTCTGGTCTTTCTGAAGGATTGTTTGCTTTATTCTTTCGTCAGGACCAAAAACTTCCTCAATTTCATCGTCTGTACCCAAACCGATTGCTCGTATAAAAGTTGTCAGAGGAATCTTTCGATTCTTATCTATTCGCACATATACAACATCATTTGAATCCATTTCATATTCAAGCCATGCACCCCTGTTAGGAATAACGGTCGATTTAAACAGATCCTTACCTGTTTTGTCCTTATCAAAGGAATAATAAACACCGGGTGAACGTACAAGCTGAGATACAATAACACGTTCCGCTCCGTTAATAACAAAAGTACCGCTGTCTGTCATGAGAGGAAAATCACCCATGAAAACTTCTGATTCCTTAATTTCACCCGTTTCAGTGTTATTAAGTCTTGCAGTTACACGCAGCGGTGCGGCATAGGTAACGTCACGTTCCTTGCATTCCGCAACTGAGTATTTCGGTTCTTCATCGAAACGGTAATCAACAAAATTAAGCTCCAAATTGCCATTATAATCGGTAATTGTTGAAACGTCCCTGAATACCTCCTTGAGTCCCTCGTCCAAAAACCACTGATAAGAGTTTTTCTGAACTTCGATAAGATTAGGCATCTCCAAGACCTCGTTAATCTTAGCAAAGCTCTTTCGAGTATTTTTGCCAAGCTTTACGTCCTTGACATTCACCATAGGCTTAATCACTCCTTAATTAAACTGTAAACCTCTGCTTAATAATTTCCGGTTAATTTCAATTATCTTGCAGTATTTGTCTTTAATATTTCATGAACAATATCAAAATCCACCTTTAAAATTGGCGGAAAGAGGATAAAAAGTCCATTATGATACAGTATACTATTATATAATAACAATCAATGATTGTCAAGGAAATAGCCTTAGTTTTTCCCAAATGTCCTGAAAAACGGCGTTTTGCACAAAAAACGCAAATTTCTGCATGAAAACTTTGGCTGTTTCTATTCTGTGTGCATTTTGTAACTTTTTCATGAACTGATAACTTAAAATCAGAAAGCAAAAAACCAATAAAAATATAGGCTTTCTGGACTGTATTGTATTTTAAACATAAATTTGTTTGGTAAATTATTTGCATTCCTATTGATTTTTCGAGCAAAAAATGATATACTAATTTTGACATTTATTTCAGTAAAGGGTGGTTTTATGATTTGTACAAAATTTAAATCAACATTTAAAAGCTCGGATAAAATTCATAATATAGCATACTATGTTTATTTCCCGGCAGGAGAAGTAAAAGGTGTTGTACAGATATCACATGGGATGTGTGAGTATTTTCAGCGCTATGATCATTTTGCGGAATTTTTGGTTCAGCATGGATATGTGGTGTGCGGAAACGATCATCTGGGTCATGGAAACAGTGTTAATGACAGCAGTGAACTCGGTTATTTTTCAGAGGAAAACGGATGGCAGTGTGTTGTCAGCGATCTTTATGCATTAACAAAAATTATGAAAAAGTATTACGGAGATCTTCCGTATTTTATGTTGGGACATAGTATGGGAAGCTTCATGACAAGAGCTTATTGCATAAAATATGGCGGGAACCTTGACGGAGTCATATTCTGCGGAACAAGCGGCGGATCAAGGGGAATACCTGCGCTTCTTACCGTAATTGACGGATTGAAAAAAATACACGGAAATAAGTATCGAAGCCGACTTGTCAATAAACTCGCTTTCGGAGCTTATAACAAGAGAATCAGCGACAACAGCAGTGAGTTTGCCTGGATTTCAAGAGATAAAGATGTTGTCAGCAAATACAGTAAAGATGAAAAGTGTACATTTATTTTTACACTTAACGGATTTGAAAATCTTATGAAGGTTCTTTGGTATGTTTCACAGGACAAGTGGTTTGAAAATTATGATAAATCGCTTCCTACTTTGCTTATAGCAGGCAGCGGGGATCCGGTGGGACAGTACAGCGAGGGAGTAAAGACAGTTTTTAAAAAGCTGTCTGAATATTCATGTAATGTTCAATGTAAAATATATCCTGAGGCTCGTCACGAGCTGATTAATGAAATTAATAAACAGGATGTATATGACGACGTGCTGGGATTTCTTCAGGAATATTCTGATGGTGCGGACATACTATAATATAGGAGTATTGCCATGTTTGCTAAAGTTAATACAATGGGACTGTCAGGATTAAATGCTTTTCATGTGTGTGCTGAAATTGAAGCCGCAAAGGGTATACAAAGCTTTGATATAGTGGGGCTTGGAGATGCCGCAGTTAAGGAAAGCCGTCAGAGAATCCAGTCGGCTCTTCGTTCAAGCAATATACATTTTCCTGTAAGCAGAATAACTGTTAATCTTGCTCCGGCGGATAAGAGGAAAACGGGATCGGTTCATGATCTGGCTATTGCAACCGCATTGCTGAGAGTGATGGGATTCTGTGATGATGTGCGGATTGCACAATCAGTATTTATCGGTGAAGTTTCTCTCGGTGGTGAAATAAGAAAAATAAATGGTGTTTTGCCAATGACTATACTTGCAGCAAAAATGGGTTTTAAGGAAATCTATGTTCCTGCGGCAAATGCAAAGGAAGCTTCGGTAGTAGAAGGAATATTGGTGTATGGAGTGGATTCTATAAATGAGCTTGTACTCCATTTTTCTGAAAAATCAATGCTTCTTCCCCATGAAAAATACATACCAAACATTGAAAAACACTATGAAAATCTTGATTTTGCGGATGTAAAAGGACAGAGCAGTGCGAAAAAAGCCTTGGAAATTGCAGCGGCAGGAGGACACAATGTACTTATGATAGGTGCACCGGGTTCAGGAAAATCCATGCTTTCAAAACGTATGCCGTCAATCCTACCGAAAATGACTTTTGAAGAATCTATTGAAACTACAAATATATATTCTGTTGCAGGATTACTTAATAAGGATAATCCGTTAGTCATTGAAAGACCTTTCAGAGCTCCTCATCATACAGTTTCAACAGCAGGACTGTCAGGCGGAGGAACGATTCCCAGACCGGGAGAGATATCTCTTGCACATAATGGGCTTCTGTTCCTGGATGAACTTGCGGAGTTTTCAAGACAATCTCTGGAGATATTGCGTCAGCCTCTTGAGGACAGACAGGTAACAATATCAAGAGTCTCAGGGTCGGTTACATATCCTTGTTCGTTTATGCTGATTGCCGCTATGAATCCTTGCCCCTGCGGATATTACGGACATCCTGCACGTAAGTGTATTTGTAATGAAAGACAGGTAAGAAATTATCTTTCCAAAATTTCAGGACCGATGCTTGATAGATTTGATCTGAATGTGGAGGTCGCACCTGTAGAGTTTTCTCATCTTTCTTCTGCTGAAAAAGAAGAATCGTCAGCAGTCATAAGAGAGCGTGTTCAGAAAGTCAGGGATGTACAGAATGAACGCTATAAAGGTACATCGATTACTTGTAATGCAGAAATAACTTCAGATATTATAAATGACGTTTGCCCGTTAGCGGATGAAGCAAGAGAGCTTCTGAAAAGTGTCTTTGAACGTCTCGGTCTTTCAGCTAGAGCATATGATAAAATATTAAAAGTTGCAAGAACTGCGGCTGATATGGACAAATCCGATGTCATAGGCAAACGTCATATTACCCTGGCGGTGCAGTATCGTAGTCTTGACAGGAAATATTATAATAATGTGTAAGATTTGCTCAATATAACAGAAAACAACATATAAGAGATGAATATATTTACTTTTATAATTATTTATGGTAAAATAGTGCTGTATATTGGCGAATGAACCATCTTATACGGTTCAAAAAGAATAATAAAAATTAGAAATTTGTCATTAAACACAAATATATAATTTTTTGTTTTTTCCTCTTGTAATTTTATAAAAATATGCTATAATATTATTATAATTTGTTGGATATTTTATGACATTTTATAACTGTTATAAAAAATAAAATATGAGGTGATTGTAAATGACAGAAATGGAACTCTATAAGCTTTGGTGCGAAAAAGCCGTGGACGATCCCGATTTGCAAACAGAGCTTAAGTCAATTGAAGGCGATGAAGAAGCTATTAAAGATAGATTCTATCGTGACCTTGAATTCGGTACGGGAGGTTTAAGAGGCGTTATCGGCGCAGGCGCTTACAGACTTAATGTATACACAATCAGAAGAGCAACACAGGGGCTTGCCGATTATGTAAACGGCGCATTTGAAAACGGCTCGGTTGCTATCGCTTATGACTCAAGAATTAAATCTGACGTTTTTGCAAAAGAGGCAGCTTCTGTACTCGCAGCTAACGGAATTAAGGTATATATATATCCTGAGCTTATGCCTACTCCAATGCTTTCATGGGCTGTAAGAAAGCTTGAATGTAACGCAGGTATCGTTGTAACAGCTTCTCATAACCCTGCAAAGTATAATGGATATAAAGTATACGGCGACGACGGATGTCAGATCACTCTGGATGTTGCTAATACAGTGATTGGCAAAATTAACGCAGTTCCAATGTTTGACGGAGCAAAGCTTATGAGCTTTGACGACGGCGTTAAAGCAGGAAAAATTGAGCTTATCGGTCAGGACGTGTTTGACGCTTATCTCGATAAGGTTCAGGAACAGGGTATCCATACTGATTTGGTTGCCGACAGCGGACTTAAAGTTGTTTATACTCCTCTCAACGGTACAGGAAATAAGCCCGTAAGAGCAATTCTGAAAAGAATCGGAATTAAGGAAGTAACAGTTGTTCCTGAGCAGGAAAACCCTGACGGAAATTTCCCGACATGTCCGTTCCCTAACCCTGAAATCAAAGAAGCGTTGGCTAAGGGTCTTGAGCTTTGTGAAACCGTAAAACCTGACTTGCTTCTTGCAACAGACCCCGACTGTGACCGTGTGGGTATCGCAGTTCCTTCACCTGACGGAGATTATGTTCTCTTTACAGGTAACGAGGTCGGAGCTTTGCTTTTGAAATATATCTGTCAGGAAAGAACAGCTATGGGTACAATGCCTAAGAATCCTGTTGCAGTTAAAACTATAGTTACAACTGATATATGCAAGAAGATCGCTGCCGAATACGGCGTAGAACTCAGAGATGTTCTCACAGGATTTAAGTTCATCGGCGAACAGATCGGTTTCCTCGAAAAAGATCACGAAGAGGACAGATATATATTCGGATTTGAAGAAAGCTACGGCTATCTTGCAGGTTCCTATGTAAGAGATAAGGACGCAGTTGTAGGTTCAATGCTTATCTGTGAAATGGCTGCATTCTATAGAACTAAGGGAATTTCACTTCTCCAGGCAAGAGAAGAAATGTATAAACAGTACGGAAACTATCTCCATAGCCAGCAGTCATTCCAGTGTGAGGGCGTAAGCGGTATGGAAAGAATGAAAGAACTGATGTCAATGCTTCGTACAGATACACCTAAGGTAATCGGCGGTCTTAAGGTTCTTTCGTTTGCTGACTATATTGCTTCTGAAAAGGTTGATTTTGTTACAGGAGAAAAAGAAGCTATTACACTTCCTAAGTCTGATGTTCTTGCATTTAACCTTGAAAACGGCGCAAGTGTAATTATCCGTCCGTCAGGTACAGAACCGAAGATCAAAGCATATTATACAACGATCGGTGATACTCAGGAAGCTGCTGCTAAGCTTCGTGATACAATCGCTGACGATTTCAAGTCAATTCTTGGCTTCTGATTAGTTAAAATATACGCTCCCGTGTAAAAACGGGAGCTTTTTTTATGCCTTTATAAGCATATTTAAGACATGTGGTGAATATACTGTCTTAGCAAGTAAAGGCAACACCGTAAAAAACCACGGCTGCCGACTTTGCAAAAAACAGCGTTGCCTTAACGACATTTTTCAGGAGGATTAGTTTATGGACACTATGGATTTTAAAGTAAATCGAGAAATTTTTACTGCCGGCACAGTAATTCTCGATACAAGCTGCGAGCAGTCGGTGGAAAGAGATTTTGTGCTGCCGGATTATTGCCCGGATATTTTCAGAATATTGAAATGCCGCATTACGCCTAAAATTATTTCACAAAGCATTAACGGCGAGAAGCTTACGTTTGAGTTGTCAGTGCTTATCAGAGTGCTTTATCAAAGCGAGGAAAGTTCAAAGATCAATTGCCTTGAGCAAAAGGTCAGTTATTCAAAATCAGTCGATATAAGCGGCGAGTGCAGTAATCCCATGATTTCGATTACCCCACGGACAGATTATGTCAATTGCAGAGTGGTAAATCAGCGCAGGCTTGACGTAAGAGGCGCAGTTACCTCCAGAGTAAAAGTTACAGGCGAGAAAAAACAGCCCGTCGTTGTGGATGCCTTCGGAGGGAATATACAGCTGAAAAAATCGCTTGTTACATATCCGTCAAAAAGACTTGTCGCTTCAAAACGGGTAACTGTTATCGAAGAACTTGAGTTGGGTGGATCAAAACCAACCGTGGGAGCAGTTATACGTTCTGATTGTACTGTTTTCCCCCATGAGCAGAAAATCATAGCAGGAAAGCTTGTAACAAAAGGTGATGCTGAGATATCTATGCTTTATACATGTACTAAAGACGGAGGAGAAGAGTCAGCTGAACCTATGAAGTTTACTATTCCGTTCAGCCAGATAATTGACATTGAAGGCATTGATGAAAGCTTTGATGCATTCGTTGATATAAATCCCGGAAGCTGTGAAATAATCCCAAAGGGTGAGAATGCGTCATCACTTGAATGCGAATTGGTTCTTATAGTGAACTGTACAGCGCTCAAATATGAAACCTGTGAAGCAGTAACAGATGCATATTCTACCTGTTATGAGTGCGAAATGGAGAACAGCGGATGCCGCCTTGACAGTAAACCCATGGCAATAAACGAAACTCATGCCCTATCAGCTCAGATAACATATGAGGATGAATGCATCAAGTGTATTTATGACGCATGGTGTGAGGCTGATAATCTTTCAGTAAGGTTTGATGAAGCAGGGAAGAAGTTTATCGCATCAGGAAGCGTTAATTTCACATTGATAGGTAAAAATGAAAGCGGCTGTCCAATCTATCTTGAAGCTGAAACCGCCTTTGACCACGATATTGAAGTGTCGGAAAACTGTAACGGAAACAACAGCTATATTGATCCGAAGGTTCGTGTAAAAAGCTGTTCGTATCATCTTCTTGACGGAAATACAGCAGAGGTAAAGGCTGAAATTGAAATAGGCGGTTATCTCTATGAAGCTTGTGCAAAAACAATGCTGTGTGAATTGAAAGCCATGTTGGATAAACCAAAGGAAAAACAAAACGGATATGCATTAAAGCTGTGTTATTGCAGCGGTCAGGAGGATATCTGGGAAATTGCCAAGAAATATTCTACTTCAGTTAATGCGATCCTTGAGGAAAACGATTTGACAGACGATAAGCTGTCCGACTGCGGAATGCTGCTTATACCGTTGACAAATTAAATAACTCCGCAGATTATGTGAAAGGAATGGTTACGATTATGCAACACGATATTTATAACGATATTGCCACACGAACCGAAGGGGATATTTATATCGGCGTCGTTGGCCCTGTCAGAACAGGAAAGTCAACTTTTATAAAGCAGTTTATGGAGAAGTTCGTTATCCCTAATATAGAAAGCGACTTCAGAAGAGAACGTGCAGTAGATGAGCTTCCGCAGTCTGCGGCAGGGAAAACAATAATGACAACCGAGCCTAAATTTATACCTGAGGAAGCAGTTCAGGTCGCCCTTGAGGACGGCGCAAAATTTAACGTAAGAATGATCGACTGTGTGGGATATATAATCCCAAGTGCCATAGGATATTTTGAAAATGAAATGCCAAGAATGGTGGTAACTCCGTGGTTTGACGCAGAAGTTCCGTTTAATATGGCAGCAGAGGTCGGTACTCAGAAGGTAATCACCGAGCATTCTACTATAGGACTTGTGGTAACAACTGACGGTTCAATTACCGATCTGCCCAGAGATGAATATGAGGAGTGCGAAGAAAGAGTAATCTCAGAGCTTAAGCAAATCAATAAGCCTTTTGTGGTGCTTATGAACAGCGTTGATCCTCAGTCTGAATCTGTAATGGAGCTTTGCCGTGAGCTTAGCAAAAAATATTCAACAACCGTTATTCCTGTGAATTGCCTCGATCTTTCGGAAAATGATATAAAGAACATCCTTACCCAGATTCTGTATGCATTCCCGATTAAGGAAATAAATATTGAAATGCCGTCATGGATAAACAGCCTTGAAAAAGGACATTGGCTTAAGGATGGTATATTTACACATATTAAAAATGCAGCCGCATCCCTTAAAAACCTGAGAGAAATTAAACATTGTGCTGAAGATATCGAGTGTTGTGAGCATATAGTGAAAAGCTCGGTAAAAAGCATTGACCTCGGCAGCGGTTCAGCCGTTATCAGTGCCGAAATCAACTCTTCATTATTCTATAAAATTTTAGGTGAAGCTACAGGATTGAATATTGAAGGCGACAGTGACTTAATGGCTCAGATCCTTAATCTCGTAAAGATCAAGCAGAAATATTCCAAGTTTGCAAAAGCTTTGAGTGAGGTGGAGGAAAAAGGCTATGGAATTGTAATGCCGTCAATGGAGGAGCTTACTCTCGACGAACCTGAAATTATAAAACAGGGCGGAAAATACGGCATAAGACTGAAAGCAACAGCGCCTTCGATCCATATGATGAAAGCTACGATTAATACAGAAATTGCTCCGATAGTCGGTTCGGAAAAACAATCTGAGGAATTGGTGCTGTATATGCTTAATGACTTTGAGGAATCTCCTCAGAAAATATGGGAATCCAATATCTTCGGTAAATCACTTCATGAGCTTGTGAACGAGGGACTCCATGCTAAGCTTGCAAAACTGCCCGACGACGCAAGAATGAGATTAAGAGAAACTATCGAACGTATGATAAACGAGGGCTGTTCAGGACTTATCTGCTTCATCCTCTGATCTCTCAAAATTTAGAATTTTATATAAAATCAAAGGCAATATCACATAACTCCCGGGAGTTAAGATATTGCCTTTTTGATGTTGTGTAAAAATCAATGCCCTCTTATAATTTAATTTCCTGATTGTTATTTTTGTATGACCTTATACTGTCAAGATATTTGTCCGCCTGCCTTCTTGAATAAAAAGTAATAACCTTTATATGAGGGTATTTTTTCAGAATTTCATCAGTACGTTTCTCCTGTTTCCTTGAAAATCCGGCTATCCACTTTATGAAATCCCATTCAATTCTTTCTTCACACCCGACAGTAATGTCCAGACGTACAGCATGACGCTTTTCCATAAGCCTTTTGACATATCCAAGTAAACAAGCAATAGTTCCTATCCTGAACCTATAAATTACCTGAGCACGTTCAAGCCGCATTTCCATCGTGCTTCTGTAATGTCCGTCAATAATCCATTTGTCCTGTCTAACAATGCTTTTCTGCTTTGTTCGAAAAATGTCTCTGTCTTCTTCAATCCAGCCGCTTTTCCAGAAAAGCCTGTCAAGATGAGTCAGAGGTAAACCTGTGATTTCAGCAAGCTTGCGTGAGAAAGTTGATTTCCCGGAACAGGAACAGCCAATGACCATTAATCGTGTTTCCATAAAAAGTCCTTTCATATGTGCCGAACGGGTCAGATCGGCTAAGGTTTGCAACGCGGATTATAAGTGTATCATACAAATTTACAAAAGTCAATGAAAAAACTATTTATTGCATCAGCCTATAGAAAAACTATAAAAGCGTAATATTAAAAGTTTTGGTTGATTCTTGCTTGCAAGAATCTTGCCTTCTTTAAAGGCTTGCAGGGGTCAAGGGACACTGTCCGCAGACAGCGAAATCCCTTTTCCATCGACGCCCCGCATAGGGCGAATTGACAAAACAGTCCAGTGGATTGTTTTGTCAAGAGGGGCATGCCCTGCACGAGAGGGCTGCCCCTTTTTATCAAATTAGGACTTTTTCGACAAGCTCATTGCATATATTATTTTATAAGACTTTCTTAAATTGACTTAAAAATCATGTCAGATTCTTGCCTTTTATTAATAAGTGTGATATAATAATTGTGTATTGAATTTTGCTTAATGTGTTTAAAAGGCGGTGTTACAGTTGAGGATATTGGGAATTGATCCGGGATATGCTATCGTAGGATATGGAATTCTCGATTATTCAGCAAACCGCTTTGAAGTTGTGGGATTCGGAGCAATAACTACAGCAGCAGATATGAGTTTTACAAAAAGACTTGAGGTTATTTATAACGATATGTGCCAAATACTTGATTTGTATAAACCCGATGAAATGGGAATAGAAAAGCTGTTTTTCAATACGAATCAGAAAACGGGAATCGATGTGGCACAAGCAAGAGGCGTAACCATACTCCCCGCAATTCAGCGTAATATACCTATATATGAGTATACTCCTCTTCAGGTAAAAAGTTCTATAGTCGGTTATGGAAGAGCAGAGAAAAAACAGGTTCAGGAAATGACTAAAAGTATTCTGAGATTAAAAGAAGTTCCCAAGCCCGATGATACAGCCGATGCTGTTGCCATTGCAATTACCCATGGATATTCTATAACCACACGAAAACTTACTGAAAATTTAGGTGATAAAATATGATATATTCTGTGTCAGGAAAACTGATTCATACCGAAGGCGAGCTTGCTGTCATTGAATGCGGCGGAGTGGGATATGCCTGTAAAACTACCTTGTCTACCTTGCAGAAAATTGCAGGGGAAACCAATGTGACGCTTCTTACATTTATGAGCGTGAGAGAGGACGCTGTGGAGCTTTTTGGCTTTGCCGACAGTGAGGAGCTGAGAGCGTTTAAGCTTCTTATTTCAGTTTCGGGAGTAGGACCAAAAGCAGGTCTTGCAATTCTTTCAGCCATGTCACCTCAGCAGTTTGCGCTGGCGGTTGCAACAACCGATTCAAAAGCGTTTACACAAGTAAAAGGAATCGGCAAAAAAACTGCTGAAAGGATCTGTCTTGAATTAAGAGATAAGGTTGCAGGAGAAACTATTTCAGTAAGAGGACAAACAGCAGTGGCCATTCCGTCTATGGGCGGAAATATCGGTGAAGCAATAACTGCTCTTGAAGTGCTTGGCTATTCTTCGGCAGAAGCCGCAGGAGTAATTTCTAAGCTTGATCCGGAATTGCCTGTGGAGGAGCTTATAAAAAAAGCGCTTATAGGACTTGCAAAGTTTTAATAGAATTAAAAAGCAATCTTTTCAAAGCATAGGAGAATTTAAATGATAGAACAAGGCGAGTTTGATATAGAAAACAGAATAGTTGCCACTAAGCAGATTTCACAGGATACCACTGATGATTTTGAGGTAAGTCTGCGTCCCAAAACACTTGTTGAGTATATAGGACAGGATAAGGTTAAGGAAAATCTGTCAATTTATATTCAGGCTGCGAAGAACAGGGGAGACAGTTTAGATCATATCCTGCTCTATGGACCTCCCGGGCTTGGAAAAACAACGCTCTCTGCAATTATTGCACATGAAATGGGAGTCAATATCCGTACAACATCAGGACCGGCCATAGAGAAACCGGGCGACCTTGCCGCATTGCTTACTAACCTTGAGGACGGCGATGTGCTTTTTATAGATGAAATCCATCGGCTTTCAAGACAGGTGGAAGAGGTGCTCTATCCCGCACTTGAGGACTATGCACTGGATATTATTATGGGAAAAGGCCCTGCCGCCAGATCAATAAGAATCGAGCTGAATAAGTTTACCCTCGTGGGTGCAACTACAAGAGCAGGACAGCTTACTTCACCGCTTCGTGATCGTTTCGGAGTAATTGAAAGACTGGAGCTTTACAGCAACGAACAGCTTTGCGATATAGTAATGCGTTCAGCCGTAATATTAGGCGTTCCCTGTGATAAGAACGGAGCTATGGAGCTTGCTTCACGCTCAAGAGGTACTCCCCGAATTGCAAACCGCTTTTTAAAAAGAGTAAGGGATTTTGCAGAAGTCATGGGCGACGGCAGAATTACAAAGGACATTGCTAAAATTGCACTTGACAGAATGGAAGTTGATAGCCTCGGACTTGACAGTCTTGATAAACGTGTTCTGACAATGATAATCAAAGGCTATGGCGGCGGTCCGGTGGGACTCGAAACATTGGCGTCTGCATTGAATGAGGAAGCAGTAACGCTGGAGGATGTGTGTGAACCGTATCTTATGCAGCTTGGATTTTTGTCGAGAACTCAAAGAGGACGCTGTGCAACACAGCTTGCATATGAGCATCTGGGTATTTTAAAAGACGGCCAGACGACGCTTTAACAATTTAAAATCCATGATCGGGAGGCATAAATCATGAGCTTTGAAATAAAAGATATGACAGAGAAATATGTTCAGGGCTTTGGTTATGTGTTGTATACTGCATGGGAGGAAACCTATCGAGGATTAATGCCGGACAGCTTGCTTGACGGCCATTCGCTTGAAAGATGTATTGATATTGCAAAAACTGATCCGCATAATAAATATGTAGCTATAAGCGATGATAAGGTTGTAGGAGTTATTGCATTTTTACCTCAGGCAAGAGATTTTGTTTCTGATAAGAACAGCAGCGAAATAGTTGCTTTATATGTTTTAAAAGAATATCAAAAACAGGGCATAGGCAAAGCTTTAATGAATAATGCCTTTAAAGATATTTCCTTAAAAAAGATTACGCTTTTTGTTTTAAAGGGTAATGAAAATGCCATTGAATTCTATAAGCATATGGGGTTTGAATTTACAGGCAAAGAGCTTGAGGAAACAATAAATAATCAAAAAATATATGAACTTGAAATGATAAAAAGATAAATTGATTATGATTAATATATTAACAAAAAATAATAAAAGGAGTTTTTTTAATGGGAAGATTATTCGGAACTGACGGTGCAAGAGGGATAGCGATTACTGAACTTACCTGTGAAACGGCTATGAATATCGGACGGGCAGCAGCATTGGTGCTCGCAAAGGAAACAAATCATACCCCTAAAATCATTATAGGTAAGGATACGAGAATTTCAGGCGATGTCCTTGAGGCAGCACTTGTTGCAGGTATCTGTTCTGTAGGAGCAAACGTCCATATCCTTGGAGTACTTCCTACTCCTGCCGTTGCTATGCTTGTTAAGAAATATGAGGCGGACGCAGGCGTAATGATCTCAGCATCACATAATTCTGTGGAGTTTAACGGCATAAAGCTTTTTTCAGGTACAGGCTTTAAGCTTTCGGATAAAATCGAGCAGGAAATCGAAGAGCTGATTCTTGATACTCCTGAAAAAATGCAGCTTAAAGACGGATGTGAAATAGGAAGAGTGTTCTATGAAATGAACGCAGAATGGGATTATATCCGTTATGTAAGAAAAACTGTAGATGCCGATTTTACAGGTATAAAAGTGGCCCTTGACTGCGCAAACGGTTCTGCTTCAGGAACTGCTAAGAAGCTTTTTGAAGGACTTGGCGCATCATGCGTAATGATAAGTGATAAACCTGACGGAACTAATATCAATAAAAACTGCGGCTCAACACATATTGAACAGCTTATGAAAACAGTTGTGGAGAAAAAATGCGATGTTGGACTTGCATTTGACGGAGATGCTGACAGATGTCTTGCCGTTGACGACAGGGGACAGCTTATTGACGGTGACAAATTGCTCGCTATATTCTCGAAGTTTATGAAAGTACAAGGCAAGCTTAAATCAAATACCTGTGTTGTTACCGTAATGAGCAATCTTGGATTTTTTAAATTTGCAAAAGAAAACGGTATAAATGCAACAACTACTGCTGTCGGCGACAGATATGTTCTTGAAAGAATGCAGAAGCTTGATTATAATCTTGGTGGAGAGCAGTCGGGTCATATTATTTTTCTTGACGAAGCAAATACAGGCGACGGACAGCTTACAGGTGTAAAGCTTCTTGAAGTAATGAAAAAAACAGGTAAAAAGTCCAGCGAACTGGCAGCTTGTATGGAAACCTATCCTCAGGTTCTTGTAAATGTAAAAATTACAGCAGATAAAAAGGGCATGTGGGAGAAAGATGAAAAAATTCAGCAGGCTATTGAGATGTATAAGGAAAAGCTGGGAGATGACGGAAGAATTCTTGTGCGTGAATCCGGAACAGAACCCCTCGTCCGTGTAATGTTAGAGGGCAAGAAAACAGGAATAATAACCGAGTATGCAAACAATATTGCTAAATTAATCGAGGAAATGTAGTTCACTTAAAAAGTGAACCGAAAAATTGCGGCATCGTTCGGTGCAAATCCCTCACTCGTTTGAGATATTGGTTAGTTAGCGGTCGCAGTTATTAATTTCAACAAATACATGGCGTGAAAAATATGATTTGAAAAGTGGACGGAAAAATTTTGGATTATGGTTTCCGGTAATTAAAATTCTGCAAAATATTGAACTATATAAAAATTGCTTGAAGGGACGGACCTGTGATCACCGTTCGGTTTATAATATATACAGAAAGTGTGCTTGTTTATGAAAATATGTATAATTAACGGGCAAAATCATAAAGGCTCTACATACCATATAGGCAAAATGCTTGCCGATAAAATCGGCGGAGAAGTAACGGAGTTTTTCCTGCCAAAGGATTTTAATGAATTCTGCTGCGGCTGTACAAACTGTTTTATGAATGGTGAAGAACAGTGCCCCCATTATGAAAAACTGCAGCCTATTACAGAAGCAATGGATAATGCTGATTTGCTTATATTTACATCTCCTGTTTATGTGTATCACTGTACAGGTTCAATGAAAGCATTTCTTGATCATTACGGCTGGCGCTGGATCGTGCACCGTCCGGAAGAAAAAATGTTTTCAAAGCGTGCGGTGGTTATTTCTACAGCAGCAGGCGGCGGAATGAAATCTGCCAATAAGGATATGAAAGACAGCCTTATTTTCTGGGGAGTTCCTAAGATATATTCAATAGGAAAAGGCGTAAGAGCCTGTTCATGGGAGGAAGTTCCGCAGAAAATCAAAACTAATTTAGAGTTAAAAACAGACAGGCTTGCTGCCAAAATGAAAAAATTAAAATCCAAACCATCGGTAAGTCTTAAAGGCTGGTTTTATTTCACAGCAATGCACTTTGCAAATAAAAAAGGATGGAATCCTGCGGACAGTGAATATTGGCAGATTAAAGGCTGGACTGAAAATAAAAGGCCTTGGAAACTTAGTTAAGACGTAGTAATTAAAGAAGGATAGTAAAACTATGAGAACAGCGGAAAATTGGAAAGACTATAAAATAATAGATACTTCAAACGGCGATAAGCTTGAAAGCTGGGGAGGTAAAATTCTTGTTCGTCCCGATCCTCAAATTATTTGGAAATCAAAGCATAAAACCGATTGGTGGGATAAAGCTGACGCAGTCTATCACCGTTCAAATAAAGGCGGCGGCGAGTGGGAATATCGCAGAAAGCTTCCCGAAAGCTGGACAATAAACTATGGGGAACTGAAATTCAATATTCGTCCCACCGGCTTTAAGCATACCGGACTTTTTCCAGAACAGGCAGTGAACTGGGACTTTATGGCTGAAAAAATCAAAAATGCCGGAAGACCTGTAAAGGTGCTTAATTTGTTTGCATATACAGGCGGAGCAACTCTTGCCTGTGCAAATGCAGGAGCAAGCGTTTCTCACGTTGACGCTTCAAAAGGAATGGTGCAATGGGCAAGAGATAACGCCGCAGCCTCAGGACTGACTGATAAGCCTATCCGTTGGCTTGTGGACGACTGCGAAAAATTTGTGAAACGTGAAATAAAGCGTGGAAATCTTTATGATGCCGTAGTTATGGATCCGCCAAGCTATGGAAGAGGTCCGGGCGGAGAGATATGGAAATTGGAGGACTGTATCTATGAGCTGGTGAAAACCTGTTCACAGGTGTTAAGTGATAAGCCGCTGTTCTTTTTGCTCAATAGCTATACAACAGGGCTTTCGCCGTCGGTTATGGCTTATATACTTAACGAGGTGCTTACCCCCAAGTTCGGCGGAAGTGTTACAGCAGATGAAATCGGTCTGCCTGTTGAAACATCGGGAATGGCGCTGCCGTGCGGCTCAACGGCGATATTTCAATTATAAATTAAGATATTAAATATTTAAGTGCAGTCCAATTATATGTGAACAGGAGTAATAATTATGAAAACATACACAATAATAGGCGGAGTTAACGGAGTGGGTAAAAGCAGTCTTTCGGGTGTCTTGTCTGCTGAAAATTCAGATTTGGGAATTATAATTGATACTGATAAAATCACACAGGAATTGGGCGGAGATAAAATAAGGGGAGGAAAGTTTGCTGTAAAACGAATTTCGGATTGTTTAAATAAAGGAATTAATTTCACACAGGAAACTACCCTTTCAGGTGTGCGAACACTTAAAACAATACAAAGAGCAAAGGAACTTGGTTATTTTATAAGGCTTTATTATGTAGGTGTGAGTTCTTTAGAAGAAAGTATAGTTCGTATAAAAAACAGAGTGAGAAAAGGCGGTCATAATATATCGGATCAAGATATAATACGCAGATATAATAAACGTTTTGAGGATTTGTCAAGAGTGTTGCCTTATTGCAATGAAGTCCGTTTTTTTGATAACAACAATGGCTTTATTGAAGCAGCCGAATATAAAAACGGTATGTTGATTATTAAAACAGAACAAATTCCTCAATGGCTTAATGATTTAAAAGAGTATTTGAAATTCTATTGAGAAAAAACAGTTTGCTTATTAGCGATAAATAATTTGTATGTTTAAAAGGAGCGTTTTAATGAAACTCAGTGATCTGCCTAATATAGGCGCAGTGTTGGAAAAGCAGCTTGAAGCCGTTGGGATTGATACTCCCGAAAACCTTAGAGAAACAGGTACAGAGGAAACATTTTTAAAGCTTAAAGCATATGATCCGGGTTCCTGTTTTCATAAGCTGACAGCAGTTGAGGGCGCAGTTCAGGGAATACCAAAAAAGAATATATCGGAACAAAGAAAAAAAGAATTAAAAACATTTTTTGATAAACTATAACAACGACTTATGTCCCTCGCCTCTAAGGCGGCGGATAACTTAGAGTTTCAGTGGGGCAATCCCCAAATGAAACACAAAGGGGCTAATGCCCAGTCGTTTGTCGAATAACGGGGCGATGCCCCTTATTGAAACAGAGGTAATAAAATGAGCAGTTTTATTGAAATAAAGGATTTGCATTTTTCATATATAAATGAAATGGAAGAACCTCCTTTAAAAACTGAGGTTTTAAAAGGAATAAATCTTGAAATACAAAAAGGCGAGTTTGTGGCTGTGCTGGGACATAACGGTTCGGGAAAATCTACTTTAGCAAAGTGCATAAATGCTATTAATATCCCCGAAAGCGGTACAGTTTTTGTAAACGGACTTGATACAAGGGACGATAAAAATCTGCTTGATATAAGAAAAACAGCAGGAATGGTGTTTCAGAATCCCGATAACCAGATAGTTGCAACGATCGTAGAAGAAGACGTCGCTTTTGCATTGGAAAATATGGGCGTGCCTCCGTCAGAAATACGTCAGCGTGTTGACGATGCGCTTAAAACTGTAGGAATGTATGAATATCGTGAGCATGCTCCCCATAAGTTGTCAGGAGGACAAAAGCAAAGAGTAGCTATCGCAGGTGTTATAGCAATGCGTCCGCAGTGTATTCTTCTGGACGAACCTACAGCAATGCTTGACCCGAAGGGCAGAGCCGAGGTTATGAAAACCATAAAAATGCTTAACCGTGAAAGCGGAGTTACTATCGTTTTGATTACTCATTATATGGAGGAAGCAGCGCAGGCTGACAGAGTTGTGGTAATTGACAGCGGTGAAATCGTTATGGATAATGAACCTGAAAAAATATTTTCACAGGTGGATACAATGAGAAATCTGGGACTTGATGTACCTCAGGTTACTCAGCTTGCAAACGGCTTGAAAAAAGCAGGGCACAGTATCTCTGCTGAAATCATTACAGAGGATGAGTGTGTTGAAGCCTTGGCTGAAATATTAGCAAATAAAACTAAGTAAATGTTTATACTGCATTTTGTACAAAATTTTAATGCTATTCTTGTGCTTCTTGACAGGATATTGTTTTTGCAGTATAATACCAGTAATTAATCTTTAAGTTGTTGATCTGAAAAAGGAATAAAAATGGCAGTAATTAAAACAGAAAATTTATCTTATGTCTATGGCGAAGGAACACCTTTTCGAAAGGTAGCCGTGGACAATGTGAATATAGAAATTGAAGAGGGGGAATTTGTGGGAGTTATCGGACATACCGGCTCCGGCAAGTCCACCCTTATTCAGCATTTTAACGGATTGCTCAAACCTACCTCAGGAAGAATTTTAATTGACGGCGAGGAGCTTTGGCAGGATAAATCAAGACTTCGTGCTATTCGCTTTAAGGTGGGTCTTGTGTTTCAATATCCTGAATATCAGCTTTTTGAGGAAACTATATATAAGGATATTGCTTTCGGACCGAGAAACATGGGACTTAATGAGGCGGAAATTGACAGACGTGTCAGAGAAACCGCACGAATGGTCGGCATTTCAGAGTCTATGCTTGATAAATCGCCTTTTGAGCTTTCCGGAGGACAAAAGCGAAGAGTTGCCATTGCGGGAGTTATGGCAATGGAACCGAAGGTTCTTATCCTTGATGAGCCTGCGTCAGGACTTGACCCAAAGGGCAGGGAACAGATTTTAGGGCTTATAAAGGATTATCATAAGCTTACGGGAAATACGGTTTTACTGGTTTCTCATTCAATGGAGGACGTGGCAAAGCACGCTTCAAAAATTCTCGTAATGAATGAGGCAAAGATTTTTTGCTATGATAAGCCTGTAAACGTTTTTCACAGATCTCAGGAGCTGGAGCAGATGGGACTTGCAGTCCCTCAGATTACAAGAGTGTTCAATCGCCTGAAATCAATGGGATATGACCTGGGAGAGGACGTTTATACAGTTGATTTTGGTATGAAGCTGTTGCTTGACAATTTGAAAAAGGATTAGTTTTTAGGAGGATGTACCTTGATAAAGGATATCACGATCGGGCAGTATTTTCCCGGTAAATCACCGATTCACCGTATGGATTCAAGAGTGAAAATATTGCTTACTTTAGTTTTTATAGTAATGCTTTTTATTGCTGACGGAATTTGGGGACTTGTTGTGGGAGTTGGTTTTACTGTATTCGCCTATGCAATTTCAAAAATTCCGGCAAGGATGATCATAAAAAGCCTTAAGCCTATTGTTCCGATTATTATATTTACGGCAATACTGAATCTGTTTTTTATAAGAACAGGAAATGTGCTTTTTCATGCAGGATTTATTAAAATTACAGATAACGGAATTAATACGGCGGTTTTTATGATCGTCAGAATAATCTGTCTTATTGTCGGAACTTCACTTCTGACTTATACAACATCGCCTATAGATCTGACGGATGCAATTGAAAGGCTTTTGTCACCGTTAAAAAAGATAAAAGTGCCTGTCCATGAGCTGGCAATGATGATGACAATTGCATTAAGATTTATTCCTACACTTATTGAAGAAACGGATAAAATTATGTCAGCGCAAAAAGCAAGAGGTGCGGACATGGAAACAGGTTCCTTGATTCAACGGGCAAAAGCGCTTATACCCGTGCTGATACCGCTTTTTGTGTCATCATTCAGACGTGCAGAGGAGCTGGCGCTTGCTATGGAATGCCGCTGTTATCACGGCGGTGAGGGAAGAACAAGAATGAAGCAGCTGAAAACTTCAGCTGTGGATTATATTGCTTTCGCATTTACAGCTGTTTTTTTAGCGGCGGTAATTGCTATCAATCATCTTGTGTAAAGGAGCATTCCAATATGAGCCTGATGGATTTTTCTCAGAATGAAAAAATAGATAAGCTTGAAAGAAAAATAAAACATATTGAAAGATATAATAACAGAGGGAATGTTATGTCAAAGGTAATTAATGATCTTGTAGGAATGGACTGTATAATAGACAGTGATGACTTATATGACGAAAAATGCAGAATCGAGGATTTTGACGGCGAATGGATAAGACTTCTCGTTTATGGAAAAAAAGAAAATAAGATTATTGTTGTTCCTATAGATACAATAGAAAAATTTGAGATTGTGTAATGAGAAATTTTAAAGTAAAAATGGCATATAACGGCGCACGTTATCATGGTTTTCAAAGACAGGACAATGCGCTGGCTGTTCAGCAGGTTGTGGAAGAGGCCATAAAAAGCCTTACCGGTGAGGATGTAACGATTTTCGGTTGTTCAAGAACTGATGCCGGAGTTCATGCAAGGGAGTTCTTTTTTAACTTTAAAATCAATTCTACCATAACTTGCAGAGGTATTATTTTCGGTCTGAATCCTAAATTGCCTGATGATATATCAATACTCTCATGCGAGGAAGCCGATGAGGATTTCCATGCGAGATATGACTGTAAAGGAAAAGAATATGAATATGTTCTTCATAACAGTGAAATAAAGAATCCGTTTTATATGGATACCGCCTACAGACATTGGTATCCCATTGATGAAAAAAAGCTTGATAAAGCTGCGCAGGATTTCGTCGGTGAGCATGATTTTAAAGCATTTTGTTCAACAGCCTGTGAAAAAGAAAATACTGTGAGAACTATACATTACTTTCATGTGAGACGTGAGGGTGATCTGATTATATTTAATGTTTCAGGCGATGGCTTTTTGTATAATATGGTAAGAATAATGGTTGGAACTCTTTTGTTCATTAACGAAGGCAAAATCCCGGAGGACGCTGTTCCGACAATTTTAGAGTCGAAGGACAGAACCCTTGCAGGAAAAACCGTTCCGCCTCAGGGTTTGTATTTAAACAAGGTTTATTACGGTGATGAACCGTCAGAGAAAAGGATTTGACAAAAGTGAAAAATGATAATAATGATAAAAAAACAATAGAAATGAGCAGTTTTAATAATCCTGAACAGAGCTTTGTTGAGGAGGATCAGCCCATGCCAAGAGGATTCAAAAGAAAAAAACGTGAAGAGAATCCTGTTAATGAAAATAAAATGAAACAAACCGAAAGCGAAGAATCCGTTATTAATATGACGGATATTCGTGCTGCAAGAAAAAAAGAGAAGAATAAAAAGCGCATTAAAAAGCTAATAATAATTTTAATTATTGCAATTTTAGGGATAACTGCTTATCTTACAAGAAATCTCTGGGTAAAAAAGCTTGAGGGGATTTTTGACAGACCTCATCAGACAATTGTAAATGACGGCAAAACTCAGACGGGAAATTTTCCTGTTGTCAGAGAATCAAGTGCAGTGAATTTTTTGGATTTATCAGATGAGGATATTGTATCGGCAGACGACGCTCATATTTATTTATACGCAGAAAACGGCGTTCTGAAAAATTCCTTTAATCATGAACTCGAAGATCCTGTTATCAAGGTTTCCGAAAAAAGAATACTTGCGTTTGATAACGGCGGAACTGCATTTAAGGTTTTCAGTAAAAAAGAAGAATTATATTCAAAACATATTGAGGAAAATATACTGTTTGCTGAAATAGGTCCAAACGGATATATCGCCGTTATTACTCAAACAGAAAAATATCCGGCTTGTATGACTGTATATGATGAAAACGGTTCTGAGATCTATCGCTGGAGCAGCGGTCAGAGAATTATGGATATATCATTCAACAACAGTGGCAATGGGTGCTATGTAACTACTTTTAGTTCAGATAAAGGCGAGCTTTGTTCGGTTATTCACTATGTGGAATTTGATTCTACCGAAGAATTAATGACCAGCGTTAAACTGGATTCATTGGTGATTGATACCTGCGAAAATAACAATAACGGTATATGGGCTGTGGGAGATAATAAATTTTATAAGCTTGATGAAGACGGTAAAATTATTATGGAATATGAATATACAGATGATATTGTATCATATTCTTTAAATAAATATTCTGCCGCTGTAGTTGTAAACAGTGTTTCAAAAGGAAAGGGTACACTGGCCCTGTTTGATTCGGAGGAGGAAAAGGCTGAAATAGCCGAAACAAACGGAGGCGCACCTAAAAAATTGTTTGCTTCGGGAAGAAAGATTTTTCTTCTTGGTAAACGGGCGGTTGAAGCATATGATTTAAACGGAAATTGCCTTGCAACAGCAGATGTTACAGATGAGTATACAGATTTTGTATTTTTCAGTGATTCTGTTTATCTTCTGAGTTATAGAGAGATAAATAAAATCGAGTTCAACACTTGATTCAGAAAGGAAATCTAATGGCGCTTATATTGGATTTTGCAGTTGTTATAATACTGATCTTGTCGGTGGCTGTCGGTTGGAACAAAGGCTTTTTAAGATATGTTGTTTCATCGGTTGGTACAATTGCAGCAATAATTATAGCATTTCTGCTTGCTGATATTTTTGCTCCGACTGTTTATGAAAAATGGATTCAGCCGGAAGTCAGGGATTTTATCGAAGAAAAAATAGATAAGTTTGATGTTTCAAATGTAGTTGCAAAGGAAATTAAGGACTGCGGCTATAATTTGAAATTGTCAGATAAGGAGCTTGATTCGGCATTGAGTTCAGATGGCGATATTTCGTTAAATCTGGCGAAGCTGGCGGAGAAAAAAGGCGAAAGCGCTGAAAATGCTCGAAAATTACGTGCCGATATGGAAAAGTTTTTTGAAACACGTTTTCCGGATAAGTTTAATAAGATTTTCACCGGTATTGATACTCAGAAGCTTGGAAACGGTGTTGATTATTCCAAAAATCAGGCTTATGATGTTGTAAGAGCCCTTGCGGACAATAAAATGGACAAAGGTGCGTCATTTATTGAATATAATTTAGTACGTCCTTTTGTAACTATTGGCGTGAAAATTATTCTGACGATCATGTTGTTTGTTTTAGTATCACTTGTGGTAAAAATACTGTTTTCAGCAGCGGGTGTACTTAATCATGTTCCTGTTGCCAACGGATTTAATCGGCTTTTAGGTATGATAGCGGGATTAATTAAGGGCGGCTTGTGTCTTGTGATAATTGCTTTTGGGCTTGCAGTCCTTATTGAAACAGCAGGAGATTCACTTAACAATTTTAATACAAAAATTATTGATGAAACTTTCTTATTCAGACATTTATTCTATTTGTTTTATGATATATAGGTAAGGGAAGGGAGAAAATGAGACTATGATGATGTGTTCAAAATGCAAAAAACGTCCTGCGGTTGTTTTTGTTTCACAAATGAATGCTAATAATCCGAATGATAAGAAAAATGAGGGTTATTGTCTTGTTTGTGCAAGAGAAATGGGTATATCGCAGGTTGATGATTATATGAAATCAATGGGAATTTCAGAAGATGAAATTCAGGCAATGACAGATCAGCTTATGGAGATCACAGACGGTGAGGACTTTGAGCTGGGCGGAAGCGGAACAATGCCTAATTTTCTTAGCAGCTTGTTCGGAGGCGGAAATCCCTTTGGCGGAAATTCGCCTGTAGAATCAGATCATATTCATACGGAAGATGAAAATAACGGAAATTCTAAGAAGGGCGAAAAAAAGAAAAAGCTTAAGTTTCTTACAAATTACTGCACGAACCTGACTCAGCGGGCAAGAGAAGGCAAATTGGACAACATTGTCGGAAGAGATAAGGAAATTTCACGTGTGATCCATATTCTTTCAAGAAGGCAGAAAAATAATCCATGCCTGATCGGTGAACCGGGCGTAGGTAAAACTGCAATTGCTGAAGGAATTGCACAAAAAATCGTTTCGGGAGATGTACCGTTTCATATCAAAGATAAAGAGGTTTATCTTCTTGATCTGACTGCGCTTGTGGCCGGAACTCAATTCCGAGGACAGTTTGAAAGCAGATGCAAGGGCCTTGTAGAGGAAGTTAAAAGCCAGGGAAATGTTATCCTCTTTATTGACGAGGTTCACAATCTCGTTGGAACAGGCGATTCAGAGGGAACGATGAATGCTGCCAATATTTTAAAGCCAGCTCTTTCAAGGGGAGAGGTTCAGGTTATTGGTGCTACAACATTTAAAGAATACCGTAAGCACATTGAAAAGGATTCTGCTCTTGAACGCCGTTTTCAGCCGGTTACTGTATCTGAACCGACTGTGGACGATACGGTGTCCATACTTCTGGGAATAAAAAAATATTATGAAAACTATCATAGGGTGAAAATTTCAGATGAACTGATAAGGATGTGTGCAGTTTTATCTGAGAGATATATTAATGACAGATTTTTGCCGGATAAGGCAATAGATTTGCTTGACGAAGCCTGTGCTTGTGCAAGTATAAGGAGTCCGGAGCTGGCTGAGCTGGAGGAGCTTAACGGTGAGCTTCGCAAGCATGAAGAGCTTATGGCGGATTATGAGATCAAGGAAAACCCTGATTATGAGATAATGGCTTCCGAAAAGGCGGAGATCTCAAGAATCAAAAACCGTCTTGAAGATGTCGAAAATGTTGTTAAGAATATTAAGGTGACTGATTCGGATTTATCTAAGGTTATTGAATTATGGACAGGTATTCCGTCAAATAAGATTGTGGAGACGGAATATGAGAAAATCCGTAATCTGAAAACCGCTTTGTCCAAAAGAGTGCTTGGTCAGGAACAGGCCGTTGACAAGGTTGCAAAGGCTATTAAAAGAACAAGGATTCAGCTTTCAAAGCGTCGCAGACCTGCGTCATTTATTTTTGTGGGACCTACGGGGGTTGGAAAAACCGAACTTGTAAAGGCTTTGGGAGAAGAATTGTTTGATGCAACCGAACCTCTCATAAGGGTAGACATGTCCGAATTTATGGAGAAGCATTCAGTTTCAAAGCTTATCGGATCGCCTCCGGGATATGTGGGATTTGACGAAGCGGGTCAGCTTACTGAAAAAGTTCGGAGGAGACCTTATTCCGTTGTGCTTTTTGATGAAATTGAAAAGGCACATCCGGATGTAATGAATATACTTTTACAGATACTTGACGAAGGAAAAATAAATGATTCCCAAGGAAGATCGGTTTCATTTGAAAATACTGTAATTGTTATGACTTCCAATGCAGGTTCTACTGATAAAGACACAGGTGTTGGATTTAACAAGACGGATGCTGAAATTTCCGCAGAAAAGGCTATGAAAGCACTAAGAGAATTCCTAAGACCTGAATTTTTAGGAAGAGTTGATGAGATCGTTGTATTCAATCCGCTTAACGAAGATGACTATGCAGGAATTGCAGGACTTATGCTTAATGAGATGAAAGAGCCTTTGGCTGAAAAGGGAATTACTCTAAGCTATGACGAATCTGCGCTTAAGCTTATTGCCCACAAGGCTTTCAACAAGAAGTTGGGTGCAAGAGATATTCGTCACGTCATAAGAAATGAAATTGAGGATCAGATCGCTGAAATTCTCGTTGATAAGGGTGAAGGAAGTATATCAGGGCTTGGAATTACAGAACATGACGGAAAGCTTTCTGTTGAGTCAATTTAAATAAATTACAATAATTTTGGGCGAATTTTTATTCGCCCTTTTTTTCGGCGATCTTAGCGCAATAACTTATCATTTTTGAAAACTCATTACAGCGAGGTCAAAACTATAGATATCACTAACTTGTAACGTGAGAAGCGCTGTCTGTGCTAAGACCTTTCGGATAAAAAAATAATAATGCAATAGAATTATTTGTAAAATTTAAATCTGCACACTTACGACGAATTATGTCGATCAGGGGCAGACTCCAAAAATGTCTGTCCTTTTTACCGTAAATCCTGTCAGTTAAATTTTACAGTTGCAATACAATATTTCTTCTGTCAGTTTATGCTTGAAGTGACTATAGCTTCTTTTTTTACAAACTCACCATAGCGGTGTCAAAGCTATGAATATCAAAAATTGATAACGTGGTTTGCGCTGTGCGAGCCAGCACTCACTACAGTATATAATTTCTTGCATACTCACCACAGCGAGGTCAAAGCCATGAATATCACAAATTAATAACGTGAATTGACCCGTGCGGCCGAGCACAGTAATTTATCATTTTTGCAAATTTACCACAGTGGGGTCAAAGCCATAGATATCACAAACTGATAACGTGATTTGCGCCGTGCACGCTTGCACCTCCCTCTACTAATAGGCTTATTTCGGCATTTTTTGCACGCAAACGTACAACTTTGAATGAAATATGTCTAAGTTAAAACAAAAACCGTATACCTGCACAAAACAGGATACGGTTTTTTGTATATGTTTACTATATAATTTATAAGGTTATATTTGTGGTTTTATAATCACAGATACCGCTGAAGATGGTAAAAGCAACTTGCTTCTGGTAATTTTCGTCCTCAAGCTTTGCGGCTTCTTCATGGTTGGATAAAAAACCGCATTCAATCATAACGGCGGGGCATTTTGCATTATTGAGAAGAAAAAGCTCATCTCCGACCGGTTTTGTTTCACGGGTGTTTTCAGGCTGAAGTTTTGATACAAACTGTTTTTGCATAATTGCTGCGAGTTGTTCGCTGCCGGTGACCTTTGGACTGTAAAACATTTGAGCGCCATTGTATTTCTCGTCTGTAAACTTGTTCTGATGAATTGAAACGGCTATAGCGTTTTCATACTTATTAAAAATTGCAAGGCGGTTATCCATATCTGATTTTTTTTGTTTTGCAAGTCCCTTAATTCCTTCATCATGGATAGATATGTCGCTTTCACGGGTACACCGAGGTTCATAGCCCATTATATTCAGCATATCTCTTAATGAAAGAAGAATATTGAGATTGATATCTTTTTCGCACTTGTTATTTACACTTACACACCCTCCGTCGGCTCCGCCGTGTCCTGCATCAAGGACTATTACCGGTTTTTGAACAGTATCAGAGATTTGAGCCGAAGCAGTTTCGAGAACTAATCTTTTATCTGCGTTATATCCGCATATTCCGACAGCTGTGCAGACAAGCCCGAAGCATAGGGCTGTGAGCAGTTTTTTCTTAATCATATAAATATCATTCCTCTCTTTCGCTGATGTCCGGTGTATGTCCGGACAATGGTTGGTATATAATATGATGATTTTCTTGAGAATATTCGTAAATGTACATTATAATGGTTGACATTAATTACAGCGTTATGTATAATTATATATGTACTATACTGCATTACGGATATGCTGAAATAAGGGGGAGTAGTTTTTTATGAACTTAACACACCTAAGATATATGATAGAAGTGGAAAAATTAGGCTCAATAACCAAAGCGGCTGCGGCGCTTTATATGGGTCAGCCAAATTTATCCAAGGCAATCAAGGAAATGGAAAGGGAAGTTGGAATTCCGATTTTCAAACGTTCTGCCAAGGGAGTTATTCCTACTGAAAAGGGCAAAGAATTTTTACAATATGCTAAAGCCATAATAGTTCAAATGGACAAGATGGAGAATCTTTATAAAGAAGATATTGATGATCATGTGAGTTTTCAGCTTTTATTGCCGAGGGCAAGCTATATTACATATGCGTTCACTGAGTTTCTCAACAAAATTGAAAAGACTGATAAAATGGAAGTCAAATTTAAAGAAACAAATTCAATGGACGCAATAAACGAAGTTGTTGAATGTGAATATAACATGGGGATAATCAGATACAGTATTCCTTATGAAAGCTTTTTTACTAATATTTTAGAAGAAAAAAATCTTAAATGTTCAGAAATATGGACATATGATTATGTAATCCTTATCAATAAGCGCAATCCGCTGGCAAGCGCTCCTGTTATCACGGTCGATATGCTTGATAATTATGTGGAAATACTTCATGGAGATAACACAGTTCCTAACATTTCATCGGTTTTTCAGAAAAGAAATACACAGATACACAGTTCTAAAAAGCATATTTTCGTATATGAAAGGGGAAGCCAATTTGATATATTAAGCTCGGTTGATGACGCTTTTATGTGGGTATCTCCTCTGCCAAAGGCGATTCTTGACCGTTTTGGCTTAGTACAGCGCAAATGCTCAGATGTTAAAAAGACAAATCGTGATCTATTGATTTATCAGAATAATTATCGTCTTAGCCATGTGGATCAATTATTCTTACAGGATCTTCAAAATGTTAAACACAGCATTATAAATATGCTATAATACAAATACAGGAGATAAAATTATGATTTTATTGCTTAATGATAAATGGAAAATGAACAAGGCAGGATGCAGTGAAAAACTGGATTGTTGTGTACCTTGTTCAGTATACAAGACTTTAATAGAGCATGGGAAAATTCCTGATCCTTATTATCGTGAAAATGAATTTATTTCTACGGAAATATGTGATGATGACTATGATTTTTCAACGGAATTTGAAGCAGAAAATGAACTTCTCGAAAGCTCAAGAGTTATTCTCAGATTTGATGGAATTGACACATTAGCTGATGTGTTTGTAAACGATTGTTTTGTGGGCAGTGCGGATAATATGCACAGGATCTGGGAATTTGATGTTAAAAAAACGGTTAAGCCCGGTCGGAACAAAGTTGTTGTAAAAATAAAATCTCCCAATAAATATATTGCTGAAAAACATGCGAAAAGGCCTTTATGGGGTGTTGACACGACCATGGAAGGTTATACGCACATAAGAAAAGCACATTGCATGTTTGGATGGGACTGGGGTCCTAAGCTGCCTGACATGGGAATATGGAGGGATGTTAAGCTTCTGGCGTTATCATACGGAAGGATTAAAGACGTACATTTTACACAGATACACAGTGGAAACAAGGTTGAACTGAAATGTGATGTAAATTCCGAATATTCTGAAAATCATATTGCAAGGCTTGAAGTGACTTCACCCAACGGAGAAATTATTGCTGACGGGGAAGCCCGAACAGGACATGGGAAATGTGTAATTAAATGCAGCATTGAAAATCCACAGCTTTGGTGGGCTAACGGATACGGTGATCAGCCTTTATATAAGTGCAGGATTATACTTGAAAATGCAAGCGGCGAAACGGTTGACGAGGACGTAAAGAGAATAGGTTTGAGAACTCTGACTATAAGTCAGGACAAGGATCAATGGGGCGAGGAATTCTGTTTCAAGCTCAACGGCAAGAAGATTTTTGCTATGGGAGCAAATTATATTCCCGAAGATCAGATAGTTACACGCTGTTCTGAAGAACGGACAAGATATTTGCTGGAACAATGCAAGAAGGCAAATTTCAATTTTATCAGAGTCTGGGGCGGAGGATATTATCCTGACGATTATTTTTATGATTATTGTGATGAAAACGGTTTAATCGTATGGCAGGATTTTATGTTTGCATGTTCAACATTTCTGCTTACAGATGAATTCCGCAATACTGTTATTGAAGAAGTAAGAGATAATATTATCAGACTGAGAAATCATGCGTCGTTAGGACTTTGGTGCGGAAACAATGAAATTGAATCTATGTGGGAAGGCTGGGGGATACCTGATGATCCACAGTCAAAAGCTGATTATCTGACGCAGTTTGAAGAGATTATACCTGAAATTATCAAGGAGCTTTCTCCTGAGATTTTTTACTGGCCGTCATCACCGTCTTCGGGGGGAGGATTCAATAACTCATCTTCTAATCATGCGGGGGATATGCATTATTGGGATGTTTGGCATAATTTTAAACCAATTGAGGCTTTCAGGCAATATTATTATCGTTTTTGTTCGGAATATGGCTTTGAATCTGTTCCGTCAATTAAAACTATAAAGACATTTGCTGATGAGAGCAAGGGAGATTTTGATCTGATGTCTCCTGTTATGGAAGCACATCAGAAATGCGTTGAGGGAAATGAAAAAATCATGTTCTATTTAGCGCAGATGACAAGGTATCCTTATAGTTTCAAAAGGTTGATTTATTCATCTCAGCTTGTGCAGGCAGACTGCATACGTTCAAATGTAGAACATATGAGACGTGCAAGAGGACGGTGTATGGGTTCTGCATACTGGCAGGTCAACGATTCAAATCCTGTTATATCATGGTCAAGTATAGATTATTTTAACCGATGGAAGGGATTGCATTATTATGCACGGAAGTTTTATGCACCTGTATTGTTATCAGTAGATGACAGCGATTCACTTCACCCGATTTTTAATATATCAAACGAAACCATGAATGATTTCTCCGGAAAGATAATATGGAATATCAGAAACAACAGAGCTGAAATTCTGGAAGGCGGAGAGATGGATGCTGAATGTTTACAGCTTTCGGCATGTAATGTTGGTTCAATTGATTTATCAATGTATCTGAAGAACAGAGATGATATGCGGGAAAAATATCTTGAATATTGTCTTATCAGCGGTGGTCAGGTTATAGGCAGGGGTACTACGATTTTTGTAAGACCAAAGGAATTTGTATTTCTTCCGCCGAAGATCCAATACAGACTTGAGGAAAAAGAGGACAGATTTATTTTAGAATTCAGCTCAGAGAATTTTGCAAAGTCGGTTTGTCTTGATCTAATTGACGGGGACTGTGTTTTTTCAGATAACTGGTTTGATATTCACGGAAATGAAAAGGTCAGAGTTGAGATCCTGAAAAGTGATATTAACAGGACATATACTAAAGAAGATCTGGAAAAGGCGCTGAATATTCAGTCAAATTATGAGGAATAACAAGGATTGTGCAAAATATTATATTGTTGAATTTTTAAAATGATAAAAGCAGGAGGCATTCTTACCTCCTGCTTTTTTATTTTGCAACACATTTCACATTTATATTAAATGAAGTATTTGCTTTTAAAACATCAAATTTATCCTCATATTCAAGATGAATTTTCGGATAATAATGTCTTATGAGTCTGCACAAATCAAAGATATCGGCATTATATTCAAACATAACTTTATTGAAGGTGTCTTCACATTGTTTTTTTATTTCACTTTCAATCAGCGAAGCTATTTTTTCTTTATCGGACTCTGTATACCTGCTATTGTCTGTAGTTGCAACAATTGAAAGATCCACATTGTATAATATTTTATTGTCTTTTATTTTCACCTTGGATTTTGAGCAGCGTTTAATTAAGTCAACGCCGATATTTCTACCTTCAAAATCAACGGTGACCATACCGTATTGTGTACGGTCATTTATAAAGTTTACACATTGGGTTTCCTGTGGATTCAGTTCACCGACAATTTTACCATGGCTGATTACAGCGTTTTTATCTATAGAAATTACTGAAGCTTGATTAGACTGGCTTTCTTCACCGCCGCCGGACTGACCTTGATTTTCTTGACCGCTGCTTTGATTTCCGCCTTGTCCTTCGCCTGAAGATGACTGTCCTTCAGAGGATTCTCCGCCTTGTTCATTCTGAGAAGATTCATCCTGTTGATTGAGAGAAATTACAGGCAAGGCGGCGGATTTATCAGATTTTCTGCACTGATTAATAAAATCCACCATACTTGACGGAATGGCTGATCCTTTATCCCGATACATATCAACTATTTCTTTAAAATTTTCCATGGTAATAGTACCTGTCGGGATTTGTACATTAAGCACTTCTTTAGCGGTATTCTCTGCAAGAACAACATCTACGCCAAGAAAATTATCTTTATTTCTTATAAAATAGCTCAGAAGATCCTCGGGATCGGATAAATCGGTTTTAGAACCTATTACTATTACCTGATTGTGGCCTATAAAAATATAGTTTCCAAGCTGTTTTTCACACAAAGACATTGCTTCGTTAAATGTCGGCGCTGTGTTTGATATAATACGTGTATTAGATTTGCTGGGATCAATTTGAGTATCCGAGCCAGCGCCATCAGACTTGAAAATCTGAAGGGTAACAGTACAGCCCGAATCATCCTCATCTATTCCTACGGCATGGACGAGAGTTCTATCGGATATTTCAATAGAACTGTCATTTCCGATCGATACAAATAAAAGCAGCAGAATTATAATCCAAACATTAAATCGTTTCAATTTGTCACCGCCTTTTAATTAGGATTTCTTTTTTTAAAGAAGAGTAAAATCAGTGGAATAACAGCAAGAAGAATTATCATTGCTAAGGTTTGAATTTTTGTAAAAGTAATAGCTTCCCATTTTTCTTTCATCAGAATCGGTAAGGTTACAGCCGAGGCAATTATAAGTGAACAGCCTTCTCCGATCGTCGGATTTAACTTCGGGAAAATCTGATGAATACAATATTGGGCACAGATTGTGAAAAGCGTAATTCTTATTACTGCGCATAAAGTCCAGAATAACATAAAGAAGGCTTCATAATGTTCGATAATCTTTGTTTGAGAGAATGCTGAAAGTGTGAAGAACGGAAGTTTAGATAGTGTGACGTAGTCACCTAAAACAATTACAACTGCTAAAATTGAAATAAGTGTTATAACAAGTTTAATGCTTAAATAACCATACACGGTTTTTGACGGGCGGTTTCTCAAAGCTTCCAAAAGGATAATGAATGCTGCTAATTCCTGTGAAGCTGAAAGAAATTTCGGTATGGTTTTTATAACATCTGAGACTGGACTTTTAACGGCTATATTAAGTTCGATAAAATCAATATGATGTTCAAAGCCTGTTAACACAAGAGCAAGGCTTATAAGAGTTACAACAGCAATAATTCCGGTTGTTCTGGCAAGCGTGGAGATCCCTGTATAGGCAACATAAAGGGAAGCAGCGGAAACGACTAATATTACTGCCCATGAAGCATAGGTATCGGAGAAGCAATATTCCAGGAAAAATGTTAAATTCCCCATTGAATCTATTAATGCCCATAAAGAAATTAACAGGAAAAGTACACTGATGGATATTCCCAGAGCCCGGCTTTTTGCATTTGTAAATGAAAAAATGCCTTCACCTTTGTTTCTTTTATAAAATATAATTATAGGAATCATAAGAATTCCCTGAAGAAGAGTTGTGACGACGGCAGAAATCATTAAAATTACGCCGTTTTCATCCTTATCGGGAATATAGGTCATAATCGTAAAAAGCTTACAGCATAAAAGTATAGTTATAAATTGCAGAGATGATATTTTTCTCATTAAAACACCAATCCTTTAGAAATGTTGCGTCTTTATTTGTCTTCTGTATAGTCTTCAATTGTGGAGTGGCTTTTCTCCATGGATTTGAAGGAAGCTCTTGTGAAAACATCCATGCTTCCACGTTTTGAAAAGGGTGAAACCGGGGCGGTATAAGGTATATTGAATTCGTCCATTGCACAGACATTGGCAATTATAACGATGCCGCAGATTGCGATGCCTAAAAAGCCTGCCGAGCCTCCTGCAAGTATAAATGCAAGTCTTAATATTGAGGTTTGCTGATTAAGGCTTGGTATAATAAACGAAGCTGTTGCAGTCAATCCTACTATAATTAACAGCGGAGCAGAGATAATACCGCTTTTCACGGCGGCGTCTCCGATAATCAGACCGCCGACTATCGAAACTGCACTTCCCACCGCTGAAGGCAGACGAATGCTTGCCTCACGCATAAGCTCCAGAAGCGCCATAATAATAAGAACCTCAAAGAACAACGGATATGGGGTTGCTTGTTCAGAAGCAGACAGATTAAGAAGCAGCTTCAGATTCAGCATTTCGGGATGGTAGCTTGCTGCCGCTACATAAATGCCGGGAAATGCAACGGCAAGAAAAAATGCCAGATATCTTATCCATCTGAGATAAGTTGTAAAATAGCTTTTCCAGCAGTAGTCATCAATGGTTTTAAAATTTTCTACAAAAAGTGTAGGGCAAACAAGCGCAAAGGGTGTTCCGTCAATGAGTATACATACTTTTCCGTCATTGATTTTTGTACAGAGCACATCAGGACGCTCTGTGTTTCCGATATTAGAAAACAGATTTTCCTGTATTCGTTCTTCCAGAAACGGTCTGATATATCCGCTGGAAATAACCGTATCAAGTTTAATGTTTTTTAATTTTTTTCTTATTCTGTCTACCATTTCCGGCGGTGCTTTGTCCTGCATATAAACTATGCATATGTCAGTAGAGGAAAGCTCGCCGACTTGAAGCATCTCAAATCTCAGAGCCGGACTTTTTATTCTTCGGCGAATGAGAGATATATTTGTTCTTATTACCTCTGCAAACGCTTCCTGTGAACCCATGAGGTTATGCTCGCTTGTAGGTTCGGATATAGATTTCTTTTCATATCCTTGTATACCAAGGGCTATTCCTTTTTGAATGCCGTCGATAAAAATCAGTGCAAACCCTGAGAAGAGATCCTGCATTACACTGCCGTAAGTGTAAAGGATATGGCGTTCGGCAGTAAGCAGGCTTTGTTTTGTGACAAACTGATATACTCCCACATTCGGGTTTTCATCCTTTGGAATATTTATTCCCATAAGAGGCTGAAAAACCAGTTCAGCCATTGCGTTCGTTGATACCATTCCTTCAATAGTGACAAGAGCGCACGGTGCACCGCATATATTTATTTCCATAACATTCAGATCCATGGTGTTGCCGGTTATAGATCTGCAATCCAATATAATCTGATCAAGTCTTGATGCGATTTTTACATCTTTATAATTTTTGAAATCAGGTGAACTGCTCATTTTTTATCCTTTCTTAAAAAGCATTGCTTTTTAAATTTCTATCCTTGATATTGTTAGCTTATTAAAGCTGAATATTCAGGAATGTTAAGAGAATATTATTAAAGAACTTATTTTAATGAAAATCGGAGGTAAAAGCTTTGCTTATAGTATTTTTTCGTGCAATAATTCTTTATATAATAATTATTTTTTCAATCAGGCTTATGGGGAAACGCCAGTTAGGAGAATTACAGCCCTCGGAACTGGTTGTTACCATTCTGATGTCTAATATTGCAACTTTACCTATCGAAGATATAAACATACCTATGATAATGGGAGTTGTGCCTATTTTTACTTTAGTTTGTCTTGATGTAGCTTTATCTCATTTGTCACTTTTTTCAAGAGGATTCAGAAGAATTATTTCCGGAAGTCCAAAGATTATTATAACTGACGGAAAAATAGATCAAAAGCAAATGAAGAAATTAAGGTTTACTATTGACGATCTGATGGAATCGCTGAGAAGCGTTCAGGTTTTTGATATTTCCGAAGTACAGCTTGCTATAGTTGAAACGACCGGCAAAATTTCAGTTTATCAGAAACAGAGTCTACAGCCGTGTACACCTCAGGATATGGGAATAAATAAAAAGTGCAAGAATCCTCCTCAACTTATCATTGATGATGGAGAAATAGTGGAAAATGCTTTGAAGTTTATCGGGTTAGATAAAAAATGGCTTAATAACATTTTGAAAAAGGAGCAGTGCGGTCTTAATGATGTTTTTATGATGGTTGCGGACGAGGATAAAACCTATAAGCTTGTAAGGAGGGAATCGGAATGAAGAGAATAACCTTGTGCTTAGTGATTTTTGCTGCAATAATAGTTATTTCAGCCGGTTCTCTTTTTATGCTGAATAAAAATAATAAAGAACTTACAGGAAAAATTGATGAGATCATTGAGCTTTATAACAAGGAATCAGATGAAATTTCGGATAAAGTCAATGAACTGGAAGAATATTGGGAGGATTATTATATTCGTATTTCATTTGTCGCACAGTCTTCCACGCTTGATGATATTTCATATTCGGTTGCAAAGCTGCTTCCACTTTATGAACAGGATTCTGATGAATTTGTTTCTGAGTGCGAAAGCATAAAATATTGGATAAAACGTGTTTATGACAGCCAGTTTCCGCATTTTTATTCTGTATTTTAACACGTCTATTGAAATGATTGGAAAAATGTATTATAATATTATTATAAATAAGGTTTTTTCAGCGTGAGCGAGGTGTTTTATAATGAAAGTAACTTTTATCGGAGCAACACATGAAGTAACCGGAAGCTGTACATTTATTGAAGCCTGCGGAAAGAGATTTCTTGTGGATTTCGGAATGGAACAGGGGATTGATTTATATGAAAATAAACAGATTCCTTGTGCACCATCGGGCATTGACTTTGTGCTTCTGACACATGCTCATATTGATCATTCAGGACTTTTGCCGTTACTTTATGCGGGCGGTTTTTGCGGAAAAATATATGCAACTCAGGCCACATGCAATCTTTGTGATATAATGCTGAGGGATTCAGCTCACATACAGGAATTTGAGGCTGAATGGCGTAACAGGAAGGGCAGAAGAAAAGGACAGGAAGAAATTGAACCGCTTTATACTATGGAAGATGCTGAGGGAGTTATAAAGTGCCTTGTTCCTCATCAATATGATGAAAAATGTTTAATTTGTGACGGTATAGAGGTGCGTTTTATTGACGCAGGACATTTGTTAGGTTCAGCTTCTGTGGAAATATGGATCACAGAAAATGAAATAATAAAGAAATTTGTATTCTCGGGTGATATCGGAAATCTTGATCAGCCTCTTATAAGAGATCCTCAGTATATAAATGAGGCGGATTATGTTATAATGGAATCAACATACGGAAACCGTATTCATGACAAACCGATAGATTATTCAAGAGCTTTAGCGGACATTATTCAGGAAACCTTTGATATTGGAGGAAATGTGGTTATTCCGGCATTTTCAGTTGGCAGAACTCAGGAGATGCTTTATTTTATCCGTCATATCAAAACGGAGGGAATGGTGAAAAATCACGATAATTTCCCTGTTTATGTAGATTCGCCGCTGGCTATAGAAGCTACGGAAATATTCAATAAAAATAAGGATTCATGCTTTGACGAGGAGGCAATGGATTTTATAAATAAAGGTATTAACCCGATTAAATTCGAGGGTTTAAAAATTGCTGTAACAAGCGATGAATCACGTGCTGTTAATTTTGACAGAACACCTAAAGTAATTATCTCTGCCAGTGGAATGTGCGAAGCGGGAAGAATTAAACATCATTTGAAGCACAATTTATGGAGAAGTGAATGTACTGTTCTTTTCGTAGGATATCAGGCTGTAAACACTTTAGGCAGAAAAATCTGCGATGGTGCCAAAAAGGTAAAGATATTCGGAGAAGAAATTGCTGTAAATGCAAAAATCAGCATTCTGCCGGGAGTAAGCGGTCATGCAGATTTTAACGGACTTAAGCGTTGGATCTCACATATAAATAATCCTGATAAAGTTTTTGTAATTCACGGAGAAGATAAGGCTGCTGAGGAATTTACTCAGTATCTGAGAAACGATATGTCAATTGACGCTTATTGTCCTTACAGCGGTGCAGTACTTGACGGAATCAGCGGTGAGTTTATTCAGGGTGAACCAATTAAAATTATAAAATCAGCTAATCGTACTTCCACTGCTTATAATCGTCTTACATCGGCTTTGGAAAGACTTACGAGGCTGATAAATAAAAGTTCGGGTCTTACTAATAAAGAGCTTGCCAAAATGACTGACACATTAAATAATTTATGCAGCAAATGGGAGGAGTAACCGCTTTTTGATTTTATACATACAATACTTATAACGTTTTGCGTTCTGTAAAGCTTAAATAACAGAATTACAGTCAGGCGTTTTAAAGAAGCAAGGAGAATGTTTTTGCATAAATATTAAAAATGCTGAAAACATCGGAAGGAGGATATGCTCCTTAAAGGGCATGGTCATAAAAATGAAAAAAGTTCATGTTTCTGCAATTAACCGAAAACTTAAGGAAGATATAAATGCTTTTATTCACAAATGTGAGGAAGATTATTTTTCTCAAGTGAAATCAATGGCTGATATGATTTATCAACGTGGGGATTCAAAACCGATAGTGCTGCTTTCAGGTCCGTCGGGATCAGGAAAAACCACTACATCGCTCAAGCTTGAGCAATACCTTGATTCTATGGGAAAGTGCACTCATACGATCTCGATGGACGATTATTTTTTACCGGCTCATGAAAATCATCAGGCTATGACCGAAACCGGTGAGATTGATTATGAATCTCCTTATCGTTTGGATATTCCTCTTTTAAATGAGCACATGATTAAAATTGCAAATTGTGAAGAGGTTCGGCTTCCGTCATTTGATTTTAAACATCAGGAGCGTAAGCAGGGTCAATGTCTGAAAAGAAATCACGGAGATATTGTTGTTTTTGAAGGAATTCATGCATTAAATCCTGATGTAACAGGTATGACAGACGGTTTTGCTAACTGTGTTTATGTGAGCGTCAGATCAAGAATTCAAACAACAGAAGGTGTTTGTCTGCATCCTTGTATGATAAGACTTATGAGACGTATTATAAGGGATAAATTTTTCCGGGCACGCAGGCCGATAGAAACGCTTGAAATGTTTAACAGCGTTGAACGAGGCGAAAACCTTTATATAATGCCATATAAACAGCGTGCTGAATTCAATATTGATACTTTTATTCCTTACGAGGTTTCGGTATATAAAAGCTTTCTTTATGAAGATTTGATCGAAGCGTCAAAAACCTATGATGATTTTGAAAAGTTTAAACTTATAATGTCAGTTTTTGATGAACTGGATAATCTGGATATTGATCTTGTGCCGCCTGAAGCATTGATACGGGAGTTTATAGGCGGAAGTTCATATGAATATTAAAAAGCTGTTCGCAAAATAAAGCGAACAGCTTTCTTTGTTATTTTATCTGCATTCGTCTTGACAAGTCCAGGGAGTCATATTCAAGCGAATAAAATATCCCTGTTCTTTTGAACAAACCGGACAGATATTAGGTGCTTGTGTACTCTCCATAATAAATCCACAGTTAAGGCAGAACCATGTTTCGGTTTTTTCAGATGAGAAAAGCTGGTTTTGTTCCATCAGTCTGCCAAATGAATGGAACCGATCACCATGATATTTTTCTATTTTTGCAATATTGGTAAAGTCCTGTGCTATTCTTGTAAAGCCTTCTTCTCTTGCTACCTGAGCAAAGGCAGGATATACATCTTCAAATTCTTCATATTCATTGTGATGAGCCATTTTCAGCAAATCTAAAATGTTTGCTGAAATATCAACCGGATAACCTCCGTCAATATGAATTGTGTCGCCTGCACATTCTTTTAGATGATTATAAAAAATCATTGCGTGTTCTTTTTCCTGATTGGCAGTAAATTTAAAGAGATCTGCAAGTACATAAAGCTTTTGCTGCCTTGCTTGCTCTTCAGCGTGGGTATAACGGTTTCTTGCCTGACTTTCTCCTGCGAAAGACCGCATGAGATTTTCTTTGGTTTTACTTGAATTAAAATCAACACTCATAATTGTTATCCATATTCTTATTAGGGAATATGGCCTCCTTTCAATATTTTAGCTTTTTATAAATATTTTTAGGCTACATCGTCAAAGTTCCGTTTTCACTTTCAAAAAGAATTAGTATCTGTTCTTCTTGTCCTGTGACTGCATTTATATATACAAGAACATGACCGCCTTTTTCATTTTTGCATTTGAATTCATAGCAGAAGCGTTCTTCTGTTCCCTCGGACGGGATTAATGCAAGCTGACGGCTTTCGATAGTAAGCATTGGAGATACTTTCTTTTCCGCATCTAACGGAGAAATTCTATCCTTGCTGTAATTTCTTGTTTCGTGATTTACAAGAAAGCCTCTTGCATCAAATCCTAAAATCTCTCCGTTATCCAGCGCTACAGATACTTTAATGAGATCAGTGTAGACACAAATATCATTATCATTATAGGCAAAATTTACTGTAAGAATGCCGTTGTAATCCTCATAATAGGTGGTTTTCATTGAGTTTATTCCTAAATCCTCAAGAAATTTCTGTGCTGAAGATAGTCCTTGATCAATAGGTATGGTTTCGTTATTGACTAAACGGTTTTTCAGGAAATAAGATAAATATCCCCCGTTCTTTGTTACTGCACAGCTTATTGTACCTTTGTCGTCTGAAAATACCCATGACGGCATTTTCCCTGCCTCTTCCGTGACCTGAGTGAAGTCGGCAGAGTTGATTCCTGTTGCCATTGTTGCACGTTCAAGAGCCTTTTGTTCAGTTATTTCTTTGGCATTTGCCGTCATTTTAGGATTTTTCTCTAATATGTGATCTGAAAAAGGTCCGTCATAAATGAGCGTAGGATAAGCGTCAAATCCTTCTTCAAAATCAGAAAATCCCTCTGTAACATTAGGGGTGTTCTCATCAGGCGCTTTCATTGAAGAAGCTACGGTCATCAGCGTTATCTCTCCGCTGTTAATACTGCTTTCCAACTCCCACATATCGTCACAAAGTCTGTTTGAAAATTCATGCAGGCTTTTTAGTTTTTTATACTCTTCTTCGCTTATTTGCTCATCGTGAGATGCTTTTGAAGCAAGTGACAGAGCATAGTTACCTACTTGTGACAAGAATTTGTATGTGTTTTCAAGCTGAAGCTCTTCTATAGGGAGCTGAGCCAGAGCAGCTTTTGCTGTGGAGGATTCACGCCAAAGCTTGGAAGAAAGCTGTTGCTGAAGCTCGGGAGTTCCGGCATAAATCTGTTTTTCAAGCGTGTTGTTAATATTGTCAGCAGCAGTTGAAAGCTCCTCTACCGCCCGCATATACGAATATTCCAATGCACGGTTGTTTACTTTATTTTCAGTCATAAGCTGAATATTTCTGACAGATAAAGCTCCGACTCCGGCAATGGCAAATGATATTATTCTGACTATATTTCTTTTTGAAATATACATTTTATGCACTCCTTTTTTGTACATTAATTTGTACTTCTTGGCAATATTATTTGCTAATAGATGAAAAATATACATGGTTTTTTATAAATTTTGCAGTTCAAAAAAGTCACACAAATCAATTTTAGTGCTTTATTTTGTACTTAAAATTGGAATAGCATCATAAGTTGAAAAAATTATGAATATATGATATAATTAATATATCTGTACATTGGTGAAAGGGAATGTTTTAATGATATATTTTGATAATGCAGCAACCACTGCTCCAAGTAATGAAGCATGCAAAGCGGTATCAGAAGGTCTTAAGTGTTTCGGAAATCCGTCATCGCTCCATAGATTAGGTCTTGATGCTGAAAAATTATTGGATATTGCAAGAGATAATATAGCTTCAGTTTTGGGTGTTCAGGATCATGAGATTTATTTTACTTCAGGTGCAACAGAGAGCAATAATACTGCAATTTTAGGCGCTGCAAGGAAATTTGGGAAGAGAAAAAAGAGAATAGTTACTACATCTGTCGAACATCCATCAGTCTCTGAGGTTTGTACACGGCTTGAGAGCGAGGGTTTTGAGGTTATAAGAGTGTTGCCTGACACAGACGGAAGAATTAATGCCGCAGATATAATTAATTCCGTTGATGACAATACTTTTCTTGTGACTTGTATGTATGTAAATAATGAAAATGGGTTTATCCTGCCTGTGGAAAAGGCATTTTCGGTTATTAAGAAAAAATATCCTGATGTTATTACTCACTGTGACTGTGTTCAGGCTTTTCTGAAATTACCAATTAAAGCGAAAAAGCTGAATGCAGATTTAATTTCATTGAGTGCGCATAAAATCCACGGGCCTAAGGGAATTGGTGCTTTGTATATGAAAAAGGGCGTCAACATTCCGGCTTTTATTGTTGGAGGCGGACAAGAAAAGACTTTTCGTTCAGGAACAGAGTCAGTACCTCTTATATGCGGATTTTCAGCAGCCGTAATGGAGTTGAGCGAAAATATTGACCGGCGCTATGAATATGTTAAGTCCTTGCAAACTTATCTGTTTGACAGGTGCAGTCAATTTGATAATATTCATATTAATTCTGATTTAAATTGTTCTCCATATGTAAACAGCATAGCAATCAGTAATTTAAAATCAGAAGTTGTTCTGCATTTTCTTGAAGAACGTGATATATTCGTATCAAGCGGTTCTGCCTGTTCTAAAGGAAAGAAAAGCAGTGTTCTTAAAAACTTCAGAGTTGCTGAAAAATATCTTGATTCTACAATCCGTATTAGTTTTTCTAAGGATAATACAAAATGTGAGATTGACAGCCTTATTGAAGCACTTGCCGAAGCAAATAAAAAGCTGTGCAAAATCAGATAATCAATAAAAAACAAATGTTTTATACTATATATAATATATAACGTTAGAATTTATGGAATTTGAGGCTAATAAAAAAGAACATATTTGTTTTTGATCTGAAATACATAATATTAAAAATAAAAGGAGGAAATGCTTCCTTTGGAAGTATGAATTAACATGAGAGAATTGATTTTGTGTAAATATGGCGAAATTGCCCTTAAAGGTCTGAATAAAAGCACCTTTGAAAGTATGCTTGTGAAGAATGTCAAACGCAGACTTCGTTTTTGCGGAAAATTTAATTATTCCCGTGCTCAGTCTACTTTGTATATTGAACCGCTTGAAGATAATATTGATATGGATGAGGTTGAGGATAAGCTTACAAAAATTTTCGGTATTGCAAAACTATGCAGGGCATTAATGGTTGAGAAAAGCATGGATTCTATTATTCATGATTCAATGGAGTACTTGGAAGATGCTTTGTTGGGTGCCAAAACATTTAAAGTAAACGCAAAGCGTGCGGATAAGAAATTCCCTTTGAAATCGCCTGAAATCTGCCGTGAGTTTGGTCATGAAATACTTCAGAAATATCCTCACCTTACAGTTGATGTTCATAACCCCGATGTTACGGTAACAGTTGAAATACGTGAAGATAATGCATTTATACATGCATTGAAAATTGACGGAGCCGGAGGAATGCCTGTTGGCAGCAGCGGTAAGGCAATGCTGCTTTTGTCAGGAGGTATAGATTCACCTGTTGCCGGATATATGATTGCTAAGCGAGGAGTATGCGTTGAGGCTATTCATTTTGAAGCACCACCCTATACCTCGGAGCGTGCAAGGTTAAAGGTGGAAAAGCTTGCTGAAAAAATGGCGGCATATTGCGGTGATATTAATTTCCACTGTGTTCCTTTTACGGAAATTCAGGAAGTTCTGAAGGATGTATGTCCCGAAGAATTATTCACTATTATTATGCGCAGACTAATGATGGAAATTGCACAGCGTTTTTGTGAAAAGGAAAATATACAATGCCTCGTAACAGGTGAAAGCATTGGTCAGGTTGCAAGTCAAACAATGTATGCAATGGTTTGTACAGACGCAGTTTGCAGAATCCCTGTTTTCAGACCATGTATTGGTCTGGACAAATCCGAAATTGTTGAAATTTCAAGAAAAATTGATACTTTCGAGACTTCAATTGAACCTTATGAGGATTGCTGTACTGTATTTACGCCAAGGCATCCTAAGACAAAGCCCTCTCTTGAAGAAGTTGAAAAAGCGCAGGCTATGTTCGATTTTGAACCGCTTATTCAGAAGGCAATTGATGAGACTAAAGTTTATCTGATAAGAAACAAATAAAGCATTAAGGTAAAACAGCTTTACAGTCTAAGGAATAACATTTTTTAGAAGATTTGTTTTTGCAAATTGCCTTTAGAATATTTATGGAAATATCGAGTATGTCAAGCTAAATTGGTTTACAAAGTATATACAATAAGCGTAAATACAGCGATCATATAAACAAATAATTCCGAAAAAGCAGAAATGAGTTACAAAACGGTTAATGCATTATGGATTTGTAATAAAATGATGTGGTTCTTAGCACTGGAATTTGTATAAAAATTAATGCAAAGGTTGTATTTCCCCTATTTTACGTGCTTTTTGACTATATTATTAATAATTACAGGTTAAAATAATCCTTGTATAATGCTGGAATCAATAAAACAAACTGTAATTTATCGCACGAAAAATGCTGATTTTTTTGTTAACCCAAATCATTCAATTAATAATTATGAAATATTTATCGCGTTTTTTATGTGCAAAATTGTGAGAAATGAGGTCGAAATGTTAGTGGTTTTTGCTGATGATGACAAAGTGGTTACAGATTCTATTGACAGAGTTGTAACTGATGTAGTAGAATATTTTATGACAAAAAAGATTACCTTAAGTACAGCTGAAAGTTGTACCGGGGGAATGGTAAGTCAGATGATTACTTCAGTATCAGGCGCTTCTAAAATTTTCTTGGGCGGAATTTGTTCTTATACTGAGGAAATGAAAAAGAAAGTGCTTGGCGTCGGCGAAGAAACATTGAACAGGTACACGGTTTATTCGCCCCAGGTTGCTGATGAAATGAGTTACGGTGTTATGAAACTGACAGGTTCAATGGCTTCTGTGGGAATAACCGGATTGGCTGGTCCGGACGGAGGCACTGAAGATAAACCTGTAGGAACTGTTTATGTTTCAGTCAGATATAAGGACAGCGAGCTTGTGGAAGACTTAATGCTTTATAAAGAATATGAAAAATTAGACCGAAGAAAAATCCGAACTATAACAACAGTAAAAGCTCTTGAAATGTTGAAGCAGCTTTGTGAGAATTATGAAAGTTGAGGATAAAAAATGTCAATGGCTAATGAAACATTAAATCTGACTCCAAAAGATAACAGCAATTTTTTTGTCAGAGTATTGAAATATTTCATCCCCTGGAAAGGTGATGGAAAAAGCGAAGTTATAAGAAAATTCGTATTTATTTTTTCAATAGCAGTTTTTTGTTTTTCACTGGGACAGCTTAAAGCTTTTCTTCAAACAGATGAAGCGGAAAAAAGCTATGTTCAAAAAATGCAGGAGGAGCTTTCTCCTACGTTCGACAGCGTAAATGATGATTCCAGTTCAGTTTCGCCGGAGGATGAATCTCCGGAGGCTCAGTCTAAGGAACGAAAGGTTCAGAGCTGGGCTAAGAAATTGGTGAAGCGTAACTCAGACTCGGTCGGCTGGATAAGGATTCCTGACTGGACGGATTCCAATGGAAATCTGTTTATTGATTATCCTGTTTTACAGTATGTATCAGATGATCCGAGTGTAGGAAACAATTACTACCTGAAAAAAAATATTGATAAGGAATATTATGAGTCCGGAAGCATATATGCAGACTGTCTGGTGCCAATAGATGAAAACGGTCAGGCTGATAATATTACGATTTACGGGCATCATATGAGATCCTTGGGAACGGCCTTTACTCATTTGGCTGAATATAAAATGGGCGTTGATTTTCTTAAGAAGCATCCGGTAATTGAGTTTAATACTATTTTTGAAAGCAATCAAAAATATGTAATAATCGGCTGTTACATAGCTAACACCGAGGAAAGTCAGGATAACGGAAAAATCTTTGATTATTGGAGATATCGTAATTTTGACGAAGATCATACATTTGAAAGCTTTATCGAAAATGTAAGAAAATATTCATGGTATTCAAGTGATGTTGAATGCGAGGAAGATGATGATTATATATCTCTTCAGATTTGTTCAAACGAAGTAAAAGATACAAGATGGGTTATTACGGCTAAAAAAATGGACGCTGATGATAATCTTGATTTGATCATTGATTCTTATAAGGAGAAAGCAGATAAGGATGTTTATTTCCCGAAATGCTGGCGGGATGTTTGGGGAAATGAAAAACAATATTTCGGTTGGGCATATTAATGTTTATTACATCATATGATGTAAAATATAAATATAATCTGTGAAGCCTCTCACGTTCACAGAGGGACGGTATCTTTTTTGAAGATGTTGTCTTGCGGGCAGAAAATTGCGGATCTGTCTGCGGAAAGGGAAATGTGATAAAAATGAAGCAGAAAAAAACTTTAGAGGGAACTATACATAGCGTTAAAAAGCCTTCTATAAGGAAAATGGGAACAATGCTGGGCACGGGAATACTTTGTGTACTGACAATCGGAACAATAGGCGCAATGAGCGTTATTGGAAATCCTGAAGTCACTTCCGGCAAGGAAACAACAGCTGCGGAAAAAAAGACAGAATTCAGCGGTTATATTGACTGGAAAAAAGCCGGAGTTGAAGAGTATGATCTCGTTAATAAAGCAGAAATCGTTAAAACTGCTGCAACGGCATTAAAAACTTCTGAAGCTGATAAGAAATCATCAGCAAAGAAAGCTGAAACAACAGTTAAGGAAACAGTTAATAAGAACTCGTCAGCAATTGAATCAATCAGTTCAAAGGTTATGTATGTAAAGGAAGCAGTCAATTTCAGAACAGGAGCATCAAAAAACAATGATATTATCAAAGTTCTTGATGCCGGTAAAAAAGTTACAGTTAACGGAAAGAGCAGCGACGGCTGGTATAGAATTAATGCTGACGGCATTACAGGCTATTGTATGGCAGAGTATCTTACGGATTCCGCACCTGTCAATGTCAAGAAAACATCAACAGTGTCTGAAAAGAAAACAACAAGTGTTTCTTCAAATGTGAACAGCGGTACAATCAGCTATACAAATGAAGAATTTGAAATGATGTGCTATGTTCTCCAGAATGAAGCAGGAGGCTGTTCAGATGAGAGTAAAATAGCTGTTGCAAATGTTATTATCAACAGAGTCAAATCTCCAAGCTTTCCAAATACATTGAAGGGTGTTCTGACGGCTAACAATCAATTTACGGCAATTTCTAATTATTATAATAAAGTAAATGCACCTACTCAGAACACAAAAGACTGTGTTAGACGGGCATTGAACGGAGAAGACAACAGCAAGGGAGCAATTTTTTATTACGCTCCTAAATATTGCGGATCATCAAGCGCTGCATGGTTTGAAACTTTGAATTTCTGTATGGAGCTTGAGGGACAAAGATTTTTTAAATATTAATCTTTGTATGATATGCCTAAATTTCAACATTACAATTTGTTAAGAACTACAAAAGTCACGGCAGTTATCTAATCTGCCTTGACTTTTTTCATATATTTGTTAGAATTAAAATGATATAGAAGTTTTGAAAAAGAGGAAGCCATATGAAATTGGATATTAGGAGGTTGGCAGAAAAGGCATGCCCTCCTGTGTTAAGCTTTGTTTTAATAGCGGCGGTCGGAATATCTGCATTAGGCAGAAATGACGAGAGGGATAAGGGCGCTGATGTGAATAATTCAATGTCATCAAGCAATAAATCACAATATTTGACCACGAATTATAAGAAAGCCGCTTTAAGCGAATATGATATGCTGTCGAAAGCTGTTAAGGTTACGGCAAAACCAAAAGCTAAAGCTGCTGAAACTAAAAAGATTGAAGTAAAAAACTTTACTGTGGCAATGCCTGATGATTATACGGTTGTGTATGAATGCAAACCAACACCTTTGAATTATTATGAAACAAGGAATATTACAAATGAGATTTATTCTGTTTATGACGAAAACTCAGAACGAATTGTAACACTCAACGGATTTGATCTTGTTTGTCAGATTGTAAATAATGAAATCGGAGACAGCTGGGGATGGGAGGCAATTAAAGCTCAGGCGGTTGCGGCTTATTCTTATGTAAGATTTAATGACGAGCACGGAAAAATTCCGTCTGTAGGTCTTAAATCCGGTTATTCACAGATTATTGAGGATTGCGTGAATTCGGTAAGCGGTCAGGCGGTTTATTATGATAATTCTATTATTGACGCAGTATACTCCGCTTCAACGGCAGGGTGTTCTACTGAGAGCGCCGCTGTATGGGGAACAGGATATCCTTATTTGCTCGCAGTTGTAAGTCCTTATGATGAGAATGATCCTCATTACGGAGTTCAGACTGTTATGACAAAGGCTGAAGTTAAAAAGATAATTGAATCCAACACTGATATAAAACTATCAGATGATTTGACGAAATGGTTTGAAATTGAATCGGTATACAGCCGCAAATATATTGCGAATATGAGGATTAACGAATTTACACATTGCAGAATAAACGGTAAAATGACGAGGCTTACAGGAACGGTTCTGGCATCAATGCTGGGACTGAAAAATAATGCTTTTGAAATTAAATATGAGGACGGCAATTTTATATTTACAACTTACGGATGGGGTCATGGTGTAGGAATGTCGCAATGGGGTGCTTATTATTATGCAGAGTCCGGATATACATATGACCAGATTTTAAGGCATTATTATCTTGATACATGGATAAGTCTTTCTGATGAAAATCAAAAGGCTGTAGAAAGAGGAGAGAAAGATAGTTCAGAGGACAGCTCTCAAATTATTATTGAGGACTCTTCGTCAGATTTGAGTAAAAATGCGGACAGTTTTAATAATATGAGCAATAGCAGTTATAATAATTAATGGAGGTTTTATTATGTCGTTTATTAACAAAATCAGTGAAAAGCTATCTTCGGGAGCAACAGCGGTTTCCAACTCAACCAAGCGTATGTCAGAAATTGCGAAGCTAAACAGTAAAATTAACAAGAATCTTTCAGATGTTAATAATCGCTATACTGAGATAGGACGTATTGTCAAGCTTGAGCTTATGGATAAAATCATGCATGAGGATGTAAAACGTCTTGCAAATGAGATCGATGTATTATTAACAGAAATTAATGAAAGCAGAGAAAAAATCAGCAATCTGAAAGGTGTTAAGGTTTGCATTGAATGCGGTGCACAGGTTTCAAGGGATGTTGCATTCTGTCCTAACTGCGGTGCAAAACAGCCTGCTGCTGAAAATGAAATTTCTGAGTCTGTCATTGAAAATCCATCACCTGTTATTGATTTAGCTGAAAGCAATGTAACGCCGTCGGTAACGGAAACTGAAACAACTGCTGAGGAAAATGCTGAAAATGCAGAAAATACTGTTGAAGAAATAGAAAACCCTACGGAAAACAAAAATTCTGTGTTCTGTTCCCAGTGCGGAAGCAAGGAAGACGCAGATATAAAATTCTGTTCTCAGTGTGGAAATAAAATGGAATAATAAAAATACGAAAAGAGGATTCGTTCTGAATCCTCTTTTTTAGGGGGAAAATGAATGTTTGATTTGGATTGCCTTTTGGACTGCGGGGTTGTTCTGGCATCACAGTCTCCAAGGAGAAAGGAGCTTTTGGCTGTTATTTTTAAAAAGTTTGACGTTGTTCCGGCTAAAGGTGAAGAGATAATTGATAAAAATGTATCTGTATACCTTGTGCCTCAGAATCTTGCATATAATAAGTGCAGAGAAGTTTCTCAGATTCATTCCGATTCATTAGTAATCGGCTGTGACACGGCGGTTATTTTTGATAATGAGATTATGGGAAAACCAAAGGATAAAGAGGACGCTTGCAGAATGTTAAAGCTACTGTCAGGCAATACTCATCAGGTTATAAGCGGAACAGCAATTTACTATAAAGGTCAGTATTATTCTTTCAGCTGTACGACAGATGTTACTTTCAGAAAATTGTCTGACGGTGATATATATGATTATATTCATACGGGTGAACCCTTTGAAAAGGCAGGCGCTTATGGAATACAGGGAAAAGGTTCTCTTCTTGTGGAGAAGATTAACGGAGATTATTTTAATGTTGTAGGTTTGCCGGTATCGGAATTGGCAAAAAGAATTAAGGATATACTTTAATCAAAATAATTCTTTTGATTTTTTTCATTATTCTGAGGATATGCTGTAAAGCTATTATTGCCATCGACGATGCCGAGGAAGATATCTGACGGTGATGTAAAGCCTTGTTTTCTCATTTGTGCGGTGAGCCATTTGATATCATTGCCGGTATATTTTAAATTACCTTCCATGACAACGCCGTCAAGTATTACGTTAACGCCAAGCTTTTCATCTGGCTTTTTCTGTCCTAAATCTTTTAATGTCACCGGTTTTTCTACAGCTTTAGGAAGAAATGAAATTTTACCGTTGTTTTCAAGAATTGCATATGAGATTTGTGAAATGTCAAAATAACCTGCATTTCTTGCTCTTGTAAGCAGATCTCCTGTATCAAGCTTTGCAGTTTTGATATTTTCCGGATACATTTTTCCATCCTCGATCAGAAGTAAGGGAGTACCGGCGAAGAAACGTCTTGCTTTAATTGATTTTATTGTAAATACAGATAACAGAAAACCCGTAAGTCCATAAATTGTCATTGCGATTCCGGCGACCCAAACATTTTCCCAGCTGTCAGCGACCGCCATTTCAGAAGCAATTGAACCGATGGTAATACCGTTTATATAATCAAACATATTAAGCTCGGAAATCTGTTTATTTCCCAACAGTTTTGATATAAGAAACATTATTATGATAGAGGATAATGCTGTCAATACAGTTTTAATAATAATCATATCAATGACCTCTCTTTTTATTTTTATCTTGTGTATGAAAATTAAAAATATTCACATGTTCTTGATTTTGTGCATAAAATAAAAGAGCCGATATGAAAAGAGGAAAGTTGATGGCTAAGTGTTACGGACAAAAATTAAATTTTATTGCAGTATCCATTGCCAACGCCATTGCGGAGGGGTTGAGCGATGAAGAACTTGATTTGCTTTCAACTCTTTTACAGCTTGTAGGAGAAGCTCTGGCGGTTATACCGGCCGTTAACAGTGTATGTGATAAGCAATCTGCAGAAAATGTTGAAAGATAGATTATTCAATGCAAAAAAGGCAATCTTACTGAAAAGTAAGATTGCCTTTAGTATTTTATAATCAGCAATGAGCTGTAATTATAGTATTATCAAATCTGAGCAGAATAATTAGGAGCTTCCTTAGTGATGTAAATATCGTGAGGATGAGATTCCTTAAGTCCTGCACCGGTTATCTTGATAAACTTAGCCTTTT
>JAHZHC010000008.1 GCA_019420505.1 Ruminococcus sp.
CATCAGACGGCAGGGTACAATACAAATTATTTGTTTTGCACTTTATATTTTTCTCCGAATCCACGAATGCGGTTACAACATGGTTCATTGTGAAGTATCCGCAGTCGTCTGAAAAGTTCTTCTTTATTTCTGTTATTTCTTTTTTGTTCATCGTTTTTCCTCCAAAAAACTTGTTTTATCATATGGTTAATATTAAACATTTAAAAATCAATAGAACTGACAAAGTATTCTATATTAAAGCAAACAGCGGCATAAAGCTTATAAGATATCTGCATCTCGCTTCCCATATTAATAAAAATACAAAAAGTCCTGCTAAACAAATCTTTAAAAAGAAATTACCGCAAGCCGCATCATTATCATCCTTCCTTTTACCTATATATCCCTGAACAATCTCAAACAAAATAGAAACATGCAATATTTCAGCAATTATTAAAAATACATTTCCATTTAAGAACTCATTATCAGGATTATAATAGGAAGTCATATATGTTCCATCATGCCATGTATAACCGATTTTATTTAACAAATGTTCCGAAAAACCGGATAAACCCTGGTCGTGTAGTTTTTTATTTAATCGTTCCTTATCGGCGGTTATTTTATTATCATATCCCTCAAAGCTTTTAGTGTATGAAAAGTCCTCGTAATTATATCCGCCCTTTCCGTCTGCACTCATCATAATCCAATGAATTATAGGGAACTCATATTTTTTCATTTCCTCCGTTGATGTACAGAGCACTTTCAGTGAAACGGCACTTAATATAGAAACAATAACAGCAAATACCGTGAGTATGGTAATAATCTTTGTCATAATACTTTTTACAGAATATTTATGCAAAAATAAATCACAAATGATTGCAATCAAAAGAATTATAACACTGCCCTTCATTTTATAACCCAAAGCAGATATAATACTGCAAACAATCAACAATATGAAACTTTTTTTAATATTATTTTCTTTTCGGCATCTCACATACAAATATATACCTGCCGAAACAAAGGGCATTGCCAATGAGTCTGTATAAAAAAGCGTTGCATATGTTATAAGAGGTGTAAACATAAGACCTCTTATTGCACAAATACAAGCTTTCGCCGGGGTATAAAACTGCTTAGCTGTTAATATCATAAAAATATAAGAAAGATTTAAAGCCAATATATTCAGAATGGTTGGCAAAGTATTAGAAATCTCTCCGGTAAATGCGTATGAAATTTTATATACACCGGCAATTATTAAAAAAAGCAAATGATTGTTTGGATATACATAAAAATAATTCTGATGAAACTCAGGTAATCCATCATGCAGATTCTCAATCCCGTATTTAATATAATTTTCCGCACCTTTACATATATAACTTAAATCATTTTTGGGCGTAAAATCTACTAAAACAGCAAAAGCTATCTGAGCCGCCAGCAAAAATACAGGTAATATATACAACAAACGGCTGCACAACTTTTCATTTAAAGTTAAAATCTTTTCCGTTCTGTATAATACATAACATATAAGCACAGACATTACTATAACAAAAATAATAGTAAAAAACGTATATTTAAAACGTTCGTCAAACACATGGTACAATTCAACTATTGAATAAAGGACTGCAAAAAGAAATAAAGTTCCAAATCCCATATTAACAATTTTTGAAACACTTTTCATTACTTTATATTCCCTACTTTTATAACTTTTTAATGTTTTGACTGATAAAAACTGAAAATAAAGAGCTTACAAGCTAATGTAAGCTCTTTATTGATATACTAACATTAATTATTAAACAGGATGAACTTTATTCTCAGCGTCTGAATGTTTACCGTCAACGCCATATAGTTTATTTCTTCTCTGTTCAAAGAATTTAGGAGCAACTTTCGGGAACATTGCATAAGTAAGAACGTCTTCCTCTTGTTCTGTCCATTCAGCACATTCTTTTTTCATGTCCTCAAGCTCAGGCTTGATAAGATCAGCAGGACGGCAGGTAATAGGCTCTTCTGTGCCCAAAATTTTCTTTTGAAATTCAGGATCAATTGCTACAGGTGTTTTACCGTATTCGCCCTTAACAAGCCCTTTGAATTCCTTTGTGACAGTTTTATATCTCTCACCCATAATCACATTGAACACGGCCTGTGTACCAACGATTTGTGAAGTCGGAGTAACCAATGGTGGGAATCCTGAGTCTTTACGCACTCTCGGAACTTCCTGTAATACTTCAGTAAGCTGATCAGCCTTTCCTGCCTGCTTGAGCTGAGAAAGAAGATTTGAAAGCATTCCGCCCGGAACCTGATAAATTAAAGCGTTAGCATCAGTTGCAAGCATTTTAGGATCAAGCAGACCACTGTCAATATATTTCTGACGAAGAGTCATAAAGTAATCTCTTATTTCAGTGAGTTTAACAAGGTCAAGGCCTGTATCATATTCTGTATCTTTAAATGCAGCTACAATTGACTCTGTGGGAGCATGAGATGTACCCAAAGCAAGCGGAGACATTGCCGTATCAACTGCATCCACTCCTGCTTCAACTGCTTTCATAATACACATAGATGCTAATCCGGAAGTATAATGAGTATGAAGCTGTACAGGAATTTTAACGACAGATTTGATATCCCTTACAAGAGTTGACGCCTCATATGGAGTAAGCAATGCTGCCATGTCCTTTATACAAATTGAGTCAGCTCCTGCTTCCTCAATTCTCTTAGCATAATCCATGTAATATTCGTGAGTGAAAACCTCTCCGAGAGTATATGAAATAGCAACCTGTGCGTGTCCCTTTTCCTTATTTGCTGCTTTAATAGCAGTTTCAAGATTGCGAATATCGTTAAGTGCATCAAATATTCTGATTATATCAATACCGTTTGCAATTGACTTTTGCACAAAATACTCAACAAGATCATCAGCATAGTGACGATAACCCAACATATTCTGCCCTCTGAAAAGCATTTGCAATTTTGTATTAGGCATTTCTTTTCTTATTGTGCGAAGTCTTTCCCAAGGGTCTTCATTCAAAAAACGAATACAAGAATCAAATGTTGCTCCGCCCCAAACTTCAGCAGAATAAAATCCGATTTTATCCATTTCAGATAAAACAGGCTTCATTTCGTCCATCGACATTCTTGTTGCAATAAGCGACTGATGTGCGTCACGCAATACAGTTTCAGTAATTTTTAGCTTAGACATTTAATTCAATCCTTTCAAAAACATAGTGCTGAATCTATTAACCGATTACTGCCAATACCGCACCTGTTTCAACAGCAGAGCTCTTTGTTGTATTAATACTGAGAATTTTACCTGCACAAGGTGCGTTTACGTCATTTTCCATTTTCATAGCTTCAAGAACCATAATTGCCTGACCTGATTCAACTGTATCTCCTACAGCAACCTTTATATCAAGAATTGTTCCCGGCATTGGCGCTGTTACCTTTGTACCTTCTGCTACAGGAGCAGCCGGTGCTGCAGGTGCAGCTGCAACAGGAGCCGGTGCTGCAGAAACAGCCGGTGCTGAACCGCCGTCAATTTCTTCGACAGCCACGTCATATGCTTTTCCGTTTACTGTAATATTAAATCTTTTCATTCTGATTACCACCTATCTATGTATTTATTATAACTGAATATTACTGTGCTTCTTAGGAAGTCTTGAAATTCGCTTGCCAGCCATAATTTCAATAGAATTTACAAGAGTTTCTCTTAATTTTTCAGATGCAACTACATTATCAACGCAGCCGTTTTGTGCGGCAATTACTGCATTTGCCTGTTCTTTTGCATATTTATCAGCAAGTGATTTTCTTGATGCTGTAAGATCATCAGCACCCTTAAGCTTATCATGCTCAAGAAATTCAACTGCTGTAATCGGTGCAAGAGGTGAGATAACTGCATTTTCAAGAGCATAAACTAAATCCGCATTTGCTCCTTTTCCTGCCAAAGCAATAAATGCAGGACCAAATGCATTTCCTGTAACAACAGAAATCTTTATTGTTGTAGCTTCGGCATAAGCGTGAACAAGTTTTGTCATATCTCTGACAGCACCTGCTGATTCGGTTTCTGTATTTGCTTCAAATCCCTCAGTATCAACCAAAGTAACAACCGGAATTGCATATGAATCGCATATTCTTACAAAACGTGCAATCTTAGTACAATCTGATGAAGTAAGTTTATCATTGGTTTTATTTGTAGCCACAATGCCGACTGTAGCACCTCCGATGCTGCCCAGAGCAGTATAAGAAGCCTTACCGAATCTATCCGACAGTTCAATTAAACTTCCGGCATCGCAAACAGTTTCAGCCTGTGAAACAGCATCCTTTCCGAAAGAAATATCCGAAAGCTCAAACTCATACATCGGAACAGGTGAAAGGTTGTTCTGCGGAAGCTTTAAAAGGATATTCTTAGCAGCTTCAACAGCTTCCTTATCATCTTTTGCAACGATAGCTGCCGTTCCGTTTTCAGCAGCGTTTTCTGCTGAATTTTTTACATCGCTGTTTGAAGCGGCAAAAATTTCAGAATCTTGAGTAACTACTACAAAATCAGCAGATTCAGCTAACATTGCGGCAGTTCCCGGACAAGTACCTGCTACTACGGAAATCTGCGGAACAACTCCTGAAAGATTAGACATCCACATAAGCAGTTTGCCATATGAATTAAGAGCCTTGCAGCCATTAGACAAATCAGCTCCGAAGGAATCATAAATTCCAACTACAGGAACACCTGTTTTAGCGGCAAGGTCATATATTTTAACAATTTTCTCAGTCTGTGCTTCTGTTAAAGCACCTTTTTTCACATTTATATCCTGTGAGAATGCATAAACAGGATTTCCTTCAACATAACCGTAAGCTGTTATAACTCCTGATAAATCAGATCCGGCAGTTACATAAGGATCAAGCTCAGTAAATGTACCTTCATCAAACAAATATGTCAGTCGGGTTCTTGCAGCAGAATCAGCTTCGGCTTTTGCCTTCAGCTCAACAAGATTAGTAATAGAATCAGACATATAGTTTCCTCCTATCAAATCAATTAGAATTACCATTTTTAACACATAGCAATTCACAACTATACAAATTTAATTATACTATTTTTGTTATCTCATATCAAGTAAAGCACTTATATTTTTACTTTTAATATGATATTTGTTCACTTTTTAGACATACAAAAAAAGAGAGTAAAAACTTTACTCTCCCTTTGCACTTAAATAAATTACTCATACGCCTGTCATAATAATATACAGCAGTCAATTTTAAATTTTTATTTATACACAAAACAAATTCTGCATAATTATTATTTTGCTTTAGTAACAGCATTTCTCAAAGCTCTCAGCTCATCAGGTTTAAGCTCACGGTAATCACCCGGTTTTAGCATACCAAGCTTTAAAGGGCCTATGGAGGTTCTCTTAAGCCTTGCAACCTCAAGTCCGACAGCTTCACACATTTTTCTGATCTGTCGGTTTCTTCCCTCGTGAATCGTTATCTGCATAACCACTCGTCCCGGCTGTTTATCAAGAACAATAACCGTTGCAGGAAGTGTTTTCTTCCCGTCAATTTCAATGCCTTCAGAAAGTTGAACAAGCTGATCGTCACTTATGTCAGGGCGAACTGTTACACGATAGGTTTTAGAAATATGTTTTGACGGATGCATTATATCATTTGCAAATTTTCCGTCATTAGTAAACAACAGTAACCCTTCAGAATTTTTATCAAGTCTACCTATTGGATAAACTCTGTCAGGAAAATCACTGAGCAAATCAGTTACACATTTTCTGTCAAGCTCGTCACTCATAGTTGTTACATAGCCTCTTGGTTTATGAAGCATTATATAATGCATTTCTTTTTTCTTTTGAACACGAATCAACTCTCCGTCAATAGTAATCAGATCCTTCAACGGCAGAGCCTTATCACCAAGCTTACAAGGCCGTCCGTTCACCTGTACTCTGTTCTGAGAAATAAATTCTTCAGCCTTACGGCGTGAACAATACCCGCTTTCGGCTATAATTTTCTGAATTCTGATTTTTTCCATAATAAATCTCCTTAATGCTTCACAGCATGAATTTATGTAAGGGCATTTAAGCCCTTTGCAGCTAAAACAACTCACCCAATTTTGTACGGCATTTATCAAAAAAGCTATCAGGCTTTTCAATTTTTTTATAGCCGACTGATTTGGATGTATATATTGGCTCCTCGTGTATTAACTCATTTTTATAATAATATTTTATTTTTCCGACTTCTGTATTCTCAGCCACAGGTGCATAAAGAAAATGATCAATATACATCTCAGATGTTACCTCATCAGCCTTTCCTCTAAGCATGTTTAACTGAGGTATTTTTGTTTCACAAATAACATTATCTTCTGTTCCGCCGACAACGTTTACAGTGTATTTATTACTTTCCGTCGGAAGCTTCTGCTTTTCAAACATATTAAAACCGTAATCAAACAATCTCGAATGATCAAGCCAGTCATTAGGAGCATTAAGCGTAACACAAATAAGTGTTGCACCATTTCTTTCGCATGCTGATACAAGACACCTTTTTGCTTTATCGGTGAACCCTGTTTTAATACCTATGACACCTTTGCAGGTATTAAGAAGCTTATTAGAATTAGTCAACCATCTTTCATAAGGAGGATTACCATATTTAAGCTTTGCATTATATGTTCCGCAGATTTCACGAAAATCCGGATTTTTCAGTGCCTCTTTAGCCAAAACCGCCATATCATATGCAGAAGAATAATGGTCATCTGTATAGTCGTCAAGACCTGACGGTGTCACAAAATGTGTAGATTTTAAACCAAGTTCACCGGCACGGTCATTCATAAGCTGAACAAAAGCATCCACCGAACCGCATAAACGCACTGCCGCCGCATTTGCAGCGTCATTGCCGCTTGGAAGAAGCATTCCGTAAACCAAAGCCCTCATAGTAACCCGGTCGCCTTCCTGCAATCCCATTGAGGAACCTTCAACCTTTATTGCGTTGCTGTCCACAATAAATTCCTCATCAAGATTTCCGCTCTCAAGCGCAAGCATAGCTGACATAATTTTTGTTGTACTTGCCATAGGAAGCTTACTTTTTGCATTCTTTTCAAACAAAATCTCGCCTGTCATATAGTCGATAAGTACTGCACCTTTTGCTGAAACGGCAGGTAAATCGACTGCTTCTGCATTAAATGAAAACACAGACAAAGACAAAACTACGGCAGATATAAAAGACAGTATTTTCAATTACGACACACCTTTACAAATAAATTCTTTATTAGAATGTGCTGTAATTTTTATTTAATACAAATAATTCAAAGGAAATTATTCTTTATCTTTCTTATCTGTCTTTTTGTCAATAAAATCTATAATTTTATCTACGACCTCCGGAACAGCATTAACCACTGCATTCTCATAGGGAGTATTAGTTGTCATTTGCAGAAGCTTGGTTTCTCCATTATGAATAGCTATAAAAGCCACAGGACTTATTGTTACACCTGCTCCGGAACCTCCTCCGAACTGGTCCTTAGTTGACTTTGTCGGAAGATCTGAACCTCCTGAAGCAAAACCAAACGAAACCTTTGAAACAGGAATTATAGTTGTTCCGTCAGCAGTAACAATTGGTTTTCCCACGATAGTTTCACAATCAACCATTTCATGAACTTTTTCCATTGCAGTTTTAACAAGACCTTCTAACTTTGTATTTTCATTCATTTTATTTTACCTCCAATATACTTTCAGCTTTATTTTCTGTTTTATTTTCTTGTTTACTCTTATCATTTCGTTTTTGTTTTATAAAAATCACTAAAAAATTAACACCGATACAAAAAGCAATAGCGATCATGGAACTCGGTCTTACTCTGACATAGCATTCAGCACTTCCGTTAATTATATTTTTTGTAAAAATGCAATTAACATCAGCTTTCTTAATTTTCACACTGAACATATTGCTAATCTGACCTAAGATATTAAATAAAGCACCCTGAACCACACCATAATAAACAGCAGCTTCATGGGCGTCTTCCCTGCCCACATCTACATTGATTTTTACATCTGTTATTCTTACGGTTTTAAGAAGCTTTTTAAAATACTTCCATCCCATAGGAAGATACGGTTTGATCTTATTGTATTTATCTTTTAAAGATGAAGTATTTCCTTCTTTTTTGCTTTTATTATTCTTTGATACTGTTTTTTTATGCTCTTTTCTTAATGTCTGCGTCTGATTTTTTTCTTTATTTACAAATTCCGAGTGATTCTGTGAAAACTGTTCAGAAGGTTCTGATAGTTTTTCTTCAGCATCAATTACATTATCAACTGAGTCACCTTCAGAAAAGCTCTCCTGAAAAAGTTCATCATCAAGACTGTCTGAAAACTCTTTAGCTTTACCTTCTTTTTTTATTTTTCTTTTTTTATTTTTCTTTTTTTGTTTTCTCGGATAAAACGTAAAGAAAAAATATTTTACCTGAATCGTAAAACCTTCATCGTCAACTTTGATATAAGCTGATACTGAAAAATGCAGAAGAATAACAATAAGAGCAATTATTGAAATCAATATCCATAATACTATTATTGTCATCATCTCCAATCAGCAAATATTATTTATTATTCGTTGTCATCACCTGATGTTATTTCATCAAAAGTAATCTGCTCTTTTGGCTGAGGAACAGGAGGCAGATCTCCAAGTCCCGAAAGCTGAAAACTTCTGAGAAAATGTTCTGTAGTTTTATATGCAATAGGACGTCCGGGAAGATCAAGCCGTCCTGCTTCCGTCAGCAGATTTTTCTCAACCAGAGAATTAACCACTCCTGAAGAGTCCACTCCCCTGACGTTTTCAATAAAGCCTTTTGTTACCGGCTGATTATATGCCACTATTGCCAGAACTTCCATTGCCGCAGGAGACAAAACTGTGTTCTTTTTGATTTCCAATGCAGTTTTTATATTAGGAGCATATTTTTTCTTGGCGGCAAGCTGGTATGACGAATCAAGTTTCAACAGCTCAATTCCGCTGTCTTCATTTTCATATTTGTCAGAAAGCATATCAAGAAGTTCTAAAACCTCATCTTTATCTGATTCTATAGAAACACAAATCTTATCAATATCAACAGGATCACCGCCTGCAAAAAAAATCGCTTCCAGCACAGGTAATTTATCTCTTATACTCATTATATTGTTCCTTTTCTCCTTATTTATCCATAACACCAGAAATTATTTCTGCTGTCGCCGCCTGTATTGCTGTAACCCCAATAATATCGTCTTTCGTTCCAGTAATTGGGCTTAAATACAGTTACAGCAGTTTCGTTCTGCTCAAACAGTTCAATTTCATTTTTCAATGCATCATCACTATTATCAGAATCGCACCAATCACTTGGTTTATCATATTTATCCGCTGTATCAACTTCTGAAACAATGTGCGGTTGATAAACTCTTTCAGATATTGATTTCACTGAAGGTTTATTCTTTTTGTAGACCGGAGTTTCACTGTTTTGGTGTTCATAATATTCTGATTGGGAAATATCATCTGGTTCACTGAAAGCTTCATCAATATCTTCTTCAATTTCATCAATCTTATTTCTTTCAGTTATTACTTCTGTATTTATATCGTCCTCAATTCCTATGGACTGAGGTGTATTTTTCTTAGTTTTTCTTACAAAGCATATCTCCGTATTATCATCATTTATGTAAATACGTCCCGACTTTGTCAACTCAAGCACTGCAAGAAACGTTGCAACCTTTTCTGATTTACTTGTTACATTTTCATAAAGCCCGGACATTTTAAATACTCCATGCTTATACAGCTTTTTGAGGACAAATATTATTTTTGATGTAACCGATACGATTTTATGGGAAACAATGGGGGAAAACATATCAGCCCTGAGAGGCTTATGATTTCTGCTTTTTGCCGATATACCCATATATGCGTCATAAACAGCCTGCGGTTCATGGATTTTTGTATAAGTCTTATCTATAATTACAGGCACAGGAATTCTCACATAAACAGAATCACCAGCATATCTCTGTTTAAGCATTTCTGCGGCTTTTTTGCAAAGAGAATATTCAATTATCCTGCCTTCAAGATCCTTTTTCAATTCCTGCGCTTCTTCAGGCTGAGGCAGCAAGGAAGCGGTTTTTATATATATTAATCTTGCAGCCATTTCAAGAAACTCACCGGCAGATTCATAATCCTGTTCATCAAGCTGATTCATATAATCAAGATATTGCTCTAAAAGCAAAGATATCTCAATGTCATATATATTAAGCTTGTGCTTTGAAATAAGATGAAGCAGTAAATCCAGAGGTCCTTGAAAAGCATCAAGTTTAAACTCAACAGCCATGACTACCTCACACTATGATTCCAATAAGCAAATCAATCCAAAACGTCAGTTTGTCCATTACCCACATCATTCCATCCTGAATCCATCCCAACGGTGTGCGCAGAACAGGAGAAAAAACAAGCAGAATAAACGCAATTGAAATATACATCTGATACTGGGCAATGAATCTGTCAAGCTTCGGCCCGGTAAAATAAGACAAAATCTTTGAACCGTCCAGCGGCGGTATCGGCAGCAGGTTGAACATTGCAAGACCGACATTTATTGCTGTAAAATAATATAATATCAGCATGATCCAATAAACAGCCGGCGTTTGACCTGTAGATATAGCATCAGGCAAAGCTAATAAATATGCTGTGTTTGCTATCTTATATAATATCATTCCGAAAAACGCAACAATAAGGTTGGATATCGGACCTGCTGCTGCACAAAGCGCCATACCCTTCCGATATTTCCTGAATCTCAACGGATTGACCTGTACCGGGCGTCCCCAACCAAATCCTGTAAGCACCATACAAACAGCACCAAGAGGATCTATATGAGCAAAGGGATTCAAAGTAAGCCTTCCCTGATAACGAGGAGTATCATCTCCCATTTTTGTCGCACTCCATGCATGTGCAAATTCATGCACAGGAATAACCATAAACAATACGATTAAATGAACACCAATCTCCAATATTTTTTCAGGCTCCATTAATTAATCCTCCATATCACTTAAAACAATCAGATACTAATAAAATTATTATACATCATATTCTGATAAATTTCAAGAACTATTTTGGTTTGCATAAAACAAATCAAATTCAATGGTAAAAACTTGACAAAAATATTGAAATATGCGATAATATAATGTAAAATTATTTGTCGAAAGGATTGAAATACTGTGTTCAGCAAAACTAAAATATATAATACCATTCCTTTTGAAAAATTACCCGGCGTACGAGTCTGATTTTTACTCGAACGGGATTAATTTTTGCGAAAGGAATGTTTAATAATGAAAAAAGAGCTTTCTAAGCTTTATGAACCCTCAGAAGTTGAGGACAAAATCTATAAATACTGGACCGGCAATAACTGCTTTCATGCTGAACGGGATTCTGAGAAGGAACCGTATACTATCGTTATTCCTCCCCCGAATATCACAGGCCAGCTCCATATGGGGCATGCGTTGGACAATACCTTGCAGGATATTCTTATTCGTTGGAAAAGAATGTCGGGTTATTGTACACTGTGGATTCCCGGAACTGACCATGCTTCCATTGCAACAGAAGCAAAAATTGTTGAGGCAATGAGAAAAGAAGGTCTTACTAAAGACGATCTGGGAAGAGAAAAATTTCTTGAACGTGCATGGGACTGGAGAAAGCAGTACGGCGGACGCATTGTTGAACAGCTGAAAAAACTTGGTTCTTCCTGTGACTGGGAGAGAGAGCGTTTTACTATGGATGAAGGCTGTTCCAAGGCTGTTAAGGAAGTTTTCGTTAAATACTATGAAAAAGGACTTATATATCGAGGCGAAAGAATCATCAACTGGTGTCCTCACTGCTGTACATCTATTTCAAACGCAGAAGTTGAATATGAAGATCAGGCAGGACACTTCTGGCATCTGAGATATCCGCTGACTGACGGTTCGGGTTATGTTGAGCTTGCAACTACACGTCCTGAAACTCTGCTTGGAGATACCGCTGTTGCAGTAAATCCTAAGGACGAGAGATATCAGAGCATTATCGGAAAAACCGTTACACTTCCGTTGGTTGGACGTGAAATTCCGGTTGTTGCAGACAGCTATGTTGACATGGAATTCGGCACAGGCGTTGTTAAAATTACACCGGCTCATGACCCTAATGACTTTGAAGTAGGTGCAAGACACGATCTTCCTATTATCAATGTTATGACCGACGACGCAAAAATCGTTGAAGATTATCCTGAATATGCAGGAATGGATAGATATGAAGCCAGAAAGAAAATTGTTGAAGATTTAGACAAGGGCGGATTCCTTGTTAAAATTGAGGATCATACTCACAATGTAGGTACTTGTTACAGATGCGGTACAACTATTGAACCAAGAGTTTCTCTTCAATGGTTTGTAAAAATGGCAGAGCTTGCTAAGCCTGCAATAAAAGCTGTTGAAAACGGTGAAATTAAATTTGTTCCAAAGCGTTTTGAGAAAAATTACTTTAACTGGATGAATGATATTCGTGACTGGTGCGTTTCTCGTCAGCTTTGGTGGGGACACCAGATTCCTGCTTTTTATTGTGACGACTGCAATGAAATGGTCGTAACAAAAGACGATTATGCAAATTGTCCTAAGTGCGGTAAACCAATGAGACAAGATCCCGATACTCTGGATACTTGGTTCTCATCAGCATTGTGGCCGTTCACAACTTTAGGATGGCCCGAAAAAAATGAAGATTTAGATTATTTTTATCCTACAAATACTCTTGTTACCGGATATGATATTATTACCTTCTGGGTATCAAGAATGATTGTTGCCGGACTTGAAAATATGAATGAAAAGCCTTTTGACACCGTTCTGATTCATGGTCTTGTCAGAGATTCACAAGGAAGAAAAATGTCAAAATCCTTAGGTAACGGAATTGATCCGCTTGAGGTTATAGCTAACTATGGTGCAGATGCTCTTAGATTTATGCTTGCAACAGGAAACGCCCCCGGAAACGATATGCGTTTCATTGAAGAAAAGGTTAAATCAAGCCGTAACTTTGCAAACAAAGTATGGAATGCTTCAAGATTTATAATGATGAATCTCCCTGATGATTTCAAAGCTGACAATCTTCCCGAAAATCTGAACGTTGAAGATAAATGGGTAATATCCAAATTCAATACACTTGCAAAGGTAGTTAATGAAAACCTTGAGAAATTTGAGCTTGGAGTAGCTGTTCAAAACCTCTATGACTTTATTTGGGATGTTTACTGCGACTGGTATATTGAGCTTACAAAACCGAGAATTTCAGCAGGCGGCGAAACAGCACTCACTGCACAAACAGTTTTGGTATGGGTAATGAAAGGTATGCTCAAGCTTCTTCATCCATTTATGCCTTATATCACTGAAGAAATCTGGCAGGCCCTTGTAAACGACGGAACTGCAATTATGCTTAACGACTTCCCTGTTTATAATGAATCGTTATCATATGCTGATGATGAAGAAAAGTTTGAAAAGATAATCGAGGCTATTAAAGAAATTCGTGCAACAAGAAACAGTATGAATGTTCCCCCATCTGTAAAAGCAAAGGTTTATATTGAAACTTCTGAGCAGGATATCTTTAAATCAGGAGTTATGTTCTTTGAAAGACTTGCCTCCGCTTCTGAGGTCGACATTGCTGATAAATGGGATATTCCCGATTCGGTAACGGTGGTTACTGACTGTGCAAGAATCTTTATCCCTCTTTCAGATATTATTGATGTCGAAAAGGAAATGGCACGTCTGAACAAAGAAAAGAAAGCTGTTCAGAAGGATCTTGATTTCCTTAACGGCAAACTCAGCAACCAGGGCTTCCTTGCAAAAGCACCTGAAAAGCTTATTGAAGCTGAAAAGGCAAAACTTGCAAAGGCACAGGAAAAAATGGCTAAAATCGAAGAATCTATTGCCGCATTAAACAAATAAAAAAATGGCTGTCTTCTATAAGACAGCCATTTTCTTTTCAGTAAGAGCAAAGTCCATCATTCAAGTTCAACCGAGTAATTCGGACTTAGAGTTTCATTCGCCGTCTAAAAGGCTGGGAACATAAGTCATAGGTTATAGCTATAGCCTACTTTTTATTTTTATACATAACCTTTGTCTTTAAATCAACACTGTCATATCCCCAACGGAAAGACATACCTAATGACAATAAATAAAACACAGGAACAACAGCCATTATTACAAATAAAAGCGGCGATGCCTCAGATATCCTTGCAGATGGTGCGATAAGGTCAATTATAGGGAAAAAGCAGGCGTTAAGAAGCTTATAAGCCGGCAAAAAATCTCCGATCGCCCCGCTCTTTGATACCATAAGTATACCAAGTAAAATATAATTTGGACACATCGAAACAAGTCCCATAGTATATCCTAAATTTCTGCAAGGTTCTGCTCCATGAAGATTTACCTTGTTACGGCACATAGTTCCTGTTTTTAACCCATAGTCAGCCATAACGCATACAATCATCAATATTCCAACAACAGCAAATATAATATTTGCCGCCACACCGATAGCCGTTGCTGTTGCCCAGAAAAACAAAAATACAAACAGCCCGAAAAACTCAGCTTCCAATACCCGCAATAAAGCTTTTAATATCAACTTTCGTTTATTAATTCTATTGTCCATATTTATTCTCCTAAAAACAGTTTTTTTAATTATACCACACCAATTCCGTTTTTACAACAGCATTTATTAAAATCTTGTAATCGTATTTAAACTATGATATAATTTAAATATATAGATAAAAAGGAATGATATTAATGAGAAATGTAGTTTTTGTTACAGGCGGTTCAGGCGGAATCGGCAGTGAAATATGCCGTGAATTTGCAAAAATCGGCTATCCTGTGGCAATAGGATTTAATAAAAACCGAGCCGCAGCAGATAAGCTTGCTGAAAATATTATAAGTAATAAAGGAACAGCAATTTCAGTGCACTGTGATATAAGCTCATATGCAAGCATAGAAAAGGCTGTTAATACAATCAGCAATGAACTCGGGGCCGTGGAAATACTTGTAAACAATGCAGGAACAGCAAATATAAATCTGTTTACAGACCTGACAGATAATGATATAACATCACTTGTGAATATAAATCTCATAGGAGCAATGCTTTGTGCAAAAGCCGTGCTCCCAGAAATGATAAAAAGAAAACAAGGTAAAATAATTAACATCACGTCTGTCTGGGGAGAAATAGGAGCGTCATGCGAAGTCGCATATTCAGCATCAAAAGCAGGTATTATCGGTTTTACTAAAGCATTGGCAAAGGAAGTTGCTCCAAGCGGAATAAGAGTTAATGCCGTTTCAGCAGGAATTATTGATACCCAAATGAACAGTATGCTGAAAGAAAGCGACATTGAAGCAATAATAGATGAAATCCCCTCCGGACGAATAGGAAGACCGTCAGATATTGCAAAATGCGTCCGTTTTTTAGCTTCAGATGATTCATCATATATATACGGTCAGATATTAAGAGCCGACGGCGGATGGTGCGGTTAAAGCCTTATCTCAACAGGTTTATTAAGATTAATACTGTCAGGAGTTACAATGCTGTCAAATGCAAGTATTTTAACTCCTTTTTTCTGCGCTGCTTTTAATGCTTCTCCAAACTGAAGATGAGTTTCGTAATTTGGCATAAAATATTTCACATCTTTCATCTGAATTAAAAAAATGATATATGCCTCAAATCCTGATTCAGCACATTTTATAAGTTCATTGATATGCTTAACTCCTCTGATTGTAGGAGCGTCAGGGAATATTGCTATCCCGTCTTTTTCAAGAGTACAGCCTTTTACTTCAGCATAAGCTTTTCGTTCGGCATTTTCTGACTGTAAATAAAAATCAAATCTTGAATCTCCATATTTGCTTTCCGGTTTTATAAATGGATTGTCTCCCATCAGTCCTCCCGATTCTATCCATTCCTCAACTACTCGATTGGGAATCTGGCTGTCCATGTTTATTAATCGGCTGCCCTTTTCTACTGCAACAAGATCATAAGCGGTTTTTCGATCAGGATTTGCCGATTTCTCAAGATATACAGTCGCATCAGGTATGAGCAATTCCTTGCATCTGCCTGTATTTTTAACATGACAAACTTCTATTTGTCCATCTATTTCAACATAAGCAATAAATCTGTTGGGACGGGATTTAAAATTCCCTTTATATATATTTTGATATCTCACATCCATTCCCCCGTAAATTTTATTTTTATCATTATAGCACATTTAAATTGAATTTTCCATAGGTTCAGCAGCAATGCAAATGTTTTTCTGCTTTTAACATCGTCAAAAAGCATCTGCGGTTGACAAAAGACTTAAAAATGTAGTATAATAAAATATCAATAGGTTTTAATTTTTATAAGGAGTTGTAAATATGTCTGTTTATAGAATTTATGTCGAAAAAAAGCCTGAATTTGCTGTTGAAGCTGATTCTCTGATCAGTGGTATAAAATCAGCACTCGGACTTGATAACCTTAAATCACTGCGGGTAATTAATCGGTATGATGCAGAAGGACTTTCAGCTGATGACTTCAAGCTGGCTGTACCGGTTGTTTTTTCAGAACCTGCAGTAGATGTAACATACGATCATTTGCCGGATACTGCTTCTGATGAATATGTTTTTGCTGTTGAGTATCTTCCAGGACAGTTTGACCAAAGAGCAGATTCATGCGCTCAATGTATCTCGCTGCTTACAGGAGGAAAAAGACCAACTGTTAAATCAGCAAGAATTTATATAGCTAAGGGTAATCTTTCTGAGAATGAACTGAAAGAGATTAAATCATATATGATCAACCCGGTCGAATCCCGTGAAGCAACTCTTGATACTTTTGAAACACTTGATATTAAATATGATATTCCTACACAAGTTGATTCAGTTGAGGGATTTATTTATTCAACAGATGATGAACTTAAAGAACTTATCAATAGTATGGGACTGGCTATGGATTTTGACGATATCAGATTCTGTCAGGCATATTTCCGTGATACGGAAAAAAGAAATCCAACCATTACTGAAATTCGTATGATCGATACCTACTGGTCAGACCACTGCCGTCATACAACCTTCTCCACTATAATTGATAATGTTGATATTGAACCTGAATATATAGCAGACACTTTTGCCGATTATATGAATACTCGCCGAAATCTTTATGAAGGCAGAACGGACAAGCCCGTTACCCTCATGGACCTTGCTGTTATCGGGGCAAAGAAACTGAAGAAAGAGGGACTTTTAAAGGATCTGGACGAAAGTGAAGAAATCAACGCTTGTTCGGTAAAAATAAAAGTCGATGTTGACGGAGTTGACGAAGACTGGCTCTTAATGTTTAAAAATGAAACTCATAACCACCCGACTGAAATTGAACCATTCGGAGGCGCTGCTACATGCCTCGGCGGTGCAATAAGAGATCCTCTGTCAGGACGTTCTTATGTTTATCAGGCAATGAGAGTAACCGGAGCAGGCAATCCGCTTGTTCCTGTTGAAGATACTATTACAGGTAAACTTCCTCAGAGAAAAATAGTTGTAGGAGCTGCTAACGGATATTCTTCATACGGTAACCAGATAGGACTTGCTACAGGTCACGTTTCCGAAATATATCATCCCGGATATGTTGCAAAACGTATGGAAATCGGCGCCGTTGTCGGGGCTGCTCCCGAATCAAACGTAAGACGTGAAAGACCTCAGCCTGAGGATGTTGTTATTCTCCTCGGCGGAAAAACGGGACGTGACGGATGCGGCGGAGCAACAGGATCTTCAAAATCACATACTCTCCATTCACTGGAAAGCTGCGGAGCTGAAGTCCAGAAAGGTAACGCTCCCGAAGAACGAAAACTTCAAAGACTTTTCAGAAATCCGGAAGTTACTTCAATGATAAAACGCTGTAACGACTTCGGTGCAGGCGGTGTTTCTGTCGCTATCGGAGAACTTACTGACGGACTTGTTATAAATCTTGACGCAGTTACAAAAAAATATGACGGACTTGACGGAACAGAGCTTGCTATATCTGAATCTCAAGAAAGAATGGCAGTTGTTATTGCCAAATCTGACGTTGAAAAATTTATGGCGGAAGCAGCTAAGGAGAATCTTGAAGCTACTTTGGTTGCAAGAGTTACAGAAGAACCAAGACTTAAAATGAATTGGAACGGAGTTCAGATCGTCGATCTTTCCCGTGAATTCCTTAATTCAAACGGCGCCGAAAAGCATACTGACATTCGTATAGATACACCACTTATAGGCAAGGATGATGCCGGTGCTGATACTGCCGACAGATGGGAAGCTATGATTTCAAATCTTAATATCTGCTCCCAGAAAGGTCTTGTTGAAAGATTTGACTCAACAATCGGAGCCGGTACGGTTCTTATGCCTTACGGAGGTAAATACCAAAATACACCTACACAGGCTATGGCTGCTAAAATACCTGTGCTTAAAGGTGAAACTTCAACCGCTTCAATAATGGGCTGGGGCTTTAACCCTTATCTTTCATCACAAAGTCCATACCACGGCGCTATGTCAGCCGTAGTTGAATCAATTTCAAAGGTCGTAGCTACAGGCGGTTCTTATAAACATTGCTGGCTTACATTCCAGGAATATTTTGAAAGAACACAGAACAACCCTGTTCGCTGGGGAAAACCTTTTGCGGCTCTCCTTGGTGCTTATAAAGCACAGCTTGAACTTGGCTGCGGCTCAATCGGAGGAAAGGACTCAATGTCCGGTACTTTTGAAGAAATTGACGTTCCTCCGACTCTTGTTTCATTTGCTGTTTCAACTGCAAAAACAGATAAAATTATTTCACAGGAATTTAAAAAATCCGGTTCAAATGTTATCCTTATTCAGCCTGAATACGATAAAAATAACCTTGTTGACTTTGAATCGCTTAAACAAGTTTTTGAAAAGGTTGAAGAGCTCATAAGTGAAGGAAAAGTCCTGTCCTGTTGGTCTGTTTCATACGGCGGAATTTCCGAAGCAATTGCTAAAATGGCGTTTGGTAACAAAATCGGTTTTAAATTCACTTCTCCTGTTACAGCAAGTGAGTTGTACCGTCCTTGTTACGGCAGCTTTGTTATTGAGCTTGCCGAAGGTGCTGCTGTTGAAGAAAGACTTCTTGGAGTTACATCAGAGGATTATACAATAACAACTGATAGCTATACCGTTGACTTAAACAAGCTCCAGACGCTTTGGGAAAATAAACTGGAACCGGTTTTCCCTGCTAAAATAAAAGAGCCTGAATATACTCCGAAAACATATAGCTTTACTGCCGAAAACAGAATTGCCCCATCAATCAAAGCTGCTAAGCCAAAAGTGCTTATCCCTGTTTTCCCGGGTACGAACTGTGAATATGATACCGCAAGAGTGTTTGAAAAAGCAGGAGCCGAAGCAGATATATTTGTAATTAAGAACCTTAACGCTGCAATGATTGAAGAATCAGTAGCAGCAATGGAGAAAAAAATAAACGAATCACAGATCGTTATGCTGCCGGGCGGATTCAGCGGAGGCGACGAGCCTGACGGAAGCGGTAAATTTATTGTATCCTTCTTGAGAAATCCACGTCTTAAGGACGCTATCCACAACCTTCTGAAGAACCGTGACGGACTAATGCTCGGTATATGCAACGGATTCCAGGCTCTTGTAAAACTCGGACTTGTTCCTTATGGTGAAATTGTTGATATGCGTGATGACTCGCCAACATTAACATTCAACACCATCGCAAGACACCAGTCTAAAATGGTTAATACGAGAATAGCTTCAAATAAATCTCCTTGGCTTGCGTCATCAAATGTCGGCGATATTCACAGTATCGCAATTTCCCATGGTGAAGGCCGCTTCGTGGCAACAGCTGAAGAGATCGCAAGACTTGCCGAAAATGGTCAGATCGCAACACAGTATGTAGACTTTGACGGCAATCCTACACTTGATATCCATTGCAATCCTAATACATCAATCGACGCTATTGAAGGAATCACTTCACCGGACGGACGTGTTCTCGGAAAAATGGGACACTCAGAACGTATTGGCACAGATATTTCTAAAAACGTTCCCGGTAATAAAAATCAGCAGATTTTTGAAAACGGCATAAAATACTTTAAATAATGAAAAACTCCCGATTAATATCGGGAGTTTTTTTACAAACAAACGGCGAATAACTTAAATCATTCGCCGTCTGTTTACAATTAAGTAAAATTAGATTATTCAACTATGAATTCTTTGATTTCCTCAAGAAATGCATCCGCATTATCACTATGTGCAACCAACTGAATAGGATTTGAAAGATCAAGGCTGAAAATACCCATAATTGACTTTGCATCAACAGCGTATCTACCCGAAGCCAAATCCACATCAAAGTCATACATTGAAACAACGCTGACAAATTTCTTCACTGATGCTATTGAATCAAGCATAATTTTAACCTTTTTCATAAAAACTCCTCCTTCTAATTGCAAACCATTTCATGTTTTGTTCTAATTAATAAAACTATAGAGTTTTCCTCTACACTTACCATTATATACATTAATTTTTAAAAGTCAAGACGGATTTGCAAAAAAAATAAAAATATAGTATAATAGTCAATAACATAAAATCACAGCATTTAAATTTGTGTAAAGTTACTATGACTACACACTTTTTTATTTTATCTGGAGGAAAAGAAATGAATATCTTTTATTGCACTTTCGGATGCAAGGTTAATCAGTATGAAACGGAAAATATAAAACAGGCCTTGGAAAATAAACAATTTTCAACTGTTACTGAAATAATTGATGCGGATATTGCCGTAATAAATACTTGTACAGTCACGTCATATTCAGATTTAAAATGCAGAAAAATGCTTCATAAAATAAAAAACACAAATCCTGATTGCATAATAGTTCTTACCGGTTGCTTTCCTCAAGCCTTCTCTGATGAAGCGGAATCAATGACAGAATGTGATATAATTACCGGCGCTTCAAATAAATCATCAATACCTGACTATATTGATGAATATCTGGTTCATAGACAACGAATAATAAATATTCAGCCGCATACTAAAAATGAAAAGTTTGAAATAATGTCAAATTCAAATGTAGAATCAAAAACCCGTGCATACATGAAAATACAGGACGGCTGTGACCAATATTGCTCTTATTGCATTATTCCTTATGCCAGAGGCCATATACGGTCAAAGCCTTTAGATGTCATTGAAAAAGAAGCTGAAAACCTTGCAAATTCAGGCCATAAAGAAATTGTTGTGGTGGGAATAAATCTCTGGTGTTACGGAAAGGATTTAAGCGGAACTGTCGGTTTGGCAGATGCAGTCGAAACAATTTGCAGAAAAGCCGAAAATTGCAGAGTCCGTCTGGGATCTATTGAACCTGAAATGGTAACTGACCGAGACATTGAGCGTCTGACAAAACTAAAAAACTTTTGTCCTCAGTTTCATTTGTCTTTGCAAAGCGGATGTGATAAAACACTTAAAGCAATGAACAGAAAATATAACTGCTCCGAATATGATGATCTGTGCAGCCGATTGAGAAAAGCTTTTCCGGATTGCTCAATTACTACAGATATTATGGTCGGTTTTGTTGGAGAAACAGATGAAGATTTCATGGAATCAATGGAATTTGTCAAAAAAATCGGTTTTTCAAGAGTTCACATTTTCCCGTATTCTGTTAGAAAAGGAACTGTGGCAGCTAACAGAAGCGGACATTTGCCCAAACATATAAAGAATAAAAGAGCCGCCCAAATGAATGACTTGTGCAAAAAGCAAGCTGATAAATTTCTGCAAAATATGATAGGGAAAACACAAGAAGTCCTTTTTGAAAAAGAAAAATCGAGTGACTTTCATCAAGGTTATACAAGAAATTATACATTAGTAAAAGTTCCGAGAATTTCCGAAGAAATCAGTTTAAAACGAAAAATATTTAATGTTCTCATAACAGAAGCTGCCAATGACTGTTGCATTGGAAAAATAATAGAATAAAAGATGCGGAGGTTTAAATTTGAAACAAAGAAAATGTGCTTTAATCACCGGTGCAAGTTCCGGAATAGGATTTGAAATTGCAAAGATACTTAATAAAAAAGGCTATGATCTCGTTGTTGCGGCGAGACGTGCAGACAAACTTAATCAGCTCAAAAATCAGCTTGAAGGAAATATCACCGTGATCCCATGCGATTTGTCCGATGAAAAACAATGTATGGAGCTTTATGAAAAAACAAGCAGTATGAATATATCAGTTCTAATTAATAATGCAGGTTTTGGCGCTGTCGGATTCTTTAATGAAATTCCTCTTAAAACGGAAACCGATATGATAAAAACAAACTGTGTTGCGCTTCACATCTTAACAAAAATGTTCTTGAAAGATTTTATTGAAAAAGATAAAGGCTATATCCTGAATGTTGCTTCATCAGCAGGCTTAATGCCCGGCGGCCCCCTAATGTCAGCCTATTATGCAACAAAAGCCTATGTCACAAGCCTTACCAGCGGAATAAACGAAGAACTTAAATCAATGAACAGCCATGTATCAGTATCCGCTTTGTGTCCGGGACCCGTTAATACAGAATTCAATAAGGTTGCCAATGCAAAATTCAATTTGAAAAGCATCACCGCTGAAAAATGCGCCCAACTCGCCGTAAAAGGAATGTTTGAAAGAAAACTGATTATCATACCTTCTCTTGATATGAAAGCAAGCAGTTTTGCGGCTAAGATCCTGCCAAGAAAGCTTATACTCTCTATAACCAAACATATCCAGACAAAAAAGATAAAATAATATGTTTTTTCGATAATAATAAAGCTCAACCGAAAAAAAGTAGAAAATGCTATAGACAAAAATAAAAAATTATAGTATAATAAATTTATATGAAGTTTTGAGGTAATTTTATGAGAGTTATAACGGGAAACGCAAGAGGTAAAAAATTAAAAACTTTAGAATCACTTGAAATCCGTCCTACTTCGGATATGGTTAAAGAAGCGATCTTTTCAATAATACAATTTGATTTGCCTGAAGCCTCTGTGCTTGATCTTTTTGCGGGAAGCGGTCAGTTGGGTATTGAAGCCCTTAGCCGAGGAGCAAAACACTGTGTATTTGTTGACAAAAACCGTGCCGCATATAATGTTGTTAATGAGAATATCGAAAATTGCGGTTTCAAAAAGAATTCCCGTGTTTTGCTTATGGATAGTCTTGACTATCTCAAAACTGCAAAAAAAGGATTAGATATTGCCTTGCTTGATCCGCCGTATCGTATGGGACTTATAGAAAAAGCATTGCCTTTGCTTGATAATAAGCTTAATCCGGGTGCAATAGTAGTCTGTGAACACGAAAAAGAATTAACACTGCAAGACAGCTATGGCAGAATGCAACTTCATAAAAGGTATAAATACGGTAAAATAGCTGTAACCGTCTATAAAATTCCTGAAGATAATGAGGAGTAATAAATGAAAATTGCAGTTTGTCCGGGAAGCTTTGACCCGGTAACTTTAGGTCATCTCGATATAATTAACCGAGCCTCACGGCTTTTTGATAAAGTAATCGTACTTGTTTCGTTCAACTATGGTAAATCATCAGCAAGTTTTTCGGTTGAAGAGAGAATGGAAATGATCAGAACAGTTACTAAACACTTGAATAACGTTGAAATTGACTGCAATAGCGGACTCTTGGCTGATTATCTAAAAAAGACGGGAGCTGCCGCTATAGTTAAAGGCCTGAGAGCGGTTTCTGACTTTGAATATGAATTTCAGATGGCTCTTGCAAATAAAAAGCTGTATTCTGAAGCTGAAACTGTATTTCTTACAACAAGCAGTGAGAATATGTATCTTTCTTCAAGTGTTGTTAAAGAAATAGCAAGTCTTGGAGGAGATATAAGCGGATTTGTTCCGCCTGAAATTCTTGAGGTAATAAAAAATCGTTTATACTTATCTAAAAAATAAAAGCATAAAAGAAAGGATGTTAAAAAATGAACATTGATGAAATTCTTGATCTGATGGATGGTCTTCTTGACAAATCATCTTCCGTGCCCTTTTCCAATAAGAGAATGATCGATTGTGAACAAATGCGTGAGTATATTGATACAATCAGATTAAACTTCCCTACTGAATTAAAAAAGGCAAAGGATATGGCAAGAGATAAGGAAAAGATTATCGCTGAAGCAAATAAAAACGCTGAGGAGATAATCAAGAAAGCTGAAGAAAGAGCTAAGGTTCTCGTTTCTGAACAGGAAATAATCAAAGAAGCCGGCGAAATTGCTAACGACCAGTTAAAACGTGCTAAAGAACAGGCTGACCTGATTATTGCTGACGCCATCGCTAAAGATAGGGATATTAAATCAGCCTTAGCATCAAATCTTAATAAAGTATTATCTGATGCAGAAAGAGTACTTAACAGAAACTTAAATGAAGTTACTGCTGTAAAAGACGCTATAATTAAAATAGGATCAGCTGAATAATTTAAGTATGATAAAAAACAGGAGTTATCCGTTTTATTGGATAACTCCTGTTTTTTATTCATTTAAAGACCGTTAGGATTATTTTTTGTAAAGTTCCAGCCGTCAGCTGCCATTTCATCCAGCTGATATTTTGCTTCCCAGCCTAAAAGCTCTTTTGCTTTTTGTGTGTCTGCATAACATGTTGCAATATCTCCGGCTCTTCTCGGTTTTATAACATAAGGAAGTTCCTTTCCGCAAGCTTTCTCAAAAGCATGTAAAACGTCCATTACGCTTGAACCTTTTCCTGTACCTAAATTCACTGCTTCAACACCTTTATGCTCAAGTGCATAATTCAAAGCGTTTAAATGCCCTGTCGCAAGATCAACTACATGAATATAATCTCTGACGCCCGTTCCGTCAGGAGTATCATAATCATTTCCGAAAACGCCCAAAGCCTCAAGCTTGCCTGTAGCAACCTGTGCAATATATGGGAAAAGATTATTTGGAATTCCGTTGGGATCCTCACCTATGAGTCCGCTTTTGTGTGCACCAATAGGGTTGAAATATCTTAATAGTACAACCGACCAGTCATTATCCGACACATAAACATCCTTCAAAATCTGTTCAATCATAACCTTAGTATATCCATATGGATTAGTCGAACTGTTAGTCGGCATTGTTTCAACATATGGAACAGGGTTATTGACACCATATACCGTTGCAGAAGACGAAAATACTATCTTCTTGCAGTTATATTTTCTCATAGCTTGTATGAGCATCAACGTACCTGTTATATTATTGTGATAATACTCTACAGGCTTCTGTACCGATTCCCCTACTGCTTTAAGACCCGCAAAATGAATTACTGCCGATATATCATTTTCTTTAAATGCTTTCTCAACGTCAGATAAATTAAGCAAATCAGCTTCGTAAAATTTAAAATCCTTTCCGGTAATTTTTCTTATGCGATTTAATGCCTCAGGCTTTGAGTTTGAAAAATTATCAAGAATAACAATTTCATGCCCTGCATTAAGAAGCTCAACACAAGTGTGACTTCCAATAAAGCCTGCGCCGCCGGTTACTAAAATTTTTGACATATAAATCAGTCCTTTCAAAAAAACATACTATAAATATATTATATCACCCGAATAAGCTTTTTTCAATAGAAATTTTATATCAACTGTAAATCTTTTCTTTCAAAGCTTGTTTACATGCACCGAAATCTACGTCCAATGTGGATTGTCCGTCATGTGAGCCATATGAATACATGCCTTCTTCCGGTATACGAAGCTGCTTCGTTTCATATCTGAGAATAAACGGAGCCTTGTTCGCAAATATCTGAAGTTCAGTTTTTGTCATATTGGTTGTAATATGTGAAAGACTTGCTTTTGCGAACTTGTCCAGTTTTATCGGATTAAACGTAACTGCTTTTTCCATTATTTTAGAAATAACCGTGCGCTGTCTTTCCGTTCTCTCAAAATCAGCATTTCCTACATATCTTAACCTTGCATATGCAAGAGCCTGATTTCCGTTAACCTTAAGCTTTCCGCCTTCAGTTAAATAATCAGTACCCTTGGGATTACCCATAATTTTATTCTGTTCCGCCATAGGTGCCGTCATGCCTGCAGCCTCTTCATCAGAAATATCCAATTCAATTCCGCCTACTGCGTCAACTATATCAACAAAGCTGTAAAAATCAATATATATATATTTATCAATACGGATGTCAAAATTAAGCTCAATTGTATCCATTAATAATTCAGGACCGCCGTAAACATTAGCAGCATTAAGCTTAGACCATCCGTTGTTAGGAATCTCAACATACATATCCCGCATTAGCGATGTCATTACAATTTCTTTGTTATTCTTGTTTATTGATAATATAATCATAGAGTCAGTCCTGCCCCGTTCATCAACAGAACGTGAATCAGAACCGATTACTAAAACATTCATGATATCATCGTCATACATGGATGCCTTTGTATAAAGCCGTTCCCCGGTATCCACAATGTTGATCATGCTTACATATCTGTAAATCAGCAATTCTGCTATTATTGCAAGCATCAGCAAGATTATAATCAGCCATTTAAAAAATCGTTTCACCGGAGATTTCCTTCTGTTATCCTTCACCTTTTTGTTATTCCTTTTCTTTTGACTTTTGTTGTTTGTTTTTACCTGACGGCGATTCGAATTATCATAAACATCAGAATTATATTTCCCTTTATTACTCTTTGACGAATTATTTGTTCCGAACTGTAAATCACGGTTCTGTACTCTGTTAGCTTTTCCTGCATTATTCCCACCGTTGTTAGGACGCTGTCTGGGCTGACCTGACCTCTGAGAAGATGATGAACTTCGCCTGCCCATAGAATTAGAATTATTATCTACAGATGCATTATAAATGTCATATTGATAACCGTTTATTTCATCAGCACTATGAAATTCCAAATCAGATGCATCAAGCTCATCACTGAAATCATTGCCATCCATTTCGGAAAATCGATTCAGCTGTTCTTCATATTGCTTTTTATAAATATCATAAGATTGACTATTTGAATCTTTATCATAGTTTTTATTATTAAATCCTTTATTATTCATTTTATATCAATGCTTGAAAGCATACTCCTTTCAAATTCAGTTAAACATATTAATTACATTTTAATTATATTACGTATATGTCGAAAAGTCAAATTTTACAGAAAATTATCATACAATTTTCACATACCATACACCATAAGGATTTTTATTTTATAACGTTTACAAAATAAAAATATTATAGTATAATTATAATAATTTTATCTGTGAGGTGATAATGTGCTTAAAGGCGTAATTTTTGATATGGATGGACTTATGATTGATACAGAAAGCCTCTTGCAGACATTTTGGTGTAAAGCCTCTAATCAATTAGGATATCCTATGACCAAAGAGCATGTTCTTGGTATTCGTTCTTTGTCTGCAAAATATGCAATTCCCCATTTAAAAAATATTTTCGGCAGTGATTTTGATTATAATTCCGTTCGGGAACTAAGAATTAAAATGATGAATAATTATATTTCAGAAAACGGTCTTGTCAAAAAAGACGGATTGGATGAATTATTGCTTTTTTTAAAATCCTCAAAACTAAAAATTGCAGTAGCAACAGCTACTGACTATAAACGTACCGAACTTTATCTGAAAATTATTAATGTATTTGATTGTTTTGATAAAATAATCTGCGGCGATATGATAAGTAACGGTAAACCGGAACCTGATATATATTTAGAAGCGTCTAAACAATTATCACTTAAGCCTGACGAATGCATAGCTTTAGAAGACTCACCTAACGGAATTTTATCGGCTCATAGAGCCGGTTGTATGCCAATAATGATACCTGACTTAACTGAACCTGATAAAGATACCTCAAACCTCCTGTTTGCAAAATGCAAAAATTTATCTGAAGTTATATCTGTCATAAAGCAATTAATATGATTTTATCAAATCAATACTTCCTTTACTTGCCTGATTCAAATTCGTTCATCAAACCTCTGTACATATCATTCATTTTTAAACTATATACCGACAAGGATTCCTTGTCGGCTTTTTTATTTCAAGAGCAAATCCGATAATTCGACCCGAAAGTCCTATTTTATAAATATTTATTATTTAACTTGTATAATTTTACCGATTGCTTTATTAATAATTAATAATATTAATCGCTCCATGGATTTTTATGTTATAATATCTATATATTTCATGACAAACTTTACAAAGGGAATGATAATTATGACAAAGCTGAAAAGATACGACGTTTACAGTCCAAGAGTGCACGGCAGGAAATGGATAGGATCATCAAACGATTTAATGAGAGCAATTATGCAGGGAGAAAGGAAAGGATGTCAGACCCTTGGCTGTCCCTGCGGAAAATATGAGATTTATGACAACAAGCTGAGAACCAGTAACATACAAAAAATAATAAAATATAAGATAATGCGTGAGAGTGATGATTAGGAAATGACTGTACATATCTTACAAATTCAGTTAGCAAAAACTGTGGAAGTATACAAAATATAATAGGCATGTACAAATAATTTGCACAAAACCAATAAAATAGTTATTTAATATAATAAAGGGAGAAATGATTTAAGCTCAGGAGGTGATTCCAATGCAGAGGTAAGTTTTAAAATTTCGGACGAAAAAACAAATCAATATCAAAATTTTAAGAAGAGAGGAAAATTACAAATGAAAGTATTTAAAAGACTTGCAACTATGGGTGCTGCTGTTATGATGATGGCGTCGGTTTCGGCGATGAATGTTGGTGCAGCTGATAATACTTATGATTTCTATATCAGTAATTATGGTTCGGTAACAAACAAAACAATTGTTGCAGGCTATACTTCTAAAGCGAAATCTGCAAATGTTACATATGAAATTAGTGGTTTAAGTAATAGCACTGCAGTTTCACATACTACTTCAGTTAATGGATACTATCCTACTAACAGTTCCGGAAAATTCACTTCTAAAGGTAAGTATGTAAAAAGTCACATACACAAAGACATAAAAGTTGGGGATAAGATTTTAGTGAATATGAAATTAAATCCTTCTCCAAGTGGAATAGGTAGTTCTTCTCATGGGAAGGTCTATGGTAGTTAATTAGTAATTTTAATAAACAGCTCAATTAGCAAAATTTAAATTATAATTTAATAATTGGGCTGTATTATTTTTAAGGGGTAAGTTTTTATGAGTAAGTTAAAGTTTATTGATATATGTATTATCATAATGATGCTGTCTTCCTGTTCTCAGACACCTGACAATATACAAGGCAACAATCATAATGTTGATTTGAATTCAGAAAATAATAAAGTTTCTGTTAAACATATTCTTGACGACTTCGACGAGGCTTTTGAAACGAAGTATTCAAAATTTAGTCTTCCCGAAAAATCCAAGGTAATTATTAATCAGCCTGAAAAGGTTTGTGATTTGCAACTTGATTTTTTAAATAAGAAAAAAAGCCTTGAATGGATGTCACAGAAATTGTCTGATTTGCAAACTGCATTTGAACATAAAATAGATGGAGAAATTGTCGTTGATGAAACAATAGTTCAAATAGGCAGTGACAATGAAAATGTATCTGTATCAGGTTACTCAGAACCCTACAGCTTATGGAATTTTAATTCTGATGTGATTTCCTATGTAAACCAAAATGTCGTTGAAACTGAGGTTGTTTATATTGATCGTATACCTGAAAAAAATATAGACGGTGGATTGAAATCTGCTATGAATAAAGCCATTAACTATGCACAGAATGTTAAGAATGTAATGAAAGATGAATTAGATGTTAAATTAGCTACAGGGTATATTCTTCATGGATCTGATGATTTAAGTTATGAAATTGATCTTCAGAAAACATACAAAGGAATTGGGATTATGAATCTTCCTCCTGCATATGTAAATGATTATACAACAAAAGAAGGTACAGAAATATTAACTACATATTTTGAAACTTACATTGAGTTTGACAGCAGTCTGAATCCTTTATTTTATAACAGTTGTGATTGCTTTACAATAAAAAGTGAAAAAGACTTACATAAAATTATTTCTTTGAAAGGAGCATGTGATATTCTTGAGAAGGAATTGGGAAATAATTTAAACTTACAATTTGATGATATGGAATTAATGTATGAACCACAAGAATATATATCTTCAGAAAACGATACAATAGAAAAACATATACAGTGTGTTCCAAAATGGTTTTTTATGATTGATTATTCAGAAGGAATTCAGCATATGCTTAAATATATTTCTGTAGATTGTGTTACGGGAAAAATAGAGGTTGTATTGTAATATAAATAAGGTGACCAAAAATGAAAAAAAGAATAATATCAATTTCTCTTATTGTCCTATGTATTTTAACTTCCTGTTCTAAGACTCCTAACAATATACAAGGCAATAATCATAATGTTGATTTAGATTCAGAAAATAACAAAGTTTCTGTTAAACATATTCTCGACGACTTCGACGAAGCTTTTGAAACCAAATATACAAAATTCAGTCTTCCCGAAAAATCCAAGGTAATTATTAATCAGCCTGAGGAAGTTTGCAATCTTGAACTTAAATACGTCAATGCGGATAAAAGTATGGACTGGTTAAAGGAAAGGG
>JAHZHC010000009.1 GCA_019420505.1 Ruminococcus sp.
CTTCGCCAACAATACTCGGCGGGCAACCGCCCGGTAAGATAGGTAGTCGCCGGCTTCTATGCACCATTAGCTCAGATGGTAGAGCAACTGACTCTTAATCAGTGGGTCCTGGGTTCGAGTCCCCGATGGTGCACCAAATTGGCCCGTTGGTCAAGCGGTTAAGACTCCGGCCTCTCACGCCGGCATCACGAGTTCGATTCTCGTACGGGTCACCAAAATGGTGCTTTGTGCCTTGACCAATGGGTATAAAGTTGTATGTCTCAAGCATTTTTTTCTTATGCTTGATTCTTTTTCTATTTTGGGCCATTAGCTCAGTTGGTTAGAGCAACCGGCTCATAACCGGTTGGTCCGGGGTTCGAGTCCCTGATGGCCCACCATTTCTATAGGGGTATAGCTCAGCTGGTAGAGCAGCGGTCTCCAAAACCGCGTGCCGAGGGTTCGATCCCTTCTGCCCCTGCCAATCTTAGCGCAGACGGCGCAATTCCCGTTATCAATTCGTGGTAACGGGAATTTTTGTGTCTGTTTGACTAATAACATCTATTTTATTCAAATAATACAATCAGTTCTGTAAGTAAAAGCTTTCAGAATTTTTTGTTGCATTACTAATGCTCAAGAAACAGTTTATTTATTAAATGCTACGAAAAATAGCATGGATGAAATGAGAATTTTACTTGTATTTTGTTAATACTCATATTATAATAAAATCAGCTTTTATCAATAAAGTTTATCGGAGGTTGGTTTTATGAACATTTCAGAGAAAATAAGAAAAGCAAGAAAAAGTTCTGGTTATTCTCAAGAGCAATTTGCGGAAAAGCTTTGTGTATCACGGCAGGCTGTAACTAAATGGGAAACCGGAAAAGGTATACCTGATATAGATAATTTAAAGTCAATATCCACTTTACTTAATGTAAGTATTGATTATCTTATTGATGACGGTAACGATTTTATTCAAAATGGAATAAAGGAAAAAATTAATCTTGCTGATTATGAAATTATGCAAAAAGGTGTTTATTATAGACAAGATGCTTGCGTTCTTGCAAAGTATTCTAATGCAGATAAAATTTATATACTTACTCGCTTTAAGAAACTGGGTAAAAAGGAATGGATTGCTGACTTTCTTATGGGTCCCGGTGTTTTTCAGGTGGCTGATCAGATGGCAAATATTAATCAGCATTATTATTTAGTGGAACAGGGTGACAGACAGTTTTTTGTCTGTGTGGATTCAGAGTTTATTACTTCTACGGCATTGCAAGAAAACTATATTGCTAAGAAATTCAAGATGGGAAAATATATTTATAAGAGGGGGTATGCGCTGAAATAATATATAATTATTATGATTTAATTTTGTAAAGTATAAAAACACCGTAGAATAAATAAAAATGCGAAGCAATTTTGTGTTTACTATTGCAATAACGTGAAAACTATTGTATAATAATTCATGTAACTTTACTTGAAAATGTTGTACGGAGGTATTAAAATGTGTTTTGAAACAAATAAGAAAAAAGTAATTGAGGATTATGAGGCGCTTATTGCGAAAAAAAATGTCGTTGCACCTTGCTATAACGGTATTTATGACAGATATGTCAATCCTGTTTTGACTGCTGATCATGCGCCTGTAATTTGGAAATATGATATGAATCCTGAAACAAATCCTTATTTTATGGAGCGTTTGGGAATTAATGCAGTACTTAACTCCGGTGCTATTTATATGAATGGCAAGTATTATCTTGTAGCACGTGTAGAAGGTAACGACCGTAAGTCATTCTTTGCGGTTGCTGAAAGTGAAAGTCCTGTGGACGGATTCAGATTTTGGGATTTTCCTGTACAGCTTCCTGATACAGAACCGGAAGAAACCAATGTTTATGACATGCGTTTAACTCAGCATGAGGATGGTTGGATTTATGGTGTTTTCTGTTCTGAAAGCAAAGATAAAACAAGCAACGATCTATCTGCTGCAACTGCTCAGGCAGGCATTGTCAGAACAAAGGACCTTAAAACCTGGGAAAGACTTCCTAACTTGATTTCTAAATCTCCGCAGCAGAGAAACGTTGTTCTTCATCCTGAATTTGTTGATGGCAAGTACGCTTTCTATACACGTCCGCAGGATGATTTTATCGATACAGGTTCAGGCGGAGGTGTTTGCTTCGGACTTTGTGAGGATATAACAAATCCTGTTATCTGTACAGATGAAGTCGTTATCTCACCAAGACAGTATCATACTATAACAGAAGTTAAGAATGGTGCGGGCGCTGTACCTATTAAGACACCTAAAGGCTGGATTCATATTGCACATGGTGTAAGAAATACAGCTGCTGGTTTACGATATGTTATTTATGTATTTGCAACCGACCTAAAGGATCCAAGCAAATTGATTGCTTCACCGTCAGGTTTATTTATTGCGCCGCATGGAGCAGAACGTGTCGGCGATGTTTCAAACGTATGCTTTACAAATGGTGCAATTGTTCGTGAAAACGGTGAGGTTTATATTTACTATGCATCTTCGGATACACGGCTTCACGTTGCTTCAACGACAATTGACAAGCTTATGGACTATACATTTAATACTCCATCAGATCCGCTGAGATCTGTTGACTGTGTAAAACAGAGATGTGAGCTTATTGCTAAGAATTTAGAATATTTAAACAAGTAAAAGTCAATTTTACGTTAATAAAAAAATCCCGCTGAAATAAACAGCGGGATTTATATTTTATTTCTATTGAATATCTGATAGTTTAATCTGTTCAATATAATAATTTGAGTCGGAATGGATTGTAATCAACGTTCCTGCTCGCTGCTCGGATAATCTGAACTGCATACTTTATCAAACATTGTTTCTCCATGTTCCCAAATAGATATTTCACTTCGCTGTTTCCCTGTTCATAAAGATTATATTCAGTACCTCTGATTGTATTGGATTCAGAGATTTCAGCTCTTTTTTATATTCTTCATTCAAAGATTCGAACACTTTGATTCTTGCCTCTTCTGTTTTGGCAGAATAGGACATATTTTCAAAAAGTCTTTTAGAAAGTTTTTTTATTGAATTATTCATGATTTCATTTCCCAAAAGATATGGACTACCGATTAACTAACGGTTTCTTTTTCATTTGTCCTTTGTTCCGGGGATATTTCTCCGGGGTTGGGGCTATTTTTTTTATGACTATTAGCGTCCGTCCGTCACCGTTGGGGAGAGTATATTCTTTTAATAGCTCCAATTCTCCGCCGAGAATTTTCATTGCATTTTTTGCATCGTTTAATTCTTCTCTTCCGCTTGAACCTTTAAGTGCAATAAACTTGCCGTTTATTCTGACAAAAGGCAAACAATATTCACAAAGCTCAGATAAATTTGCAACAGCTCTTGCACAAGCTATATCATATTTCTCACGGTATTCAACTGTTTTGCCAAGTTCTTCGGCACGTCCATGAACACAGTCAGCATTCAAATTAAGTTCTTCTGAAATCTTACGTAAAAATCCGATGCGTTTATTCAGGCTGTCGAGCAGTGTCAAATTCAAATCATTTCTCATAATTTTCAGAGGACAAGAGGGAAATCCTGCACCTGTGCCAACATCGATAACAGATGCACCCTGATCTATATCGGTTAATGTAAAAGGATAAAGGCTGTCATAAAAATGCTTTAAAGCAATACCCTCCGGGTCAGTTATTGCGGTAAGATTGATTTTTTCATTCCATTCTACAAGCAGTTTGCTGTAAATATAGAACTTTTTATACTGAGCTGCATTGACAGTCATATTCCCCTGTGAAAGCAGCTTTTCAAAATCTGTTTGATTTATAAGCATAATATTCCTCACTATACACCGATTATTTTTGTGCCTTCGTTGTCAATTCTGAATTCATGAACCTGCCAGCCGGAGAGTCCCGCATTATCAAGGGAAAATTTCATTTTACCTGCAAAATAGGTGTTGCTTTCATCAACTATTGCCATTATTGTTGGACCTGCTCCGCTGATATATGCACCGTATGCTCCGTGGGTGTAGGCAATATCGAACACTTCCCTGCAATGAGGAATAAGTTCCATTCGATACGGCTGATGAAGTTTATCGTCAACGGCGGTTCTTAGGTTTTCAAATTTGCCTGTAAGAAGAGAAGCAGAAAAAAGCGCAGCACGGGACAGATTATAGACGGCGTCTTTGTGAGCAATCTCTTTTGGAAGACAAGCTCTTGCTTGTTCTGTTTTAAGCTCAAAATCAGGAATAACAGCAACAAATTTCAGTTTGGTAAATACCTCCTGCTTAACCCAATGCACCTTGCGTCCGTCAAAAACTGCTGTAACTATTCCTCCTAAAAGTGCAGGAGCGGTATTGTCAGGATGTCCTTCAATCTGTGCTGAAAGATCAACCAAATCGTCTTTCGTAAGCGGATCTCCAAGCATTTTATTTGCTCCCACCAGTCCTGCAATAATGCAGGCAGAAGACGAACCTAATCCTCTTGCCATAGGAATACTGTTGGTTTGTCTGAGCTTGAGTCCATCCAGCTTTTTACCGCAGACATTAAACAAGTCCTTGGCAGAAATATAAATCAGGTTTTTTTCATCTGTTGGAATATCAAGACCGTCAGATGATTTTATATCGATCCTATCGCTTTCTTCCATTTCCACATAATTATAAAATGTGAGCGCAAGTCCTAAAGCGTCAAAACCTGCCCCAAGGTTAGCGCTTGTGGCAGGTATTTGTATCTTAAACATAAAATTTTTCCTTTCAGGGATCAGAGAAGACGGATTTTACTTGCAATCTCACATGAGTGAGAAAGAATAGTCAGATTTGAATCAATGTCTTCTTCAATCATATTTGGTGTAATAAATGCAATTTCGTTATCAGGTCTGCCGTTTCTCTCAATATACATAAGCTTTCCGAACATTCCTGATATAGCTGATTTAAGTTCTTCAGCGTCATCAGCTTTAATGCGTACATACATTGAAACATCAGTTTTCTTATAGTTTACAACATAACTCTTATCATGGCATTCTTCCCAAGACATAGCAAGAACTCTGTTATGATGTTTCAGGCAATCTATAATATCACCTACAACTGCTGAAGCGGTAGGAAGTTTTCCGGCACCCTGACCATAGAAAAGAACATCGCCAACACCGTCTCCTGTAACTGAAATTGCGTTATAAACATCGTCAACTGACGCAAGAAGATTACTTTTTGACACAAGACGAGGACATACAATAGCAGTAACATGCTGATCATCGACAGGCTTCACAGAACCTATAAGCTTAATTGCATAACCGGCATTTTCAGCATATTCAACGTCATCTAAGGTTATATTTGAAATTCCTGAGCAGTGAACCATATCAGGATAAATTTGTTTTCCGAATGCAAGCGAGCCGAGAATGCAAATCTTTCTGCAAGCGTCATGACCCTCTACGTCAGCAGTAGGATCTTTTTCAGCATATCCCAATTCCTGTGCCATTTTAAGCGCTGAAGCAAAATCCATTTGTTCTTTTATCATTTTTGTAAGGATAAAGTTTGTCGTACCGTTAAGAATACCGCTGATTTGTTCAATCTCGTTGCCTGCAAGACATTTATTAAGCGGTCTTATTATAGGAATACCGCCGCCGACACTTGCCTCAAACAAGTAATTGCAGTTATTAGCTCTCGCAATTTCCAAAAGCTCAGCGCCATGTGTTGCAACAAGCTCCTTATTTGAAGTAACAACGCTTTTTCCTTTGGAAAGCAGCTGTTTAGTATAATCATATGCAAATGTAGCGCCACCCACAACTTCTGCAACAACTTCAATTTCATCATCGTTGAGAATGATGTTAAAGTCCTTGATCATTTTTTCAGCATAGGGACTGTCAGGGAAATCTCTTAAATCAAGAATATATTTGATTGAGCAGTCTTTGCCAACCTTTTTACATATTGATTCACGATTTTTTTCAAAAAGCTCTACAGTGCCGGAACCGACAACTCCATATCCGATAACAGCAATTTTACTCATAAAAATAACCTTTCCTTTCTTTTGACCTTGTTTATCATTTTATATAGTAATTAAACATTAATTATTCGCCTGAAACTATTTTCACATCAACAACTCCGTCAAGCTTTAAAAGTTCACGTTTTAAAGTTATGGTATTCTGTATTTCGTGGTCAAATCTGACAGAGATAGTAACCGCAGCGACAGAATCTATGGGTATGTTCTGATTAATTGTGAGAATGTTTGTATTAAGCTCATAAAGCTTTGAAATTATTGAAGAAAGAACACCTTTCTCATCTCTTAAAAGGCAGTAAACAGAAACAATATTATTAGTAAATTGTTCTTCATAATTGAAAACAGAATCTTTATATTTGTAATATGCGCTTCGTGAAATTCCGACAGCTCTGCAGGCTTCCGCAGATGTTGAAGCTTCACCTCTTGCTTTCAGCTGTTTGGCTGAAAGGACCTTCGAAATTATATCAGGCAAAACTTCAGAACTTACAATGACTAATTTACTGTCTTTTCCGGGCAAAGCAGTCCACCTCCAACGCACAAGTGTATTTAAACCAAAAACAAATATAACATATTTTCATTAAAAAGTCAAGGACTTTTGCTCGTTTCGGTTTACAAAAATAAGCCATTGTCCATTAAAATAATGTTAATTTTGACTAATTAGTTTTGTATTTATTATTTAAGTATGAATATAAATCAGATTATTATTTTTCTTTTAGTTGAATGGTTATTACTTTGGTATTATCGTTTTCCACAATTGAATATTCATCAGTGGAAACCTGTACGCCGATTTCATTAACTGCATTTTCAAGTATAGAAAAAAAGCCTGAATTATTATCAGACTTGTTAAACAAATCGTTAATTACTGACTGATATTTTTCTTCAGACTGACATCTGAAGCGAATATATTTTTCTCCGTTCAATAAACATTTCTTAACAATTTGTTCAACAACAGATTTACTGTCGTTGTTATCATAGATATATAGTCCTTGTTTTATAAACAAATTTTTATCGGTTTCATTTGCTTTAGGATAGTTCATATATTTATTCGATATTGGTTTGTGGTCGCTTTTAACCATGTCATCGCTGACATTAAAATAATCGTATCTGATATAATTATTTCCAAAAAGGTTTATTGGATCATCCCATGTAGTATCAACATGATACCAGTCGCCGTCAAGGTTAACCATGTTCCACATGTGAGATTGAGTTTTATTCTTTTCGTCCATTGCTTCGCCCAATATATTTATACAAGGTATACCTGATTTTTGGCAAAGCATAGCAAACGCTTTGGAGTATCCCTCGCAGACAGCTTTGCCGTCAATCAAACAGCCGTAAGCTGAGTATATGTTTTTGCCGTTTGCATCATAGCTACAGTTTTGCACAATATAATCATGAAAATATTTGATTTTGTCATATTCAGAAAAGGAGGACGCATTTTGGCATATCTGATTTATCTTTTCATTGAGAACAAAAAGCTCTTTCATACCGACTTTTTTGTTTCTGCTGTAGTTCATTTCAAGGCCGGTAACATATCCGTTATCATCTGTGTATAAGCCGTAATTTCCTGACAATTGATGAATCTCTGAGCATACCGAGGTTAAAAAAGTTAGAAAATCACCAATGTCGTTAACGTTTACAATTCCGCTGTCAATGTCTATTTCTGTTTGATAGTTCATAATTCCGTTATATATTTCATTAAAAGCGTTTTGTTCTTTTTCTGTAAATGACGATGTATAATAGCTTATATTTTGTGAATAGTCAGTTATATTATAAGAGGATTCAAATTTGCTCCCAGTTATTTCAGAATCAGATTTATCTGATATATACACTGAGGCAGTGCTCTTATATGTTTCGGAGATGTCATTATTATCTTTAATATCTGTTCCCTTGAACATACAGCCGCTGCAGCATAATAAAGCTGCGGCGGCTGATAGACAAATTAATTTATTTACTGATATCATTATTTCTCCCTTGGTAAATAGTTTATTCATGTTCAGTTAGAACTTCTTTCTTTTTTATAACTGCACGAAGTTTTTCAATTCTGTTATCCTTAGTTTTTATTATTGAGAATTCGATGTTTTCCCAAGTTAACTCAGGGTTTTGCCCATCCTCCGGAATATAACCCAAAAGATCAGTAACGAAACCTCCTATAGTATCATAATCCTCGTTATCAGGCAGCTTTTTGCCCAATATTTCCATTACTTCTTCAGGATCTGCACTTCCTAAAATATCAAAAGTATTAGGAGTAATTTCCTGAATTTCTTCATCTTCATCGTCATATTCGTCCTGAATATTTCCTACAATGGATTCGAGCAGATCTTCCATGGTTACGATTCCTGCGGTTCCGCCGTATTCATCAACAACGACAGCAATATGATTTTTTTGAGATGTAAAATATTCAAATAGTTCGCCGCAGCTATTGCTTTCGGGAACATATTTTATTTCTCTAATAAAATCCTTCAGCTTCATTTTTTCAGGGGCTTCAGATAAAACAAGAGTTAAAAGGTCTTTTGCAAAAATTACTCCGCAGATATTATCAATACTATCTTCATACACAGGAATTCTTGAAAAGCCTTCATTAATAGCAATTTCAACTGCTTTTTTTACCGATGATTTTATTTCTACTGCAACGACTTCAGTTCGATGAGTCATAACATCACTGATTTCCAAATCATCAAATTCAAAAATATTGCTGATCATTTCGGCCTGAGCTTCTTCTATTCCGCCTGTTTCATTTACGGCGTCAACCATCATAAGAATTTCTTCTTCAGTTACCGAATCATGTTCATTTTTTGTTTTTATACCAAATAGCTTTAAAAATGCGGTTGTGATTCCTGATGCTATTATTTCAAGCGGCAGAAATACAGCAAGAAATATTCTGTAAAGTCCGCTGATATTTAAAATAAATCTGTCGCTTATCTTTCCGCCGGAGCAAAGCCGCTTCGGTAGGTTCAAGCCAAAAACAGTTATTACCATGGCAAGTATACATATAATAATGAAGAAAGTGAGCAGATTAATCGCAAAATGACCCCATTTTGGTTCAGTTGCAAAGCTGAAAATGTCTAAGAAAATTTTTCTTAGGGGAACAAAAAAATAAGCAGTAGCGCTTGCAGAGAGAATAATTATCATAATTGCTCTTGAAATAAGATTTGTCATGACCAATCTGTTTGGTTTATCAACAAGCTTTTTAAGGTGTTTTCCGTGTTTTGATTGCCCAGTCAGCTTCTTGAGTTTTGAATCACTTATTTCAATAATTGCATTTTCGCATACTGTAAAGAAGAACATTAAAATTATAATTATCGCACAAATAATAAAGCCTTGCCACAATCGCCCGGCATCGTCCATAAATCATCGTCCTTTTAAATTTATTTGAGAAAAATTATTACTTCTTATAATAAGTTTACACTATAAAACACCATTTTGTCAATAGGAATATCAATAACTATTAATTTCAACCGGGTAATTAAAACCCCAGACGAAAGGGGAAGTTATAGTAATATTCATAATAAAAGCAACAGGCAGACGTAATTTGTCTGCCTGTTGTATTTTTAAATTATTCATCTTCACCCCATGGATCGGGAGTTACTACATCGGTAAGCGCTTGCGTTATACCTGTTGGTACAGATACTTCTTTGTTGCTTGACGTTATAACGTCCTCGGTTTCAAATTCATAAATTTCCATAGAAGGTTTTTTATATTTCATATCATTTTTCTCCTCCGTTTTTACTATTGTATTTGTGATGTTGTAATTCCTGCAAGGCCCTCTGAAAATACTACTTTGTATATTCCGTTTTCCTTGTAGATAAGGAACGATCTTGCATATCGGCTTACTCCGTTCTTCATTCCCGTCAAGGACATAAGAACTTGGTTGTTTGCGTTTTCATACAACTGATCCTTCCGTGCTGTTGATACAGCAGTTTTAACAGGCAGATTAGTCAATGATATTTCTGATACGGTTACATTTGTAAGATCTTCTATGCTGGACTGTGTTGGAGTGAAGATTAAGCCGGCCGATATAAATTCTACATTATTAGGAATATAGAAAGCGCAGTTAAAAGTAATTTTATGATAGTTTGTATCAGATGTCTCAAATCCGAATTCTTGTACATCGTTTGATATAAATGCTGCCGGTGTTATTGTTGCTTCTTCCTCTGAATATACTGCCTCGAAATCTGCATCACACCATGTACTGAAAAATATCGTATTGTCATATGAATAAACCATTCCGTTTAAGCTCCAATATTGAAAAGAACCGTAGGAGTTGGTTTCCGGAGCAGACAGTTTTATCTGTTCATAGTTTGCGAATTTGTAAGTATCTTTTTTATCAAGCTTGTAGTTATAATCAGTATCATTTTTATTTTCCATTACATATACGCTTCCGTTTGTTACAGTGAGCGTATAAGGATCATCCGGAATTTCATAAATAGCTTTAAATGTGATTAATTGACCTGCCGGATATCGTGTTTCTTCTAATTTGTTACAGATATCGTCAATGTCGTCTCCTCTTATCTCTCTTTTAACACTTCCATCGTCATTAAGCTCCTGCCAGCCTATAAGATTATAACCCTGGACATTAAGAAATCGTGGTGCTTTTGGGGTAAAATAAACAATTGATCTTAGTTTTGTAACTTTTGAGAACTCATTGGTCATCAGATCGTTGCCGAAATCATCTGTGTAATGAAATTTGCATTTTGAAACATTTAAATCAAGTTCAGAGGAACTATCATCTTTAGTGGAAACATCTGATGCTTCATTATTTGAATCATCCTGAGGCAAAAATTTCAATGAAAGATAGCTGAAAAAATGTCCTTCGGAGTTAGAATAAATGCTGTTTGCTATAATTCCGCCTTCATAATTTCCTCCTAAAAGTTCAATGTGAGCATTCGGGGCAGCGATATGTCCTGCTAATCTTTCCAGTGAGATATTGCCTTGTGCGTCAGGGAAATTCCAAATAAGAGTCATTCCGTTGAGATTTACCTGACCGCCTTGTTCACATCCGATAAGATTTTTGAAAGAATTATCATTGCTTAATTCTTTTCCATTGATGCAAATGCGCTTTTTTCCGCTTCCGGGATTGCTGTAGCCAAATGTAATATTTATATCTTTATCGTTTACTCCCGTGATAGATACGCTGTAATTTCCATTTGATAATTGGTCGGTTCCATCAACACCGATAAAGTTAATTAAATCAATTTGTTCATATATAGAATAGGGAATATTATAGTTTTTATGTTTTGAAAGATCTAATGTAACCTCGCTGAATGACCAGGCGTTTTCAGACATCTTACAGTCATTGATTGATACTGTGTAAGAATTTTTAGAAATTTCATTACATTCAGACTGAATTTTATCAAATATATCTGCAAAATTAATATAATCCGATTTTTGGGCGAAATTTGAAACATTGATATTGCTTTCAGCAGTTGAATAATAACAGTTTGTATTTTTGAATTTAGAATATTCTTCATTCATTAAATTACCTGCTGCGAAGTTGCCTGCTTTAATTACATGGTTCAAATACGAGGGGACAATGCTTATATCACCCCATGATTCTATTTCTGCTGAACCTCCTGCGGCAATACCTCCAACGACATGACTTTGAATATTAATATTATTCTTTGCAAAAATCTGATAGTTTGTAAGAGTGTTTTCAATAATGTTCTCCTGTGTCTGCAATTCCGGATTATAAGACGCAAATCCGGTTACAGAAGATGAAAATAAAATAATAAAACTTAAGATTGCTCCGATTATTTTTTTCTGCATGATATTGTTATGATCCTCTCTTCAATATTTTTAACCCCTTATAATATAAAAGTAGGTTTTCTGATGTTAACAGTAAATTTAATATGGGGAATAAGCATTAATTTATTAAATTTGCTTATTCCGAATTATAAGAACAAGTCTAAATATTTACTATAGTTGGGTAGAAACTTTTTGGCGCATTTAATATTAAGGATTATTTTCTCTGTAGTATCAATACTTTGGGTATACAAACTTAACAAACAACGCATAAATTCCTGTAAATAACAACCATAGTGCTTGTTATAAACATTTAAAACTATAAAAAACATAAAAGTCTGATAAAGTATAAATGTTAAAAATTTGGCCAACAATGATAGTATAGCGGATTTTCCGCTAAAAGTCAATATAAAATTCATTATCATATATAATAAACTTAATAAATAAAAAAGAATATTTTTGTAAAAATTGACCAATGAGGGGAAGGTTATGTATATTAGAATAAGAAATTTAAGAGAGGATGCTGATATGACTCAGACTGAAATTGCAAAGGTTTTAAATTGCAGTCAGCGGGTTTACAGCAATTATGAACGGGGGGATCTGGATATTCCGACTGAAATACTTATAAAGCTTGCAAACTTCCATGATGTTTCTGTGGATTATATTTTAAATAGAACCGACAATAAGGTTACTAATAAATAAAAAAGAGCTGACCTAAAAAGGACAGCTCTTAATTAATTATAATCTTTACAGTCTGTATTAAGTGAAAATTGATTATCACTTAATCAAACTTTCCACAGCGAGGTCAAAACCAATGATATTACAAACTAATAACGTGATAAGACCCGTGCGGCCGAGCATTAAGCAAGTTCAGCAAAATACTTGATTGTTCTTACCATCTGGCTTGTGTATGAGTTCTCATTGTCATACCAAGAAACAACCTGAACTTCATAGAGATCGTCAGCAATCTTAGCAACCATTGTCTGTGTTGCGTCAAAGAGTGAACCGAATCTCATTCCGATAACGTCAGAAGAAACAATAGGATCTGTGTTATAACCGAATGATTCGGAAGCAGCAGCCTTCATAGCAGCGTTGATTCCGTCAACTGTAACATCAGCACCCTTAACAACAGCAGTAAGGATTGTTGTAGAACCTGTTGGAACAGGAACTCTCTGTGCAGAACCGATGAGCTTGCCGTTAAGTTCAGGAATAACAAGACCGATTGCCTTAGCAGCACCTGTTGAGTTAGGAACAATGTTAGCAGCACCTGCTCTTGCTCTTCTCATATCACCTTTTCTGTGAGGACCGTCAAGAATCATCTGGTCACCTGTATAAGCGTGAATTGTTGACATGATACCGCTCTGAATAGGAGCATAATCATTAAGAGCCTTAGCCATAGGAGCCAAGCAGTTTGTTGTACATGAAGCAGCTGAAATGATTGTATCATCAGCTGTAAGTGTATTTTCATTTACTGAGAAAACGATAGTAGGAAGGTCGTTTCCAGCAGGAGCTGAAATAACAACTTTCTTAGCGCCGGCATCAATATGAGCCTGAGCTTTAGCCTTTGAGCAATAGAAACCTGTACACTCAAGAACTACGTCAACACCGATTTCGCCCCAAGGAAGTTCAGCTGCATTAGCCATAGCATAAATTTTTAAAGTCTTGCCGTCAACAGTGATTGTTCCAGCTTCATCATCAGCTTCAACAGTGTGAAGATTTTCACCGATTTTACCACAATAACCACCCTGAGCTGTATCGTACTTAAGAAGATCAGCAAGCATTGAAGGCTTAGTCAAATCGTTGATAGCAACAACATCATAACCTTCAGCACCAAACATCTGTCTGAATGCAAGACGTCCAATACGTCCAAAACCATTAATTGCGACTTTAACTGCCATAATTAATTTACCTCCTAAAAAAATTCTACTCATATTATACAACATAAATTATGAATTTGCAAGACCTTTTTATAATTATTGTTATTTTTTTTAAAACAATAATACCTATTGATAAAATTATTGTTAATAATTCTGCATAGTTATGATACCCCGTTTTTTTAGGAATAAACATAAAAAACGCAAAGTTGGTTAATTAAAGTATTTGCATTACAGTACAACCGACAGTAACATAGTTTATTGTATGATGTAGATTATCCTATTTCGTTTTGCCATGTCATCACCTTAAGTAGTTCCAGTTGGAGTTTTTAAACATTTCTTTTTTTGAATAATCAGAATTTATTACATAATAGGTTGTACAGTTTGTTTCTTGTGTGTTGCAGCTTGTTAAATAAAAATAATTATTATTTCCTTTAAAGGTATTATAATCGACTAACAATTCTTCCTGAGTATCCGTCCAGATATTTTTAACCTCTTTTGTTTCAGTATCAAGCTCAAAAAGCTTTGCTCCGAAAACGACCTCATTATCATAAGCACAGCGAACATAAATAATTTGTTTTCCATTGAATTCAATGCATCGTGTGATATACCCTTTAGAATCTGAATATGTATAAAGCAATTCTTCTTCATTATTTTTTATGGAACGTCGATAATAATTTTCAGTTCCGCCCGAATAATAAATATATTCATCATCTACATAAAACCAGCCACTGTATCCATTATGAACAGCGTCCTCATTTCTGCAGGATATTCCTGTATCAATTACCTCTTCGGGTTTGTCAAAATCAATATAGAATATCTCTTCTGTTTGTTTCAGAAAATGCACTTTATCAAAATAAAGTCTGTTTCCGCTTATGTAATATCTGTCTACACCTTCGGCAAGAGCATTTTTTTCTTTTGTTTTGGGATTGTAAATATATAAAGTGTAGTTTATGGTGTAACCGTCTTTATCATCAATAGATTTTCCAATTGCAACCTCTGAAGTAGGTTTTCTTTCTAAAAAAAACATTAATCCATCAGTAGTCATTGAAAAGTTATATAACCCCTCTACACCTTCGGGAGGGATATAGATTGTTTCATAATTTCCCGTATTAACATCACATTTTACAATACTTAGTTTACCATTAGAATCAGCATGAAGACAATATAGGTCGCCGTTATAAAAGTTTAAATCTGTTATATCTCCTGCTATAGGCATTTGAATTTGTTTTTGCTTCAAGGTATCATATTCCCCATAGTAATCAGTAATAAAATCATTAAAATATAAAAAATCTCCCATATTACCTGACGGAAGATTAGAGTACATGCTGTTTTCATAATTAATAAATTCATATTTATTTGTGTTTTCATTTGTTGATGTTTTTTTACATATAAATTTAAAAAAAGTAAAACTTATAATAAATAAAGTCAGAATTATCATCAAAGTTATAATTAGTTTTTTCTTTTTGAACATTTTTCACCATAAAACAACAGTAATTAATTGCTGTTAATCCCTTCTTTTAAATCACTGAAAATTAATTTACTTTTAAAATCTTTATTGTATATCCAGTAATCATAATTAGTACCAGGACCGTTAGCATCATCTTTTGATCTTATTACAATAAAATTATCATTATCTTTTTTATTATCAAAAACAATAAATCCTGCAACTTGACTTTTGTCTTCGTAGCTGATTAAATCCTTTTTTTCGTTTGTTTTTAGGTTTACTCTATATAAATAGTCAAAATAGTAATCATTTATATGTACTTTGCTTTGAATTATCATATCGTCATTAAAAATATTATAAAAATAAATTATTTCATTATCAGCACCGGTGTATATAGTTTCAGTCTTGTTGTTATCTAAATCTGTGCAATACAAGGTGTTAGTAGCATTAGAATAATAAATTTTATTGTCTACAGGAAGAAACATATAATAATATGAGTTTACATCAGAATTTACTAGTATTCCTGTATCAATAACTTTATTTATATTATCAAAGTCTATATAGAACAGAGACATAGTATTTTTATTCATATTATACCTTGAAAAATATATTCTGTTATTTTGAATATAATAATTATGCATATTATCAGTCAATAGTGTTTTTCTTCCAGTATTTAAATCAAACATATACAATGAAAGTTTATATGTTTCATTTTTATTTTCATTAAAAGAAGCATCTCCCTCTGCATAAAAGAAAATATTATTTTCACTCACCGATATGTTTCCCGTAATTTTTGTCTTATCAAGTTGAAACAATTCTTCATAATCCTCATTGTTAAAGTTTTTATTTATCACTTTTACATCACTACCGGAGTCCATAAAAACAGAGGATATTGCATATAGTTTATTATTAATGGAATTCATGCAAGTATAGTGTGTTCCATCATCAATTTTGGGAATTTCAATTATTTTATCTTTTTTCTTATCATATTCATATGTGTCTCCCCAAAGTGTAGATATGTAAATAAAGTCTCCATCTTCACATACACTTGTTGCAAAATTTTGAAAATACACCATTGAAGATATGCCAATCGGATATGTGTTTTTTTGTACTGTTATTTTTTTATTGTCATACAATATTATTATCATAATTATAAGAAAAGCAAGTAATAATGTAGTAACAGCAATAATTAAAGCACTTTTCTTTATCTTCATTATATTCACCTTTCAAAATTGATAAAGGCTGCCGAATGTTACTATATTATTAAATATTATTCTCATAATTCAGCAGCCTTTTAATCATTATACGTTATACGATGTTAATGTATAGGAGCATAGACCATAAGAACCGGTATTTGAGATGCTATGAGTAGATCTAACTGTTGTTTTTGATGTTGATATTTTTGTGCTTAATGAACAAGAAACTGAATTACCATAAGTATGTTGCGCATTACCACCACCGTTGGCTGCTGATAACGTCACATCAATATTGCCCTGAATATCGTATTTTGGTTTTGTTAATGTATAAACGGTTGTCCCGGCAGTTCTTGCTGTACCTGATACAGTATTATATGTGTGAGAACCTGTATTCATACAATACATATATCCGGTTTTAGTACCACCTGTTGTTTTTGGACAAGCAGTTCCGGAAAAGGCACTTGCTCCGATCGCCGAAACCGATGCCATCATCATAACAGCAGCTCCCATAGCTGCAAGTCTTTTAAATACTTTCATTT